>NZ_JBMFWL010000007.1:0-72099 GCF_049965315.1 Acidithiobacillus sp. | reverse complement strand
TCACCGTGTCAAGCACTTTCGCCGGAAGAAAGGCGATAAAAACCCGGCGGGGCCGGGCTGAATGTCTAAACTTCAGTTAATAAAAGTTAAATGTATTTACTGTTACATTTTACTATAGTTTATCATAAGGCAGGTATTCACCCGCCGCATGTTCTGCCTCAACTCAAGATCTTTGTTGCCGTGGCCCGGCACATGCACCTCGCCCGAGCGTATATTCCAGGTGGTCAACGGGTGGTGGTCGCGCGGCAAGATCACCGCGACCGTGAAGGAAGGAGCGCTGGCCGCTTTCGCTGAGGTGGGTGGCAAGGCGTTTGCGTCCATTCTGGCGAAGATGATTCCCAACGAGGTGAATCTGGCCGGCCACGATGGACGCCCACTGACATCAGCGCCAATCACCCGCATTCAGAGGGTTGTCGTTGCTCCATAGCGGCGTGATGCTGACGGGAACCCCGAACTCAGATTCCAACACCTTGAGGCGCTCTTTGAGGTGCGGGAGGGCGGTGGCGCATAGGAGCATCTTGCTCTATCATGAAGTATCAAGATAAATCATGATGGAGAAGGTCATGACTACCGTCGTCCGCGAAAAGTTTTCCTCCCAAGCCGCGCCCGAGGTGCTGTCCGCGCTGCGCCAGATCGCCGAAGCTCAAGGGCGGCAATTCCAGGCGGTACTGGATGAGGCGCTTCGAGACTACATCGCCCGGCAGCAAAAAGAACGCCCCCGCCGCCACGTGATGGCTTCGTTCGCATCCAGCCTGGATGAATTCGACAGTCTCTACCGCGAGTTAGCCAAGTAGGCCGTGGCACACGATTATCTGACCGTGGCTGATGTGCTCGGGATGCACACGGTGCTGATGCAGCGCTACGGCGGCGCGCCAGGGGTGCGCGACCCCGGTGCATTGGAGGCGGCGCTGTTCCGGCCGCAGACCGGCTATTACGATGACATCGTTGCCGAGGCGGCCGCGCTGATGGAGAGCTTGGCGAACAACCACCCGTTCGTGGATGGCAACAAGCGCATCGCGTTTGCTGCGGCTGACGTGTTCCTTCGTATCAACGGTTGGCGGCTGCAACGCTCGCCGATGCAGATCTACGCGGAGATGATGCAGATGTTCGAAATCGGGGCGTTCGATATCGCCCACCTCGATCCATGGCTGCGATGCTTCGTGCGTAACGATGGGGAGTGAAGTACCGGTGACACATAGGCCTTCTCACCGGCTTCACTGGCCCACTCATGGATGACGATGAAGGGATCATATTTCGTGGGTGCTGCCTTCCTCAGGCCGATATGATCGGCCTGGACTTCATAGAAGATTCCGTTGCCCCCATGCGGCCAACATCGACGCCACCTTAGATGCCTGCCAGTTCCTTGAAATTAATCTCGAGCCGCAAAATACCCACCAGAGACGTAGGCAAGTCGCCTCCGGGATGGATCACGGCTTGTATATCAGGTTGAAGATGCACACCATGTGCCAACCCAAATAAGCCCGTCAGCTCATAGCTGGTCTCGGCATGAGGCAATCCGCGCAGGCTGGCCCGCGAAAAGCCCACGGACAGGGAGTCTTTCGCGGACCAAGGAATAAGCCCCGCCAGCCACAGGCCGCCCCCGACATAGCAAGGCACCGGATCGATGGGTTTTGGCGCTCCGCCTCCCTGGAGGAAGGCTCCCCAATGCAGAGGGCCAGTTTGCCAACGGTATTCGCCGACGCCATAAAAACCGCTCGTGTTGGGGCCCAGGCTGGCGGCCTGGGCTTCCTGGCATGTGCAGTCCTGCACGTCCTTGGACAAGCTGCAGGAGATGGGCGGCTGGGAATCGATAGAAATGGTCCGCCGTTATGCCCACCTGGCGCCGGAGCACCTGGTGGAAGACTCTGCAAGAGTCGAGGGGGTTTTCGCGCAGGTACACGCCCATGGTACAAATACGGCACAGCCGGGTACGGTGATACCCTTCGGTGCATTTGTAAGTTATTGATTAATATGGTGGGCCCGCTCGGATTCGAACCGAGGACCAAGGGATTATGAGTCCCCTGCTCTAACCGGCTGAGCTACAGGCCCGGGGAGAGGCCGGAGTATTGACTCCGGCCCGGCGAAGGTCAAGACGGGATGTTCACTTCTCCGTCTACAAAGCTGCGCAGCCGTTCGGAGCGGGAGGGATGGCGGAGCTTGCGCAGGGCTTTTGCCTCGATCTGCCGAATGCGCTCGCGGGTGACGTCAAACTGCTTGCCCACCTCTTCCAGGGTATGGTCGGTATTCATGCCGATGCCGAAGCGCATGCGCAGCACCTTGGCCTCGCGCGGAGTGAGGCCGTTGTCCAGCAACTCCTCCACCACCTCGCGGATGGCCGCGTTCACCGCCGCATCGGCAGGCGCCGTCACATTGCGATCCTCGATGAAGTCGCCCAAGTGGGAGTCTTCATCATCGCCGATGGGAGTCTCCATGGAAATGGGTTCCTTGGCGATCTTCAGGACCTTGCGGATCTTGTCCTCGGGCATCTCCATGCGCTCGGCCAGCTCTTCGGGCGTCGGCTCGCGGCCCATTTCCTGCAACATCTGCCGGCTGATGCGGTTGAGCTTGTTGATGGTCTCGATCATGTGCACCGGAATCCGGATGGTACGGGCCTGGTCGGCAATGGAGCGGGTGATGGCCTGGCGGATCCACCAGGTGGCGTAGGTGGAAAATTTGTAACCGCGCCGGTATTCGAACTTGTCCACCGCCTTCATCAGGCCGATATTGCCTTCCTGGATGAGATCCAGAAATTGCAGGCCGCGGTTGGTATATTTCTTGGCGATGGAGATGACCAGGCGGAGGTTGGCCTCGACCATTTCCTTCTTGGCACGACGGGCCTTGGCCTCGCCGATGGACATCAGGCGGCTGGCTTCCTTGATCTCGGCGATGGCCAGGCCGGCACGCTTCTCGATGTTGGCGAGCGTCTTCATGACCGCCACCAGCTCATCGCGCAACTCCCCGAGCTTGGCACTATAGGGACGGCCGGCGGCGATCTGCTGGTCTATCCACTGGATATCGCTTTCGTGGCCGGGATAACTGCGCACGAACTCCTTGCGCGGGAAACGGGCGCGCTCGATGCAGATCTCCATCAGCCCCCGCTCACACTGCCGCACTTCCTCCGTAAGATCGCGCAGGGCTTCGGCCATGGCATCGATCTGGCGCACGTTGAGCTTCATTTCGAGAAAGCGGTCCGCCAGTTCCCGGCGCAGGCTTTGATACGCCTCGCCGTGCAATCCGGTAGCGGCATGGCTGGCGATCAGGGCCTCATAGCCCTCGCGGATGGCGGCAAAGCGGATGATGGCCTCTTCCAGTTGTGGCCCCTTGTCGACCTCGATGGCATCGTCATCATCCTCTTCTTCCGCCTCGACCTCCGCTTCCGCCTCGGCTTCGAGACCGCCGCTCTCCTCCGCTTCGCTCAGGGCCTCGGCCTCGCTGGCGTTGGGGTCGATGAAGGCATCCACCACCTCGTCCAGCCGCATTTCGCCGCGTTCCACCTTCGCGGCGGCATCCAGGAGAAGGGCGATGGTGGTGGGACAGGTGGACACTGCGCGCAGGACCTGGTGCAGGCCGTCTTCGATGCGCCGGGCGATCTCGATTTCGCCTTCCCGGGTGAGCAGTTCGACCGTGCCCATCTCCCGCATGTACATGCGCACCGGATCGCTGGTGCGGCCCAGGTCCGCCTCGACGACGGCCAAGGCCTCCTCCGCGGCCTCCTCGGCTTCCTGCGCAACGGGGGTTCCGCCCGCTTCGCCGTCCAGCAGCAGGGTTTCTTCATCGGGGGCTTCTTCATAGACCTCGATGCCCATGTCGTTGATCATGGAAATGACGTTTTCCATCTGTTCCGCATCGACGACATCTTCGGGCAGATGATCATTGACCTCGCGATAGGTGAGGTAGCCCTGTTCCTTGCCTTTGGCAATAAGGCGCTTCAACTCCGACCGCTGGGATTCGTTGTCCATTGCTTTTCCACCGTTTCCAAAAAGCTCATCCGCCGCTGCGGAAAGCCGAACATTATATAAGAAAAAACCCAATGTCTGAAAGACCTCAGGAGCGGTTTTCGTCATCCCGCCAGCGATGGCGCAGCAATTCGGCTATTTCACTGTCCGAAAGGGCGGCCAGCCCCGCCTGATCCGCAGCACGGCCGATAAACAGCGCGCGCTCGGCCCGACTGCGGCGGTTGATGCGCGCCACGCAATCGCTGATCTCACGCTGGCGGAGTTCCTCATCAACGGAGGTCCCTGTGCTTTCCAGAGGGGTCATGGCCAACCGGTACCAGGCAGCGGCCTGATCCGGGTCGGCAATACGGCTCAATAACCCGTGAGTATCTAAATGGGTGGTGTCCCGCAAAATATCAAGGGCCTGGGCAAAATTTTTCGCTGCGGGGTCGGCGGTAAAGAGGAAAGGCAAAAGGGCGGCCTCCACCTGCTGCCAGGCCGGGGCCTGGGGGTAGTGCAGGAGGAGCAGGAGCGCCCGGTCCAGAAGGGAGGGCTGGCCCCGTTGGCGGAGGCGGGGCGCTTCCTGGTGCAGGGGGGGGCGGGCGTGGCGAGGCATGCGCAAGCCGCACAGGGTAGCCACCCGCTGCTCGTAGAGCTCTTTCAGAATGGGGTCCGCCAGGCGCTGCAGGAGGGCGCGGGCGTGATGCAGAAAAACGGCCTTTTCGTCCTCTACCATGAGGTTATGGCGCTTTTGCAGCCCTTCCAGGTAGACATCCAGGGCCGGGCGCGCCGTGGCCAGGAGGGCGTGAAAGGCTGCCGCGCCCGCACCACGCACCAGGGAATCGGGGTCCTCCCCCTGGGGGAGGAAGAGGACGCGCAGCAGGCGGCCTTGGCGCAGATGTTCCGGCGCCAGGTTGACCGCCCGCCAGGCCGCCTGTTCGCCGGCGCTGTCGCCGTCGAAACAGAGCACGATTTCGGGGGCGGCGCGAAAGAGCAATTCCAGTTGCTCATTCCCGAGGGCAGTGCCACTGGCAGCGACGGCATTATCGATCCCGGCCTGGTGCAGAGTAATGACATCGAGGTAGCCCTCCACCAGCAGCGCCTTGCCGGTACGCCGAATCCCCTCCCGGGCCTGATGCAGACCGTAGAGCACGCGGCTTTTGTGGTAGATGGGGGTTTCCGGCGAGTTGAGATATTTGGGCTCGCGCCCATCCATGCTGCGCCCCCCCAGCCCGACGAGGCGCCCGCGGCCGTCGCGGATGGGAAAGATGACGCGCCCGCGAAAGCGGTCGTAGACGGTGCCATCGTCGCGGGTGCTGACCAGTCCGGCAGCCGCCAGCAGGCGGCGATCTTCGCTATTCTTGCCCAGATTCCGGGTCAGGAACTGGGCGGCCGCGGGGGCAAAGCCCAGCTCGAAACGCTCGCTGGTCGCGGCAAGCACGCCGCGCGTCTGCAGATAATCCCGCGCCTCGGCGTTGTCCCGGAGCGCTTGGCGATACAGGGCGACCGCCCGTTCGAGCTCTTGGTGGAGGGGCTTGAGCGTGTCGACGGCCGCCCCCTTGCCCTGCTCCTCCGGCAAGGCCAGTCCGGCATCCTCGGCGAGCAGGATCACGGCCTCGGGAAAGGAGAGCCGTTCATATTCCATGAGGAAACCAATGGCATTGCCATGGGCGTGGCAGCCAAAACAATAATAGATCTGCTTGTCGGCGCTGACCGAAAAAGAAGGCGTCTTTTCCTGATGAAAGGGGCAGCAGGCCCAGTAGTCCTTCCCCTTTTTCTTCAAGGGCACCCGGGCATCGATGAGACGCACCAGATCGCTGCGCTCCAGGACCAGGTCGAGAAATGCGGGGGTAAACTGGACCATGCTAGCGCAACTCCAGCTCGCTGACGCCGCCGCCACCCTGTTCCGGCCGCGCCATGCGCCATTGGCCAATGCGGGGATCGCTACGGGCGAATTCGCGCACCATTTCCGCCAGTACGCCGTTGCCGGTCCCGTGCAGGACCTCCACCTGCCGCCTTCCCGCCGCTACCGCATCATCGATGTGGCGGCAGAGGGCGTGCAGGGCCTCGTCGCGGCGCTGGCCGCGTAGGTCCAGACGCCAGGGCAAGGTTTCCGGGGCGAGATAATGGGCCCGGCCGGCTTCCTTGGGGATCTGCACGCCCTTGGTGCAGGAAAACTGCTGCAGCGGTACCCAAAGGGTCTTGCCGCGCAGGGCAATCTGTATCCGCCCTTGGGCGCCATCCACGGCCAAGACCTGGGCGGCCTGGCGCAGGGGCAGAAAAAGGCCCGTATCTCCGGGCTGCGGCAGGGGAGGAGGCGCGGGTGCCGCAGCCGACTCTTGAAAAGGGCGGTCGGCCGCCGCCAGGGCATCCCAGGCGGCCTGGGTATCGCGGCCGGACTTGAGCGCAGCAATGCTTTCCCGTATCTGGCGGCGGCCATCGGCCAGGGCTTTTTCCCACTGCGCGCGGGCGGCCTCCGCCGCTGCCGCCCGCTCCTGGCGCAGGGCCTCCAACTCGCGCGTCAGGCGCAGTTCCAGGGCCTGGGCCGCGGCGCGCGCCTCTTCGGCCTCCGCCGCCGCCCGTTGCGCGGCTTCCAGCAGCCCCTCCCGCCGGGTTTCCCAGCGTTCCCAGTCATCGCGATCATCGGCGAGCAGCCCCTCCGCCGCATCCACGATGCTGGCGGGGAGGCCCACCCGGCGGGCAATGGCCAGCCCATGGCTGGCTCCGCCAACCCCCCACTGCAGGCGATAGGTCGGGGCCAGGCGCTCGGGGTCGAAGGCCATGCCGGCCAGCAATACCGCCGGTCGTCCCAGGGCATAGCGTTTCATCACCTCCAGGTGGCTGGTGATCAGGCTGCAAGCGCCCCGCCGCAGCAGTTCGATTGCCACCGCCTGGGCCAGCGCCCCACCCTCGCGGGGGTCGGTGCCACTCCCCATTTCATCCAGGAGGATCAGGCTCTGGGCATCGGCGCTGGCCAGCACCCCTTGCAAGCGCAACAACTGGGAGGAAAAAGTGGATAGATCGGCAACAATATCCTGGGCATCGCCGATGACCGTAAAAATCTGCGGGAAATAACCGAAAACCCCCTCCGCCGCCACCGGGAGGCCGAGATAAGCGAGGAGATGGCTGAGGCCCAGGGCTTTCAGCAAGGCCGTTTTGCCGCCCGTATTGGGCCCGCTGATGAGCAACTGGCGCACCTCACCGCCCAGGCTGATGTCGTTTCCCACCACCGCATCAGCCCCATGCTGCAGGCACAACAAGGGATGGCGGAGCTGGCGCAAGGCAAAGCGGGCGTCGGCAGCCACGCTGGGCAGGCGCCCGGCAAAGCGTTGCCCCAATACCAGCCCCGCCCGCACGGCGTCCAGACGCCCTATCAATCCCAGGGACGTTGCCACGGAGGCCGCAACAGCGCCAATGGCGGCGGTGAGCCGACGGCGAATGCGCTCCTGTTCCTGACCTTCCTCGCGCCGCTCCTGCACCAAGCGATTGTTGAGATCCACCGCTGTGAGCGGTTCGATGAACAGGGTTTCGCCGCTGGCCGAGCGGTCGTGGATGATCCCCCGCAAGCGCCCCTTGTGCGTGGCCTTCAGGGGCAGCACGTAGCGCTCGCCGCGCAGGGCGATGACCTGATCCTGCCAGGCATCGGCGAGATCCCCGGCCCGCAGCAAGCCTTGCAGGAAACGCTGCAGTTCCGCCCGGGAGGCGCGGATACCTTGGCGAATGGCTGCCAGCGCCGGACTCGCGCCATCCCGCAACTCGCCATCCTCGTCCACCGCCGCATCCAGATGCTGCAAAAGGGCAGCCGGCGGGGCCAGTTGCCCGACGAGGGGCGTCAGGACGTCGGCGCTGCTGCTGGCGGAGAGGGAAGCCCAATAACTGCGCTGAGCCGTCAGTACCTCATGGATGAGACGGAGTTCACGGCCGCTCAGGGCAGCGCCGGGACGTGTCGCCAGGTCCAGGAGGGCATCGACATCGGGAATGGGAGGGACGGGCAGGTCATGCCCGCTGCTGCGGCGCGACTCCAGTGCCTGCGACCACAGCAGCCGCTCCTGGACTTGCTCCAGGCCGACCCAGGGCGAGGACTCCAGCGCGTGGCGCCGCCCATAGCCATGGGCGCACTCCCGCACCCAGGAATCGCGCAGGCGCGGCAGGTCCAGGGAGTGCAGCACAGCCTCGCGAGGGGTCATCGGCGACGCCTTGCTGGCCACCGTCACGGCTGGAGGCGGGCCTTCACCTTATCCGCCACCAGCGCCATGTCGGCACGTCCCTGCATCTGCGGGCGCAGGGTGCTGAGCACCTTGCCCATATCGCGGGGGTTGGTCGCGCCAACGGCCAGGATCGCCTCGCCGATGAGGGCATCGATAGCCTCTGGCGCCAAGGGTTCCGGCAGGTAATCAGAGAGGACGACGATTTCGGCCTCCTCTTTTTCGGCAAGATCCGGGCGCCCGCCAGCACTGAACTGGCTCGCCGAATCCTTGCGCTGCTTGATCAGCTTATCCACCAGACTGAGTACCTCCGCTTCCTCAAGGACGCGGCGCTCGTCAATCTCGCGCTGTTTGACGGCGGCCAGAAGCATGCGTATGGTCCCCAGCCGCTCGGCTTCCCGGGCGCGCATGGCAGCCTTCATATCCTCCTGGATGCGCTCGCGCAAGCTCATCAATAGAGCCGTACCAACCGTAGCTGCTGGCGACGCATACGCTTCAGCGCGCGCTTGCGCGCCGCGGCCGCCTTGCGCTTGCGCTCCTCGGTGGGCTTTTCGTAAAACTCGCGGCGACGCACCTCGGTAAGGACGCCGGCCTTCTCACAGGAACGCTTGAAGCGACGCAGTGCGACCTCGAAGGGCTCATTCTCTTTGACGCGAACGGTTGGCATGTTGGGGTCTTAACCTCTTCGGAAACAATATGGTTGGCAATAAGGGCCAATAGTATAGGCAGGAGAGGAGCGCGAGTCAAAAGGCGAGGCCGCCGCGCCGGGGCTGCTCGCGGCCATCCGCCAACGCCCTGCCCTTTTCACGGCTTCCCCTGAGGACTTGACAGTCGGATAAAAAAGAATACTAATATTCACAATGCATAAAATCTATAAGAAATAATATATTAGATAAGTATGTTATATGCTTTTCTTAAGAGTAGCAGCAGGGAGAAACGATGCACGCCAAGCTCAGCACCATAGCACCAGTTGATTTTCCACTGCCACCACCACTGCCGGAAGCAGGGAACAAAACCGGCCCCGAAGCGAGCAGCCCATTTTTAAGTCAGCAGCAGGAGCTGGAACTGGTCCGCCGCCAGCATCAGGGCGATGAAACCGCGCGCGCCACGCTGGTGTCGGCGCACATTCCCCTGGTGCGCGCAGTAGCCCGATCCTACCGCAACAAGGGCCTCAGTCATGAAGATCTGATCCAGGAAGGCTACATGGGTCTCATGCGCGCTGCCGACCGCTTCCGCCCGGACATGGGCACCCGCTTTTCCAGCTACGCCACCTGGTGGGTACGGGAAGCCATGCAACGCGCCCTGATCCGTGCCCGCTTCATCCGGCTGCCCGATTATCTCGCCAAATCCCTGCACGCCTACCTGCAGCGCGGCGAGGAGGCGGATACCCCCGCTCCGGAACAGCGCGAAAACCGTCGCCGCGCCCTCGGGGTGCGGGAAAGCACCCTGCGCGCGCTGGACTTTGCCGACATCCGGGTCTGTTCCCTGGATGAAGAGATCCATGACGGCCCCAGCCGCATGGAGATGGCCAGCGGCGAGCTGGGCAGCCCGGCTGCGGATTATGATCAGGCCTCCCTCTGCAAGGCGCTCCGCGCGCAATTGCTCCAGCTCAATGACAAGCAACGGGAGGTCATGATTTATCGCTATGGCCTCTATGGCGACGCCCCCATGACCCTGGAGGCGGTCGCCGAGCGCATGGGCGTCAGCCGCGAGGCCGTCCGGCAGCTCCAGGTGCGCGCCCTGGGTCGCTTGCGTCAGTCCCTAGGGGAGGCGGGCTGGGGGGAGGAGTAGCCTTGTTGGCGCAATAGCGCCAGCAAGGCGCGTAAGGCCGCGCCACGATGGCTGAGGGCGCCTTTTTGCGGGCCGTCCAGTTCCGCAGCGCTGCCCCCCAGCCCGGCCGGATAAAAAATGGGGTCGTAGCCGAAGCCTCCGCGGCCCCGTGGGGCCCTGCCGATCTCGCCGAACCAGAAACCCTGACCGATCAGCGGTGAGGGGTCGTCCGCCCCGGTCAAGTACACCATGCAGCAGGTAAAATAGGCCTGGCGCGCGCTACCCTCCAGCAACTCCATGGCGCGCAGGAGCTTCGCGTTATTTTCCGCATCCGTCGCCCGCTCTCCCGCATAACGGGCCGAAAAGAGGCCCGGAGCGCCGCCGAGGGCGGGAACGCAGAGCCCGGAATCCTCGGCCAGCGCTGCCATCCCGCTGCACTGCGCCGCATGGCGGGCCTTGAGCAAGGCGTTCTCCACGAAGGTCCCGGCCGTTTCGTCAACGGCAGCAATGCCCAGGTCCGCCTGAATGTGCAGGGTAAAGCCCAAGGCGGCCAAAGGCGGGGTCAATTCCCGCAGCTTGCCCGGATTGCCCGTAGCCAGCACCAATTCCGTCATCGCTCGATCTCGGGGAATTCCCGACGCTGCAGGGCGAGGAGATCGTCGATGCCGACCCGGGCCAGAGAGAGCATCTGCTCCATCTGCGCCCCCGAAAACGGCGCACCTTCGGCCGTACCCTGTACCTCGACGAAGTCGCCGCGCCCGGTCATGACCACATTCATGTCCACCTCCGCCGTACTGTCCTCGGCGTAATCCAGATCCAGCACCGCCTCGCCCTGGTACACCCCTACGGAGATCGCCGCGACCCAGTCCCTGAGGGGAAGGGTGGCGATGCGCTCCTGCTCCCGGAGGTGCAGCAACGCATCGGCCACGGCCAGACAGGCACCGGTGATGCTGGCCGTGCGCGTACCGCCGTCGGCCTGCAGGACATCGCAATCCACCCAGAGGGTGCGCTCGCCCAAGCCTTTCAGATCTACGGCGGCGCGCAAACTGCGGCCAATGAGCCGCTGGATTTCGTGGGTACGCCCGCCAATGCGCCCTTTGGCCGACTCCCGGGCCACTCGTTCCCGGGTGGCGCGCGGCAACATGCTGTATTCCGCCGTCACCCAGCCCTTGCCCGCGCCTCGCAGGAAGGGCGGCACCCGCTCCTCGACGCTGGCGGTACACAACACCTTGGTATCGCCACAGGCGATGAGCACCGAGCCCTCGGCGTGCTTGGTAAAGTGGCGGATAATCTGGACCGGGCGCAGGGCGTTGGCGTTTCTTCCACTGGGACGCGTCATCTGGAGGCTCTCTAGGGGGAAATGGCGAGGCATTGTACCCTGCCGGACGCCGGGGGAAAGGGGTGGGGCTGTCGCCGGGGCCGACCTTGGCCCTATACTAGCAAAAAATGACGATTGGAGTAGGAGGCGTTACCCATGCCCGGCATCCCCCATGTAGAGATCACCCAATTCCTCAAACAGCATCACCTCGCCCAGTCCCTCACCATGAGCGAGATCCAGACCCTGGCCGAATACGTCACCCATGCGCATTTTCATGCCGATCAGGTCATTGCCGAATGGGGCAGCCTGGGGGAAGCCCTGTTTTTCTGCGTCAAGGGGGAGATGGCCATCATCCACCATACGGCCGATGGCGATGAGGTGGAGGTGGTGCGCGTGCAGGAAGGAGAGATGGCCGGCGAGATGTCGTTCTTTGACCGCCAGCCGCGCAGCGCCCGGATCATCGCCAAGAGCGACGATACCCAGGTCCTGGTCCTCACCAGGGCCCGTTATCAGCGGCTGAAGGTGGAAAAACCCTACATTACGGTGAACATCCTCGAACAGGCGATCATCAGTCTGGATCATCTCTTCCGCAACCTGTCCCAGGGTTACACGGACTTTTCCACCTATATTTATGGCAAGGGCAAGCACTGAGCCATTGCCCGGCGGGGAAGCTGCCGCAGCTCAGGCTTGGGGCCCTTCACCGCGCAGGAGGGTGCGGATACGCCGCAGCCGCTCCAGTGGGTCCTGCAGCTCCAGCAGCCGCTGCTTGTCTTCCGCCGGTGCCGGCAAGGCTTGCGCCAAGTGCATGCCGGCACGGCTGGCATCGAGCTGGCGCACCGCGCCGGCGTCGCCCAGCAATTCCGCCAGGATGGGCAGGAGATCGCCCACTTCACGGGGAATGGGGAGGATGGGCTCCGCCGGCCAGCATTTGATTCGCGCCTGGGCCAGTTGCCCCTGATACTCCCAGTCGACGATACTGAACCGCTCCTGCCCCTCGACCTGAATATGCAAAACGCCCGCCTCCCCGCCCCAGTCCACGACCCGCGCCAGGGTGCCGACGCCGGCGGGCACGGCCCCCTGCCCAATCTCCCCGCCGCTGCGGATCAGGCAAATGCCAAAATCCTCGCCGTGGCGCAGGCTGGCGCTGATCATGTCGAGGTAACGGGGCTCAAAAACGCGCAGGGCGAGCAGACCCTGTGGAAACAGCACGGTGCGGAGCAAAAATAGCGGTGTCACCCGATCATTCCCCATCGCCACATCCCTGAGCCAGGTCGAAAACCAGTTATGAGTATAACCCTACAGCCCCCCTCCGTCCTCTCGCTCTATGTGCATCTGCCCTGGTGCAAGGCCAAGTGCCCCTATTGCGACTTCAACTCCCACGTCGCCCCCGCTAGCGTGCCCGTCGAGCGCTACACGGCGGCCTTGCTGGCCGATCTGGAGCGCGAACTGCCGTGGATCTGGGGACGCCGCATCGGCAGCATTTTTTTCGGCGGCGGGACGCCCAGCCTCTTTCCGCCGGCGGCCATCGATCATCTCCTCGGGGAGCTGCGCGCGCGCCTGCGCCTGCAGCCGGGGGCGGAAATCAGCATGGAGGCCAACCCCGGCGCCATCGAGACTGCGGCCTTTCGCGCCTACCGCGACGCCGGGATCACCCGCCTGTCCCTGGGCATCCAGTCCTTTGACGATGGCCTGTTGCGGGTGCTGGGGCGCATCCACGATGGCGCCGCCGCCCGCCGGGCCGGCGCGGCGGCGGCCGAGGCCGGTTTTGCCAGCTTCAATCTCGACCTCATCTTCGCCCTGCCCGGCCAGGATCTGGCGGCCGCCCTGGCCGATCTGGAAACGGCCCTGGCTTTTTCCCCCCCGCACCTGTCCTTGTACCAGCTTACCCTGGAGGCGGGCACCCCCTTTGCCGCCCAGCCACCGGCCCGAATGCCCGATGCCGACCTGGCCGCCGACATGGAGCTGGCCCTGCGCGAACGCTTGGCGACGGCGGGCCTCCCCCGCTATGAAATCTCGGCCCATGCCCGGGCCGGCCACGCCTGCCGGCATAACCTCCATTACTGGCGATACGGCGATTATCTGGGTATTGGCGCCGGGGCCCACGGCAAGATCACCCTCCCGGACGGGATCTGGCGCACCCGCAAGCCAGCACGGCCGGAGAGCTACATGGCCGACGCTTTGGCTACCCTGCCCCAGATCGGGGAGCGCGAGCGCATCGCCGCGGCCGAGTTGCCCTTTGAGTTCATGCTCAACGCCCTGCGCCTGCCCGGCGGGGTTGCGGAGGGACTGTTTACGGAGCGCACCGGCCTGGCCCTGGAAGGCGTCCTGCCGCAACTCCTGCAGGCCGAAGCCGATGGCCTCCTCCATCTCCAGGACGGCATCCTGCGGCCCAGCGCCCGCGGCCTGGATTTTTACAACGACCTTTGCGCCCGCTTCCTGCCGCCGGTCTCCCGGGTGCGGCGGCTGGTCCCGCAGGCATGAAAGGGTACAGGGCAAACGGGCGCCAGCCCCGGGTGGGCTTAGCTATGGCCCATGGCCTCGGCCTCATGGCCCGTGATGGAGCCTTCCTTGAAGAGGTACTCGCGGAGCTCCTTGTCCAGTCTCGGCATCCGGCGGCGCAGCCACTCCAGGATCATGCTGGCGTGCTCGATTTCTTCGTTCATGTTGTGCAACAGGACGGCTTTCAGTTCCGGGTCCGTGCAGGCGTCCGCCCGTTGCCGGTACCAGTCCACCGCCTCAAACTCCTCCATCAGGGATGCGATGGCGCGGTGTTCGTCCAGGGTTTCGGGGCGCAGTGATTCGGGGGCTTCGTGCAAACCTTCATGGGCCATGGGCCATCTCCTACGAGCGAATGGATAAGACAGGCATCCCATGAAGCATAACCCAAAAGCGCCCCGGCGCAAGGAGACGGCCCAGATCTGCGCCCTGGCGCGCATCCTCTCCAAGCGCGGGCTGGCCTCGCGCAGCGAGGCAGCGGAATGGATTGCCGCCGGACGGGTGCGCGTCGATGGCGAGGTCATCAGGGATCCGGAGCGGCGCTTTCCCCGCAACGGGACCCGCATACGCATCGATGACCAGAACCGTGGCGCCGCAGCCCGGTGCTGCCTCATGCTGCACAAGGCGCGGGGTTACGTCACCACCCATCGGGACGAACACGGTCGGCCCACCGTTTATGACCTGATACCGAAGGAACCCTGGCTCATCCCGGTGGGACGCCTGGACCAGGCCAGCGAGGGTCTGCTGCTCTTTAGCAACGATACCCTCTGGGCCCAGCGTCTCCTCGATCCCGCCAGCCATGTAGCCAAGACCTATCACGTGCAGATCCGTCCGCCCCTGGATGCCGCCAGCCTGGAAACGCTCGCCGCAGGGCCGTTGCTGGACGGCCGGCCCTGTCTGCCCATGGCGGTGCGGGAACTGCGTTGCGGCGGCAAGACGCAGTGGCTGGAGATGATCCTGCGGGAAGGGCGCAATCGCCAGATCCGCCGCCTCCTGGCCGCCCGGGGCGTCACCGTGCTGCGCCTGTTGCGGGTGGCCATCGGCGGCCTGGCCCTGGGAGATTTGCGGGCCGGCCAGTGGCGTTGGCTGGACGCCGGAGAACAGGCCTTGGCCGCGGATCAAGCCGTTGGCCTCGGCCCCGCCGCCACCCCGCCGTCCGGCATGAGCCCTGGCGGAGGATTGTGAGTGATGCGGGACGGGATTAGACTCGTTACGCCTCAACTCATAAAAAGCGCCATGCCTGTCGAGATTCCTGAGCATTCCGTCGGACTGGTCACGCCCCGGAGCGTGGCCTTCGCTGCGCCCCTCCTCCTGGAGTGTGGGCGCACCCTGCCTGCGTACACCCTCGTCTATGAGTGCTATGGCGCCCTCAATGCCGCGCGCAGCAACGCCGTCCTGCTCTGCCATGCCCTCTCGGGAGACCATCACGCCGCCGGCTACCACCACCCGGAAGAGCGCAAGCCCGGCTGGTGGGAGCACCTGGTGGGCCCGGGCAAGCCCATTGATACCTCCCGCTTCTTTGTGGTCTGCGCCAATCTGATCGGTTCCTGCAAGGGTTCGACGGGGCCCGCCAGCATCAATCCCGAAACCGGCACGCCCTGGGGTCTGGACTTTCCCATGGTCACCGTGCGCGACTGGGTGCAGACCCAGGCCCAACTGGCCGATCACCTGGGCATCGACTGCTGGGCGGCGGTGGTGGGCGGCAGCCTGGGGGGCATGCAGGTCATGCAGTGGGCCATGGACCTGCCCGATCGCTTGCGCCATGCCGTGGTCATCGCGGCGGCGCCGCGCCTCACCGCGCAAAACATCGCCTTCAACGAAGTGGCCCGCCAAGCCATCATGACCGATCCCGACTTTCACGGCGGGCGGTATTATGCCCAGAACACCAAGCCGCGCCGGGGCCTGGCGCTGGCGCGCATGATCGGCCACATCACCTATCTCTCCGACGATGCCATGCGCAAGAAGTTCGGCCGCGATACCCGGGGCGGAAAGGCCTTTTCCTTTGGCTTCGATGTGGATTTCGAGGTGGAAAGCTATTTGCGCCACCAGGGTTCCAGCTTTGTCGAGCGCTTTGACGCCAACAGCTACCTCTATATCACCAAGGCCCTGGACTACTTCGACCCCGCAGCCGCCCATGAGGGGAATCTGGCGGCGGCCTTTGCCCCGGCTACGGCCCAATTCCTGGTGATCTCCTTCACCTCGGACTGGCGCTTTTCGCCGGCGCGCTCCCGGGAGATCGTCCAAGCCCTGTATACCCGAAATCTGCAGGTGACCTATGCGGAGATCGCGTCCCATCAGGGCCACGACTCATTCCTGTTGCCCATCCCCCAATATGTCGAAGTGCTGGGGACCTATCTGGCACGGGTAGCCGACGAGGTCGATGCATGAGCGCGCTACGCCCGGATCTGGCCATCATCGCCGGGTGGATCCGGCCCGGCAGCCGGATTCTCGACCTCGGTTGCGGCGAGGGCGACCTGCTGGCCTACCTGCGCGCCGAACATGGGGTGAGCGGCTACGGGGTGGAGATCGACGAGGCGCGGGTGGTGGCGGCCATTCGCCGCGGGGTGCCGGTCATCCAGCAGGATCTGGACGGCGGGCTGGGCAATTTCGGTGACCAGAGCGTGGATACCGTAGTCCTTTCCCTCACCCTGCAGGCCAGCAAATTCCCCCTGGATCTCCTGCTGGAGATGCTGCGCGTGGGCCGCGAGGTGATCGTGACCTTCCCCAATATGGGCCATTGGCACGCCCGCTGGCAGTTGGCCGTGCAAGGGCGCATGCCGGTCACAGACGCGCTGCCCCATGCGTGGTACAATACGCCCAACATTCATCTGTGCACCATTCGCGATTTTGAATCCTTGTGCCGGGAAAATGGCGTGGCCGTGCATCAGCGGGTGGTGCTCAATGATCAGCGTCGGCAGACCTGGCTCAATCGCCTCCTGCCCAATCTCTTTGGGGAAGTGGCCCTCTACCGCTGCGCCCGCGTCGCGGCCAGCCCCCTACGGGAGGAATGATATGCGCTTGGAACTCATCAGTTTCCCCCTCTGCCCCTTCGTGCAGCGCTCGGTGATTACCCTCCTGCACAAGCAGGTACCCTTCACCCTCACGCACATCGACCTCTACCACAAGCCCGAGTGGTTCGTGGCCATTGCCCCCCTGGGCAAGGTGCCGTGCCTGCGGCTGGATGACGACGTGGTCCTTTTTGAATCCACCGTCATCAACGAATATCTCGACGAAACCTTTCTCCCCACCCTGCACCCCAGCGAAGCGCTCCCCCGCGCGCTGCATCGCGCCTGGATTGCCTTCGGCGCCGACGCCATCCTGGATCAGTACCAGATGATGACGGCCCAGGGCGACGAGCGCTTTGCGGCGGCCAGCCGCCAGCTCTTCGAGAAACTGGAACGCCTGGAACACGCTTTGGGAGGAGCGGCCCTGCAGGAGAAAGCCCAGAGGGACGGCCCCTTCTTTGCCGGCGAAAAATTCAGCCTGGTGGATGCCGCCCTGGCGCCATTGTTCATGCGCATGGAGATCCTCCATGCCCTGCGGCCATTGCCACGCTGGGAGGCCTTGGGCAAACTGCGCCGTTGGGCAGCCCAATTGCTCGAACTCCCCGAGGTGGCGGGATCCGTAATGCCCGATTTTCCAGAGCATCTGCAACGTTATCTGAGCGAGAAAGGGAGCCTGCTCCTGCGCTCCGCCTAAACCGCCCGGATCCGGGCAGAGCCACAGACACAGCGACCGCATCATCGGCACAGCGAGGAAGTTCCATGAACGAAAACCCAACAGAAGAACAGTCAGGCGCCCTGACGCCGACCACCCATTTCGGCTATCAAGAAGTGCCGGAAAACCGGAAGGAAGACCTGGTCAGGGGCGTTTTCAGCAATGTGGCGGCCAAGTACGACCTGATGAACGACATGATGTCCCTAGGCGTGCATCGCCTGTGGAAGCGCTTTACCGTGGACCTGGCGCGGGCCCGGCCGGGGCAGCGGTTGCTGGACCTGGCCGGCGGCACCGGCGATCTGGCCGCCGCCCTCTATCCCAAGATCCGCCCCACCGGTTCCATCGTCGTCTCCGACATCAACCCGGACATGCTGGAGGTGGGGCGCAGGCGCCTGGCCGACAAGGGCATCCTGGACGGCGTGGAGTTCGTCGAGGCCAATGCCGAAGCCCTGCCCTTTGCCGACGGTGAATTCGACCTGGTGACCTTGGCCTTTGGCATCCGCAACATGACCCATCCGGAGCGGGCCCTGCGGGAAATCCACCGGGTGCTCAAGACGGGCGGCCGGGTCCTGATCCTGGAGTTTTCCCACCCGCGCTGGCCCGGCCTGCAGTCCATTTATGACCTCTACTCCTTCAACCTGCTGCCGCGGCTGGGCGAATGGATTGCCAAGGACCGCGAGAGCTATCAGTATCTGGTGGAGTCCATCCGCCGCTTTCCCGACCAGGAAACCTTCAAGGCGATGATGGAGAATGCCGGGCTGGCGCGGGTGGAGGTCTTCAACCTTTCCGGCGGCATCGTCGCCGTCCATCGCGGCTATCGTCTGGATTGATGATCCTGAAACGGCCGTGGGCAGAGGGTTTTTTTGCTCCGGCGGCCCGCGCCTGTTGTTCTACGGCTCATCCCGCTGGCAGGCGAAAACTCGCCCTGCGGGCTCAAACAGTTCGCCTGCCGGGCGCGGGATTTCGCCTAGAACAACGACGGCTTGGGCCGAAGTCGCGGCAAAACCCCCTCTGCCCACGGCCGAAGTTCGGATTGATGAATTCCATTCATCCGGCGATGCAAAAATCCCCCTTGAGCGCCGGGCTGCGACGGGGCATGATCACCCCTATTTTCCTGTAAGGAGCACTATCCATGACGGTTGTCCATAATCTCGGCTTTCCCCGCATCGGCCACAAGCGCGAGTTGAAAAAGGCTTTGGAGAGTTTCTGGTCCAAGGAGATCGACGAGAAGGAACTGCAGTCGCGGGCGGCCCTGCTGCGCGAGCGCCACTGGCGCATCCAGCAGACCTGCGGCGTGGACATCGTCCCCGTAGGCGATTTCAGTCTCTACGACCACATGCTGGATATGAGCTGCACCCTGGGCGCCATCCCCCCTCGCTACGGCTTTTCCGGCGATCGCGTCGATATGGGCACCTTCTTCGCCATGGCCCGCGGCTCCGCCACCCAGCCCGCCATGGAGATGACCAAGTGGTTCGACACCAATTACCACTATATCGTCCCCGAGTTCCACGAGGGCATGGACTTCCGCCTGGCCAGTGACCGGATCTTCAACGAACTGCGCGAAGCCCGCGCCCTCGGTCTGAATGCCAAGCCCGTCCTGGTGGGCCCCATCACCTATCTCTGGCTGGGCAAGGAGAAGGACCCGGCGGCCCAGGCCCATCATGAAATCCAGCATCACCATGACGACAGCGCCTGCCATGGCCACGGCGCGCCGGTCAGCGACGGCTGCTTCGACCGCCTCACGCTGCTGCCCAAGCTCCTGCCGGTCTACGCCGAACTCCTCGCCGGACTGGCGGCCGAAGGGGTGGAATGGGTGCAGCTCGACGAACCCGCCCTCGCCCTCGACCTGCCGGGCAACTGGATCGCCGCCTTCGACGGCGCCTACAAGACACTGAGCCGGGGGAAGGCCCCCAAGATCCTGCTGGCCACCTATTTCGAGTCGGTGGCGGCCCATGCCGGCCTGCTCAAAGCCCTGCCCGTGGCCGGCATCCATCTCGACCTGCGCCGGGCGCCACAGCAGTTGAACGCCTTCCTGCAAGGCTACCCCGCCGACAAGGTCCTTTCCCTGGGCGTGGTGGACGGCCGCAATGTGTGGCGCAGCGACCTGGATGGGGCGCTCGCCCTCCTGCACCCGGCCCACGACCAACTCGGCGATCGCCTGTGGCTGGCTCCTTCCTGCAGCCTGCTGCACAGTCCGGTGGATCTCCAGCAGGAGACGGAGCTGGACGCCGAACTCAAGTCCTGGCTGGCCTTTGCCGTGCAGAAGCTCGACGAGGTGGCCGTGCTGGCCCGCGCCATGGACAAGGGTGCCGATCACGCCGGGCCCGAACTGGCCGCTGCCCGCGCCGCCGTGGCCTCGCGCAAAAGTTCGCCACGCATCCACAACGCCGCCGTGGCCGCCCGTCTGGAGACCCTCGGTCAGGATGACGGCCAGCGCGCCAGCCCCTTCCCGGTGCGGCAGGCCGCCCAGCGCAAGCGTTTCAAGCTGCCGCTCTTTCCCACCACCACCATCGGCAGCTTTCCCCAGACCCCGGAGATCCGTCAGGCCCGCCTCAAGCACCGCAAGGGCGAGTTGAGCGATGCGGACTACCAGAAGGCCATGGAGGCGGAGATCGCCCACGTGGTCAAGGAGCAGGAGCGGCTGGACATCGACGTCCTGGTCCATGGCGAGCCGGAACGCAACGACATGGTGGAATACTTTGGCGAGCAACTGGCGGGCTTCGCCTTCACCCGCCACGGCTGGGTGCAGAGCTACGGCTCCCGCTACGTCAAGCCGCCACTGATCTTCGGCGACGTTTCCCGGCCCACCCCCATGACCGTGGCCTGGAGCAAGTACGCCCAGTCCCTCACCCAGCGGCCCATGAAGGGGATGCTCACCGGCCCCGTCACCATCCTCCAGTGGTCCTTCGTGCGCGACGACCAGCCCCGGGAGCGCACCGCCTTGCAGATCGCCCTGGCCATCCGCGACGAGCTGGCGGACCTCATCCAGGCCGGCATCGGCATCATCCAGATCGACGAGCCCGCCTACCGCGAGGGCCTGCCTCTCAAGCGCGCCGACTGGGACGCCTACCTGAACTGGGCCTCCCGCGCCTTCCGCATCTCCGCCCAGGTGGCGGCCGAGGACGTGCAGATCCACACCCACATGTGCTACTCGGAGTTCAACGACATCCTGCCGGCCATCGCCGCCATGGACGCCGACGTCATCACCATCGAGACCTCGCGCTCGCAAATGGAGTTGCTGGACGCCTTCGCCACCTTCAACTACCCCAACGAGATCGGACCCGGCGTCTATGACATCCATTCGCCCCGGGTACCCAGCGTGGAAGAAATGGTGGACCTCATGGAAAAGGCCGTGAAGGTGGTCCCCGCCGACCGCCTCTGGGTCAACCCCGACTGCGGCCTGAAGACCCGCAAATGGCCCGAGGTCTTGCCCGCGCTGGAGCACATGGTGGAGGCGGCCCGCCGCATCCGCGCCCGCCATGGCGGCTGATCCGGCGACCGGATCAACGGCATAGGCAAGCCAAGGCCTCCCCGCAGGGAGGCCTTTTTTGCATGATCATGGCTGCGGCATGCTGGTCATTAAAATATTCGCGTATCGATTGAACTTCTGTATGTCTACCCGGTCCATATTTTTGGTTTTCAATCCAATAATGAGGGAGCTATGAATCACATCGATGAACTGATTGCCGGATTTTCCCGTTTTCGCAGCCAGTATTACGAGTCCGAACCGCAGCTTTTCCGGGATCTGGTGAGCAAGGGTCAGCGTCCCAAGACCTTGATGATCGCCTGCTCCGACTCGCGGGTCACCCCTGCGTCCACCTTTGACTCCGGTCCCGGGGAGATCTTCATGGTGCGCAACGTCGCCAACCTGGTCCCCCCCAGCGAAATGGACGGGCATCTGCATGGCACCAGCGCGGCCATCGAGTTTGCCGTGGAAAACCTCCAGGTGGAAAACATCATCATCAATGGCCATTCCCACTGCGGCGGCATCAAGTCGCTCATGAGCGGCGATGGCGGCACCTACATCGGCCCGTGGATGGATATCGCCAGGGACGCCCGCGCGGACGTCCTCCGCGAGTACGCCGGGGCCAGCCCCGCGGAGCAGACCCGCGCCCTGGAAAAGGCGGCGATGGTGGTATCCCTGGAAAACCTCCTCACCTTCTCCAGCGTGCGCCACCGCGTGGTGCGCGGCGAGCTGCAACTGCACGCCTGGTATTTCGATCTGGATGAGGGGCGCCTTTACGGCTATCAACTGGACAATCGCCGCTTTGAGCCCCTGGGCTGAGGAAAGATCCATGAGCGCAGCGCAGCATAGTACCGTGGACCTGTCCCCTCTCAAGAACCTCCGCTATGACATCCCCGCCGGCTTGGTGGTGGCGCTGGTGGCCATACCGCTCTGCCTGGGGGTGGCCCTGGCCTCGGGGGCGCCGCTCTTCGCCGGGATCATCTCCGGCATCATCGGCGGCCTCGTCGTCCCCTTCTTCAGCCGTTCCGCACTCTCCGTGAGCGGCCCGGCGGCGGGCCTCACCGCCATCGTCCTGGTGGCCATTACCGAAATGCACTCCTTTTCCATCTTTGTCCTTGCCGTCTTTCTCGCCGGGTTGATACAGATAACCCTGGGCTTTTTGCGGGCCGGGGCCATCGCCTATTTCTTCCCGGCGGCGGTGATCGAGGGCATGCTGGCTGCCATCGGCCTGATCCTCATCCTCAAGCAGTTGCCCTATGCCCTGGGGGTGGATATCGGCCAGTTCGGCTCCCAGGCCTTTGCCAGCGGCGGCGAGAACACCTTCAGCGGGGTGCTCACCGCCCTCTCCGGCGTAGAGTGGGGGGCGCTCCTCATCAGCCTCGTGGCGCTGGCCATTCTCATCGTCTGGGAGCGCACCCCGGCGCTGAAAAGGCAGACCTGGTTTTCCGGCCCCCTCGTGGCGGTGCTGGCCGGAACGCTGGTCAATCTGCTCCTGCTGCGGGTGGCGCCGGGGCTCGCCCTGGGCACCGAACACCTGGTGCAATTGCCCATGATTCACAGCCCCCGGGATCTGCTCGCCAGCCTCACCTTCCCCGACTGGCACGCCATCACCAACCGGGCCGTCTGGGTCACCGCGGCCACCATCGCCATCGTCGCCAGCCTGGAGAGCCTCCTGTCCATCGAGGCAGGAGACAAGCTGGACCCCTTCAAACGCCGCACGCCCCTGGATGGGGAACTGGTATCCCAAGGCGTGGCCAACAGCGTCAGCGGGCTCATCGGCGGCCTGCCGGTGACGGCGGTCATCGTGCGCACCTCCGCCAACGTGGCCGCGGGCGGGCGCACCCAGGCCAGCGCCTTTCTCCACGGCGTCTTCCTGCTGCTGGCGGTGGTGTTCCTGAGCACCCTGCTCAACCAGGTGCCCCTGGCCACCCTGGCGGCCATTTTGCTGATGGTCGGCTACAAACTGGCCAAACCCGGCCTGGTCCACAAGATGTGGCGGCTGGGACGCACGCAGTTCCTCCCCTTCGCGGTAACCGTCCTCACCGTGCTCTTCACCGATCTCCTCATCGGGGTGGGAATCGGTCTGCTGGTGGGCGTCTTCTTCGTCCTCAAGAACAACTTCCATGCGGCCGTCAAAATACGCAAGGAAGGCCCCGCGTATGTGATTGACTTTCACCGTGACGTCACCTTCGTCAACAAGGCCACGGTCTCCCACCTCCTGGAGCATCTGCCGCCCAAGGCGACGGTCATCCTGGACGGCAGCCGGGTGGAGTTCATCGACCACGATATCCTGGAGATCATCCGCGACTTCGAGCAGTCGGCCAAGCTGCGCGACATCGACATCCAGGAGCGCGGCTTTGACCGCCCGATCTTGCAGGTCGCCGTCTAGGCGTCAGCACGGGGCGCAAAAAGCGGCGCAACACCGGGCCCACGGAGGAATTCACCCCTCCGTGGGCAATTTTTGTTCATTTACCCTAACGGACATGCGTTCGGTGTACCCCGTTCATGAAACGGTCCTCACCGCCGGTGGTCGCGGCCATGGGCCGCTCCTATTTGCCGGGTGAATGATCCGACGGCGGCGGGATGCCGTCCTCGTCATCGCCGCCACCGGTGTCCATGCCCAGTTCCTTGAGCTTGCGCGTGAGGGTGTTGCGTCCCCAGCCGAGCTTGTGGGCGGCATCCTGCTTGTGGCCCTGGGTATGCTGCAGGGCCGCTTCGAGGAGGGTGCGCTCAAAAAGAGGGAGCAGATCGTTGAGGATCCCTTCCTCACCGGCCGTCAGGCGCTGGGCGGCCAGCCGCGCGAGGCGCTCGCGCCAGTCGCCGCCCTCGTACTCCGGCGCACTGGGCCGGCGCTCCATGCCCGTCATTTCGGCGGGGAGATCCGTCACCTGCACCTCTGCCGTCGGGGCCATGACCGTGAGCCAGCGGCAGACGTTTTCCAGTTGGCGCACATTGCCGGGCCAGTTCCAGGCGCTAAAGACGGCCTCGGCGGCGGGACTCAGGATCTTGCGCTCCACCTCCAGCTTGATGGCGCTTTCCAGCAAAAAGTGGCGGGCGAGGCGCGGAATGTCCTCGCGGCGCTCGCGCAGGGGCGGCAGGTGCAGGCGGATGACGTTGAGGCGATGAAAGAGGTCTTCGCGAAAGCTGCCCTCCCGCACCTTGGCCTCCAGGTCCTGATGGGTAGCGGCGAGGACGCGCACATCGGCGCGCTGGGGGGCGTGGCCGCCTACCCGGTAGAAGGTGCCGTCGGAGAGCACGCGCAGGAGGCGGGTCTGCAGGGCCGCCGGCATGTCGCCGATCTCGTCGAGGAAGAGCGTCCCCCCGGCCGCCTGTTCAAAACGCCCCAGGCGGCTGCTCACCGCACCGGTGAAAGCGCCCTTTTCATGGCCAAAGAGTTCGGATTCCAGCAATTCCGCAGGGATGGCGGCGGTATTGATGGCAATGAACGGTCCCCCCGCCCGCGGGCTATGGCGGTGCAGGGCCTGGGCGATGAGCTCCTTGCCGGAACCGGACTCGCCGGTGATGAGGACGTTGATCTGCGACCGGGAGAGGCGGCCGATGGCGCGAAACACCTCCTGCATGGCCGGGGCCTCGCCGATGATCTCGGCCTGCTCGCGCTCGGCACCCGGCGCATTCGCCACGGCCTCCCCGCCGCTGGCGAGGGCCCGCCGCACCAGGCCCACCGCTTCGTCCACGTCAAAGGGCTTGGGCAGATACTCGAAGGCACCGCTCTGGAAGGCGGCAACGGCATTATCCAGGTCGGAATGGGCGGTGATGACGATGACCGGCAGGCGCGGCCATTGCGCCTGGACTTCGCGGAGGAAGGCCAAGCCGTCGAGGCCGGGCATGCGCAGATCCGTGATCATGGCGCCGGGCTGCTCCCGAGCGAGGGCATGGAGGGCGGCGTCGGCGTCGGCAAAGCTGCGCGCCGGGATCTGCGCATTGCCCAGGGCCTTTTCCAGCACCCAGCGAATGGAGGGGTCGTCATCGATGATCCATACGGCACTCATGGGTGAATTCCTATCCGTTCGGGTTTGGGGAAAGGGGCAAATAGACCGAGAATACCGTTTCTCCCAGGTGGGATCGGCAATGGATGCTGCCCCCGTGACCGCGCACCAGTCCTTGGGCAATGGCCAGCCCCATGCCCATGCCCTCGGCGCGGCTGGTGACCAGGGGCAGGAAGATGCGGGAGAGCATTTCCGCGGGGATGCCCGGGCCGTCGTCCTCCACATCCACCCGCAGCACCAGGCGGTGGCGCTGATGATGCAGCGTCACATAACGCTCCACCCGGGTGCGCACCAGGATCTGGCCGCTGCGATTGAGGGCCTGCCGCGCATTGCGCAGGAGATTCAGAAAGACCTGGACGAGCTGTTCCTGATCGGCGGGAAAGTCTGGAATGGAAGGATCATAGTCGAAGCGCAGGGTGATGCCCGTAGGCAGTTCCGCAAGCACCAGCCGGCGCACGTATTCCAGCACCTGATGGATATTGGCCATGGCCATTTGCGGCTTGCTGCGCGGTCCCTGCAGACGGTCCACCAAATGATGGAGGCGGTCCACCTCATGCAGAATGATCTGCGTGTATTCACGCAATTCCGGTCGCTCCAGCTCCCGCTCCAAAAGCTGGGTGGCGCCGCGCAGCCCGCCCAGGGGGTTTTTGATCTCATGGGCCAGCCCGCGCAGGATCTCCTGCGCCGCGCTGTAGTTGCGCTCCTGCATTTCTTCCTCGGCGTGGCGGGCCGGCAGCTCCATGGGACGCATCTCCACCACGAGCTGATCGCCAAAAGGCGTAACCACCAGATCGACGACCATGCTTCCCCCTTCGGGCAGAAACAATTCGCTGCTCCGGCGCAGGATGGCCCCCTCCGCCGTGCGCGCCTCTTCAAGGAGGGGCGGCAGGCCGCCTTCCGCCTTGAGCTGACACAATGCCGCCAACGGCTGCCCCAGGGCATGGCGGCTGCTCACCTGCAGCAGGTTTTCCGCCGCCGGGTTGAGATAGCCAATGCTACCCCCGGCATCCAGCAGCATGACGGCGGATTCCAGGGCGTCGATCACCCCCTGCATGCGTGGAGGCTGAATTGCGGTGGCAAGCTGGGCCATGCGCCGTTCTCCATGATTTGCGTTGCAGACACTGCAGCAAAAAGCGGGCCACGCCCTTGCCGCAAAGGTTTTTGGGGAGGGCGACATCCATATGATCGCAGACCAGCCACGATATTTTCCGCTGGATCTCCTCAATGCTTCCCATACTGCACCATTTTAGTGCAAATAAACAGCCATGCCCCAATATCGATCGGGATGAGGAATTGAAAATGCCCATGAAGGGCGCTGGGAAAAAGGCGAGCATCCCCAGCAAGGGGGCCGTCGCGCCATCCGCTCCCGCCGGCTTCCATGCCAATGCGGCATTGATATTGCTTGGCTACCCCTGCATGCACAGGCACGGGATGCGCGGATCGCCCCGCTCCCGGATGGTTTCCTTCGCTGGGATTGGGGGGCTACACTGAGCGTTCATTTGGACAATGTGAAATTGGACTTGCCCCATGACTTATTGCCTCGCCATTCATGTGGACCGTGGTTTGGTTCTGTGTTCGGACTCGCGTACCAATGCGGGCACGGACAATGTGAGCACCTACTCCAAGATGCATAGCTTCCTGTGGCCGGGAAACCGCATGCTCTGCCTCCTGTCGGCGGGGAACCTGGCCACCACCCAGGGCGTGGTCAAGCGCCTGCGCAACGATGTGGGGCAGGGCGCAGGTACCAGCCTCCTCAGCGTGCAGTCCATGCTGGAGGCGGCGGATTATATCGGTATGGTCAACGCCGAAATACAGCGCAATCAGGCGGAGCGTGACATCAGCAGCACCAGTTTCGAGGCGAGTTTCATCCTGGGCGGGCAGATCGGCGCGGAGGTGCCGGCCACGTTCATGATCTATCCCCAGGGCAACTATATTCATGAATCCGCCGAGCATCCCTTTTTGCAGATCGGCGAGATCAAATATGGCAAGCCCATCCTCGACCGGGTGATTCGCCCGGACCTTTCCCTGGAGGCGGCGGGGCGCTGTGCCCTGGTATCGATGAACTCCACCATGCGCAGCAATGTTTCCGTGGGCGCGCCGGTGGAACTGCTCATCTACCGCACCGGCAGCCTCCAGGAAGGACGGCGGCTGTGCCTGAGCGAGGATGACCCCTTTTTCCGTTCCATTGGCGAGCGCTGGAGCGAAGGACTCTTGCAGGCCCTGAACAACCTGCCGCCCTTTCCCTGGGAAGGGCCGGTGGATGAGGGTCAGGTGTACCCCTTTTATCCTTCCCCTTAAGTCAGGCACATGAACACCAGGAGGCATTCCCATGGGTATCCACGTTGCCATTCGTCATCGTACCGAATACCACTTCGACCGTTTGGTAACCATTTATCCCCATATCCTGCGTCTGCGCCCGGCGCCCCATTGCCGCACCCCCATCCTCGCCTATAGCCTCAAGGTCGCGCCCCAGCAACATTTTCTCAATTGGCAACAAGATCCGTTCGCCAATCACCTGGCGCGTCTGGTGTTCCAGGAGCGCGCCCGGTCGCTGCTCGTGGATGTGGAGGTCATTGCCGATCTGACGGTCATTGATCCCTTTGATTTCTTTGTCGAAGAGAGCGCGGAGCGCTGGCCCTTCCGCTACCCGGCGGCCCTCGCCAAGGAACTGGCGCCCTATCTGGAATGCGCAGCGGCGGGGCCCTTGCTGCAGTCCTTTCTCCATGGCATTGAACGGCATGAGCAGAACACCGTGCTCTTTCTGGTGGCCCTCAACCAGCGGTTGCAAAAGGCCATCGACTATAGCGTGCGCATGGAACCCGGCGTACAGAGCTGCGAGGAGACCCTGGCCCGCCATCTGGGGTCCTGCCGCGATACCGGATGGTTGCTGGTGCAGGTCCTCCGCCATCTGGGTCTGGCGGCCCGCTTTGTCTCCGGCTATCTGGTTCAGCTCGTGGCCGACGAGAAGCCCCTGGAAGGGCCGGCGGGCCCCGTACAGGACTTTACCGACCTGCATGCCTGGGCCGAAGTCTATCTGCCCGGTGCCGGGTGGGTCGGGCTGGACCCCACTTCGGGGCTCTTCGCCGGCGAAGGACACATCCCTTTGGCCTGCACCCCGCAACCGAGCACGGCCGCGCCCATCGTCGGGGCCACCGATCCTTGCGAGGTGACCTTCACCTTCAGCAATACGGTGACCCGCATCCGGGAAACTCCACGCGTCACCAAGCCTTACAGCGAGCGCCAGTGGGCGGCCGTCATGGACCTCGGCAACCGGGTGGATGCGCGCCTCGCGGCGGGGGATGTGCGCCTGACCATGGGCGGCGAGCCTACCTTTGTCGCCGTGGATGCCCGCGATACCCCGGAATGGAACAACGCCGCCCTGGGCGAGCAAAAGCGCGAACGGGCGGAAATCCTGGTGCGCAAGCTGCAGCAGCATTTTGCCCCCGGCTCCCTGCTGCACACCGCCGAAGGCAAGTGGTACCCCGGCGAAGCCCTCCCGCGCTGGGCCCTGGGGATCTATTGGCGCAAGGATCAGGTACCGCTGTGGCGCGATGCCGGCCTCCTCGCCGCAGCGGGCAGGGATTACGGCCGGACGCTGGCGGATGCCGAGCGCTTTGCCGGCACCCTCACCCGCTATCTCGGCGTGGCGGAGCACTTTGTCCTGCCGGCCTATGAAGATGCCCTCCATTACCTGCAACAGGAAGCGGAATTGCCGGTCAACCTCGATCTGGCGCAACTGCGGCTCGATGATGCCCGCGAACGGCGTTCCCTGGCCGACAAGCTCTCCCGCGGCCTGGACCAGCCGGCCGGTTTCGTTCTGCCCCTGGCCTGGGATGAAACACGGGAAACCTGGCGCTCGGCGGCATGGACCTTTCGCCGCAGCCGACTCACCCTGATTCCCGGCGATTCGCCCCTGGGCCTGCGCCTACCCCTCGATGCCCTGCCCTGGATCGCCGCAGAAGACCGGGAGATACGTCCCGAAGTAGACCCCTTTGCGCCGCAAATGCCGCTGGCCGATATCCAGGGCGAGGTGGCGGCGCGCTATAGCCGCTTCGTGCCCTCGCCCGCGGATGCCGAAAAGGCCCAAGCCCCCGCCGATGCCGGCGCTTCCCCCCGCCAGATCCCCCACACCGCCCTGGCCATCGAGCCCCGCGGCGGCGGTCTCTACGTCTTTCTGCCACCGCTGGAACGCCTGGAACATGCCCTGGACCTGCTCGCCGCCGTCGAGGCCACGGCAGCGCGCCTGCGCCTGCCGGTGGTGCTGGAGGGTTACCCGCCGCCCAGCGATACGCGCCTGGAAAAGCTCCTGGTCACCCCGGATCCCGGCGTGATCGAGGTCAACATCCACCCCTCCCGGTCCTGGGCGGAGCTGGTGGCAAATACCAACGGCGTTTACGAAGCCGCGCGGCAATCCCGCCTGGGCGCCGAGAAGTTCATGCTGGACGGTCGCCATACGGGCACCGGCGGCGGCAACCATATCACCCTCGGCGGCAACACTCCCGCCGACAGCCCCTTCCTCCGCCGCCCCGACCTGCTGCAGAGCTTCATCACCTACTGGCAGCACCATCCCGCCCTGTCCTACCTCTTCAGCGGCCTGTTCGTCGGCCCTACCAGCCAGGCACCGCGCGTGGACGAAGCCCGCCACGAGGCCCTCTACGAGCTGGAAATCGCCTTTGCCCAGACGGCTCCGGGCGAAGTGCCTCAGCCGTGGCTGGTGGATCGTCTCTTCCGCAACCTGCTGGTGGATGTGACCGGCAACACCCACCGCGCGGAAATCTGCATCGACAAGCTCTACTCCCCCAGCGGCCCTGCCGGCCGCCAGGGCCTGGTGGAACTGCGCGCCTTTGAAATGCCGCCCCATGCGCGCATGAGTCTGGCCCAGCAACTCCTGGTGCGGGCCCTGCTGCTGCGCTTCTGGGAGGACCCCTATCGCCACGCCCTGATGCGCTGGGGCACCGAGTTGCACGACCGCTTTCTGCTCCCGCATTATCTCTGGGAAGACCTGCGCGAGATCCTGCTTGATCTCCAGGCCCACGACCTTCCCTTTGATCCGGCCTGGTTTGCGCCCTTTCTGGAGTTCCGTTTTCCCGTTTACGGGCAGGTTCAGCTCGGCGACATCGGTATCGAACTGCGCGCGGCCATCGAGCCATGGCATGTGCTGGGGGAGGAGGTGACGGGTCATGGCACGGCCCGCTATGTCGATTCCTCGGTGGAGCGCCTGCAGGTCCGGGTCAACGGCCTCAGCGACAAACGCTATGTGCTGGCCTGCAATGGCCGGCGCATCCCCCTGCGCAGGACCGGCACTCCCGACCAGGAGGTGGCGGGGGTGCGCTATCGGGCCTGGCAACCGCCTTCGGCCTTGCACCCCACCATTCCGGTGCATTCCCCGCTGGTCTTCGATCTCATCGATACCTGGAATGGCCGCTCCGTCGGAGGTTGCACCTATCATGTCATGCACCCCGGCGGGCGCAACTCCGAGGAGTATCCGGTCAACGCCTGGGAGGCAGAAGCCCGCCGCCAGAGCCGCTTCGAGCAGATGGGGCATAGCCCGGGACCCTACACGCCAGCGCCGGAGATGCTGGCCAGGGGGCCCGCTGCGGGGCACTTCGTTCCCGAAGGAAGCCAACCCGGCGCCATGGATGCGCCACCCGAAGAGATCAACCCCGATTACCCGGCGGTGCTGGATCTGCGCCTGGGTGGTGCATTGCCACGGTAGCCGCAACTTCCGCATCCGGAAGTTGCACCAACCAGGTGCATTCGGTCGCGGCGGCAGGCGAGGGGCGGCCTTGGCGGATCCGGGCGAGGCCCGCCGCTTCCATGGACTGGCATGGCGATTGCTTCATTGACCGCACAAGGTGTGACGAATCTGCACCCGCCACCCACTGGGGGGAGTATGAACCTGCTTTCTGAGAGTTATGGACAGCAATCGGCCTACGATGAGCTCATCGACGCCCAGCAACAGCCCCGGCCTGCGGCCAAGGCCCTCTTCGCCCACTTGCTCAGTCTCGACCCAAGCGCCCTCGCCGCCCGCCGCCAAGCGGCCGAGGCCGCCATCCTGGCCATGGGCATCACCTTCACGGTCTATACGGAAGCGGGCAACATCGACCGCGCCTGGCCCTTCGACATCATCCCGCGCGTCCTTTCCCGATGCGAATGGGAGCAGATCGAGGCCGGCCTGAAGCAGCGCCTGCGCGCCCTGAATCTCTTCATTGACGACCTCTACAACGCCCAGCGGATCATCAGCGACGGCGTCTTTCCGCGCGAGGTGCTGGAGGGGTCGCATAATTTCCGCCAGGCCTGCGTGGGCATCCACCCGCCCTTTGGCGTCTGGGCCCACATTTGCGGAAGCGACCTGGTGCGCGACCAGGATGGCACCGTCTATGTCCTGGAGGACAATCTGCGGGTGCCCTCTGGGGTATCGTACATGCTCGAAAACCGCCAGATCATGAAACGCCTCTTTCCTGAACTCTTCCAAATCTGCAGAATTTTGCCCGTGGATGACTACACCAGCCGCCTCTACGACACCCTGGCCGCCCTCTCCCCCCGCCAGGGGGAGCGCCCCGTGGTGGTGGTGCTGACCCCCGGCATTTACAACTCCGCCTACTTTGAACATAGCTACCTCGCCCAGCAGATGGGGGCCTACCTGGCCGAAGGCCCGGACCTTTTCGTCGGTCAGGATGACATCGTCTACCTCAAGACCATCGCCGGCCCCGAACGGGTGGATGTGATCTACCGGCGCATTGACGACGAATACCTCGACCCCGAAGTCTTCAACCCGGAATCGGTGCTCGGCGTACCGGGCCTGATGAGCGCCTGGCGCAAGGGCACGGTGGCCATTGCCAACGCGCCCGGCGCGGGCGTCGCCGATGACAAGGTGGTCTATGCCTTCGTGCCGGAGATCATCCGCTATTATCTGGGCGAAGCACCGATCCTGCCCAACGTGCCCACCTACCTGTGCATGCGCGCGGCAGACCGCGACTATGTCCTCGCCCACCTCGACGAACTGGTGGTCAAACCCGCCAATGAATCCGGCGGCTACGGCATGCTCATCGGGCCACGGGCCACTCCCGAGGAGCGCGCCCGCTTTGCCGAACTCATCCGTGCCGATCCGCGCAACTACATCGCCCAGCCCACCCTCGCCCTCTCCACCGCCCCCACCCTGGTGGGAGATCATCTGGAACCCCGCCACCTCGACCTGCGGCCCTTCATCCTGCAGTCGGATCAATTGCATGTCACCACGGGCGGCCTCACCCGGGTAGCCATGCAGCCCGGCTCGCTGGTGGTCAACAGCTCCCAGGGCGGCGGCAGCAAAGACACCTGGATCGTCGACCTGGAGGAGGCCCCATGCTCTCTCGCGTAGCCGAAAACCTGTACTGGATGGCCCGCTATCTGGAGCGGACCGAAGACATGGCGCGCCTCATCAACGCCACCACCCTGCTCCTGCTGGACCTCCCTCCGGGCGCCCAGTTCGGCTGGGACATTCTCCTGCAAGTGGCGGGGGTCAGCGAACTCTATCGGGAACATTACGGCCCCCCGGAAGAAACCCGCATCATGCGTTTTCTCATTGCCGACGAACGCAACCCCAGCGCCGTGCTCTCCTGTATCCACCAAGCGCGGGAAAACAGCCGCACCTTTCGTGACGTGCTGCCCGCGGAATTCTGGGAGCGCATCAATGCCCTCTTTCTCTTCGGGCGCGACCATGCCAGCGCCTCCGCCGCCAACCGCCATGATCGCTACGCCTTTCTGAACGAGGTCATCGCCCGTCGCCACGCCCTGGTCGGGCTCCTGGTGGGCAGCATGAGTCAGGATACGGCCTACCAATTCGTCAAGCTGGGGCGCAACATGGATCGTGCCGACATGACCACCCGCATCGTCGATGTCACTACCGCCGTCATCCTCCCCCAGCGCGACAGCCTGCGCGAGGCCGTGGGCGAAAGCCTCTGGCTCGGCGTCCTGCGCGCCATGAGCGCCTTCGAGATGTACCGCCGCCATGTTTCGGTGCAGGTGCGCGGCAATCAGGTGGTCAACTTCCTCCTCAAAAACGGCAAATTCCCCCGCACCGTCAAACATTGTCTGGGCGAGATGGAAGTCGCCCTGGCCCTGCTCCCCAATTCCGGCGGGCCCCTGGATATGGTGCGGCGGGCGCGCAAGCGGCTCGACGCCCTGCGTTTCGACGACCTCGGCCCGGCCCTCCTCCATGAGTATCTGGACCAGGCGCAAAAGGACTTGGGCACCATTCATCACGCCATCCATCGCGAATACTTCGATCACCTCGCCGGCAGCGGACAAGCCGGGTTTTACGCCGAGCCCAGGCGCCGTCCCCAGCCCGAAGGCCGCCCTGTTTCCACACAGTTTCAGCAAAACTTCCGAGAGACAAGTCCATGACCGCTTCTGCCGAATTCCCCCGCTACGGCGACAAGCAAAACTCCCCCTTTTTTGAGGAATGGCTGGGCCGCCTGCTGGAAGACCGCGACCGGCAGGGGCTCACCGACAATATCGGGCGCATCGACGCCCTGATGATCACCGTCGAACCGGGCCACTCCGCCGCCTATGTGGGCGAACTCTGCCTGATGACCCCCTATCACTACCTGGTCACCCTGGAGTCTGAGCAGCATTTCACCCACCTCCTGCGCATCGACATGAACGCCCCCGACATCCTCGTGCGCGAGGTCAAGGACGCCAATCTCCACGGCATCTTCCGCAGCCTCAACGAGGTCTACCCCATCGGCGCCCAGCGGCCCAACTCCCGCTACATGGGAGAAATCTTCCAGGTGGCCAATCTGCATGAGGTCGTCGAAGCGCAGAAGGCCCGGGAGATCCGCTTCTTCCATCAGGACCAGATCCGCCGTCTGGAGCTGCCGGGCAACATGGCCGTCGTCAAGCCATCGCCCTATACCCACAACATCGTCGGCTACTGGGAACGTCCCGACGCCAACATCCGCGTCTACGCCCTGGGCCTGTCCAGCATCCGCGACGACATCCAGGCCGCCTACGCAACGGCCAAGGAGATGCGCGAGAGGCTGGGCCTCGATGCCCTCCTCCTCCCCATCGATCACCTCGCTACCCGCGTCTACAGCCAGAACCGGGAAGTCGCCCTCCTCGAATATCTCACCCTCTCCAGCTATTACTACTGGGGCTCTTACGACATTCCCGAGCAGAATTCCTCCACCAACGTCACCAAGAGCGTCCACTTCGACAACGCCTTCCAGAGCCCGGTGAAGGTCTTCACCGCCGCCAACCACCCGTATTTTTGCAATCACCTCCTCGGCATTCCCTCCCCCACCGAAGCCTTCGTGCGCAACTTCGGCCCCCGCCTGCACCATCTCGCCGTGGCCGTGCAGGACGGCCATACCGCCGGCATGACCAATATCGACTACGTCGTGCATGCCCTCCAGCACTGCGGCCGGGATTTCCTCCTGGAGGTGATCGGCTCCGAGCAGGAAGGCCTCAAGCAGATCTTCTCCAGCGCCTCGGAGCACTCCTCGCTGATCATCGAATACGTGCAGCGCTTCGGCGATTTTCAGGGCTTCTTCACCAAGGAAAACGTCGCCGGCCTCACCGCCGCCGCAGCGGCGGATGAAACCCTGCGCAGTCTGGAAAATGCCGCGCGCCGGGGGTAAGGGGAAGTCCCTTTCCCGGCAATGTCTCCTTGGCCGTGGCAGGAAACCCCATTGTCAGGCCCGCCCAAGGGGCAGCGACGGACCGGGATTGGCGGCGGGACGCGGCCTTGTTCCGCCGCGCATGCTGCTTGACGCGGTGGCCGAAATTGGCGTAAATGTCCGGCATTATCCCGTGCTGGAGGCAGCGGCTTGGACAGTCACCCCAACAGGCCCCATGGAGGCAAGCCAGGGCCCTGGATACGGGGCGGATTGGACCAGTGATGCTCACGCCACCCACCGAGGCGGATCTCCTGCAGCATCTGCCCGAGGATGAGCGTCAGCGCATCAAGGACCGCTGGCGGATCTATCAACTGCGCCACCATCCCTCCTGGTGGCGGCGCCTGCTCCTGTTCCTGAGCCTGATCGGGCCTGGCATTCTCGTCATGATCGCCGACAACGATGCCGGCGGCGTCATCACCTACGCCCAGACGGGCGCGATGTACGGCATCGGTTTTTTTATCCCCTTCTTGTTGCTCATGATTCCCGTGGCCTACGTCGTGCAGGAGATGACCGTCCGCCTGGGTGCCGTGACCCATCGCGGGCACGCCGAAATGATCTGGGGCCGCTATGGCGCCTTTTGGGGCGTGTTTTCCCTGCTCGACCTCACCGTCGCCAACATCCTGACCCTGGTGACCGAGTTCATCGGCATCCGGGTGGGCATGAGCATCTTTTCCGTACCCCCTTTCCTTGCGGTGCCGGTCGCCTGGATATTCGTCGCTTCCATCATGGTTTTTTTGCATTACAGCACCTGGGAGCGCTTGGCGCTGTGGATCGCCGCCGGCAACATCATTTTCGTACCCCTGGCCATTGCCGCGCACCCGGACTGGAGCCAAGTGATTGCCGCCATCGGCAACTGGCACATCCCCGCCGGCGCCGCCCTGGGCGCCTTTACCTATGTCATCCTGGCCAACCTGGGCACCACCATTGCCCCCTGGATGCTGTTTTTCGAGCAGTCCTCCGTCGTCGACAAGGGGCTTACCGTCCACGACATCCCCAGCGGTCAGGCGGACACGGCCATAGGCAGCCTCTCCATGGGGATCATCGCCATCGCCATCGTCGTGCTTACGGGAACGCTGGTCTATGGACACGCGGGCGCGGCCAACTTTGATATCCAGGCCATCATGCACATCCTGCGGCAAAGCAGCCTGGGCAGCATCGGCACCGCTCTCTTTGCCCTGGGCCTCGTCGAGGCCGGACTGATCGCCGCCATCGCCATTACCGCCAGCACCTCCTGGGCGGTGGGCGAGGCGCTCAAACTGCCGCGCAGCCTGAATCTCCAGCCACAACGCGCATTGCCCTTTTATCTATCCGGCATCCTCAGCGCCGGCATGGCCGCCATGGTGGTCCTGATTCCCCATATCCCCTTGGGTTTCCTGAATCTTACCGTCCAGGTGATCGCCTCCATTTTCATGCCCGCCGCCATGCTGTTCCTGCTCATGCTGCTCAACGACCGGGACATCATGGGCGGCTATGTCAACCGGCCATGGCAGAACTGGTCGGCTTTCGCCATCGTCGGCTTTCTCATCCTGGCCAACGGGCTTTATGGCTATACCGTGGTATTCCCTTCCTCCTGAGGAGTTCCCATGAACCGCAAAGAGGACTTTCATTCTGCACCAACCCAAGACTTCCTGGCGTTCTTGCAGGAGGAAACCCACCAGGAGCCAAAGCCGCTCAGCCGTGCCCCCGTTCAGGGTTGGATACAGGTCGCCTTCTGGAGCCTGCGCATCTATATCGTGGTGATGCTGGTCATGGTGGCCATCGGCTTCGCACGCGGCATCCATTGACCGGGGAGCAATGCCCCGCCATGCTTCCGTGGTTTTCGGTCCTCACCAGGGAAGGACGCTTGGCATCAATGCCGTCCCTCCCAGTGGCCCCGACCCCAGAACCAGCGCCCGTCCCTATGCCACCAGCGGCCCGGCGCCCAGCGGGCGTAGGGGTGGGGTGGATAGGCCCAGCGCCCCGGTCCCCATATCCATCGTCCCTGCCAAGCCCAATCTCCGGGCATCCAGATCATGCCCACCGCCGGCGCCGGCGGGATCACGGTGACCGGCGCCGGCGGCGGCGGCCCGGGCACCACCACCGCCCCGGCGACCGGCCCCTCCACATAGGCGGGTCCGGGTGCCACCACGCAGCCGGTCAGGACTGCGAGCCAACCCACCGTCAATGCCGCCCGCCATCCCGGATGCGCGCTCATTTTTCCAGGTCGCTCCGCCTTTCGAGGTATTCATCCCGTCCGATCTCGCCGCGGGCATAGCGCTCACCCAGGAGCTTGAGGGCGGTACTCCCGTTGTCGCTCACGCCGCTCCTGCACCCATGGGAATGCCGGCAGACAAAAGCCATGCGCGCCAGGAACGCCAGGCCGATCACCACACCCGCGATAATCAGCAGGCACAGCAGGCCCCAAAACAGTCCGAAACCGCCCATCATGTCCGGACCATAGTAACCGGGGCCCCAGGCTCCACCCATCATGCCCGAGCCATAGTAGAATGGTACGGTCGGCCCCAACGCTGCCGTCGGCGCCTGGCCCGACGCGGTGGCGGCGACGGTTTGCGCCAAGGCCCATGCCGGCGCCATCATCAAGCCCATGGCCATGGCCATGGCGGTCATGGGGATTCCCTTTTTTCGCCGTGATGCACCCATGCTGTTCATCAGCAGATCTCCCGTCGCGGAAACGCCTTCCGCCACTGCAAGTATAGTTGCAGCTTTGTCCCCGCGCTTGCGCGAGGGAGCGGGGATTCCTTCCGGCTTTCCCGAAGATCCATTTCAGGCCTCATTGCCTGCTCCGGCCTCCTTCGTCTCCGGCAGCGCCGGTGATAAGTCCTTGCCGAACCATCGATAAAACGCCGGGATGACAAAGAGGGAGACCAGGGAGCCGAAGCCGAGACCGCTGACGATGACCAGGCCCATGGAGAAGCGGGCCTCGGCGCCGCCGCCGGTGGCGAAGAGCAGGGGAATGGCGCCGGCGATCATGGCGGCGACGGTCATCAGGATGGGGCGCAGGCGCAGGGTGGCGGCTTCGACGACGGCATGCTGTTTGTCCAGACCCTTTTCCCGTTGCAGGGTGCGGGCGAACTGGACGATGAGGATGCCCTGCTTGCTGATCAGGCCCATGAGCATGACCATGCCCACTTCCGAGAAGATGTTCACGCTGGAGATCCCGACGCTGATAGGGGCCAGGGCGCCGAAGAGGGCCACCGGTACGGCGCTGAGGACCACCAAGGCGTCCTGAAAACTCTCGAACTGGGCGGCCAGCAGGAGAAAGACCATGAGCAGGGCGAAGCCGAAGGTCATGGCGAAGGCGCCGCCCTGGTGCATGTATTGGCGGGAGACCCCGGCGTAGTGGATCTGGTCCTCGGGCGGCAGGATTTTTTGGGCGTGGGTGCGCAGGAAGTCCAGGGCGGTGCCGAGGGAGACGCCGGGGGCGGGGTTGGCCGCGATGAAGACGGCATTGAGCTGCTGGAACTGGGGGAGGAAGGCCGGCGCCGAGCGTGCGCGGAGCGATACGAAGGTGGACAAGGGAAGTTCGGTGCCATCCTTGGTCTTGAGGTAATAGGATTGCAGGAAGGAGGGGTTGGCGCGCAGGGCCGGCGGTACTTGGGGCACCACGCGATAGCTCAAACCGTCCATGTCGAAGTAATTGGTGTAATTGCCGCCCAGCAGGGTTTCCAGGTTGCTGCCGATGTCGGCCATGGTCAAGCCGAAGGATGCCGCCAGCCTGCGGTGGATGTGGATCTCCGTGATCTGGTTGTCGTATTTGAGATTTTTGCACACGAAGGAAAAGAGGCCGCTGGCCTTGGCCTGGGCGATGAGGGTGGTGCTGACGGCGTCCAGAGCGTGATAACCGCCGCCGGTGCTGGTGATGACGAACTGCACCGGCAGCCCGACGGCGGCCCCGGGCAGGGGCGGCAGGCCGAAGGCGGAGAGCTTGAGGCCGGGCACCTTGCCGACGGCCTGCTGGATCTGGTCCTTGACCCCCTGGGTCGTGATGGCGCTGCTCCGGTTTGGGTTGAGGACCACGCCGGCCATGACGTCATTGTTGAGCAGCATCCCGCCGATGCCGACGCCATTGACGGCGAAGGAATGGGTCCGCGCCGGGATCTGGTCGAAGACGGCCCGGGTGAGATAGCGATCGTAGGCGTTCATGTATTCCAGGGTGGCGGTGGGCTGGGCGACGCCATTGACGTAGACGATGCCTTGGTTGGCCGGCGGCGCCAGCTCGCTTTTGCTGATGGTCATGAGCGGGTAGAGGCCGGCCGTGAGCAGGAGGGCAAAGGCCACCGTCACCGGCCAGAAACGCAGGCTGCCGGTCAGGGTGCGGGCATAGGCGCCGCGCAGGACGTTGAAGACGCGATCCACCAGGTGGGCCATGCGCCCGGCGTGGCCGGCCTGCAGGATGCGCGCCGAGACCATGGGGGCGAGGGTCAGGGCGACGATGAGGGAGAGGGCGACGGTGGCGACGATGGTGAAGGCGAATTCGGCGAAGAGATGGCCGATGAGGCCGCCGATGAAGCCTAGGGGGGCGAAGACGGCGGCCAGGGTGGTGGCCATGACGAGGATGGGGCTGGCCAGCTCTTTGGCGCTGTGCAGGGCGGCGTGGAGGGGGGTGGAGCCGTGTTCGATGTGGCGGTGCACGTTTTCCACGACGATGATGGCGTCGTCCACCACCAGGCCGATGGCCAGGACCATGGCCAGCAGGGTGAGGAGATTGATGGTGTAGCCTAGGGCGTGGAGGATGGTTCCCGCCCCGACCATGGCGATGGGGATGGCCAGGGCGGGTACCAGCAGCGCGCGCCACGAGCCCATGAAGAGATAGATGACGGCAATGACGGCGAGCAGGGCGATGGCGATGTCGACGAGGACCTCATGCAGGGAGCTCTGGATGAACTGGGCACCGTTGTAGAGCACGAAGCCGTGCATGCCCGGGGGCATGCTGTGCTGCAGGCGGGCCATGACCTGCTCCACGCCGTGGGCGACCTGCAGGGCGTTGCTGCCCGGCGCCTGTTGCAGGCCGATGTTGACGGCGGGAGCGCCATCCACCAGCACCGACGAATTGTAGGTCTGGGCGCCCAGTTCGACCTTGGCAATCTGCTTGAGCTGGATGGGCACGCCCTGGACGGTGGCGACGACCAGATCCTGGAAGGACCGCACCGTATGCAAGGCGGTGTCGGCGCTGAGGGAGACGGCAAAGTACCGGCCGCGCAGGCGCCCCACAGCCGCCACGAAGTTGTTTTGCTGCAGGGCGGTGGAGACCTGCGCGGGGGTGATGCCGAGCACCGCCATTTCCTCGGGATCGAGCCAGACGCGCATGGCATAGGTATTGCCGTTGGGACCGGTGCCGGGGGGCAGGATGCCGGTCAGACCAATGCCCGGCACCGATTCGATGGCCGGTTGCACCACCCGGGTCAGGTAGTCGGTGATTTGCTGCTGGTTGTATGCCTTGCCGGTAAAGGTGAGGTACATGAGGTTGGCGCCGGAGCCAGACATCTCCTGGATGACGGGCAGCATGACGCCCTTGGGCAACTGGTTGATGACCGAATTCACCTTGGCCTGGACCTGGGCCAGGGCGGCATTGGGGTCTTCTCCCATGCGCATGTAAAGGGTGATGATGGACAGGCCGTCCTCGCTGGTGGCGGTCATGTAGTTGATCCCCGGCGCCTGGCCCACGGCCTTTTCCAGGGGAGCAGTGATGAAGGCCCCGACGGTCTTGGGGGTGGCGCCGAAGTAGTGGGTGGTCACCGTGATGATGGTATTGCTGGTGGGGGGATACTCGGTGATGGGCATGAGGCCCAGGGAACGCAGGCCAAAGAAGAAAAGGACCAGACTCAGGGAGATGGCCAGTACCGGGCGGCGGATGAAGGGTTCCGTAAAATGCATGGCGGGCCTCAGAGCTGGACGGCGTTGTTGAGGTGGACGATATCGCCGCTGTGGAGCTTGACCTGTCCGGCGGTGACGACGAGATCGCCGGCCTGCACGCCGCTGCGCACGGCCACTTCCCCATCCTGCTGGGTACCCAGGGTCACCGGCTCCTCCTCGGCCACCAGCGCGCCTTGGGAGCCCTGGGGACGCAGCACAAAGACGAAGTCGCCATAGGTATTGAAGGAAACGGCGGTCATGGGAATGGCCAGGACCGCCTGCGCCGCGGCGGTTTTCAGCTCCGCCTTGACGAACATGCCGGGCCGCAGGCCTTGGGGCTGCCGCACTTGGGCGCGTACCGCCACGGCGCGGTTGCGGCGGTCCACATGACTGTCGATGGCGCGTACCGTGGCGGCATAGTGATGGAGGGCGTCTCCCGCATGGATGCTCAAGGTGATGGGCGCGCCGACGGAGATGGCGGCAAGATCGCGTTGGGGAATGGTAAAGTCGGCATAGAGATGGTTGAGGTTTTCGATATGGATGACCGCCTGATCGGTGCGCAGATATTGACCGGGGTTGACCGTGCGCAGACCGAGCACGCCGGAAAATGGCGCCCTGATCTGGGTATCCGCCAGGGATTCCTGCAAGGCCGCCACCTTGGCCTGGGCGGCCTGACTGGTATAACGGGCACGATCCAGCGCCGCCGTGGAGATGCCATGGATGGCGTAAAGTTTTTGGGCGCGCCGGTAATCGACCGCGGCCAGCTCAGCCTGGGCCCGGGCGGCGCGGATCTCGCCAGGGAGAGGGCCGGGATTGATTTGCAGCAGCAGGGTGCCTTTGCTTACGCTCTGACCCGAGCGGAAGAAGACGGACTGCACCACTCCTGCGGTCTGCGGGCTCAGGGCCGCCCCCTGATCGGCGACGATCTCGCCCACGGCGGTCATCCGCGGAGTCCAGGACGCCTTACGCACCTTGGCTGCGGAAACCGTGACGGGGGGATGGGCATGGGCGGCCAGGGCGCTGTGCAGGGCGCGTTGGCGCATCCCGTACCAGGCGAAGATTCCGCCAAAGAGCAGGGCGACGATAATCAACATGGCGACAAAGGCTTTTTTCATTCCGATGATCTCGCAGGGGCGGTGGGGCCGAAGGGCTGGGGGGTGGCGGGGTCTTGCCACCAGCCATCGCCCATGGCCACGAAGAGGGCGGCGCTGTCCAGATAGCGCTGGGCGCGGGCCTGGACGGCGGCGGTTTCATCCTTTTGCGCTTCCAGTTCGGCATTGAGCAGGGTGGCGTAATCCACGGCGCCATCCCGATAACGGGCCACCGCCAGTTGATAGGCCGAGGCTGCCGACCGGGCGGCGGCCTTGCTATGGGTATAGGTGGTGTCGGCCGACCGTACGGCGCGCAGGGCGTCGGCCACTTGGCGAAAGGCGTTGAGCACCGTGGCCCGATAGCGATCCGTAGCGACGCGCCAATGGTCCATGGCCGCGCGTTTTTTCGCGTGCAGGGCGCCCCCCTCATAGATGGGGGCGGCCAGGGAGCTGCCGATGGCCCAGAGGGTGGAGGCGGGGTTGAAGAACATGCCGCCGGTCATGGCCGCTTTGCCTAGGCTGGCGCTGATGTCCATATTAGGATAGAGATTGGCCGTGGCCACCCCTACTTCGGCGGCCGCCGCAGCGGTCTCGGCGCGCGCCGCCTGAATGTCCGGACGGTTTTTCAGCAAAGCGGAAGGCACCAGCGTGGGGATGACGGCGGGCAGCCGCAGTTCCGTCAGGGAGGGTAAGGACAGCGGCGCATCGGGCACGGTGCCGAGCAGGGCCGCCAGTTGGTGGCGGGCGGTGGATGCGGCCGCCCGCAGGGGCGGAATCCGCGCGGCGGCGGCCTCGGCAACGGCTTCCTGCTCATCCACCGTCTGCAGGTTTTGCGCGCCCAGCCGGTACTCGTTCCGGATGAGGGTAAGCAGTCGGGCGTCGTCTTTGGCCATGGCCTGGGCGAGCCGCGCCTGGGCATGGGCCGAGGCGGCGGTAATCACCGCCTGGGCGACGGCGCCACCGAGGAAGACCTGTGCCTGATGGAGCTCCGCCCGGGCGACGGCGCTTTGGGCCCGAGCATCTTTCAGGATATACCCTTGGCGGCCGAAGACATCGGAGTTGTAGCGGATGTCCACGCTGCCCAGCAGCAGGGTATAAGGATTGCCTGGCACCCGCGTGCCAAAACCGCCGTTGGTCCCGGCGCGCAGGGCACGTTGGCGGGCGGCGCCCAGGTTCGCCCCCAGTTGCGGCAGAAAACCGGCATTGGCCACACCTTCCAGGGCCTGCGCCTGGGCCAGGGAGGATTGGGCGGCGGCGAGATCGGGATTATTTCGGGTGGCCCTGGCGATGAGGCCGTTGAGGAGCGGGGAATGGAAGAGCCGCCACCAGGATTGGCTCTGGCCCTCGGTCCATTGCAGATGCTGGGTCTGCTGCGCCCCGGTGACGGCGTGTTGATTGTAACGTGCCGGGAGGGGAGCGGTCGGCGCGGGCAGATGCGGACCAACGGCACAACCCGCCAGGCCGAGGGCCGCGAGCAGGGGCAGGAGGCGGTAGCCGCTCCGGAGCGATGGTAAGTGGGTCGAGGGGTGTGCTTTCATGGGCATCAGGCTAAAGGAACGCGCTGTAACAATCTGCCCGCCAAACGTAAGCAAATGTAACCGCATCCCCTTCCCTTACAATCGCTTACATTTGCCCCTGCCCCTTCCCCGCGCGCTCCATTACACTGCAGGCATGAATCCTTCGCATCCTTGCGCCAACATTCTGGTGGTGGACGACGATCTGCGCCTGCGCAGCCTGCTGGAGTCGCACCTGCGGGCCTTCGGCTTTGCCGTCCATGGCTTGAGCGATGGCCGGCAAGTGGAGGCCGTGCTGGATCGGGAGGCCATCGACCTGATCATCCTCGATCTGGGCCTGCCTTTTGAAGATGGGCTGGAGATCTGCCGGCGGCTGCGCCGGAGCCGGCAGATCCCCATCCTGATGCTCACCGCCCGCGGTGATGAGGTGGACCGCATCCTCGGCCTGGAAATGGGAGCGGACGACTATCTGCCCAAACCATTCAACCCGCGCGAGCTCATCGCCCGCATCCAGGCCGTCTTGCGGCGGGCCAAGCCCCTTGCTCCGGCGCCGGCCGCGCCCGAGGAAGTGGAGCCCTTGCATTTCGGCTCCTTCGTGCTGGATTTCCGTCGGCACCAGATCAGCAAGAACGGCGAAGCCCTGGCCCTCACCAGCGGCGAATTTCAGCTTTTGGCCACCCTCGCCCGTCATGACGGCCAGCCCCTGTCCCGCGACCAGCTCATGCTCCTCACCCGCGGGCGCGCCCAGGGGCCCTATGATCGCAGCATCGACGTGCAGATCTCCCGGCTGCGCCGGCTGATCGAAAGGGACCCCGCCCACCCGCAGTACATCCGCACGGTGTGGGGGCATGGCTATCTCTTCGTGAGCGCTGGCCCATGAGACCGAAAACGGCCGGTGGCGGATCCGCGGGGAGCCGGCGCGAACAATCCCGACCAGACAGCCGGCCGCGCCTCTTCCGCGACAAATGGCCCCGCACTACCCTCTGGCGTACCGTCTTGCTGCTGGCGCTGCTCTTTTTGGTCAGCCAGGGCATGGTCTTCGTACTCTATCACCGCTACGTCCTGGACCCCGCCGCCCGGCGCTTCGCCGAGTTCCTCCTGCAGAGCTATCGCGCCATCCCGGCTCCCGCCACTCCCCCAAAGCCGTCCGCCGCCCCACCTCCCGCCACGCTGCGGTGGCTAGCCAGCGATGCCTCGCCGGGGACGGCGTCCGGGAATTATTTCTTCGCCCAAAGCGCCAGGGCCATCGCTCGGCTGGCTCCCGGCGCGACCCTGCGCATGGGATCCGGTTCACCCGCGGGCACCTGGGTATGGATCCGTGGCGGTGCGGGACGGCCTTGGCTGGGCATGCGTGTCTCGCCGATCAACTTCGGCGGTTCCACATTTCTTCTCATCCGCCTGATGATCATCGCCTTGTTCACCTTCCTCGGGGCGATCCTCATCGTGCGTCAGATCAACCTGCCCCTCCTGCGCCTGGCGGAGCATGCCCGCTCCATCGGCCGTGGCGAAGTGCCCGAAACGCTGCCTTCCATAAGCGGGCCAGCCGAGGTGCAAGAACTGGAACAGGCCATCCAGCGCATGGCCCGGGACCTGCACACCCTTCATGAGGAACGCGCCATCCTCCTTACGGGTATTTCCCACGAATTGCGCACCCCTTTGTCCCGCCTCCTCCTGGCCCTGCATCTGCCCGATGGGCCGCTGCTGGAGCAGAAGGAGGCCATGCAGGTGGATGTCACCGAAATGGATGAGATCCTCGACAAATTCCTCGCCCTGGTGCGCAGCGGCCAGGAAGAAAAAAGCATCGTCAGCTCCCCGGAAGCCCTGCTGGCGCCCATGGCGGAGATCGGCCGGGAACGCTATGGGCTGGAGATCGGCATGGCCACGCCGCCGGCCTTGCCGCGCGTTGCCTACCGGCCCATGGCCATGGAGCGCGTGTTCCGCAACCTCTTCGACAATGCCGCCCGTTATGGGGGGGGACGCCTGGAGATCACTGCGCATCAGGAAGCGGCCGAGATCGTTTTCCGCCTGCGCGACTTCGGCCCCGGCGTGCCGTCGGCCTATCTGTCCCTGCTGGGCAATACTCCCCTACCGAACCAAAGGGGCGTCACCCACGGCTCGGGCATCGGCCTGCGCATCGGCCAACGCATCATCGCCCTTCAGGGCGGCTCGCTACGCTTCGCCAACGCCCAAGGCGGCGGATTGGAGGTGGAAATACGCCTGCCCCTGGGCACCTGGAGATGATCGGGAAGGCCTGCCGCCCGCGTTCATTCCTCCTCGTCCGCCGTAGCCGCTGGAGATCCGCTGGCAATCGCCGCCGCCAAAGGGCGCCACTGCAGGTGGTAAAACATCTCCAGATAGCGGCGCATGGGCGCCCGGTCCATGCCCTGGGCATAGCGCCAGAAACCGTAGATGCGCGCCAGCGTCATGAGGCGTTCGGCATAGCTTTGCCAAGTATAGCGGGCCGCAACACGGGCGATGCCGCCGCGGGAGATGGCTTCCCAGGTTTCGGGCTGCGTTTGCGCCGCTTCCAGGAAAGCGATGATCCGCTCGGCGCTGCCCTGATGATCGGTAGGGTCGATGTGGAATCCGGAAACGCCATCCTCGATGATTTCCAAGGGCCCGCCAAAGCGGGTGGCGAAAACGGGCAAACCGGAACTCATGGCCTCGATGACCGTCAGGCCGAAGGCCTCGAAGAGGGCGGGCTGCACAAAGACACCGCGATGATCGGCCACGCAGCGGTAGAGTTCACCGGCGACATTCTTGTCGAGAAGCGTCCCCAGCCAGCGCATTTCCCCATCCAGGTGGTATTGATCCATGATGGCATGCATGCGCCGGATCTCCTCCTGCTCTTCGCGGTCGCTGGAGCGTCCGGCCTGGACATGGCCACCGATGATGACCAGATTGGCCAGTTGCCGCAGGCGTGGCGAGGCGCCAAAGAGTTCGGCCAGACCGGTGAGGTTCTTGATGTGGTCGAGGCGGGCCATGCTGAACAAAATGGGCTTGTGGGGCTCCCTCAGAACGCCGCGCCGGTCCTCCCCCGGACTTTGGCCAAAAAGGAGTTCGTCAATCTCCGCAGAGAGAAAACGCAGGCGTTTTGCCTCCGCGTCATAAGGGAAATAATAGTGGGCATCGGCGCCGGGGGAGACGATGTTGAACTTGGCATCATAGACATCGATGCCGTTGACCACCCGGTAGAGGCGGGGCAGCGTATAATCCTGATGGCTCTCGTATTGGCCGATTTCGTCATCGGTGCCGGCGATTTCCTGATAGGTGCTGGTGACCACGATGTCGGCGGCGTTCATGCTGATGAGGTCCGCCGTAAACTGACAGGCGAAGTGATGGGTTTCCTCATGATCTTGCCAATAGAGATCGGCAAAGAGATATTTGCTTTTCTCCAGGGCATGGGCGATGTTGCACTGGGTGACGCCGAGGCGGTTGCTGAGCAGGCTGGCGACCAGATTGCCATCGGAATAGTTGCCAATCAGCAAATCAGGTCGGCGGCCAAACTCCGCCAGACTTTCGCGCTCCAGATCCTCCGCATAGCGTTCCAGGTAAGGCCAGACGGCGAAGCGGGAGATCCACTGAGGGACGATCTCGCCATTTTCCTCGCGGAAGGGGACGCGCAGGATCTGCACATTCTCGCTGCCGTTGACGGATTCCAGGCGCTCGTTGCAGGTGGTGCCGTCGGCTGCGGGGATGAGGCGGGTGGCGATGAGGATGCGCGGCTCGATATCCACGCCCTGGGCGATGAAGCGTTGCCGCATCTCCCGCTCCAGGGCGCGCGCCTGATCCAGGATGTAGACCACCTGCCCCCCCGTATCCGGGCGGCCCAGCACCTGGTCCTGGGCAAACCAGCCGTGGATGGAGAGGATCAGCACCTGGGAGATCATGGGGATGCGATCCATGAAGGTCTCCAGGTTTTGGGCGGACGGGGCATCCAGCAGCTCCATCAGCATGCGCATGGTCTCGGCCGTACGCTCGGCGGTATTTCCCCAACCGGGGGCAAAGCCGCGCCGGGCCATCTCCGCCGCGAAGTCCGCCCAGGGCAGGGCTTTGGGCAGGCGGCGCAGGAACTGGACGGCCTCCCGCAAGTCCTCGAAACCCGGCGTCTGATCAAAGGTCATGAGCGGCTGGCCGTTCAGCTTGTGCAGGGTCAAAAAATCGAGAATGCGTTTGCGGCCGCTTTCGATGTCGGCGAAAAGCTGGCCCCCCAACTGGCGGTTCATATAGACCAGACCGTGACCGATGCTTTCCTCATTGCGCAGGCGCAAGCGATTCCGGCGAAAGGGGGCAAAATCCACGGTCAATACCGGCCCTTGCTGCCGCGGCAGGATCTGCAGTTCCTTCAAGCGTAAAAACTCGTCGACCTCCAGGGCTTCCAGACCCAATTGTTCCTGGTGGATGCGCAGATATTCCCAGCGTCCCGGGGCCAGGCGCAGGGCGAAACAAATCCAGGTGGGCGTCACTATCGCTTCCTGGGTGCTGGCAAAAAAGGCCTTGATGGTCTCCAGTTCGGCGATGGCGCTGCAGTCTTCCCGCGCGCAATATTCCTCCAGGCTTTTCTCCAGATCCGTATGCAGAAGAAAGGGACGGCCCAGATCCGCCAAGGGGCGGAGCAGCGCATAGGCCTGTTGGCGATGGGCCGCAAGGAAGGCGCGCAGGCGGTCGATCATGGCTATTTCTCCTTGGCGAAGCCGTAGTGTTCGATGCCTTCCAGAATCCCGAAGGCGTAATCCCCTTGGGCGAAATAGACATGATGACTGCCCTTGAGCTGGGCCAGTTCGGTGCTATGGTTGCCCACCACCACGCCCAGCATTTCACCGCCCAGCATCTCGATGTCATTGCCCGAATCCCCGGCCGCCAGGAACGCCCCCAGGGGCAGGCCCCAGCGGAAGGCGAGGAAGCGAATGGCGTGGCCCTTGGAGGCCCGCGCCGGGAGCACGTCGAGGAAGCGCCCATGAGAGAAGACCAGATTGGCCGCGATATGGTTCCCGCGCAGGCGGCGGCGCAGGTCCGCCGGCGCGGGCGGGCGCCGCGGATCGGTAAAATAGCTCACCTTGAACTCGCTCTGGGTAAATGCCTCCTGCAGGCGCAAACCCGGGCAGTCCCGCAGGGCCTCCAGCACGCCGTCGCGCCACCAGCGGTGGCGCAGGTGCCCCGCCCAGCCCAGGTCATCGCGCAGCTTGGCGCCATAGACGATCCTGGTCCCCACGTCCGTGATCAGGATGTCGGGGCGCGGGATCTCATGCTCCTTCAGGATGCTCAGGGTTTGCTTGAGATTACGTCCCGTGGCGACGCCAAAGGCCACTTGCGGGTGGGCATCCAGCCAGGCCAGCAGCGCCCTGGTTCCGGCCGCATCTCCCACCAGGGTATTGTCGATGTCGGTCATGATCACCTGCCGCGCCAGGGGCAGGATATTGTGGGTTTCATGCAGGGCCACGCGTTGGCGCCGCTGTGATTTGCGCTGGCGGCGCAGGAGTTTTTTCAACTCCATAAGGTAACGACCGGCATGAGCCTCCCAATTGTAGACCCGGCGCACACCGTTCAAACCGTTCCGCGCCCAGCGCCGCCAGGCCGCGCCATCTTCCAGGACATGATGCAAGGCGTTGCCCATGGCCTCGATGTCCAGGGGGTCCACCAACAGGCCGTTGTGGCAATGGCGCAGGATCTCCTGGGGACCGCCATTGGCCGTGGCCACCACCGGCAATCCCGATGCCGCGGCCTCCAGCAGCGTCAGGCCGAAGGGCTCGGTGAGGGCGGGATTGATGAAGACCCCCTTGTGGATGGCCGCGAAACGATAATATTCGGGAATCTCCTCCGCCTCATGGTGCTTGGGAATGGCCACCTTGCCATAGAGATCGTAGCGGTCGATATCCTGCAGAACGCCCTCGATCACCTGCCGCGCATGATGGTCCAGGGCCTTGAGATCTTCGCGCTGGCCCATGATGAGGATGAGATTGGCCCTGGCCTGCAGTGCAGGCGACTCGCCATAGGCCTGGAGCAGGCGGCCGAAATTCTTTTTTTCATCGGGCCGGGCGATGGCGAGAATGGGCGGACGCAGGGGATCATGCAAAAAACGGCGCAAGCTCGCCAGCAAGGCCGTTGCGCCCCGCCGCCTGCCGGGGGCAAAACGGGACAGGTGCACCCCGGGCGGGATCACCGCATAGGGGACACGCTGATGTCCCGCATAGCGGCCATATTGCTCCTCCACTTCCTGCTGCGTGCTGGCAATGACCAGGGCCGCCTCGCTGAGGACTTCCTCTTCGGCGGCGATCCGTTGCGGAAAATGGAATTCGCGATCAATGGTCGTTTCCTTGTGGCCCGCCGCCAGGAGACGTGCGCGCTTGCTGCGCCCCAGGGAGTGGCCCGTATGCACCAGCGGCACCCCCAGCAGTCTGGCCAGGCGCACGCCGACGTAACCCGCATCGGCGTAATGGCTGTGGATGAGGTCGGGGATGCGACCCTGGGCGCGGATGAACTGCAGGCAGCGGTCCACCAGGCAGTCCAGGTGGGTCCAGAGAAGCTCCTTGCGCAGGTAGCGCCGCGGGCCGAAGGGGAGACGCACGATGCGGCTCTTCTTCCCCAAAAGTTCTTCTTCTTGCCCGTAGGCGGCGTCCACATGCGAATCCATGATGCGCCGCGTGAGCAGGTCCACTTGCGCTACCGCAGGATCGCTGTCCAGCGCCTTGATCAGGTCCAGCACATAGCCCACCTGCCCGCCGGTATCCGCATCGACCCCCAGTTCCGGCTCGCCGCGAATCCGCCCATGGAGACTCAGCATCAGGATGTAAAGCCCATCATGGTCCGTCATGGTTGCAGCCCCCAGGCGCGGAGGAAGGGGGAATAAAATGCGGGGTCGCCGGGCAGCGCCCCGCGTATGGCGCAGATGGCCGCGGCCAGCGCCTGGGCGCGGGCGAGGCGCAGATCCAGCGACCAGCCGCGCAGGATGCCCGCCATCCACACCGCCGCAAAGGCGTCACCGGCGCCGACGGTATCCTCGACCTGCACCACCGGGGCCGGGCATTCCTGCCAGCGGCCCGCCTCCCAGGCAGCCGCGCCCGCCGCGCCCCTGGTGAGGAGCACCTCCCCGATGGCAAAGCGTTGCGCCAGGTCGGCCACCCGACCTTGCCTCCCTTCCCCATGCAGGGAAAAAACTTCATCCAGGATATCCAGTTCGTCCGCGTTCAGTTTGAGCACCCGAGTCCCGGGGAGCACGGCCGCCAGCAAATCGGCCGTCCACCAGGGCGCCCGCAGGTTGAGGTCCACAAAACGCCAATCACTCAGCCCCGCCAAGCGCTCCCAGGTGCTCCGCGAACCCGGCTCCCGCAGGGCCAGGGTGCCGTGATAGAGGAAAGCGATCGGCGCCGCGGGGGGCAATCCGGCGGGCCAGGCAATCCGGTCGTAGGCCTGCCGAGGAAGGATGCGGAATTGGTGACCCGGAACGGCATCGGGCGCCACCTCGACCCTGCCCGTAGGGCGTTGGGGGTCTTCCTGGAGGCCGCGCCCATCCATTCCCCAAGCGCCCAGAAGGGCACGGATACGCGCGCCCCGGGCATCCTGCCCGACGCGGCTCACCAGCAACGGCTGCTGCCCCAGTGCCCAGAGGTGACGGGCCACATTGAGGGGAGCACCGCCCACCCGATCGCCATCGGGAAAATGGTCAAAGAGACATTCCCCAAAAACGAGTCCTTCCCGGCGCGCACGCTCGGCCATGCTCGGCGGGCGCGCCATCTGCCCTGCCATGGTCATTCCTTTTTGTCCCCCGGACCATTCTCCGGAGCGCGACGGATGACGCGCTGGAAAAGCAGATTGTTGGGAATGACGATGACATGCCCGTCATCCTGGCGCAATTCGGTAAACATGAGGTTTTCTTCCGTCACCCGGCCGCAGAGATTTTCCGGAAAGATCTCGATGCGCTGGCCCAGGCGCACGGGTTGCCAGAACCAGATGAAAAAGCGCGCAGTGACATTGCTCGCCATGGTCCACGTGGCCAGAAGGCCCACGCCGATGACGGCCAGCATGCCCACAAAGGTCGTCCAGACCACCGACACATCGGCGCCCCAGACCCGCAGAATGAGCACCAGCAGCAACAGTCCAAGGGCCCAACGCATTACCCGTCGGAAGATGGCCGCATAGCTGCTGGATATGGATCTGGATATGGGCCGGTGTTTTTTGAGCAGGCCATTGAGACTGGTGATGGCATTGCCCAGGACACGGTTAATGAGCCAATATCCCAGGATCAGCAAGATGCTGGCAAGCAGCCTTTTCAACCACCAGTCCGGATCACTGATCAGGTGTCGCACGAGTTCCATCAGTTGCTTCCTTTCGTGATATAATGAAAAGAGATAACCCGATTCCGGGCATCTCTTTTAACCATATATTAAATTTTAATTATTTGTCCAGTCGCGGCATGGGTAGAAACCGGCGCCTTTCCCGCCCTGGCGAATGGAAAATATTCATCGCCACATCAATGCCATGGCGGTAGGCTTCGGCATAGGATGGGCCACTGGCAATAACTCCCTTTGTGGCCGCGCTGGACAGCGAACAGCGTATCGATCCCATGGTATGGGCTGCCAGGATAGCGGCCAGCTTGGCATTGTTGAAACACCGGTTGGAGGATATGGTATTGCCTGAAATGAATGAAAAGCGCCCGCCGGATTTTGTGGATCTGCTACGAGTCATCCCGGAGCTGCATTGCGACCTGCGCTATGCCGGGCCGAATAATTTTACCGGCGCTCCGGTGGCTGGTTATACAGACCCCCGGCCCTGGCTCAGCGAGGCGGCGGCCCGGGCCCTGCTTCCGGTGCAGGAGGCCTTGCTGGCCATGGATCTCTCCCTGCTGATCCTGGATGCCTATCGCCCGGCGCGGGCGGTGCGGCATTTCCTGTGCTGGGCCGGGGATGGGGTGGAGGATGCGCGGCTTCGCCAACGCTTTCATCCCAGCCTGGCCAAGGCCGAACTCTTTGCCGCCGGCTATCTGGCGGCGCGTTCCAGCCATAGCCGGGGCAGCACGGTGGATCTCACCCTCTGCGCGCGGAGTGCGGCGGGAGACACCCTCCCCATGGGGACGGAGTTCGACTTCTTTGGCCCCGCATCCTGGCCCCATGCCGTCGCCATCGGCCTCCAGGAAAGGGCCAACCGCCTCCTGCTGCAGCAACTCATGCGCGCCCAGGGCTTTGGGCAAAGCCCGCTGGAGTGGTGGCACTTCACCCTGCGCAATGAGCCCTACCCGGAGCGTTATTTCGATTTTCCCCTGGGAGCGGAACCGGCGCCGTCAGCGTAAGGGCAGGGTCTGGCAACGGGCGTTCACCTGCGCCTTGAGGGATTGCATCCTGGTAACCTGAGGCGCAGCGGCGCAGGATTCGTGATCTTTCCGGCAGGCGCTGATCCAGGATTGGGAGAGAGAAAAAAATGTCGCCGCCTGCCGGCTGGCGGCGTAGAAAGGGGTGTTGCTCAGCACAACGGACAGCCGGGTAAAGGCCGTCCCTTCGTCCGCGCTCCACTGGGACACCGCATCCCAGCAGAAGGGCTGCTCCCTCGCCGGCATCTGCGCACAGCCCATCAGGTTGCGCCTGGCCAGGCGCAGGCCCCGCTGCCAGCGGCTGCAGAACGCTTGCGCCGCCTGGGCCTTTTGCGCCCGGATCGCGGCTTCCTTCTGCCGGGCCTCCCGGGCCGCGCGCAGGGCCAGGGTGGCGGTCCGCGAGGCCTGCGTCGCTGTCATGGCTGTGGGCGGGCTGATCTGCGCCGTAGTGGCACAGCCGGAGAGGAGAAGAGCGGGGAGCAGGATGGCGAAAAGCGCGGCGGACTTGCGGTAACGCATGGATTTCCTTTGCGGGCTGAAACGGCATGGGAGACTGGAGCAATCCAAACATCCCGTGATTTTATGGTAATATAGCGGAAACCTTGCATCCATGGAGCAGCGGACGACCCCCGCCCCCCGTTGCGAGCCGCCCGCAGATCCACGTGGTTTTTTCTCACTCACCTTTCGGAACCAGACCTTGCTCAGCACAGCGAACATCACCATGCAGTTCGGGGCCAAGCCCCTCTTTGAAAACATCTCCGTCAAGTTCGGCGACGGCAACCGCTACGGACTCATCGGGGCCAACGGCAGCGGCAAGACGACGCTGATGAAGATCCTCGGCGGCGATCTGGAACCCAGCTCCGGCACCGTGAGCCTCAGTGCCGGCGAACGCCTGGGCAAGTTGCGCCAGGACCAGTTCGCCTTTGAGCAATGCACGGTGCTGGATACCGTCATCATGGGCCATGCCGAGCTGTGGCGCGTGAAACAGGAGCGGGAACGCCTCTATGCCCTGCCCGAGATGAGCGCGGCCGAAGGCATGCAGGTGGCCGACCTGGAAGTGGAATTCGCCGAACTGGACGGCTATACCGCCGAGTCCCGGGCCGGGGAACTGCTGATCGGCGTGGGCATTCCCATGGAACAGCACAACGGTCTCATGGCGGCCGTGGCCCCTGGCTGGAAACTGCGGGTATTGCTGGCCCAGGCGCTCTTTGCCGACCCCGAGATCCTGCTCCTCGACGAGCCCACCAACAACCTCGACATCAACACCATCCGCTGGCTGGAAGACCTCATCAACGGCCTCAACAGCACGGTCATCATCATTTCCCATGACCGCCATTTCCTCAACAGCGTCTGCACCCACATGGCCGACCTGGACTATGGCGAACTGCGCATCTACCCCGGCAACTATGACGAGTACATGACGGCTTCCACCCTGGTGCGCGACCAGCTCCTGGCCGACAACAGCAAGAAAAAGGAAAAAATCGCCGAACTGCAAAGCTTTGTCAGCCGTTTTTCCGCCAATGCCTCCAAGGCCAAACAAGCCACCTCCCGGGCCCGGCAGATGGAAAAGATCAAGCTCGAAGACGTCAAGCCCTCCAGCCGCCAGAATCCCTATCTGGTCTTCAACCAGGACAAGAAACTCTATCGCAATGCCCTGGAGATCAAGGGCATCAGCAAGGGCTTCGACGGCAACACCCTGTTTCGCAAGCTGCGTTTGCATGTGGAAGCGGGGGAGCATATCGCCCTCATCGGTTCCAACGGCCTCGGCAAGACGACGCTGCTGCGCTGTCTGGTGGGAGAGATGGAACCCGACGAGGGGGAAATCAAATGGTCGGACAACGCCCAGATCGGCTATTTCGCCCAGGATTACGCCAGCGAATTTGCCAAAGATCTCTCCCTCTTCGACTGGATGAACCAGTGGCGCAAGCCGCAGGATGACGAGCAGGCGATCCGCGGCACCCTCGGCCGCCTCCTCTTTTCCCAGGATCAGATCAAAAAGCCGGTGAAGGTGCTCTCGGGCGGGGAAAAGGGGCGGATGCTCTTCGGCAAGCTCATGCTGCAGCAGCCCAATGTCCTCATCCTGGACGAGCCCACCAACCATCTCGACATGGAGTCCATCGAATCCCTCAACCAGGCCCTGGAGAAATACGACGGGACGCTGATCTTTGTCAGCCACGACCGCGAATTCGTCTCCTCCCTGGCCACGCGCATCCTCGAAATCACCCCCCAAGGCCTCACCGATTTCAAGGGCAGTTATGAGGATTACCTGCGCAGCCAGGGCGTGGTCTGAGCCCGATTTTGCAGTGGCGAACTAGGCGCCATATTTATCCCAACACGGCAGGTAGGGGGAGGTGTTTTGCCGCGACTTCGGTCCGCGCCGTCGTTGTTCTTGGCGAAAGCCCGCGCCCGGCAGGCGAACTGTCTGAGCCCGCAAGGCGAGTTTTCGCCTGCCAGCGGGATGAGCCGTAGAACAACAGGCAAGGGTCACTGGAGCAAAAAACACCTCCCCCTACCTGCCGAATCTAGGTTTATGCGCTGGCCAATAATGTCTGCCTCCACACAGCCGGATCAAAACCCAGCAAGACCGGTTCCTGATCGGCCATGACGATGGGCCGGCGGATCAGGCTGGGGTAGGCGCTCAGGAGGGCCAAGGCACGGGCTTCGTCCAGATCCAGGCGCTCTGTTTCGGGGATCTTGCGCCAGGTGGTGCCGGTCTTCTTGAGCAGGGCCTCCCAACCCCAGTGCGCCGCCCATTGCGCCACCAGCGCCGCGGGCACGCCGGCCTTTTTATAGTCGTGAAATTGGTAGGCCAAGCCCTGCTCGTCCAGCCAGGCAAAGGCCTTTTTCATGGTGTCGCAGTTTTTGATGCCGTAGACGGTGATCTGCATGGGGACTCCTTGCTGAGGATGAGGACCTTGAAACTTTCTCCCATTTCCTGGGGCAGGGTGAGGCGTTTGGCTTCGTTGGCCAGTTGCATCCGGGTGAGCGGATCGGCATTGGCGCTGGCCGCGCCGAAGGCTTCGGTCAGGCCGTTGGCGATGAGGAAGCGGGCCAGCGGATCGTAACTGTGCACCTGGAGCCCCGCGGCCACCCCCACCCCTTGCAGGGCGTCAAAGTCCAGGTGCGCCGTAAGATCGCACAGGCCGGGCAGATAAAAAGGGTCTTCCAGCCAATGCTGGCGGTAGTAGGCGCGCAGGGTGCCCATGCTGCGCTGGGGCAGATAATACTCGGCGGCGCGGTGGCCATAATCGATGAGGATGATGGCACCCTTTTCCAGGCGCCCGGCCACGTCGCGCAGCCAGGCCTCGGCGGCGAGGTTCACCTCGCTGCGGTAAGGGCGCGGCCAGTGCGGCAGATAGGGCGCCAGACGTTCCCGCAGGGCATCGCCGGCGGGCAAACGGCGCCAGACAAAACCCTCCGGACCCAGGGCCACACCGAGCTCCCAGAGCACGCCTGCCTCGTCCAACTCGACAAGATGGGGCGGAATGGCGTCCAGCACTTCGTTGGCCAGGACCACGCCACACCAATGCTCCGGCAACGCGCTCGGCCAGCGCACCCCCAGGCCCGCCAGCCGCTGGCGCTGGCGCTCCGCCAGATCCGGGCTGACCTCCAGGATGGTGTAGGGCGTGGGCGGCAGGGCGGCCAGTAGCTGCGCGGCCAGTGCCCCCGAGCCGGCGCCAAACTCCAGCACGCCGTCGGGACCCAGCAGGGGCGCCACGGCCCGCGCCAGGGTGGCGCCGAACAGTCCGCCCATCTCCGGGGCGGTGACGAAATCGCCGCCGGGCCCAAAGCGCTGCTGACCGGCCACATAGTAGCCCAGACCGGGGGCGTAGAGGGCCAATTCCATGTAACGGCGAAAGGGAATGGCACCGCCTTGGGCCTGGATCTCGGCGGCTATGCTTGCGCTCAGCTCCCGGGAGACGGCCAAGGCATCCGGGTCCGGCGGCGCTAGGGCCACCTTGCGTGCGCCGGCGGAATGGGTTACAAAAACGGGACGATCCGGTGACATGGAAGCCTCTTGAAAGCCAATGGAAAAGTGGTGCTCATCACGGGCGCTGCCCGCCGGGTGGGTGCCTGCATCGCCCGCCGCTTGGCGGCGGCGGGTTGCGATCTTCTGCTCCATTATAGGCATTCCGCCGCCGCGGCCGAAGCCCTCGCGACCGAATTGCAGGGAGACCACTCCATCCGGGTGCATCTGCTGGGGGGCGACCTGGCGGACCCCGAGCTGCCCAGCCGACTGATTCACGAAGCAGTAGGCCATTTTGGCCGCCTGGACGGCCTCGTCAATAACGCCTCCCTCTATCAGGCCACGCCGCTGGATGATTTGGACATTGCCGCCTGGGAGCGCATCCAGGCCGTCAACCTGCGCGCACCACTCTTTCTCGCCCGGGCGGCTGCCCCCCATCTGCGCCACAGCCAGGGCGCCATCGTCAATATGGGCGATATCTATGCCGAACGGCCGCTGGCGGGCTACCTGCCCTATTCCGTCAGCAAGGCGGGCCTCATCGCCCTTACCCGTGCGCTGGCCAAGGAACTGGGCCCGGAGGTGCGCGTCAATACCGTCTCGCCGGGAGTAGCGTTGTGGGCCGAAAGCGAGCGGCCCGCCGAGGGCGATCGCCGGAGCATCCTCCAGCGCACCGCCCTGAAGCGCGAGGGCAGTCCCGAGGATATCGCTGGCGCCGTCGCCTATCTCCTCTTCGACGCCCCCTACGTCACCGGCCACAATCTCGTGGTGGACGGCGGGCGTATGGTATATTGACTCCATGAGCGAAAACGCAAGACAACCCATCCGTCTGTACAGCGAGGAAGAACTGGACGAACTGGAGGCCGTCGATCCCCTGGCCGCAGCCAAGATCGCCCACGCCCAGGCCATGGCCGAACGTCAACTCGGGCGCAAGCGCCAGTACGGCCCCGCCGATCCCCTGCCCGAACCCGCCGCCGTGGCGGAGGCGGTGCAAGCCGTGCGCCGCATTCTCAACCGCGACGGCGGCGATATCGAGCTGGTGGAGATCCACGAGCGCGATGTGCGCGTGCGCATGAAGGGCGCCTGCGCCGGTTGCCCCAATGCCGTGCTCGATCTGCAGCAGGTGGTGGAGCGCATCGTCGGTGCCGTCCCCGGCGTGGTCCACGTGAGCAATACCTTCTGATGCGGCCCTGCCCATGAGCGCCCAGCCGCCCAAGGTCGGCTTCGTCAGCCTCGGCTGCCCCAAGGCCACGGTGGACAGCGAACGCATCCTCACCCGGCTGCGCGCCGAGGGCTACGTCGTGGTGGGGAACTATCAGGCCGCCGATGTGGTGGTGGTAAACACCTGCGGCTTCATCGACGCTGCGGTGGAAGAGTCCCTGGAGGCCATCGGCGAGGCCTTGGATGAAAACGGCCGGGTAGTGGTAACGGGCTGCCTGGGCGCGCGGGACGGCGGTGACTTCATCCGCAAAGCCCATCCCAAGGTCCTGGCCGTGACCGGCCCCGACCAGGGCGATGCCGTCATGGCCGCCATTCACCGCGCCCTCCCCCCCGCCCATGACCCCTACGTGGACCTCGTCCCGCCCCAGGGCATCCGCCTCACGCCCCGCCATTACGCCTACCTCAAGATCGCCGAAGGCTGCAACCAGTCCTGCAGCTTCTGCATCATCCCCGGCATGCGCGGCAAGCTGGTCAGCCGCGACCCCGACAGCATCCTGCGCGAGGCCGAGGCCCTGGTGCAGAGCGGCGTCAAGGAGCTGCTGGTCATCTCCCAGGACACCGGCGCCTACGGCGTGGACCGCAAATATCGCACCGCCTTCCACAACGGGCGGCCGCTGGCCACCCGCATCACCGCCCTGTGCGCGGCTTTGGGGGAGCTGGGGGTCTGGGTGCGGCTGCATTACGTCTATCCCTATCCCCACATCGACGAACTCTTGCCCCTCATGGCGGCGGGCAAGATCCTCCCTTACCTTGACGTACCCCTGCAACACGGCAGCCCCGCCATCCTCAAGGCCATGCGCCGTCCCGCCGCCGCCGAAAAGAGCCTGGAGCGCATTGCGCAATGGCGGCGCGAGGTGCCCGAACTCGCCATTCGCAGCACCTTCATCGTCGGTTTCCCCGGGGAAACGGAGGCAGACTTCGAGATGCTGCTGGATTTTGTCGCGGCGGCCGACCTTGACCGCATGGGCTGCTTCAGCTACTCCCCGGTAGCGGGGGCGGCGGCCAACGCCCTGCCCGGCGCCGTACCCGAAGCCGTCAAGGAAGAGCGCCGCGCCCGCCTCATGGCGGCCCAGGAGGTGATCAGCGCCCGTCGTCTGCAAGGCCGGGTGGGGCAGCGCCTGCGGGTTCTGGTGGATGAAGTGCATGGCAGCCGGGCCATCGCCCGCAGCGCCTTCGACGCCCCGGAAATTGACGGCTTGGTCCGCGTCGGCAAAGCCCATGGCCTGAGCGCCGGAGACTGGGCCGAAGTGGAGATCGTCAGCGCCGACGTCCATGATCTGCGGGCCGTGCGCGTCGCGGCGGGATAAACGTCACCCACTCCGCGCGGCATTTCCGAAACAGGCTCAGGCCATTCCAAGCCGCCCTTGCCAAGGACGGAGGGCAAGATTACCGCCAAGCGCCTGCACGGCTCGCCAGCGCTCGGCGAAACTCGCCCCACCCGGCTCCGCTCGCGCCTCCGGCAAGAGTTGCGCCAGGCCCGCCAACCAGTAAGGTTCCAGGCACTGGCGATGGCAACGCACCCCGTCCGCATCGGCAAAATAGAGCAGGTCCACATCCAGCGTCACCACCGCCCCTTTTTGCCGACCGCATGCCTGCTCCAGCGCCTGGAGGCGGCTGCGCAGTCTTTCCTCGGGCCAATCCGTCACGCAAGCACAGACCCAATTCACGTAATCCGCCCCGCCATGGAGCGTGTCCGGCCCCAGCACGGGCGTAGCCAGGCGCAGCGGCGCAAAATCCCGGGCCAGCGCCGCCAAGGCCCAGAGCAGATGGCGCTCCGGGGCAGAATTGCTCCCCAGACCCAGGACCACCAGGGCCGCGTCAGACCGGGCGGACACCGCGCTCGATCTGCACCCCCACATCGCGGGTGCCGCGCACCGCCGCGGGCTTGTGCACCGTCACCCGTACCCAGGGCGCGTGGAATTCACCGAGAATGATGGCGGCCATCTGTTCGGCCAGGGTCTCCACCAGTTCCACTTCGGCATCCTGCACATGGGCCACCAAGCGCTGGCAAATGGTCTGATAATTGACCGTGCTCTCCACCTTGTCGCTCCGGGAGGCAAAGGCGGCATCGGCAGCCACGTCCAGATCGATCAGGATGGTCTGCTTGACCTGGCGTTCCCAGTCGTAAATGCCGATCCGCGTCTCCACCTTCAACTCGCGCACAAAAAGCGTATCCATGGCTTATCCCGAAAAAGCGGCATTGCGCCGCGACTCACCGTATAATAGCGTTTTTCCTGGTACAGCAGACAGCCATGCCGCAGCACAGCCTTTGGGCGATCTCCCTCACGATCCTCCTGCCGATCTTCGGCTATCTACTGGGCTCCATCGCCACCGCCATCGTCGTCGCCCGCCTGTTGCGCCTGCCCGATCCCCGCCAGGCGGGGTCCGGCAATCCCGGCGCCACCAACGTCCTGCGCCTCGGCGGGAAGAGGGCGGCCGCCCTCACCCTGGCCGGCGATCTCATCAAGGGCGTCATCCCCGTTGCCCTCGCCCGCTTCCTGGGCCTGGAGGATTGGGCCCTGGCCGCCGTGGCCCTGGCCACCTTCCTCGGCCATCTGTACCCCGTCTATTTCGACTTTCGCGGCGGCAAGGGCGTGGCCACCGCCCTGGGCATCCTGCTCGCCCTGCAAGCGCCCCTGGGCGGGGCGGTGCTGCTGGTCTGGGTGCTGATTTTCCTGGTCACCCGGCTGTCTTCCCTGGCCGCCCTCGGCGCCGCCCTGGCGGCCCCCATCCTGGGTCTCTTCCTGCTCCGGCAACGCGGCGAGCAAGTCCTTCTGCTGATTCTCGCCCTGCTCGTCCTGTGGCGCCATCGCGGCAACATCGCGCGCCTGCGCAGCGGTGCGGAGCGCCCCTTCCGCCGCTCCTAATCGCGGATGTTCCACTCGGTCATGCGTTCGGCGATCCACTCTGCCAGGTGCCGGGCGGGGCGAAAGCCGGGCGCCAGGCGACCCGCCTGCTCTGCCGCCGCCAGGGCGCGGCGCAGGCTGCCCTGGTAGAGGTAATAGCGGGCGAGGTTCATCTGGGCCAGATGGGGGCTGTCAAAGGACCGGGACTTGAGGGCGCGACGAATGGCGAAGAGTGCCTCGTCCACCCGCCCCGTTTCCATGAGGTATTCGCCCAGGTCATTCCAGGCCTGGCCCCACTCCGGATCCAGCCGGATGGCCTTGCGGCAGGCGGCGATGGCGCCGTGATGGTCGCCGGATTCCGCCAGGGCCCAGCCATAAAAAGTGTAGACCACGGCATTGTCGCCCGCCTTCGCCAGGGAGCGCCGGAAGGCCGCCGCCGCCTCCGGGGGATGATCCGTCTGCTGCCAGTCGAGTCCTTCCTGAAAATCCGCATCGCGGGCAGCAATGGCCTCCACCGCTTCGGTAAAGGAAAAAGGCCGGTTCATCGGCGCGCCTCCAGGCTTTCCATGGGCCAGCGCGCCCGCACGGGAAAATCCGCCGCCGGTACCTGGCCGGCGGCGAGCCGCAAGCCCCCCACCAGGGCAATCATCGCCCCGTTATCCGTACAATGGCTCAGGCGCGGATAATGCACCGCAACGGGCCCCAGGCTCCGGGTCCCTGACGCCAAATCCGCCAGACGGGCGCGCAGGGCCTTATTGGCCCCGACGCCACCGGCCACGATCAGGCGCCGATGGCCCGTTTGCCGCAGGGCGCGACGGCATTTTTCCGCCAGCGTCTCCACCACCGCCGCCTGGAAGCTGGCGGCGAGATCGGCCAATTGCTGATCGCTGGCCGGGCGGATCTTGTCCAGGGCATAGCGGAAGGCCGTTTTCAGCCCGCTGAAGCTGAAATCCAGACCCGGCCGATCCAGCAGGGGCCGGGGCAGGGCAAAGGCCGCAGGATCGCCCCGTTCCGCCCACTGCGCCAGGATGGGCCCTCCTGGATAGGCGAGCCCCATCATCTTGGCCGCCTTGTCGAAGGCCTCACCGGCGGCGTCATCCAGGGTCTCCCCCAATAAGACATAGTCCCCCAGGCCGCGCACCTCCATGAGCAGGGTGTGGCCGCCCGACACCAGCAGGGCCACGGCCGGGAAGGGAGCCTCCCCGTCGAGGAGAGGGGCGAGCAAATGGCCCTCCAGATGATGTACCGGCAAGACCGGCACCCCCCAGGCAAAGCCCAGGGCGCGGGCGAAACTCACCCCCACCAGGAGGGCGCCCATCAACCCCGGCCCGGCCGTGACGGCAATGGCGTCGGGGCGCTCCACGCCGGTCTGCTGCTGCAGCTCGCGCAGCAGCAGAGGGAGGCGGCGCACATGGTCCCGCGAGGCCAGCTCCGGCACTACCCCGCCGTAGGGGGCGTGAATGTCGACCTGGCTGAAGAGCACCTCTCCCAGCAATCCCCCCTGGGTGTCATAGAGGGCCAGACCCGTTTCATCGCAAGAGCTTTCGATACCCAATATGCGCATGGAACCATCCTAAAAACGGCAGTCGGCAGGGGGGTTTTGCCGCGCCTTCAGCCAGGCCATCTCGCCGGGGCTGAAGCCGGCCTGCAGGCGCGCCTCCTCCTGATACGGCCCCTGCAAACGCCCACGAAAATGCGCATTCACCAGGGCGAAGAAGGTTTCTTCCGGATCCAGGCCGCGGCTTGCGCAGAGGTAGCGGAACCAGCGGCTGCCCACGGCGACATGGCCCAGTTCATCGTGATGGATACGTTCCAGGATCTCCACTGCCCGCAGATCCCCGGCCTGGGCCAGCCGGGCCTGGATGCCCGGGGTCACATCCAGTCCCCGCGCCTCCAGCACGCGCGGCACCAGGGCCATGCGCAGGAGGGGATCGTCGGCCGTTGCCACGGCCATCTGCCACAGCCCGTCATGGGCGGGCAGGGCGCCGTAGTCGCTGCCCAGACTGCGCAGGTGCTCGCGCAAGAGCTGGAAATGCAGGGCTTCCTCCCGCGCCACCGCCAGCCAGTCCCGATAAAAGGCCTCCGGCAGCCCCGGGAAGCGGTAGACCGCGTCCAGGGCCAGGTTGATGGCGTTGAACTCGATGTGGGTCAAGGCATGGATGAGCACCGCCCGCCCTGCGGGCGTGCGCAAACTCCGCCGCGCCGGCAGGGCCTTGGGCGCCACCAGGACGGGCCGTGCCGGCCGCCCGGGGACGGGGATGGCCACCGGCGCCATGGCAGGACCACCCCCGCGCAAGGCCGCCACCCGCTGCACCTTGCGGTCGGGGTCCGTCTCCATCAGCGCCGCCCAGACGGGCATGTCCGCATTCTCCATGAATTCATTATCTCCCCGCGGGGCGGGCAAGGCTAGCGCCGCCCCGCGGGGATACCCGGCCTAGGACTTTTCTTCGGAGCTTTCCGGCGCCCCCTGCGATTCCCGCAGGATCGCGATCACCTCATCATCGCTAACCTCGCGGAAATCCGCGTAAAAGGCCCCCACCGCGTAAAAAGGGTCGGGCGTTTCCAGGCACAGGACTTCATCGGCCAGGGTCCTCAACTGCGCCGCAACCTCCGGTGGCGCCACGCCCACGGCGGCCACGAGACGCAGGGGTCGCCGTTCGCGCAGAAAGCGCAAGGCCGCGCTGAGGGTGGCACCGGTGGCCACGCCGTCATCCACGACGATCACCAGCCGGCCGGCCGGATCGAAGGGATGGTGAACCGGCGTGTACTGGGCTCGGCGTTTTTTCATCACCGCCAGTTGCCGCGCCGCCTCCTCCTGGATGTACGCATCGCTGATCCCCATGCGCCGGGCGTAGGGCTCCACCAGGATTCTCCCTCCCTCATCCACGGCCCCCACGGCAAACTCGGGGTTGTTGGGCGCCCCCAGCTTGCGCACCAGGACCACATCGAGATCGCCTTCCAGGGCATCGGCAATGATCCGCCCCATGGGCAACGCACCCCGGGGGATGGCCAGGATGAGCGGTTTTTGCCCCCGGTAGGGGGCCAGGCGCCGCGCCAACTGCAGGGCGGCTTCTTCACGGTTTGCAAAGGACATCGTTCTCCCTCCCTTGATGCGTGCATGATCCCGGATGAACGCGGTCTTAAAACGCCTTTTCCAGAAATTCGATACCGCGACGGCACAGTTCCTTGCCGTAATCGGTCCACAGTCCTTCTCCCCAATAACGAAAGCAGCTCGTTTCGCTGACCAGCAGGAAGAACAGGGCCTGACGGTAGCGCGGATCGCTGCTGGGGATGCCGGGGCGCAGCACCTTCTCGTAAAAGAGGCTGCTCAGACGCTCCATGGGGCCGAGCAGATCGCCGTAGCCGCGCACCCAGGATATGTTGTTGGTCCAGCTCCCGCCATCCATGGAAATACGCTGGTCTTGCCGATGCAGATCGGCGATGACGGCGGCCAGGCGCTCCGGCCCGTCGCCGGGATGGAAGCGCTCCCAGAGGCGCTGCTGGTGGACGGGCTGGATGGCCGGGAATGCTTCCATCGTGGCCCCCTCGCTGGCCAGGTAGGCCAGATACTCGCTGACGTTGACCAGGGGGATGGCGGAACCCGAAGCCGCTTCCACCACTTGCCGATACTTGGGGGGAAACTCGTTCATCATGACCCCGCCATTCTCGCCGTCGGCGATCTGGGTCACCAACGGGGGCACCTGCCGTCCGCCCAGGTCCATGCGGGAGAGGCCCTGCGCCTCGTACCAGGGCTGCATCTGGCCCACCAGCTTGGTGTCGGAGCCCTGGGTCTTGATGATGGCGGTGATGCTGATGCTCTCCCCTTGGGAGTTGGCGCATACCAGCCGCTGGGGCAGATGCTTTTGGACCAGGGGCTGACCGGTGCCTTGCTGCTCCACCGTGTGCTCCTGCACCAGGACCCATTCATACCCGCAGTCCAGCAGGGTCTTGACGAAGGCATAGGCGACATCGGGATGGTTGGGCAAGGCCATTTCCGGCGGCGAAAAGCCGCGCACCCGGGCCAGGGCCGCGTCACCGAAGAGGGCGGCGAAGTGTTCCTGCCAAGCCAGCACATGAAGGCGGAAGTCCTGCACCGGCGTGGAGGGCGCCACGGCATGGCCCCAGGCCGTGCCCAGCCATTCCACCGCGCCCTGATAGCGCTCGTCGGTGGCCAGGGTGCGCAGGGACTGCAGGACATGCTCCAAACCCATCTGCTGCAATCCGTAAAGGAGAGTGCCAGAATAGTCCAGCATCACCCGCGGCCGCTGGCCGGCGGCCAGCAGCTCCGGCACGAACTCCGCCATCCGCTCGTAACACCACTGGAAGACCGATGCGTTGTGATTGTCGCCGATCTCCGGGTGCTCCATCATGTATTGCAGGTTGCCGATGATGGCGGCGCTATGGAGATCGTCCCCACCGGCCGGGATCAGGGGCTGATGCATGTGCAGGGCGATGGCCGCGGCACTCCGGATATGGGGAAAGTCGATGCCGCTTCGGGTAATGTCCTGGGCAGGACGCCCCCGCAGCGCTTGCGCTATCCGGTCCTCATGGCCGCAGAAATCGGGCAAATCATCCAGCAGTCCGGTTGACATCGTCGTTATCCCCTTTCATCGGTCACGAATGAAATCGTAAATTCCCAGATAATACTCTCCCGGCTTGTTCCAGGAGTAGTCGCAAGCCATGCCGTTGGCGGCCAGTTCGTGAAAGCTGTCGGGCTCTTCATGCCAGAGGGCGATGGCCCGCCCCATGGCCGATTCCAGGGCCGGATAGTCGTCCTGATAAAAAACATAGCCGTTGCGCTCGGGAAAAGGCTTATCGCTGTAATCCCGGTCAAACACCGTATCCAGCAAACCGCCCACGCCGCGCACGATGGGAACGGTGCCATAGCGCAAGGCGATCATCTGGGCCAGGCCGCAGGGCTCATAAATGCTGGGCACGATGAGCATGTCGGCGCCGGCATAAATCAGATGGGCCAGTTCCTCGTTGAAACCGATCTCCAGATGGCAATCCGGGCTCTCGTTGAGATAGTTCTTGAGGTGCCAGAAATAATCGTTGATGCCCGATTCGGGGCTGGAGCCCAGCAAGACGAACTGGGCGTTGTTCCACAACGCATAAAAAAGGCCATGGCGGATGAGGTGTACGCCCTTTTGCCAGTCCAGGCGGCCCACATAGGCAATCAGCGGTTTGTGGTCATCCCGCAGCCAGAGGCGGTCGCGCAGGGCGCGTTTGTCCCCTTCCTTGCCGGACCGGTCTTGATGGTCGTAATGGTGCGGTATCAGGGGATCGGTCTGCGGATTCCAGAAATTGTAATCCAGCCCGTTCAGCACCCCGGAAAACTTGTTCTGATGCCGGTAGAGGACATGGCCCAGGCCGTAGCCCTGATCCGTATGCCGCGCCTCCCAGGCGTGCTGCGGCGATACGGTGGTGACGAAGTTGGCATAGACGATGCCCGCCTTCATGAAATTGATGGCCGTGGGATTGTGGTCGTCCTGCAGGCGGTCGGGGTGGAAATAATGCCAGGGGCGGCCGAGGCCCGTGGCGCGCAGGATATTTTCTCCGGCGATGCCCTGGTGTTTGAAGTTGTGGATGGTGTAGCAGACGCGCGGATGTTCCATCCCGTGGTATTTATAGATCTCGAAAAGCATGGTGGGGAGCAGGCCCGTCTGCCAGTCATGGCAATGAATCACTTCCGGCCGCTTGCCGGTTTTCAGCATGAATTCCAGCGCAGCCTTGCTGAAAAAAGCGAAGCGCATGTGGTCGTCGAGATAGCCGTAATAAGTGCCGCGCTCGAAAAAATGATCGGCGGAATGGGGCTCGATGAAAAAACATTTCAGGCCGTGCATAAAACCGAAATAGACCGTGCAATGAATGGCGCCCCCATACCACGGAACCCAAAGATCCCCATAGCTCACCTGCAGGTCCTGGATCTGATCGTAACGCATGTTGGCATATTTGGGCAGGATGATTTCCACCGAGTGACCGCGAACCTCCAATTCCCGGCTCAGGCCGTAGACCACATCCGCCAGCCCACCCACCTTGGCTGCCGGCGCGCATTCCGTAGCCACCTGAATCACATACATAATGTCTCCCTTGAGGATTACCGCAAAATAGCTGTTTCTTACGCCCGGACCAGAAAAAGCACCGCCGGTGGCGGCAAGGCTGACTCCAAGGAATACGGCAGACCCATACCGGGGCGCTCCGGGCCCATTGCCCCGGCCGGAACCCGGGAGGACTCCACGGTTGAGGGACCCTGACAGCAGCGCCCCGCAAGGGTGGACATGGGAACATTCCCGTTGTTTTGAAGCATAGCACAGGATCCACGCTGCGCCGCCCGGCACGGGGGCGCTTGCCGGGCGCAGGCGTTGGGGAAGCGCGGGAACCGCCGGATCGAGGTTAACGCTTTCCCAGTTCCTTGGTGAGAATGATCGCTTCGGCGATCTCCACCAGCTTTTTGCCGCGATCCATGGCTAGGCGGCGCATGCGGTGATGGGCATCGTCTTCGCTCAGACCGAGGTCCTGCATGAGGATGCCCTTGGCCTTTTCGATGCGTTTACGGGCGGATAGCTCGCTTTTGGCGTCCTGCAGTTCGCGCTTGAGCTTGTGGTGTTCGGCGTAGCGCAGGGTGGCCACCTTGAGGATGGGGGCGATGTCGTGGATGGAGATGCCGTGGGCGACGTAGGCCGCCACGCCAGCGCGCATGGCGCGGCGGATGCTGTCTTCGTCACCGGCGGCACCGAGCACCACGACGGGCAGTTCCAGGGTTTCGCTGAGGAGGACGATATGCTCCAGGGCATCGCGCTCCGGACTGCCGGCATCGGCGATGATGACATCCGGGCGCAGGCTATCGAGGCGGTGCAGGGTGGTGGCTTCCCAGGAGAGTATGGCGATCACCGTATGGCCGACGGCTTCGAGCAAGGCCTTGACCCCGACGGCGCGGTCGTGGTCGTCGTCAATGAGCAGGACGCGAAACATGGAGCTCGGGGCTTAGGCCAGTACGTCGAGCACGGCGGCAAGCACGGGCTCACGTTCGCCGAGGGGTTCGTCCACGCTGATCCGGATCGCGGGGAAACGCTGTTCCAGCTCGCCAAGGAGGCGGGGCAGATCTTCCTGGAGATGGCGGCCGCTGCTCCAGAACAGCGGCGATATGCGGAACTCGCGGACCCCTTCGGCGTAGGTCCGGGCAATGGTCTCCTGGAGGTCCGGCGCCCACATCTCCAGGTAGCAGAGGAAGACGCGGCGCTCGGGATGGCGCTCGCCAAAACGGGCGGCGATGCATTCGAAAGGCCGCCGCCAGTCGGCATTGCGGGACCCGTGGGCGAGGAGGATATGGGCTTGGGTCATGGGCGCTTCCCAACCGGATCGGAATAAGACCCTTCTCTCATAAACAGGCGGCCTGTGGCAATGCGCCGGGGCCGCTAGGCCGCCAGGAGAGGCAGGCGGACATCTCGACGACGGCGCCGATGACGAGGATGGCGGGGCTCTTCAGCCCATTGCGGGCGATCTGTGCGGGGAGGTCGACGAGGGTGCTGTGGACCTCGTGCTGCTGGAGGGTGGCCCATTCCACGGCCAGGGCCGGCGTGCTTGGGGAGAGACCGCCGGCCAGGAGGCCGTCGCGGATTTTCTCCACCCGCTCCACGCCCATATAGATGACCAGGGTGTCGGCGGCGCCCGCCATGCGGCGCCAATCCACGGGCGTGGCTTCCGGCGCTTCGTGGCCGGTCACCAGCAATACCGACTGGCTGATGGCGCGATAGGTCAACGGTACGCCGGCATAGGCGGCGGCGGCCATGCCGCTGGTGATGCCGGGGACGATTTCATAGGCGATGCCGGCGGCCCTGAGGGCCATGCACTCCTCTCCGCCCCGGCCGAAGATGAAGGGATCGCCGCCTTTCAGCCGCACGACCTGGAGACCCTGTTGGGCGGCGTGGATCATCTGCGCCTGGATGCTGAGTTGGGGGGTGGAAACGCAACCGCCGCGCTTGCCGACATCGACTCGTTGGGCGTTTGGGCGGGCCAGATCGAGGATGCGCGGATTGGCCAGGGCGTCGTGAAAGAGGATATCGGCGGTCTGGAGCAGACGCGCGGCCTTGAGGGTCAGGAGTTCGGGGTCGCCGGGTCCGGCGCCGATGAGATAAACCTGGGCGGGGCAATTCATGGGAGGGCTCCTTGGGACGTGGGTAAGGGCGGTGGGGATGATGGGTAACGACCGCGCGCGGGCAGGGCGGCCTCAAGTATGGCCCTGGCCGCCTCCAGATTGGGGCTGCGCCCGCTCAGCACGAGCAGGCAGGCGGCCTGATCGCGGAGGGGGTCGGGCAGGGCAAGGCGGCCCTTGAGGACTTCTTCGATGAAGCGGCAGGTGGCAGCGACGCCGCCATCGGCCGGCAGATCGGGCAGGCGGAGCAGCGGTTGCCCGTCTTTCTCCATCAGCGTCGTGCAGGCGCCGTCCTGGCAGGCCAGCAGGGCGGGGCGGCGCTTGGGGTGGGCGAAGGGCTCGCCCTCGGTGCCGCGCAGGCATAGGGCGCGTCGCCGCGTCCGGCCAAAGAATGCCTGGAGGCGTTCCAGGTAGGCCGGATGGGTGACGGCGGCGCAGTGCATGGCGGGGCCGGCGAAGGGGTTGACGAGCTTGACCACGGTATGGACGCTGGAGCGCACGCCGAGCCGCCGGCGCAAGGCGAGGATGCGCGCCAGGCCGGGACTGAGGACGTCGATGGCGGCGTGGGCAAGGTTCCGCCGGCCTAGATCGTCATGGATGGCCTGGGGGCTGCCGGCCGCCGGCAGTCCGAGGGCGGCGAGGAGGGCGGCACTGCTGACGCGCTGGGCCGGACTGTGGTCGGTGAGGGCCAGGTCGGCATCCTCGGCTGCGCCGCCATGGCTCCCGTGCAGCAGGACGGGGACCCCGGCGCGGGCCAGGACCAGGGCCAGGAGGGGGAGCAGGTTGGCCTCGCGGCGGGCGCCGTTGTAGCTGGGCAGGATGATGGGCAGGGGGCCTGCGGGGGCGTTGACCCGGTGCATGGCTTGCTCGCTGGCGCTGACGAAGCCCAGCAGTTCGTCCACGGCTTCGCCCTTGATGCGATAGGCGGTCCACAAGGCACCTTGGCTATAGGCGTCGAGATCGCCGGCGAGCCAGGCCGCAAAGAGGATCCGGGCCTCTTCCTCGGGGAGATCGCGGGCATGCTCCTTGCCGCGCGCCACGTCACCGATGAGTTGCGGCAGCGTTCTCATGAGGCCTCCTGCACCGGGGCACGCAGCAATGCGCTGATCTCGGGACGACAGGAGCCGCATTCGCTGCCCGCGCCGCAAACCTGCGCCACCGCCTCCACGCTCTTCGCCCCTTGGGCGATGGCGGCGCAGATCACCGTTTCACTCACGCCCAGGCAGGTGCACACCGTATGCGACGGGACCCAGGCACTGAGTTGCTGCGGCACCGTGGGTGCGAAGAGGGCGTGACGGTAGGGCTGGATGTCGGTCCCCGCGAGCAGCAGCGCCCGCAGCCAGTCGAGGGTTTCGGTCTCGCCGAAAAGGCGGGCGGCAATCAGGCGGCCCGCGCGAAGGCAGATGCGTTTGCTCACCCCCCGGCGCAGATCCTGGTAATCCAGGGCATCGGCGCCGCTGATTCCTAATGCCATATCCCACTCTTGGACCGCCCAGGCGGGCGGCGCTTCTTCGGCGGCGAGGCGTAGTAAAAAGCCGTTTTGCATAGCACCTCCGATGCGCGCGAGGCTGGCATAGGGAAAGCCCTGGGCCACGGCGCGGGCGGCGAGGAACTGGCCTTCGTCTTCGAGGAGGGCGAGGATGGCGCCGGTCCAGGCAAAGGCCAAGGGCTCCACCCGCACGGCGGTATGCTTGAATTCCGGCTCTCCGGAAACCGGGTCGATGGCGGGCAGGGTCAAGCGGTTGCATTCCCCGGCGGGAGCGAAGCGGGTGCCGAAGTGCATGGGCAGAAAGAGCACGCCGGGGGTGGCGGTGGCCAGGACCTGCGCCCTGACCACCACCTTGCCCCGGCGGCTGCTTACCCGGCACAACTGGCCGTCCTTCAGCCCCAGCCGTTGCGCATCGCGCGGATGAATTTCCAGCAGCGGCTCTTCACTGTGCTGGAAGAGCGCGGTGACCTTGCCGGTGCGGGACATGCTGTGCCACTGGTCGCGCAGGCGGCCCGTGATGAGGCGCAGGGGATAACGGGCGTCGATGTCCTCCGCCACCGGGGCGTAGGCAGGGGCGCGAAAACGGGCGCGGCCGCTGGGGGTGGGGAAGATGCCGTCGCCGTAGAGACGCGCGCGGCCTTTTTCCGCGCCTTCCGGGAAGGGCCATTGCTGCGGGCCGTCGCGGTCGAGGCGGGCGAAGGACAGGCCGGTGATGTCGAGGTCACGGCCCCGGGTGGTCTCGCGGTATTCGTTGAAGACGCTTTCGGCCGTGGGGAAGGCGAAGAGGCGCCGGGCGCGAGCGGTCCAGGAACCATCCATGGCCGCCGGCGCCGGCTGCCCGGATTCATCCAGGGCCGCCCCCAGCGCATGGGCGAAATCGCGGAAGATTTCCCAGTCGGGCAGTGCCGCTCCGGGGGCGGGAATGGCCTGGCCGAGATGGCTGATGCGGCGTTCCGAGTTGGTGACGACGGCCTCGCGCTCCCCCCAGCTCGCCGCCGGCAGGAGCAGGTCGGCGTAGGCCCCCGTTTCGGTCTCCAGATAGGCGTCCTGGAGGATGACCAGTTCAGCCCGGGCCAGGGCACGGATGACCTGAGCCTGGTCCGGCATGGAGAGCACCGGGTTGGTGCAGACGATCCACACCGCCTTGATCTCGCCGCGCTCCATGGCCTGGAAGAGCGGTACGGCGGTGAGGCCGGGCTCGGGGTGGATGCCTTCGACCCCCCAAAACCGGGCGATTTCTTCCCGATGGGCAGGGTTGAGCACATCCCGGTGTCCGGGCAGGAGGGCGGGCATGCCGCCCACCTCGCGGCCGCCCATGGCGTTGGGCTGGCCGGTGAGGCTGAAGGGCCCGGCTCCCGGCTTGCCGATCTGGCCGGTGGCGAGGTGCAGGTTGATCAAGGCCGTATTCTTGTCGGTACCGTGGGCGGACTGGTTGAGCCCCTGACACCAGAGGGACAGGGCGGCCCGGGCGGTGCCGAAGAACTCCGCGGCGCGGCGCAGGTCGGCTACGGCAATGGCGCAGGTTTCGGCGACGGTCTGGGGGTTGTAGTCCTGGACCAGGGCCTTGAGCGCCTCCCAGCCTTCGGTGTGGGCGTCGATGAAGGCGCGGTCGATCCAGCCTTCCCAGATGAGGATGTGCAGGATGCCATGGAGAAGGGCCACGTCGGTGCCGGGCTTGAGGGGCAGGTAAAGGTCGGCAATGCTGGCCGTGGGCGTGCGCCGGGGATCGGCGACGATGATGCGCAGATTGGGGTTGCCGGCCTTCGCGTCCTCGATGCGGCGAAAGACGATGGGGTGGGCATAGGCGGTATTGCTGCCGATGAGGAAGATGCAGTCGGCGAGGTCGATATCCTCGTAGGCGCAGGGGACGCTGTCCATGCCCAGGCTCGATTTGTAGCCGGTGACCGCCGAAGCCATGCACAGGCGCGAATTGGTATCAATATGATTGGTGCCGATGAAGCCCTTGGCGAGCTTGTTGGCGACGTAATAGTCCTCGGTGGGCAATTGGCCGGAGACATAAAAGGCCACCGCCTGCGGCCCGTGGGCGCGGATGATCCCGGCAAAACCATCGGCGGCGCGCTGGAGGGCCTCGCTC
>NZ_JBMFWL010000006.1:0-78358 GCF_049965315.1 Acidithiobacillus sp. | reverse complement strand
GCCCAATTTCAGGAGGTTTTTGCTCGAATCCGCAACTCACGCGAGATTTTGCAGAGTTTTTCCGCAGCCTCCTAAGGGCTCGAAGAAGCGGCGCAGGCGATACAGGCAATTCATTCGGAGGTGGATCGGATAGGTCCGCTCCGCGGGGCTAAACTTCGGCGAGTCGGACAGAAATTGCCAGGCCTTCCGCTGCGAGAGCTGCGGCGGGAGGCGGTTGATGAAGGGATTGTCCCGAAACTCCGGCAGAAGAGAAATGTCGGTAGGGGACGAAGCCATGATGATTTACTCCTCTTCCTGCTCGTCTTCGCGAAATTTCTGCAGCATCTCCGTGATGTCGGGCAAGCTGTAGTCCGTTTTGGGCGGAGTGCCGGGGAAGGGGACGACTTCGGCAGGGGCGTTCGCCTTCACGCTTGCCGAGCGGGTTGCGTCCTTATGGCGTAAGGCTGCCAATTCCGCGCGACGGTTACCGCGAATGTCCTTGGTACGCTGCCGATCCGACCGATCAGAGGCTGGGGGACGCTCGGCCTTGGCATCGGCAACGACACGCTGGATTTGCTCGATCAGATTGACCCGCCCGGTCGTTTCGCTACGCTGGTGGCTGCGAGCGACCTCTTTGGACGCCTGCCGTAGTTGATCAACCTCCCAGAGGGTCTTGCCGGCATGCTCGCGGCTTTGCTCCATGAGGGTGCAGGCGATGAAACGTGGCTGGCCGGACTCTCCGTGTAGCCAAATAGCATCCATACAGCGAGGATCGTAGGAAACGCGGATCCGCCAGTTCCGGACTTGGCGTGCACGCTCGAACCAGTGCTCTTGCATGGCGAGTGGGCAGGAGTAATACAACCCAAACAAGCGGATACCTCGGGCGGTCACCGCTGCGTCCGCATGCGGTAGCAGACTCAAGCGCACGAGATCATCGGGATAGCGTCGCAGGCGCCCGCTGCGATGTACGACTCCCCAGTTCCAGAGCTCTATCGGAACGGCTGGAACTCCATCGTGAATCATCTCCGGAGCGAGCGGATACTCCTTGACCCGGTGCTGGATGTTATAATACTGCACACAGTAAATCATGATCTTGGTGAACTGATCGATATTCAGTGTCGCGTCCAGGCGGTAGTCGTTACCACCACGCTGTCGGTAATCGGTCTGGATATACCCTGGCGTATAGGCCTTGAAGCGCGCAGGTAGCAGGCGGAACTGCTGTTCGACTACTCCCTTCCAGTCGGCGCGGTAGGGCGCAGAATTCTCCACCCGAACAGCGAACGTCTGAATCAGCGTTTCCACCATTTCGCCGACCATTTCACCTCGGTCGCCCAGAATTGCCTCCGGCATGCCTTGGCATGGCCAGTCCGCAGCGTCGATAGCGACACCGAATTGGGCGCAGTAGCCTGTTTTATCGAGCACGGCGTTGCCCAGCGCCTGCATAGCACCAACCCAGCTCGGCCCCTCGAACCCCACATGCAGACCGGTGATCATTCGACTGAATACGTCTATGACCACATACACCACGGGCCGACCGACAATTTTGTCGGGGAAATAGCGGGAGACAAGATAAATATCCGCAATCGTCGCGTCGATCAGGTAACGCGAACCCGGGCCAACGGTCTCCCCCGTTGCCGTGCCGGTCAGAGCGCGCATGTCCTTGTCATAGACGCGCGAAGATGCCCGACGACGTTTGAGTGCAAAGATATCGTTGTCTTTCTGATACCAGTAACGAAACTGCCACCAGCTCGGCGCGCCAGAGCGTAATACCCACTCCTGCTGACCGGTATCTGGGTTCACCACCGAATCCGAAAAAGAGGCACGCAGCATCGCGTGGTAACACTCGGTCAGCTCAAAAACTGGATGTATGGCATAAAATCTGGTGACGGCTGCCTTGAAAATCGCGCGCGTTTCCGGCGTGACATTGACGGAGTCCCCCTCGTTCTTTGGTGGTCGGCCACGACGCTTGCCGGTAGCGGCGCGTTCCCGACCACGAGCGCCGGAATTGGCGTAATCGGGCAGTAGGGCGTTCGGCGTCATCCCACGTTGCCAGTAACGACGCAACAACCGCAACAGGCTGTGATGACTTGCGCCGTGGGTGGCAGCAAATTCGGCAAGGATTTTGCCGCGCTTGCGGAGATCAAGGATCTCCGGTTGCCGCTGGAGAACTGGGGCAATCCGAGCAAAGTTTTGGTCGCGCTTGGCGCGTTGTGCAGCAGAGAGCCGCTCTTCATTCGTGTTGATGAGCAAGGGATCTTCTTTGCCTAGTTGGACCGCACCCTCATCCATCAGGCGGAGCACATCTGCGTGACATCGGTACAGCGGGTTAGCGTGCTCAGCATGAATGTCGATGCAAACATAGCCTGGGTCGCCCGCGTCGATCCACAATACCCGCTCGGTGTGCCCGTCCTCGGAGAATTCCAACAGTTGGTTGAGGGCAAGAAAGCTCATGCCCGGTTCTCCTGGCGTTCGCTAGGCAGCGTGCGGAAGGACGCCATGGTGATCAGCGGATCGCTCAGCACCACTGACTCCATATCGCAAAGAACCGACTTGGTCGCCAGAAGGTGTCGGAACAACATCAAGCCCTCTTCGCTGCTCAGACCCAAGCGGACTTCCATATCCTCGCAAAATTGTCGCAGCGATAACCAGGGTGCTGCAGAGACTTGTGCCCGCATTCGGCGCCCAGCGTCTTGGTAGAAGCCCGGATGCGGTTCGACAACACCATCCAGCCGGTAGAAATTGTGAACCCACTCAATATTACGGATCAGTCGGGTCGGAAGAACGGCTGGGGTGACGATGCTCCACTCTATTCCCTTGCTTTCCCAATAGAGCCTTTCTATTTCCAACTTTTCCAGCGTTCGAGGATGGTCGAGATCCACGCCGGATTTTACTGCATAGGCCGTTTGCACCATCTTGCCGCCAATCCAGGCATCCACCATAAAATCCGTGGTCATGACCATCGGTGTCATTACACCGGGAAAGCGCGGATGAGGTATATTGCAGGCTTTGGCAATCTGGGTGGTCAGCGATCGGTCCAGGGGAAACTGTTCTCGAATGTCGGTGACCGAGTCTTCCCAATCCAAGCAGTAGAACAGGCTTCGCTCAATATCTGAGAGCAACTGGTGTATACGCCCAGTATGAATCCCTCGGAGGCGGGTACTACGCCCCGTCGATGGTACGTCCTGAATGGTCAACCAGGGTTTGTAGTCCGCGCCGACACCTTTGCCCCGCCCCTCTTGCTCAAACAGGGCGATCCGCTGTTCGTCGATGGTGTAACGACGTCGGGCCACGGCTCCCCCCGGGATCGAGACTACTGGAAAGTTACGCTACGCCTCCGCATCGGAAATGGCAAGTGCTGAGAGCAAACTTTATTGCCCATGTCCAAACTTTATTGCCCATGAGCAAACTATATTACCTGCGAACAAGAATATGCTCCGGCCCGGTACCCCTACTCCACCGTTACGCTCTTGGCCAGATTGCGGGGGCGGTCGACGTCGGTGCCTTTTACCAGCGCGGCGTGGTAGGCCAGAAGCTGCACGGGGATGGCGTGAAGGACCGGGGAGAGCAGGCCGGCGTGGCGGGGCAAGCGGATCACATGCACCCCGGCGCTGGCGCTGAAGTGACTGTCGAGATCGGCGAAGACATACAGCTCGCCGCCGCGGGCATGGACTTCCTGCATGTTGGCGGCGAGCTTCTCCAGGAGGCGGTCGTTGGGGGCGATGACCACCACGGGCATATCCTGGTCCACCAAGGCCAGGGGGCCGTGTTTCAGCTCCCCGGCGGGATAGGCCTCGGCATGGATGTAGGAAATCTCCTTGAGCTTGAGGGCGCCCTCCAGGGCAATGGGATAGTGCAGGCCCCGGCCGAGGAAGAGGGCGTGCTCCTTTTGCGCAAAGCGCCCGGCCCAGACCTGGATCTGCGGTTCGAGGTTCAGGGCATGCTGGACACTGCCGGGGAGCTGGCGCAGGGCCTCCAGATGGGCGGCCTCGGCTTCCGCCGGTAGCCGGCCGCGGCTTTTGGCCAGGGTCAGGGCGAGGAGATAGAGGGCGGCCAACTGGGTGGTAAAGGCCTTGGTGGAGGCCACGCCGATCTCCGGACCGGCGCGGGTGATGAAGCGCAGCCGCGAGGCGCGGGCGATGGCGCTTTCGGCCACGTTGCAGATGGCCAGGCTGCGCGCCTGACCGAGTTGCTGCGCCCGCCGCAGGGCCTCGAAGGTATCCAGGGTCTCCCCCGACTGGGAGAGGGTGACCACGAGCTGGCGCGGATTGGGGATGGAATCGCGGTAACGGTATTCATGCCCCAACTCCGCCTGGGCGGGCAGGCCGGCGATGCTCTCCAGCCATTGCCTGCCCACCAGACTGGCATAGTGACTGGTGCCCGAGGCGAGGAAGAGGACACTGTCGACGTCCGCAAACACCGTCTCCGCCTCCGCTCCCCAGAGATCCGCCACGGCCAGACCGCCGTTCACCGCCCCTTCCAGGGTATCCGCCAAGGCCCGGGGTTGCTCATGGATCTCCTTTTGCATGAAATGCCGGTAAGGGCCCAATTCCACGGCGGCGGCGCTCAACTGGCTGAGCTGTTCGGGTCGACGGACGACGTCACCCCGGGCATCGACGATCTCCAGACCATCCCGGCGCAGGGCGGCCACGTCACCGTCCTCCAGATAGAGGATACGCCGGGTAACGGGCAGGAGGGCCGAGACGTCGGAGGCGAAATAATGCCCGTCTTCCCCCAGGCCCAATAGCAGCGGGCAGCCCATACGCGCCACACAGAGCAGTTCGGGATCGGCCACCGAGAGCACGGCGATGGCGAAGGCGCCTTTCAGGTCCGCGACGGCGCGGCGGGTGGCGACGAAAAGGTCCGCGGATTGTTGGCGATAATGATGGATGAGGTGAGCGATGACCTCGGTATCGGTCTGGGAGCTAAAGGCATAGCCCAGCGCCTCCAGACGCTCCCGCAGCGCATGGAAGTTTTCGATGATGCCGTTGTGCACCACCGCCACCATGTCCTGGGAGAGCATGGGATGGGCGTTGCATTCGGCGACCCCGCCATGGGTGGCCCAGCGGGTATGACCAATGCCCAGATGCCCCTGCAAGGCTTCCCGCGCGGCGGCGGCGGCCAGTTCGGCCACCCTGCCGACACTGCGCACCCGGTGGAGGCCGCCCCCTTCCAGCACCGCCACGCCTGCCGAATCATAGCCGCGGTATTCCAGGCGGCGCAGCCCTTCCATGATCATGGGCACCAGATCCTGCCCGGCGATACCGCCAACGATCCCGCACATCGCTTTTACCCCTTTTCTCCGTCGCCCTTGTCCCGCCGCGGCCGTTGCCAGTGGGGGATGGATTTTTGCGGACTGCGGTTGAGCGTCAAGCCGCCAGCGGGCACGTCCTTGGTGATGGTGCTCCCCGCGCCGATGGTCGCCCCCGCCCCTATGCGCACCGGGGCCACCAGTTGCGAGGCCGAGCCCACGAAGACATCGTCGGCAATGATGGTGCGGTGCTTGCGCGCCCCATCATAATTGCAGGTAATGGTCCCGGCGCCAATGTTCACGTCGCTGCCGATATCGCTATCCCCGAGGTAGCTGAGGTGGTTGGCCTTGCTGCCCGCCCCCAGACGGCTGGCCTTTATCTCCACGAAATTACCCACGTGGGCCGCCGGCCCGATCTCCGTACCGGGGCGTATGCGGGCAAAGGGGCCAATGCGCGCCCCGGCGTCGATGCGCGCCCCTTCCACCAGGGAATAGGGCAGGATTTCCACCCCATCGCCGATCTCCACGTCCTGCAGTATACAGCCCATGCCCACCCGCACGCCGCTGCCCAGGCGCACCTGCCCGGCCAGGAGGCAGTTGGGCTCGATCCAGCAGTCCTGACCCACCTGCACGTCGCCGCGGATATCCAGGCGGCCGGGGTCCGCCACGCGCAGGCCCTGGGCCTGCAGCTCGGCCACCCGCCGCGCCTGATAGACCCGCTCCAACCCGGCGAGCTGCGCGGGATCGTTGACCCCCGCCCCTTCCTGGGGATCGGCCAGGACGAAAGGGAGCACGGCAAAGCCGTCGGCCCGGGCCAGGGCCACCACGTCCGTCAGATAGAGTTCGCCTTGGGCGTTGTCGTCTCCCAGGGCGTCCAGCCACCGGCGCAGGGGCGCCGCCGGCAGGACCATGATCCCCAGGTTCACCTCCTTCACCCGCTGTTCATCGGCGCTGGCGTCCTGGTCCTCGCGAACGGCCAGCACTTGGCCGTGACCATCCCGCAGGATCCGGCCGTAACCCTGGGGATCCTCACGCAAGCCGGTCATCAGGCCCAGGGCGCCGGCCGGCGTTTCCGCCAGGAAGGCGGTTAAGGTCTCGGCCCGCAACAAGGGGACGTCCCCATAGAGCACGAGCACCCGCTCTGCTCCCCCCAGGGCCGGCAGTGCCCGCCGCAGGGCATCACCGGTCCCGCGCAGCTCGGGCTGCAGAACCCAGTGCGCCTCCAGGCCCGCAAAGGCCGCCCGCACCTGCCCGGCGCCAAAACCCACCACCACGTGCAAGCGCCGCGGCTGCACCCGCTGGGCAGCGGCCAGCACATGCCCCAGCAAGGGCCGGCCGCCCAGGGATTGCAGAACTTTGGGCAAAGCCGAAGCCATGCGTTTGCCCCGGCCCGCTGCCAGGATGACGATATCCAACTCATGCGCCATGCATTCCCCCTTTCAACCCGCCCCTGCGCGTTCTAGCGGACGGCCAAGAGTATCTCCCCCCCACGAAAAACCCAGGCCCCATGACAACGAGATGCCATGGGGCCTGATGCCTGCCTCAGCGCCGGAATGGGTCAGCGCAGCACGCCGCGCTCGCGCAGACGCTGAATGGCCCGCAGGCGTGCGATTTGCTCCAGGAGTTCGCCCTGGGCCCGCGCGTAGTCCATCTCATCCAGGTGACCCGCCAGCAAGGCCTCGGCCCGCTCCTTGGCCGCCACGGCCTTGGCTTCGTCGAGATCCACGGCCCTTTCGGCCCCGTCTGCCAGGATCGTGACCCGGTCCGGCTGGATTTCGAGGATGCCGCCGTTGACGAAGAGATACTCCGTCTCGGCACCGTGGAGGATGCGCAGCTCTCCCGGCCGCAGACGCGTCAGCAACGGCGCATGCTGCGGCAGGATGCCCAGTTCGCCCATCTCTCCGGGGGCGACGACCATATCCGCCACCCCCTCGTAGATGCTGCCTTCGGTACTGACCACCTGTACATCTATGGTCATAGCCATGCCTTATCCTTGTTGGATCTTTTGTGCCTTGGCGATCGCCTCGTCAATGGTCCCCACCATGTAGAAGGCCTGCTCCGGCAAGTGATCATACTCACCGTTGACGATGGCCTTGAACGCGCGGATGGTTTCCTTGAGCGAGACATAGGTGCCGGGGCTGCCGGTGAACACCTCGGCCACGAAGAAGGGCTGGGAGAGGAAGCGCTGGATCTTGCGCGCCCGGGTCACCAGCAGCTTGTCGTCGGCGGAAAGCTCATCCATGCCGAGAATGGCGATGATGTCCTGGAGCTCCTTGTAACGCTGCAGGGTCTTCTGGCAGGAACGGGCCACATCGTAATGTTCCTGGCCGACGATCTGCGGATCGAGCTGGCGGCTGAAGGAATCCAGCGGATCGAGGGCCGGATAGATGCCCAGCTCGGCGATCTGCCGCGACAGCACCACGGTGGCGTCCAAATGGGCGAAGGTCGTGGCCGGAGAGGGGTCCGTCAAATCATCGGCGGGCACGTATACGGCCTGCACGGAGGTGATGGAACCCACCTTCGTGGAGGTGATGCGCTCCTGCAGCTTGCCCATTTCCTCCGCCAGGGTCGGCTGATAGCCCACCGCCGAAGGCATCCGCCCCAGCAGGGCCGAAACTTCGGTACCGGCCAGGGTGTAACGGAAGATGTTGTCGATGAACATCAGGATGTCGCGGCCCTCGTCGCGGAAATGTTCCGCCATGGTCAGGCCCGTCAGACCCACGCGCAAACGGTTGCCGGGCGGCTCGTTCATTTGCCCGTACACCAGGGCGACCTTGTCCAGCACCTTGGATTCGGTCATTTCGTGGTAGAAGTCATTCCCCTCGCGGGTCCGCTCACCCACGCCGGCAAATACGGAATAGCCGGTATGTTCGATGGCGATGTTGCGGATCAGCTCCATCATGAGCACCGTCTTGCCCACGCCGGCGCCGCCGAAGAGGCCAACCTTGCCGCCCTTGGCAAAGGGGCAGACCAGATCGATGACCTTGATGCCCGTTTCCAGGATCTCGGTGCTGGCGGCCAGCTCATCGAAATTGGGCGCGGCACGATGGATGGATTTGCGTTCGTCCCCTTCCACCGCCCCTTTTTCATCGATGGGGTTGCCCAGGACGTCCATGATGCGGCCCAGTGTTCCCTTGCCCACGGGCACGCTGATGGGTGCGCCCGTACGCCGGGCGCTCATGCCCCGCTTGAGGCCCTCGCTGGCGCCCATGGCGATGCCGCGCACCACGCCGTCACCCAACTGTTGCTGCACCTCGATGGTGAGCCCCTTTTCGTCGACGACGATCGCCTCCATGATCTCCGGGACTTGTCCACGGGGATAGACGACGTCGATCACCGGTCCGATGACCTGCACAATCCGGCCTACGGCGTTCTCTTTCGCAACCGCTTCGCTCATGATTTAACCCTCAACATTTTCAAATGGTTTCCCGGGACGCCCTAAACTGCCGCCGCACCGGCGCTGATCTCGGCGATTTCCTTGGTGATGGCTGCCTGGCGCGCCTTGTTGTACGCCAACTGCAGATCTCCGATGAGCCGTTTGGCGTTGTCCGAGGCGCTTTTCATGGCCACCATGCGCGCGCTCTGCTCGCAGGCGAGGTGCTCCACCACGCCCTGGTAGACCACCGACTCGACGTAGCGTTGCAGCAGGTGATCCAGCACCGGCCGGGCCTCGGGCTCGTAGATGTAGTCCCACATCCCCTGCCGCGCGGGCATATCGACCTTTTCCACCGGCAGCAACTGCTCCACCGTGGCTTTTTGCAGCATGGTATTGATGAAGCGCGACGACACCACGTAGACCACGTCCACCTCGCCCTTGGCATAGGCCTCGGCCATGACCTGAATGGGCCCCAGCATGTCCGCCAGGTGGGGCCGATCGCCCAGGCCCGAGACTTCGGCCACCAGGTTGCCCCCAAAGCGCTTGATGAAGCCCAGGCCCTTCCCACCCATCACCGCCACCTGAACGGCCACGCCCTGATCGTGAAACTCCCGCATCTTCAGCACCAGGGCACGCAGGACGTTGACATTCAACGCGCCGCACAGGCCCCGGTCCGTCGTCACGACGATGAAGCCCGCCTTCTTTACCTCGCGGACCTGCAATAAGGGATGATTGTACTCGGGATGGGCGTTGGCGACGTGTCCCAATACCTTCCGGATCTTCTCCGCATAGGGTCGCGCGGCACGCATCCGTTCCTGGGCGCGGCGCATCTTGCTCGCCGCCACCATCTCCATGGCGCGGGTGATCTTTTGCGTATTCTTGACGCTTTTGATCTGCCCGCGAATTTCCTTGGCATGAGCCATGGCGCGCTCCTAGTAAGCCTGACTCGATTTGAACTGCTGGATAGCCCCGTCAAGCGTTTTCTTGAACTCGTCGGTCAGCTCCTTTTTCTCCTCCAGGCCGGCCATGAGATCCTTGAAGTTGCTCTGCAGAAAGGACTGGAGGGCCTTCTCGAAGGGGCGGATCTTGGCGACATCCACATCATCCAGAGCCCCGCTGCTGGCGGCATAGAGTGACACCGCCTGCTCCGCCACCGACATGGGCGAATATTGATCCTGCTTCAGCAGTTCGGTAACGCGCTTGCCGCGCTCGATCTGCTTGCGGGTCAGATCATCCAGATCCGAGGCAAACTGGGCAAAGGCCGCCAACTCGCGATATTGGGCGAGATCCAAGCGGATGCCGCCGCCGAGCTTCTTGATGACCTTGGTCTGCGCGGCGCCGCCAACCCGGGACACCGACAGCCCCGCGTTGATGGCGGGGCGGACGCCGGAGTTGAAGAGGTCGGTTTCCAGGTAAATCTGGCCGTCCGTAATGGAGATCACGTTGGTCGGCACAAAGGCGGAGACGTCGCCGGCCTGGGTTTCGATGATGGGCAACGCCGTCAGCGATCCGGTCTGGCCCTTGACGGCGCCCTGGGTGAACTGCTCGACGAACTCGGCATTGACCCGGGCTGCCCGCTCCAGCAGACGCGAGTGCAGATAGAACACGTCGCCGGGATAGGCTTCACGGCCCGGCGGGCGACGCAGCAGCAGGGAGATCTGACGGTAAGCCCAGGCCTGCTTGGTCAGGTCATCATAAACGATCAGGGCATCCATACCCCGATCGCGGAAATATTCGCCCATGGTGCAGCCGGTGTAGGGGGCGAGGTATTGTACCGCCGCGGCCTCGGAGGCGTTGGCGGCAACCACCGTGGTGTACTCCATGGCGCCGTATTCTTCGAGCTTGCGCACCACGTTGGCCACGGTGGAGGCCTTCTGGCCGATGGCGACATAGATACAGTAAACGCCCTTGCCCTTTTGGTTGAGAATGGCGTCCAGGGCCACGGCCGTCTTACCCGTCTGGCGGTCACCGATGATCAATTCACGCTGTCCCCGCCCGACGGGAACCATGGCGTCAATGGCCTTGATGCCGGTCTGCATGGGCTGGTCGACGCTCTGGCGCTGAATGACGCCGGGGGCGATCTTTTCCAGGACGTCGAACTCCTTGGCATCGATGGGACCCTTGCCGTCAATGGGTTGGCCCAGGGCGTTGACGACGCGGCCCAGGAGCTCCTTGCCGATGGGCACCTGCATGACCTTGCCGGTGCACTTGACGACGTTGCCCTCTTCCAGGCCTTCATACTCGCCCAGAATCACGGCACCGACATTGTCCTGTTCCAGATTCATGGCCAGGGCGAAGCGGCCACCGGGCAGCTCCAACATTTCGCCGTACATGACATCTTCCAGCCCATGAATACGAAGGATACCGTCACTCAGGCTGATGATGGTGCCCTGAGAGCGCGTCTCGACGCGGCCCTCAAAGCCGGCAATCCGTGCGCGGATCAGTTCGCTGATTTCCGAAGGATTCAGTTGTTGCATACCATGTCCTCAAAAGGTTAACTGCGAAGGGTGCGGGCGAGCTGTTCCACCTGCCCGCGCACAGAAGCATCTATCGTCAAATCGCCGGCCTGCACCAGAATTCCGCCGATGAGGGCGGGATCCACCTCGTCGTGGAACGCCACCCGGCTGCCGAAACGCCGGGACAAGGCCGCCTCGATGGCTTCTTTCTGACCCGCGTCCAGGGCTACGGCACTTTTTACCAGGACCTCTATCGTACCCAGGGCAGCGCGACGGTCGGCCGCGAACAGCGCCGCAATCTCGCCGGCGGCGGGCCAACGATCATTGTCGATCAGCAAGGCCAGGAAGGCCCGCCAGGCCTCCTTGGGTACCGCCACCTCGGCCACGGAGAGCACCTCGACCTTGGCCGCCGCCGTGCGCTCGGGATCGTCGAGAAATTGCTGTGCCTGAGGATCCTGTATAACCGCCGCAAGGGTCTGCAAGGCCGTTTCCCAGGCGTCCTCCTGCCCCGTTTCCTTCGCCAGACCGTAGAGGGCCTCGGCGTAGGGACGGGCGACCGTGATCAAATCCGCCATGGCTTGTCCCCTTAGAGTTGGCCGACCATGCGGTCGACAATGTCACGATGGACTTGGGCGTCGATTTCTTTCTGGAGGATGCGCTGCGCGCCATCGACGACGAGTCCCACCACCCGTTCCCGCAGGACTTCGCGCGCGCGGTTGGTCTCGACCTCGATCTCGGCCCGCGCGCCGGCCAGGATCCGGTCGGCCTCTTCCCGCGCCTTGACCTGGGCCTCTTCCTTGAGCTCCACGCCACGGCGTTCGGCATTGGCGATGATCTCCGCCGCCTTTTCCTTTGCCTCACGCAGTATTTCCGTAGCGCGTTTCTGGGCGATGACGATTTCTTCCTTGCCCCGCTCCGCCGCCGCCAGACCGTCGGCGATCTTCGCCCGACGCGCTTCCATGACCCCCTTCAAGGGGCCGTACAAATATTTGTACAGCAGTGCCACCAATACCGCAAAGGTGACCAACTGCACGATCAACGTCGCATTAATGCCTACTGGATTCATGATGCCCTCACTTGCGCGTTATCCGGCCCATGCCGGCCCGGCCATCAGCCCAGGAAAGGGTTGGCGAAGAGGAACCAGAAACCGAAGGCCAGAATGATGAACGGGAAGGACTCCATCAGGCCGGCGAAGATGAAGGTGTTGACCAGCAACTGCGGGCGCATTTCCGGCTGGCGGGTGATGCCTTCGATGGTCTTGGAGGTGATGAGACCCCAGCCAATGGCGGAACCGAGGCCGGCAGCGCCGAAAATGATGCCGACGGCAATGGCGGTAGCAGCAACGATGATGGTATGCGCGTCCATGGTGACTCCTTATATTCCAAAGCGAAGAATGAAAAAGCGAATGAGTTGTTAATGTTCCTGCATGTTGGCCATGCCCAGGTAGACCACGGTCAGCACGGTGAAAATAAATGCCTGCAGAATAATGATCAGACTCTCGAAACCCGACCAGACCACCCCCATGACGAACTGGCCCCACCAAGGCAGCATGGCCAGCAGGAGAAAGACCAGTTCGCCGGCAAACATGTTGCCGAAGAGTCGCAGGCCGAGACTGAGGGGCTTGGTGATCTCTTCGATGAGGGTCATGAGGATGTTCATGGGCATCAGCCAGATGCCGAAAGGATGGGTCAGATAGGTCTTGAAGTAGGCGAAACCCTTGACCCGCAGACTGGTGAAGATGGCCAGGATGAACACCGCCAGGGCGACGCCCAGGGTGGTGTTGAGGTTGACGGTGGGCGTGATGCGGAATTCGGGGATCCCGAACCAGTGGGCGACCAGACCGGGGAGGTAGACCGGGATCAAGTCCATGCTGTTCATCAGCAGGATCCAGAGGAACACGGTCAGGGCGACGGGCGCAATGAGGGGATCCTTGACGGGGAAACTGCCCTGCACCAGATCGTCGATGAAATCCACCGTGCCTTCCAGCCAACCCTGCAGACCGGTGGGAGCGCCATATTGCAGGCGGCTGCCCACGACCATGGCGGCGACCACCAGGATAAAGGCCATCACCCAGCCCATGAGGATGGTGTCCAAATTGAAGGTCCAGAAACCTTGCCCGACAGACCAGTTGGTGATGTGTTGAGCGATGCCGCTATCCGCCACGCGTTAACTCCTTTCCCTGTTGCGCTCCCGCAACAGAAATGCCAAAAACACGAAATGGGTCACCAAAAGCCCGGCCACCAGCCCGATGATGGGCAGGTGCAACCAGACAATGGCCAGGATCAAACCCACGATGGTCACCGCCCAGCGCTGCATCACCGCACCCCAGATACGCAAGGTCGCGCCCTGGGGCGATGCGGGGAGCGCCATGAGGCGGTTTCCCAGAATGAGCATGTTGATTACGCTCAGTATGCCGGCAAAGAGTATGGCGTAGGCTTCCTCCCGGCCCCAGCGCCAAGCCGCCAGCGCAGCCAGAAGGATGCTGATCGTCAATACCCATGTGCTTACCCGCCCAACGAAGGACGGGAACGCATCTGTGACCGGTTGTTTTTCTTTTGTTTTCACAGATGGCCACAAGAAAACGGGTGAAGTCTAAACAGACGGGCACGAGCCGTCAAGACCAAAAAGGGGGAGATCATCCGTTGATACGCACGCCGAGGCGGGCAAGCAGGGCCTCTCCCTGTTCCGGGTCATCCCAGGAAAGGCGCAGCTCGCCGCCTCGCGAGCGGGGGATCACGGTGGCCGCCAGGCCCAGAACGGCGGCAATCTCGGCCTCCAGGGCGATGATGTTGGGATCCCGGGCCGAGGCTGGCTTGGGGCCCCGCGCCATCCCCCGGGCGAGGCGCTCGGTGGCCCGCACGGTGAGATCTTCGCGCAGCACCCGTTCCGCAGCGGCCACCTGCTCCTCCGCGGGCAGGGCCAGGAGGGCCCGGGCATGGCCGGCGCTGAGGGCGCCGCTTTCCAGATGGCGGTGAACGGCCGCGGGCAAACGCAGCAAGCGGAGTTGATTGCTGATGGCCGTCCGCGAGCGCCCCAGTTTTTCCGCCAGGTCTTCGTGGGTGAGGGCGAATTCGTTGATGAGGCGTTGCAGGGCCTGGGCCTCCTCGAGGGGATTCAGGGCTTCCCGCTGGATGTTTTCGATGAGGCCGAGGGCGAGGGCCTGTTCGTCGCTGCACTCCCGGACGATGGCGGGGATGGCGGGAAGGCCCGCCATTTGCGCCGCCCGCCAGCGCCGTTCGCCGGCGATGATTTCATAACGACCGCCGCCCACGCCGCGCACGACAATGGGCTGCACCACCCCTTGGGAGCGGATGGAGGCAGCCAGGGCGGACAGGGCCTCGGCGTCCATGGTGCTGCGCGGCTGATAGCGGCCGCGCTGAAGCAGATCCAGGGGAATCTCCCGCATCGGCCGGGCACTGTCGGCGTCGCTGGCAAAGAGGGCATCCAGGCCGCGGCCCAGGCCGACCCGCTTCACGGCCGACACTCGCGGCGCAGGAATTCGGCGGCCACGCCGCGATAGGCCTGGGCGCCGGCACAGTGCGGGTCGTGCTCCAGTATGGCACGACCGAAGCTGGGCGCCTCGGCCAGACGGATGTTGCGCGGCACCACCGTCCGGTAGAGCTTGTCGGGGAAGTGCCGCTCCAGCTCCATGCCCACCTCCGATGCCAGGCGATTGCGGGCGTCGAACATGGTGCGCAGCAAGCCGTGGACCTGCAGGCGCGGGTTGAGGCCGGCGCGGACCCGGCGCACCGTGCCGAGGAGCTGAGTGAGCCCCTCCAGGGCATAGTATTCGCACTGCATGGGGATCAACACCGCATCGGCGGCCACCAGGGCATTGACGGTGAGCATGTTGAGGGCCGGGGGACAGTCGATGAGGCAAAAGTCGAAGTCGGCGACGGTGGTCAGGGCCTCGCGGAGGCGCTGCTCACGACCGGCGCGGCCGTAGAGTTCGACTTCGGCGCCGGCGAGGTCCGGGCTGGAAGGGGCCACCTGCAGGCCCGCCGGAGACGCTGCCCGCAGCACGGCTGCCAGGGGGACCTCTCCCAGCAAGGCATGATAGATGCTGGCGCCATCGACGTGGCCCAGGCCCAGTCCGGTGGTGGCGTTGGCCTGGGGGTCGAGGTCCACCAATAGCACCCGCTGGCCGCCTTGGGCGAGCTCGGCGGCAAGGTTGACGGCGGTGGTGGTCTTACCCACCCCGCCTTTCTGGTTGGCGACGGCGACAATGCGCATGGTGCTGGCGGACGAGCCCGCTGTTTCTCCGTGGAAATCTGCGCTTAGGATACCCATTCGGCCGGCCCGCCGCTAGGGCGCGTCATGCCTGCCACCGGACGAGCACACGGGGAGGCAGGCCGGGGACCGGGAAGCTCTGCATGGTGACCTGCAATTCCGCGGCCCGGGGCCAGGCCGCGATCTCGTCGCCGGCGCGGGGGCCCTTGAGGGCGAGGCAGAGGGTAGCCGGCCCCTGCAGGTGTTGCGTCATGAGATCCAGCTCGGCAAGGGAGGCGACGGCCCGGCTGATCACGGCGGCCGGATAGGCGGCGGGCCGATAGGCTTCGCTGCGGGACTGGTTGATCCGCACCCGAGACAGCCCCAGACCGGCCACCACGCTGCGCAAAAAGGCCGCGCGCTTGCCGGTGGGCTCGACCAGGGTGAAGGTCTGCTCAGGGCGGCAGATGGCCAGCGGGAGGCCGGGCAGGCCTGCGCCGCTGCCGATGTCGCAGACCTCGCCCCCGGGCAACCAGGGCAGGAGACTCAGGCTATCGAGGAGGTGATGGGAGACCATCTCCAGGGGATCGCGCACGGCGGTGAGATTGTGGACGCGATTCCATTGCGCCAATTGGCCGAGGTAATCGAGGAGCAAGGAGCGGCGGTCTGCGGAGATGGGCTCCAGGGCCATGGCCTCCAGGCCTGCATCCAGGATCTGGCGGGCCTGATCCCGGGGAAAGGAAGGACTCGACTCCACCCCGTCAATCCGCCTGTGTCACGCCGCGCCGTTTCACGTGAATCATGAGCAGGGAAATGGCCGCCGGGGTGATGCCGGCGATGCGGCTGGCCTGACCGATGCTGACGGGGCGGTGGCGGCTCAGCTTCTGGGCGCATTCGGTGGAGAGCCCGCGCACCTCGCCAAAGTCCATCGCCGCCGGGAGGGCCACTCCTTCCCAGCGACTGGCGCGGGCCACCTCTTCCTGCTGGCGGGCGATATAGCCGGAATACTTGCACTGGATCTCCACCTGCTCCCGGACCTGGGGGTCGTTGCAGGGGTCGAGATCCAGGGCCGCGAGGAGGCGGGGATAATCCCAATCGGGGCGACGGAGCAGTTCCAGGGCGGTGACGTCCCGCTGCAGCGCTTGGCCCGAAGCGGAGGAAAGCCGCTCCGCCTCCGGGCTCGCCGGGAAAATGCGCAGCGCCGCGAGGCGGGCACTTTCGGCCTGGACGGCGGCCTGCTTCGCGGCGAAGGCCTGCCAGCGTTCGTCATCGACCAGGCCCAGTTCCCGCCCCATGGGCGTCAGACGGGCATCGGCATTGTCTTCGCGCAGTTGCAGGCGGTATTCGGCCCGGCTGGTGAACATCCGGTAGGGTTCATCCAGCCCCCGGGTGACCAGGTCGTCCACCATGACCCCCAGATAGGCCTCGTGGCGTCCGGGCCACCAGGGTGCGAGTTCGCGGGCGCGGCGGGCGGCGTTGAGGCCGGCCAGGAGGCCCTGGGCGGCGGCCTCTTCGTAGCCGGTGGTGCCGTTGATCTGCCCGGCGCAGAAGAGACCGGACAGGCGCTTGCTCTCCAGACTGGGGTGGAGATCGCGAGGGTCCAGATAATCGTATTCGATGGCGTAGCCGGGACGCAGGAGGACGGCGTTCTCCAGGCCCCGGATACTGCGCACCAATTCTTCCTGCACGTCGAAGGGCAGGCTGGTGGAGATGCCGTTGGGATAGACCTCGTGGGTGTCCAGCCCCTCGGGCTCCAGAAAGATCTGGTGCGAGGACTTGTCGGCGAAGCGCACGATCTTGTCTTCGATGGAGGGACAGTAGCGCGGGCCGACGGACTGGATGTGGCCGCCATAGAGCGCCGAACGGTGCAGGTTCGCCGCAATGATCTCGTGGGTGCGGGGGTTGGTGTGGGTGATGTGGCAGACCCGTTGGGAGACGGCGATGGCCCTGGTCAGGAAGGAAAAGGGCGGCGGCGGAGCGTCCCCGGGCTGCTCTTCCAACTGGCTGTAATCGATGCTGCGGCCGTCGATGCGCGGGGGGGTGCCGGTCTTCAGGCGCGCCACCGGGAAGGCCATCTCGCGCAGACGCCGGGCCAGGGCGTTGGAGGGCGGATCGCCGGCGCGACCGGCGGCATAGTGCTGATCGCCCATGTGGATCTGGCCGCCCAGGAAGGTGCCGGTGGTGAGGACGACTTGCCGGGCGTGCAAGACCAGGCCGGTCTCCAGGATCACGCCGGCGAGGCGCTCCCCCTCCATGAGGAGATCCCCCGCCATGCCCTGAAAGAGCTGGAGATGGGGCAGGGCTTCCAGCAGGCCCCAGACGGCGCGCTTGTAGAGACTGCGGTCCGCCTGGGCGCGGGTGGCGCGCACCGCCGGGCCTTTGCGGGCGTTGAGGATGCGGAACTGGATGCCGGCCTGATCGATGGCCCGCGCCATGATCCCGCCCAGGGCGTCGATCTCCTTGACCAGATGCCCCTTGCCGATGCCGCCGATGGCCGGATTGCAGGACATCTGGCCGATGGTGTCCAGATTCTGGGTGAGCAGGAGCGTGCGCGCACCCACCCGGGCCGCCGCCGCGGCCGCCTCGATGCCGGCGTGTCCGCCGCCCACCACGATGACGTCATAGTGCTGTTCCATAAACTCCATTGTACATGGGTCGGAGCGCTCCACCCAAGAGCCGCCCGCTTCGGGCGGGGAGAAGCCTGAACGCCGTTACCGGGCCGGAACGGCCCCGGTTGAATCCGGTGTCGGACCCGAGGCCGTTAGAGAAATGCAGGGAGGAGGTCCGGCGGACCGAACTCCGGACGGGCGTGCTCGGCAAGATCGGAGAGAAGCAGGAAGTCGTCGTATTCAAAGGCCGGGCCGAGGGGACGAGCGGCCCGCCACCAAGCCGCCGGGGCCACATGGAGGGGCATGTCGCGCAGAGGATTCAGCACTTCGGCTATGCCTCACTGCGCTGCATGACCGAACAGAGGACGCAAGGCATAAAAAGCCACGTATAAGCCGCCACCAAAATATAGGCAGAAGAAAAACCAGAAGCCGACAGGCTGGTCTTCACGGTAGACGCCCGCGCCTTGCTTGAAACCGTTCCGACCATTCGGCAGCCACCCACGGAAAACCCCCTGCACCGCGACCGCGACGAGACCAACACCCAGGATGAGAAGAAACCATTCTTTGAGTTGCGGCATGGCTATCTCTGGTGATCCACCATGATGGAGAAAACTAACGTAAAGCTAACCGACGCTGCGCGGCTTTATCGCGCAGCGTCGGTGTTGATGGATGGGTTGGGCATCGATGTTCGAAGTGACACGGCGTACTATTTCCGCTGCGCCCAGTAGCCAGGGCGCCGCCTGTGATGTGCCACGGCGAGAATTCGAAGCTCCTCTGCGGTAACCTGATAAATGATGCTATATGGGAATTGACGGAAGATATATCGCCGGCGAGTGCTACGAAACACGGCACCGAGCAGAGGGTTGTCCAAAACGAGATTGGCCGTTCGCTCAAACTCAGCCACAAACGCGAGACCAAGCTCGACATTCGCCTTCAGCGTATAAAACGCTGCCGCGTCGTGCAATTCGGCGAGCGCCGGTGGAGTAACGACGAGCTTCACTTCAATGCTGCACGAACCTGAGCCAGAACGTCAGTAATCGGAATGACTTGTACCGCCCCACTTTCGATGTCAGCAATTCTGCGCTCGGTTTCGGCGGCCCATGCTTCCTCAATCTCGGTATCTTCGTCGAGACTGGCAAGCAATAACTGGGCGAAAGCTGCGCGTTCACTAGCAGTTAGTTTCAGGGCTTCAGCTTCGAGCAATTCGAGTTGATTTCCCATGGTTAATGCCTCCGTAAAGATAATCAGAATTGTACCGCGAGTTTGGTGCCGAGTGTTGGGGAGATGCCCAACGAGGCGCGAGTTGTGCGCCACCCGCGTGAGGCCGTAGGGCACGAAGTGCGCGGAGGCTCACGCGGGCGAAGCCGCGTAGCGGTGTCCGCTCGAACGAGGGGTTCGTGGGCGCTGTGCGCCCGCCGCCCCGATGTTCGCACCACTCGCGCCTCGTTCGCGGGCGCACAGCGCCCGCGAACATAAATTGGATCGCACCACCCTAGCACACGATAGACGGCTAACGCAACGCAGGACAGCGCCAACATGCTGTATTTGCAACGCAACCACACTTACTTAAAAATTTAGGACAGCCTAATATTCTCCGGATGAAAAGTGGCCAGCCAGCCCCCATCCCCCCGCCCAAACTCCTGGACCAGATGCGTGCCCGGATCAGGGCGTTGCACTACAGCATCCGCACCGAAGAGGCCTATACGGACTGGGCGCGGCGCTTCATTCTCTTCCACCACAAGCGGCATCCCAAAGGGATGGGGGCCGCAGAGATCGAGGCATTCCTCAGCTATCTGGCGGTGGAGCGCAAGGTGTCGTCCTCCACGCAAAATCAGGCCAGGGCGGCGTTGCTTCTCCTTTATAAGCAGGTGCTCGATGTAGGCCTCCTGCCCTGGCTGGACGACATCACCAGCGCCAAGCCTTCGCAACACTTGCCTACGGTGCTGACCCCCAGCGAAGCGCGGGCGTTGCTGCATGAACTCTCCGGGACCATGTGGCTGGTGGCCAGCCTGCTTTATGGAACCGGCATGCGCTTGTTGGAGGGCTTGCGGCTTCGGGTAAAAGACGTGGAGTTCGAGCGTCGGGAAATCATCATTCGGGATGGCAAGGGCGGCAAAGACCGGGTGACGGTATTGCCGGAGAACATTCTGCTGCCCCTTAAAAAACAAATGGAGAAAGCCGGCTGCTGCATGACGGCGATTTGGAGGCCGGGCTGGGGGAAGGTGTATCTGCCGGATGCGCTGGCGATCAAATATCCATCCAGTGCGCGTGCCTGGGGTTGGCAGTATGTCTTTCCGTCACCCGCTCTAAGCCGCGATCCGCGCACGGGGGCGCAACGGCGACACCATATTTATGAGGCTTCCGTACAGCGCGCCATCCGGACGGCAGCGAGTCGCGCAGAGATCGTCAAGCCGGCGACGCCCCATGTGCTGCACCATTCCTTTGCGACACACCTGCTGCCGGCGGGCTACGATATCCGGACGGTTCAGGAGCTGCTGGGGCACCAGGATGTCTCCACGACGATGATTTACACCCACGTGCTCAACAAAGGCGGACGCGGCGTCATCAGCCCGCTGGATATGTAAACTCACCGCCTCCAGAGGGCGGCGGCGCGGTCCGTGTCTTCCTGAATTTGCGAAAGGGTGAGCATGGGAAAGGCGCCGGCCAGTTCGCCGGGGGCGAGGCGAAAGGCGGGATTCCGGGGGCCGCGGCCGGCGTAGGGGCCGCACCAGGTTTCATAGAAGAGCAGACCGCCGGGCCGCAGGGCGGCGGCGAGAAAAGGGAACAGTGGCCGGTGCAGAAAGTGGGCGACGACGATGACGTCGAAGGATTCCGGGGCGGGGGGCTGGGCGATGACGTCCCGGCATTCGGCCTGCAGGGGGAGGCCGGTGGCTGTCCGGGCGAGTCCGGCGACGGCGCTTGCGGCGTAGTCCCAGGCGGCGGTCCGCAGACCGCGGCGGGCGAGGAAGAGGGCGTTGCCGCCCCGGCCGCAGGCGAGATCGAGGGCGCGCCCGCCGGCGGGGAGTTCCTGGGCGTGGGCGATGAGGAAGGGGAGCGCTTCCGGTGCCGTCGGCGCGGCCTCGGCGTAACAGGCTTCCCAATGGGCGTGGCGGTCGTCAGTCATGGGGTCCGCTCTGCAGGCAGCTACCCATTGTCGCGTTGGTGGCGGGTGAGCAGGCGGGTCGCGGCTGTGGGCCGCTCCTACGGGTGGTGCTCACCTCAGCGCTCGTTGCGGATGCGCGGCAGGAGTTCGTTGAGGTTGCAGGGGCGGTGGCGGTTGTCCAACTGCGGCACGATGATGGACTCCATGCCCAGGCGAACGCCCCCGGTGGAGCCCGGCAGCAGGAAGACCAGGGTGCCATCGCAGAGGGCCGCCTCGGCGCGGGACTGGATGGTGCTGGTGCCGATCTCCTGGTAGGAGAGCATGCGGAACAGTTCGCCGAAGCCGGGGATGGATTTGCTGACCAAGGGGGCGAGGGCTTCCGGGGTGACATCGCGGCCGGTGACGCCGGTGCCGCCGGTGGCGATGATGACGTCGATGGCGGCGTCGGCGATCCAGTCCTGCAACTGCGCCCGCAGGCCCGGCACCGCATCGGGCAGGATCCGCCGCGCCGCGATGCGATGACCGGCGGCCTGAGCCAGTTCGGCGATCTTGTCGCCGGACTTGTCGGTTTCCGGCTGGCGCGTGTCGGAGACGGTGAGAATGGCGATACCGAGGGGGTGGAAGGACTTTTCCGTGCCCGCTGCGTTGCTGGTCTGCATTTTTCCACCCCTTTACAGTGCCTGATCTGAATCAGTATAAAGACTGCGGTCCCAGCCGCCAAATGTGGAGTCTCCCGGCATGAAGCTCGCGTCCTCCTTGGCCTTTCCCATGCCCAATCGTCAAGACCTCATCGCCATCCCGCTGGTATTGGCGGTCTTTTTCCTCATCGCCCACATTTCCCGCGGCATGGCGGTCCCCTTTCATCTGGGGGAAAGCATCGCCATCTCCAGCAGCCCCTGGGAATTGCCGGAATACGCCCTGGACACGGTTTCGCGGATGCTGGCGGCCGTCGTCTGCTCCCTCGCTTTCACCCTGGTTTATGCGACTCTGGCGGCGAAGAACCGCTATGCGGAGAAGATCCTCATTCCGCTGCTGGATATCCTGCAGTCGGTGCCCATCCTCGGTTATCTGTCCATCACCGTGACGGGCTTCATGGCCCTCTTCCCGGGCAGCCTCATCGGCGTGCAACTGGCGGTGATCTTCGCGGTCTTTACCTCGCAGGTCTGGAACATGACCTTTGCCCTGTATCAGGGCTTGACCACCCTCCCCAAGGAGCTGGACGAGGCGGCGCGGCTCTATCGCCTCAACGCCTGGCAGCGCTTTTGGAAGCTGGAATTGCCTTTTTCCGTGCCCGGGCTCTTGTGGAACACCATGATGTCCATGTCCGGCGGCTGGTTTTTCGTGGTGGCCGCCGAGGCCATCACCGTCGCCGGCCAGACGGTGGCCGTGCCCGGCATCGGCTCCTATATCGCCCTGGCTATTCGGAACAAGGACCTCGGCGCCATCTTCTGGGCCATCGCCACCATGGTCGTGGTGATCTTTCTCTACGACTTTCTGCTCTTCCGGCCCATCGTCGCCTGGGCCGACAAGTTCAAGTTCGAAACGAGCGGCGACCTGCAAAAGCCCCAGTCCGCCGTCCTGGATTTCTTCCATCGCACCCACCTGGTGCGCCTCGTCGTCCTCCTTCCCCGGGCCCTGTGGGAGGCCAGCGTGCGCCTGCTCCCGCCCGCATCCGGGCCGGCGCGGCAGCGTCCAAGCGCGGGTCAAAAGGCTTGGCGGGACGGTCTGTTTTACGGGGTGCTGGCGATCCTCCTCGTGGCCGCCCTGTGGCAACTCGGCCTCGTCATCCCCCGCTTTTTTTCCGGAGCGGAAATCGGCCATGTCTTTTATCTCGGCGCCGTGACCGCCCTGCGGGTCTTTGTCCTGGTCCTGCTCTCTGCCCTCATCTGGGTGCCCATCGGCATCAAGATCGGCCTCAATCCGCGCCTGACGGCCCGGGTGCAGGGCCTCGCCCAGTTTCTGGCCGCCTTCCCGGCCAATCTGCTCTTTCCCCTGGTGGTGGTGCTCATCCTGACCTTTCATCTGAACGTGAACGTCTGGGTAAGCCCCCTGATGATCCTGGGCAGTCAGTGGTACATCCTCTTCAATGTCGTCGGCGCGACGACGGCCTTGCCCGGGGATCTCAAGGAGGCGGCGCGCAGCTTCGGTCTGCGCGGCTGGTTGCTGTGGAAGCGCCTGCTGCTGCCGGGCATCTTTCCCGGTTTCGTCACCGGTGCCATCACCGCCAGCGGCGGTGCCTGGAATGCCAGCATCGTCGCCGAGGTGGTGAGCTGGGGCAGCCATACCCTGGTGGCGACGGGTCTGGGCGCCTATATCACCCTGGCCACCGGCTCCGGGCAGATGGAAAAGGTGGCCTTGGGGATCGGCGTGATGTCCCTCTACGTGATCACTGTCAACCGCTTCTTCTGGCGGCGCCTGTATCGGGCGGCGGAAAGGCGCTTTCGTCTGGACTGAGGAGAAAGCATGAGCAACGCGACCACGCCCTTGTTTCAACTGGAACAGGTGCGCAAGACCTTCAAGAACGCCGATGGCGGGGACCTGCTCATCCTGGACGACGTGCGGATGGAACTGCGGGACGGGGAGATCCTGGTCATTGTCGGCCGCTCCGGATCGGGCAAATCCACCCTCCTGCGCATCCTCGCCGGGCTGATGCCGGCCAACGGCGGGGCGGTGCTGTATCAGGGAAAAGCGGTGAACGGCCCGGTGGCGGGCCTGGCCATGGTCTTCCAGAGCTTCGCCCTCTTCCCCTGGCTGACGGTGCTGCAGAATGTGGAGCTGGGCCTGGAGGCCCTGCGCGTGCCGCGCAAGGAGCGGCAGGAGCGGGCCTTGCGGGCCATTGATCTGATCGGCCTGGACGGCTTCGAGTCGGCCTACCCCCGGGAGCTCTCGGGGGGCATGCGCCAGCGCGTGGGCTTCGCCCGGGCCTTGGTCATCGATCCCCGGGTCCTCCTCATGGACGAGCCCTTCTCCGCCCTGGATGTCTTGACCGCGGAAACCCTCCGTACCGACCTCCTGGATCTGTGGGCCGAGCGCAAAACTGCCCTGCGCGGCATCCTCCTGGTCTCCCACAACATTGAGGAAGCGGTCCTGATGGCCGATCGCATCCTGATCTTCGGCAGCAATCCGGGACGGATACGGGCGGAGATCCCGGTCACCCTGCCCCAGCCGCGGGATCGGGAGTCGCAGGATTTCCGCAACCTGGTGGAACAGGTCTATGCCATCATGACCGCCCGGCCCATCAGCAAGACCGATGGCAAGAAGGAGCCGGTGGGTTTGGGCTACCGACTGCCACATACCTCCATCAACCGCATGGCCGGCCTGCTGGAGGCCCTGGCCACCCTGGAAAAACATGACGGGGCCTTGCGGGTAAACCTCTCGGAACTGGCCGACGATACCCAGTTTTCCGTGGATGATCTCTTTCCCCTGGTGGAGGCCCTGGAGATCCTGGGCTTCGCCGAATCCGACGCGGGAGAGATCAGCCTCACGCCGGCGGGGCGGCTTTTCGCCGAAGGGAACGTGCAGGAGCGCAAGCGTCTCTTTGCCCGCCATCTCATGGAGCGGGTGCCCCTGGCCGCGCATATTCGCGCTATCCTCGACGAGCGCCCCAGCCACCGCGCCCCTGCCGACCGTTTCCTCCGGGAGCTGGAAGACCAGCTCAGCGATGATGAGGCCCAGACCGTGCTGGATACCATCATCTACTGGGGGCGCTATGCGGAGATCTTTGCCTACGAAGACAACGCCGCCGTCTTTACCCTGGAGGACCCGGGTCATTGATGCTAACAGGCAGGTACCCGGCTCATCCCCGTCCTCCTCCAACGGCCCTCGCCCCCACGGGTATGCACACCGCCGGGAATTGGACTCCTGATCGTTGTTTCCTGTGAAAACAGCCGCCGGGGCCGGATGGCTACCGGCCCGGCAAGAAACCCCGCCGGCTAGCGCTCGTCCTCGTCCTCCTCGCCGGCGCGGCGCTCGCCTTTGAGGGCGATGCCCAGGTTCTTGAGCTTGCGGTAGAGGTGCGTGCGTTCCAGCCCCACCACTTCGGCGGTGCGCGCGATGTTCCAGTCGTTGCGCGCCAGGTGATATTCCAGAAAGGCCCGCTCAAAGCGCTCCCGGGCGCGTTTCAGCGTACCGCCAAAGTCTTCCCCTTCCAGATTGCCGGCCAGGGCCAAACGGTTATCCAGGCCCAGGGCCCCTTCCACCTCGGCGGCGCTGATCTCCGGCCCCTCGGCCAGGATCAACAGGCGCTCTACCAGATTCTGCAATTCGCGGACGTTGCCGGGCCAGGGATAGTGGCGCAGGACATCGAGGGTCTCGTCCGTGAACTGGCGGGGGGCGAGGCCGTCGCGCTGGCCGTAAAAGGCCATGAATTCCTCGATGAGGACGGGGATGTCGGCACTGCGGGCGGACAGCGGCGGCACCCGCAAGGGGATGGCGCTGAGGCGATAGTAGAGATCCTGGCGGAAACGGCCGGCCTGCACCTCCTGGGCCAGATCATGGGTACTGCCGGCGATGACCCGCACATCCACGGCAACGGGGGTTACGCCCCCCACGCGGATGATCCGCCGCTCCTGGAGGGCGGAAAAAAGGCGCGCCTGGGTTTCCAGATCCATGTCGGCGATCTCGTCGATGAAGAGCGTGCCGCTGTGGGCCACCTCCAGGCGGCCGCGGGTGACGCGCCCTTCCCGCTCATTGCCGAAGAGCTCGATGGCGACATTGGGCCGGGCGATGGCAGCGGCGCGCAGATCGATGAAAGGACCCGCCGCGCGCTGACTATGGCTGTGCAGGTAACGGGCCGCCACCTCTTTGCCGGTGCCCGCCTCGCCCAGCAACAAGACCCAGGAATCCACGGCCGCGACCCGCAGGAGTTGCTCGCGAAACTGGCTAATGGCCGGACTCTGGCCGCTGGGCGCCATGACCAGGCCCGCCTGACTGCGCAAGGCGCGGTTCTCCCGCTGCAGGCGGCTGGCCTCCAGGGCATGGCCGACGGTGAGCAGGGTCTTGTCCAGGGACAGGGGCTTCTCGATGAAGTCATAGGCCCCCAGCTTGGTCGCCTGCACCGCCGTTTCGACAGTGCCATGGCCGGACATCATGACCACCGGCTGCTGCAGCCCTGCGGCGGCCCAGCGGCGCAGCAGGCTGACGCCATCCTCCCCGGGCAGCCAGATATCCAGGAGGACCAGATCGACGGAGGCCTGCCGCAGGAAGGCATCGGCCGCTTCCGCGCTGCCTGCGGTGCTGACCACATAGCCCTCGTCCTCCAGGATCCCCGCCAGGGACTCGCAAATGTCCGGTTCATCGTCCACAACCAGTATGTTCAAACCCAGCGTTGCTTCCATGGTACCCCCTAGGCTGCGCCATCGGTCAGCGGAAAATGGATGAGGATGCGTGCCCCGCCCTGCACTCCCTCATTGTCGGCCGTAATCGTCCCGCCATGTTCTTCGACAATGCGCCGCACGATGGCCAGCCCCAAACCGGAACCCTTGACCTTGCTGGTGACGTAAGGTTCAAAAACCCGCTTCAGGAGCTCGGGAGGAAAACCGGGGCCATTATCCATAACGCTTAATTCTAGCAGCTTTGGCTCAGCGTCGCCTGTCATGCGGCTGCGCAGAATGACGATCCCCCGCCCATCCCCGAACCCCTGCAAGGCGTCCAGGGCGTTGCGCAGGAGGTTGTTGAGGATCTGCCGCAGGCGGTTGACATCGGCCAGCAGCGGCGGCAGATCGGCCGCCAGTTCGGCACGGATCTCCACGCCCGTATCCTGGCCGCGATAAAGATCCACGGCCTCGGCAATGACGGTATTGAGGTCCACCGGCCGCAACTGGAGCTGGGGCTGACGCGCGTATTCGGAAAAGGCGTCCACCATCACCTTGAGGGCGTCCACTTGGTGAATGATGGTGCGCGTTGCCCGATCGAGGGTTTCGCCCTCGGGCCCCAGGCGCTCCAGATATTTGCGCCGCAGGCGTTCGGCGGAGAGCTGGATGGGGGTGAGGGGGTTCTTGATTTCATGGGCCAGGCGCCGGGCCACCTCGCTCCAGGCGGCGCTGCGCTGGGCGGCCACCAGGGTGCTGACATCGTCAAAGACGAGCACGAAGCCGCCCCCCTCGCCATCCTCCCCATGCAAGCGGGCGCCATGCAGGATCAGCGATTGGCGGCCCTCGGCGCGCTCCAGGGCAATCTCCCGCTGCATCTCCCCCCGCGGATGAAGAATCCACTCCCCCAGCGTCTCCCAGAATGGGGCGAGGAGGGGCCCGTCGCGCAGGGCATCCAGGTCCGTGCCCGTAGGCAGTGGCGTCTGCAGGATCTGCGCGGCGGCGCCGTTGGCCTCCAGCAAACAGCCCTGCCCATCAAAGGTGAGGATCCCGCTGGAGAGCTGATTCACCAGGGTCTCCAGGTAGAGGCGGCGCTGCTCCGCCTGCTCCCGGGCGGCGGCCGCCTGTTGTTTGGCGCGGGCCAACTGGCGGGTCATGTTGTTGAAGGAGTGGAGCAGGACGCCCATTTCATCATTGCTAGGCACCGATAGCACGGGTACGAACTCCCCCCGCGCCACCGCCTGGGTGCCGGCGGCCAGGCGCGCAATGGGGGCCGTAAGGCGGCGGGCCAGATGCAGGCCCATCCAGATGGCCGCCAGCACCGTGAGCAGCAGGGCCACCCCGAGGCTTAGCTGGAAGGCCGTTTTCATGGGCTCCCGCATGAGCAGGAGCTGATGGTAGCGGGTGTAGGCCACCTGTACCGCATCGGCGGCGCTGGTGAGCTGCTGGGGAATGGGCTGTTCCACATAGAGGATGCGGTTGCCCTGACCCAGTTGCGGGCTCAGCACGGGAACCAGTGCCTTGACCACCAGGCGCCCGCCGCTTTCCGGCTCAATGATGGCCGCCGGCCGCCCTCCCGCCATGCTGAGGAGCTCCCGGCGCGGTAGGCGCGGCGTGATGCTCAGGCTCTCGCTGCTGGTGGCGATGATGCGATTGTCGCTGCCGAAAAGGGTCACGCTGGCCAGATGGTATTGGTCGCGCAGTTGAATCACGGTGGTCACGCTGTTGTTGTCGCTCTCCCCCACCAGGGCCTGGGAGATGTTTTCCGCTGCCGCGAGGGTATTGTTGCGATAGCGGTCGACACCCGTTCGCGCCACATCCAGGGCCTGATCCAGCGCGCTCTGGACGGCGCTGCTGAACCAGGAGTCCACCCCCTGATCCAGGTACTGCCAGGAAAAGGCGAAGATAATGGCCGCCGGCGTAAAGCTGAGCAAGCCGATGATGAGCACCAGCCGCGCGGCGAGCTGGCTGCCCACTTCACCGTGGCGCAGGCGCATCCACAAGGCGCCCAGGGAAGCGAGCACCAAGATGAGCAAAAACAGGGCCGTGACTGCGGACGCCAGGAGCAGCGGCACAAAATAGGTGCTTAACGGCCCTCCCGTACTGGCAAAAAAGTCCACCGCCAGAAAGGCGGCCACCGCCAGCAACAGGAGGATGGCGCTGCGTCGTGGCGCCAGGCGCGAGGCATCCCGGATCTCGCCGGCGCTCAGGGCGCGCAGCCAGCGCCTCAGGGTAAAACGGCGCTGCTGGTCCATTCCGACTCCAGTTTCCAGTGGCCCAGCAGGGCGCGCAAACGCAAGGGGAGGGGGAGGGCATCCACATCGACGTAGACCCGCAGCGCGACCGCCCCCCGCGGCGCCCCATGGGGAACGGGCAAACGCAAGTCACGCACCTCGCTCAAGACCGCAATGAGCTCCGACCAATGGGCAAAAAGCTGGGGCTCCCGCCCATTGTCCAGGAGGGCATACTGATTGGTAAGGGGATAATAATGCAGCCGCCAGACCCGCTGGACACGGGAGCGCACCCCCACCCCGGGAAGGAAGGCGAAAGGCGCCGGCTCCCGCCATTCCGCCTCCGCGACCCAGTGCAGGGTCACTCCCTGGTCCAGGATCTCCTTGAGGAGCGCGAGCTTGCCAAGGACGACCTGGGCAGAGACGGACATGGTCTCCCCCTGGGGCTTCACCTGCAGTTGTTCCACGTGAAACGTATCCCCGGCCCAGGCCATAGTCGGCCGCGCCACGAGGCAAACGAGAAGGATGCCCAGCAGCACGGACCAGCGCCATGGCCCAAGGCGCCGCGTTAAACTCGCAGCCCAGCCGACCGTGGGCACCTTGCCGTCGTTAAGACAATGGCCGATATTCATGGGCGCTTTTCCAGCAGGGCGTAATAAAACCCATCCATATCGCCGGCCCCGGGCAGGCGTTGCCCGGTCAGCGGGTGTTCCTGCCGCCGGGCATCCTCGTGGCGGTCGAGAAAGCCGGCGATCTGTTGCGCGTTTTCCTCCGGCAAGACCGAACAGGTGGCATAAAGCAGGCGCCCGCCAACCTTCAAGCAGGGCCAGAGGGCCTCCAGCAGGCGCCGCTGCTGCTCCACCGCCTGTTCCACATCCGCCGGCTGACGGCGTAAGCGGATGTCGGGATGGCGACGGATGACGCCGATCCCGGTGCAGGGGGCATCCAGCAGGATGGCATCAAAAGGCCGCCCATCCCACCAGCGCCGGGGCTCCGCCGCGTCCGCTGCACGCAGGTCTGCGCCGTGGAGATCCAGCCGTTGCAAGGTCTCCGTCACGCGCCGCAGACGCACGGCGGAACGATCCAGGGCGAGCAGATGGTCTGCTCCCGCTTCCAGCAGGTGCGCCGTTTTCCCCCCGGGGGCCGCGCAGGCATCGAGGATCCGCTCCCCCGGCCGGGGCGCCAGGATCAACGCGGCCTGCTGCGCAGCCCCATCCTGCACCGACACCCAACCCTCCCGCCAGCCCGGCAGTTCCGTCACGGGCACGCTGCCGCGCAGCAGGAGGGCACCGGCATCCCAGTCCACCGACTCGGCCTGCAGACCGCGGGCGGCAAGGGCCTCCTGATAGGCCGCCACCGTGATGCGCCGGCGGTTGATCCGCAGCCAGAGAGGAGCCTCGGCATTATTGGCGGCGGCAATCTCCGGCCACTGCTGGGGATAGGCGACGCGCAGGCGTTTGGCCAGCCATGCCGGATGCCCAAGATCCACGTCATCCGCCCGCAGCCTGTCCTCCAAAGTCTCCCTTTCCCGCAAGTAGCGGCGCAAAACCGCATTCATCAACCCCCGCGCCCAAGCCTTGCGGATGGCCGCCGTCATCTCCACCCAGTCGTTGACCACGGCAAAGGCCGGGCGCTGGCCGTGGCGCAACTCAAAGAGGGCGAGATGCAAAAGGGCCTGTACGTCCGCATCCCGGCTTCGCCAGGGTTTCTGCAGGAGCGGGGTGGACAGCCGCTCCAGCAACAAGACCTCGCGCAAGGCGCCAAAGGCCAGCCACTGGGTAATGGCGCGATCGCCGCCGGCCAGGTCCAGTTCGGCCATGGCATCATCCAGGGTTTGTCCGGCCGCTACGGCAAGCAAGACCTGAATCGCTGCGAGGCGGACCCTGTCACCCTTGACGTTCGTCAACCCAGTCGCTCGCCCGGAAGCACGCGATAACCACGCAAAAAGTCTCCGCCGCTCATGGCCGCCTTTCCCGCCGGCTGCACCCGCAGGAGCCGGAGCGTGCCGTTGCCGCAGGCCACCCCCACCCCATCCGCGGAAAGATCCACCACCGCACCGGCCGGGGCGGGCGCCGTCCAGGCGTCGGCCCTTGCCTGCCAGATCCGCAAGCCTTTGCCGCGAAAGAGCGTGTGCGCCACCGGGGCCGGGTTGAAGGCGCGCACGAGCCGCTCCAGCTCCGCCGCCGGCCGCTGCCAATCCACGGTCGCCTCCTCCTTACGCAATTTGCGCGCATAGCTGGCCCGTTCGTGATCCTGGGCCATGGGCCGCAGGGCGCCCGTCCAGAGCCGGTCCAGGACCTGGCGCAGGGCTTCGGCACCCAGGATGGCGAGCCGGTCATGGAGCGTTGCGGCGTTGTCATCGGGATAAATGGGGGTGCGCGAGGTCCAGAGTACCGGCCCCGAGTCGAGCCCCGCCTCCATTTGCATGATGCTCACCCCCGTCTGCTCGTCACCGGCGGCAATGGCGCGGGCAATGGGTGCCGCCCCGCGCCAGGCTGGCAAGAGGCTGGCATGGACATTGATCGCCCCCCAGCGCGGGATATCCAGCACCGCCTGGGGCAGGATCTGGCCATAGGCCACCACCACCAGGAGGTCCGGAGACATGGCGCGCAACGCCTCCTGCGCCGCCGGGTCCTTGAGGGTATGGGGTTGCCAGACCGGCACCCCCGCCGCCTCCGCCAGTTGCTTGACGGGACTCTGCTGCAGGCTACGGCCCCTTCCGGCAGGGCGATCAGGCTGGGTCAGCACCCCGATGACCTGCTCCGGGCCCTGCAGGAGGCTCTCCAGGATGGTTTTGGCAAAGTCCGGCGTGCCGGCAAAAACGATCCGCCGCCCTTCACTCGCCATAACGGGCCCGCTTGCTCAGCTTACGGCGAATCATGTTCTGCTTGAGCCGGGAGAGGTGGTCCACAAAGATGGTGCCGTTGAGATGATCGATCTCATGCTGCAGGCACACCGCCAGCAGACCGTCCGCCTCCAGTTCCACCGTGCTCCCCTGCAGGGTCTGAGCGCGTACCGTTACCCGCTCGGCACGGCGCACGGTTTCCAGCACGCCGGGGACCGAGAGACAGCCTTCCTTCATCTCCTCTTCGCCGCTGGATGCCAGGATCTCCGGGTTGATCAGGGTCATCAGTTCGTTGCGGTTCTCCGAGACATCCACCACAATAAGCCGCCGCGCAGCGGCCACCTGGGGCGCCGCCAGGCCGATGCCGGGGGCATCGTACATGGTCTCGGCCATATCGTCGGCCAAGCGCCGCAGATCTTTATCCACATGGACAACGGGCTGGGCTAGAAGCGTCAATTGGGGATCGGGAAATTCAACAATCTTGAGTAATGCCATAGCGCTCTCACATACACAAAATCAGGTTCGGCAAAAATTCTATCTTGAACTAATACTACCCGACGCGGAAGCCCAGCGGAGAAAGACGTGATGAAAGCGAAACCCTGGCTGTATCTTGCCCTGTGCGCAGGCATCCTCGGCCTCGACACCCTGCCCGCCCTGGCGGCCGGGGCCGCCAGCGGGATCCAGATGGTGCAGAGTTACGTCGTGAAACCCGGCGACACGCTCTGGGGCATTGCCGGCCGCTTCCTGAAAAACCCCTGGGAATGGCCGCAGATCTGGCACCGGAACCCGAAGATTCATAACCCCAATCTCATCTATCCGGGGGATCGCATCCTTCTGGAGCGCAATACCCAGGGTCAATTGCAGTTCAGTGTCATCACCCTGCAGCCACGCATGGGGGTGGCGCCCTTGCCCACCATCGCCACCGGGGAAATCATGCCTTTTCTCGGCAATCCCGGGGTGATCGGCAGCAAACACGCCTATGAGGCGCTGCCTTACCTCGCCGCTGCCCGCAGTCAGCAAAGCATCTTCTCCGTCGGGGATCGCCTCTTTGTCAGCGGCCTGAAAGGCGCCCCCGTCGGCACCCGCTATAGCATCATCTCCCTCGGCCCCGAACTGCGCCGCCCCGGGGTGCAACAGCCCCTGGGTTATGCCTTGAACGATATCGGTGAGGCGGTCCTGCGCCGCAACGGCCCCGTCGGAGAGGTGGAAATCACCATGGCCAAGCGCGAGATCAGCCTGGGCGACCGCCTCGTCGTCCTGGCAAAGGGAAATATTCCCCACTATTTCCCCAGCACCCCCCGGCGGCCCGTCAGCGCCAGCATCATTGCCTCCATAAGCGGGGCTCCGGAGTTGATGACCGGTCAGGTAGTCATCCTTGATCAGGGCCGGGAGGCGGGACTGGAGCCCGGCAATGTGCTCCAGGTAACCAGCCCGCTCCCGGCCATGCCCAACGCCGTCAGCGGCAAAGCCTTTGCCCCCCCTCCCGAAGGAGTCGGCACGGTGATGGTCTTCCGGGTCTTTGCCCAGGTTTCCTACGCCGTCATCACCACCGCGCAGCGGGGCATAGCCATCGGCGACCAGCTCCGCAATCCACCATCCGCTACGGCCCAAGGCCCGGCGGGAGGAGCAGGCGCCGGGTGAGGGAGCAGGCCTGGCTCGCTCTCCAGCGTATCCCGGGCATCGGCTCGCGCACCCAGAGGGCCCTGCTGGACCGCTTCGGGGATGCTTCCGCCGTCTTCCAGGCCGGGGCCTCCGCACTCCGCGACCTGGGTCTGCGTCCGGCGCAGATCAGCGCCTTGCAAAAAGACCCTGCCGACCTCCTCGTCGCAGAGGATCGGCTTTGGCTGCAAGGCGCGGATAACCAGCTTTGCCGCTGGACCGATCATGACTACCCCGCCTTGTTGCGGCACATTCCGGACCCGCCCATGCTCCTCTACCTGCGCGGCCGGCGTGGTCTCCTGGGTCAGGCCATGCTCGCCATCGTCGGCAGCCGCAGCCCCAGCCCCGGCGGGGCCATCACCGCCGAAGCCTTTGCCAAGACCCTGGCCGGTACGGGCTTGGTCATTGTCAGCGGCCTGGCGGCGGGCATCGACGCCGCTGCCCATCGCGGCGCCTTGAGCAGCGGCACCATTGGCGTCATGGGCACCGGCCCGGACTGCATCTACCCGCGCAGCAATCTCGGCCTGGCCCGCGAAATGGCCAAGCACGGCCTGCTCATCAGCGAACAGCCCCCGGGCACGGGATCCCGGGCGGGACTTTTCCCGCGCCGCAACCGCATCATCAGCGGCCTATGCCTGGGGGTCCTGGTGGTGGAGGCGGGGGAAGCCAGCGGTTCGCTGATCACCGCACGACTGGCCGCGGAGCAAGGGCGGGAAGTCTTCGCCATCCCCGGATCCATCCACTCCTCCCTGTCCCGGGGGCCCCATCGCCTCATCCGCGAGGGGGCCAAACTGGTGGAGAGCGCCACGGACATCCTCGAAGAGTTGGGGCCGCTCCCCGGCGTGGTGCCCGGGATCGCCCCCCTGGACGGCGCTTCCTGGCAACCCCAAGACCCGCGCGAACAAGCGGTCTGGGAGGCCATGGACTATGCGCCCAGCGCACCCGAGCAAATAGCCGCCCGCGCCGGATTGACGCTGGCGGAGCTTTCGGCCATTCTTTTAGCCATGGAATTACAAGGTCGCATTGCCGCCAGTCCGGGCGGTTTCTTTTGTCGCCTCCCCTCCGCCCCATAAGGCCCTGGCATGGAAGACGTGCTCGATATCATTACCTACCTCCTGGATCATCTCGATGACGAAGATGACGAATCCCTGGAGCGCCATCTCCGTGCCGTCGGCTTTCCCGATGACGACATTCAGCGGGCGCTGGACTGGATGGCGGGCTTTGCCGGAGACGACCAGGACCCGGCCAACCGGCCGGCGCTGCGCGCCTATCACCCGCTGGAATTGCAGCGCCTGTCCGTAGGCAGCCGCGGGCGCCTCCACGAACTGGAGCGGCTCGGCGTCATCACCCCCGCCGTCCGCGAACGGATCATTGACCGCCTCCTCGCCCTCGACCTGGAAGACACCGATCTCCCTACCCTGGACTGGATCACCTTCATGGTGCTCGCCAACGAATCCGGACCCGAAGCCCTCTGGGTGGACGCCCTGCTCGGTAACGACGGCCAGCGACTCTTGCACTAAAGCAGCCCATGCCCCGTCAACTCGTCATCGTCGAATCCCCGGCCAAGGCCAAGACCATCCAGAAATATCTGGGGGAGGATTTCCAGGTCCTGGCCTCCTACGGTCACGTGCGCGACCTCCTCCCCAAGGAGGGGGCCGTCGATCCGGAACACGATTTTGCCATGCGTTATGTGCCCATCGAGCGCAATGAGCGTCATGTGGAGGCCATCGTCAAGGCCCTCAAGGGCGCCGACAAACTCTGGCTGGCCACCGATCCGGACCGCGAAGGCGAGGCCATTTCCTGGCATCTGCTGGAACTGCTCAAGGAACGGGGGCTCATGGGCCAGAAACCAGCCGAGCGGGTGGTCTTTCACGAGATCACCAAAAAAGCGGTGCAGGACGCCATCGCCCATCCGCGGGCCATTGCCATGGACCTGGTCAACGCCCAGCAGGCGCGCCGCGCCCTGGACTATCTCGTGGGCTTCAACCTCTCGCCGCTGCTCTGGCGCAAGGTGCGCCCTGGCCTGTCTGCCGGCCGCGTGCAGAGTGCGGCGCTGCGTCTGATCTGTGAGCGGGAAGACGAGATCGAGGCCTTCGTCACCCAAGAATACTGGACCATCGCCGCCCGGCTGCGCCATGCCGACAACGAGTTTGCGGGCCGCCTCACCCACTGGCAAGGCCGGAAGCTCGACACCTTCGACATCCCCAACGAAGAAAACGCCACGGCCATCCGCACGGAAATGGCCAATGATCTCGCCCGCCACCCACTGCAGGTCCTGGAGGTGGAGCGCAAGAGCCGGCAGCGCCAGCCCGCCGCCCCCTTCACCACCTCCACCTTGCAACAGGAGGCGTCGCGCAAGCTCGGTTTCTCCGCCAGCCGCACCATGCGGGTCGCCCAACAACTTTATGAGGGCGTCGCCCTCGGCGATGAAACCGCCGGCCTGATCACCTACATGCGCACCGACGCCGTCAATCTCGCCGAAGAGGCGCTGGCCAGCATGCGCCAGTTCATTGGCGGGCATTATGGCGAAGCCTTCCTGCCCGCTGCCCCGCGGCGCTACAAGACCAAGACCAAAAATGCCCAGGAGGCCCACGAGGCCATCCGCCCCACGGACATCACGCGCACCCCGGAGGCCCTTCAGGGCCGGCTGGAGCGGGATCTCTGGCGTCTCTATGACCTCATCTGGAAACGCAGCGTCGCCTCGCAAATGGCTGCCGCGCGCCTGGACCTCGTCGCCGTCGACCTCGGTTGCGGCAGCCATTGGACCCTGCGCGCTAACGGCTCGACGGTCACCTTTCCCGGCTTCCTGGCCATCTATCAGGAAGGGCGGGACGACAATGAAGAGGACGAGGGTAACCGCCTCCTGCCGCCTCTGGCGGTGGGGGATACGCCGGAAGTCCTCGGCATCGACACCGACCAACATTTCACCGAGCCGCCGCCGCGTTATAGCGAGGCCACCCTGGTCAAGTCCCTGGAGGCCCATGGCATCGGCCGGCCCTCCACCTATGCCAGCATCATCCAGACCCTGCAGAACCGCGAATACGTAGCCCTCGAACAGCGCCGCTTCCACCCCACGGACCTCGGCCGGGTGGTGGGACGCTTCCTCATCAACCACTTTGAGCACTACGTCAATTACGGCTTTACGGCCGCCATGGAAGACGACCTGGACGCCATTTCCCGGGGCGAGAAGACCTGGCAGCCCGTGCTCAAGGCCTTCTGGGGACCCTTCCATGCGCTCCTGGGGGAAAAGGCCAACGTCAGCCGGGCCGAGGCCACCAGCGAGGCCCTCGACGAAGCCTGCCCCACCTGCGGGCGCCCCCTGCTGGTACGCCTGGGCCGTCATGGCCGCTTCGTGGCCTGTTCCGGCTATCCCGAATGCAATTACACCCGCCCCCTGGAGGGACCGCGGGAGGAAGCCGAAGCCGTCGGCCGCGACTGCCCCGAATGCGGCAAGCCCCTCATTTACAAGACGGGACGCTATGGGCGTTTCATTTCCTGCAGCGGCTATCCCGAGTGTCGCTACATCGAACCCCTCAACAAGGCGAAATCCACCGGCGTTACCTGCCCGGCCTGCGGACAAGGCGAACTGGTGGAAAAACGCAGCCGCTACGGCAAGGTGTTCTATTCCTGCAGCACCTATCCCCAGTGCAGCTATGCCGTCTGGGGCCCACCCGTAGCACGCCCCTGCCCCCGCTGTGCCTGGCCCATCCTGGTCCAGAAGAGCACGCAGCGGCGCGGCGAGGAACTGGTCTGTCCCCAGGGCGAATGCGCCTTCCATTTTCCCGAAGGGGCCAGCGATGCCGAGATCGCCGGGCTCCTCGTCGGCTATGTCCCCCCGGAGCCCAAGGAAAAGCGCGCCCCGCGGCCGGTCAAGGCGGCGCCCGGCAAGAAGGCGCCAAGCACCAGCGCCGCGAAAAAAGCCGCCGCGGCAAAAAAACCGGCGGCAGGCACCGGGAAGGGAGCCAGCAAGCCGGCCGCGGCCAAGGCCAAGAAAAGCAAACCCTCCACCCCGGGTGCCGCCGCCAAACGCGCCCCCAAAGCCGTCAGCGGTTGAAGCGCCCATGACTTACGTAGTCACCGAAAACTGCATCCAATGCAAATATACCGACTGTGCCGAGGTCTGCCCGGTGGAGTGTTTTCACGAAGGGCCCAATTTCCTCGTTATCGACCCCGATGAATGCATCGATTGCGCCGCCTGTGTTCCCGAGTGCCCGGCGGACGCCATTTTTGCCGACGATGAGCTGCCGGCGGGGCAAAAAGACTTCATCGCCATCAACGCCAGGCTCGGTCGGAAGTGGCCCGTCATCCTCCGCAAAAAGGCCGCCCTGCCAGACGCCGAAGAGTGGAATGGCAAGCCCAATAAACGACCACTGCTCGCCGAATGAAGGGACAATGCCGATGTTCCACGTGAAACATGGCTAGGCCAACAGGATCACCTCCCATGCATGGAACGGCGGCCTCCGCCCAGGAAGGCCGGCCAGGCATCCTGCGCCTCTCGGGCGGGGTCTTCACCCTTTCCGTCCTCAGCCTGGAAAGCCCCGATGCGCAGCAACTGGCCACGCGCCTCCGGGAAGAACGCCAGCGCAACCCCGCCGCGGCCGCCTTGTTGAAAAACGCCCCGGTCGTGCTGGATCTCTCGGCCATCCACGGCGAGGCGTCCCTGGCCCTGGGAGAGATCCTCGCCGTCCTGCGCAACGCGCAACTGTTGCCCGTAGGCGTGCGCAATGCCGCCCCTGAGCAGCAGCAGCTCGCCAGCGAGCACCATCTGCCCATCCTGCGCGGCCAGGAGCGCCAGGCCGAGCCCGCAGCGACCCCGGCGGCGAGCGCTGTCCAGCAGCGCGGGACCCTGCTCATCGAACACCCCATCCGCAGCGGCCAGCGGGTATACGCCCGCGGCGGCGATCTCATCTGCCTCGGGGTGGTCAACGCCGGGGCCGAGATCCTGGCGGATGGCCATATTCACGTTTATGCTCCCTTACGGGGAAGGGCCCTGGCAGGGGTGTCGGGTGACGAGACGGCGCGGATCTTTTGCAGCGCCCTGGAGGCCGAACTGGTTTCCATTGCCGGACTCTATCGCATGCCCGAACCCCATCTGGAGCAATGGGGCCAGGCGAGCCAGGTTTTCACCACCAACGAACAGTTACACATCGCGCCGCTGGGCGGTCGCAATACTTGAGAGGAAAGCACCTTGGCTAGAATCGTTGTCGTGACATCCGGAAAGGGAGGCGTCGGCAAGACCACCACCAGCGCCGCCTTCGCCAGCGGCCTGGCCCTGCGCGGACACCGTACCGTGGTCATCGATTTTGACGTGGGCCTGCGCAATCTTGACCTCGTGCTCGGCTGCGAACGCCGTGTGGTATATGACGTCGTCAACGTCATCCATGGCGAAGCCCGCCTCCAGCAAGCCCTGATCAAAGACAAGCATTGCGAAAATCTGTATGTCCTCCCCACCTCCCAGACGCGGGACAAGGACGCCCTCACCCAGGAAGGCGTGGCCGCCATCATGGAGGAGCTCCGGCAGGACTTCGACTACATCGTGTGCGACTCGCCGGCAGGCATCGAGCGCGGCGCGCTGATGGCCCTGTATCATGCCGATGAGGCCATCGTCGTGACCAACCCGGAAGTCTCCTCGGTCCGCGACTCCGACCGCATCCTGGGGATCATCGCCGCCCGTTCGCGCCGTGCCGAGGCGGGGCAGGAGCCGGTCAAGGAACACCTGCTGCTCACCCGCTACGCCCCCAAACGGGTGCAAGGGGGCGAAATGCTCTCCATCGAAGACGTCCAGGAACTCCTGCGCATCCCCCTACTGGGCGTGATCCCCGAGTCCGAGAGCGTGCTGCAGGCCTCCAACCAGGGCATTCCGGCCATCCACATGAAGGGCACCGATGTCGCAGCGGCCTATGAAGACGTGGTGGCCCGCTTTCTCGGCGAGGATCGCCCCCTACGCTTTACCCAACCCGAAAGAACGGGATTTTTCAAACGCTTGTTTGGAGGCTGAGATGTCGCTACTGGATTATTTTCTCGGCACCCGCAAAAAGACCGCGAGCGTGGCCAAGGAGCGGCTGCAGCTCATCCTCGCCCATGAACGGGCCGCCGACGCCCCGGACTTTCTCCCCGCCCTCCAGGCCGAGCTCCTGGCTGTCATCGGCAAATATATCCCCGTTGATCAGGACAAGATCAAGGTGACCATGGAGCGGCGTGGCGATTACGAAGTGCTGGAGTTGAATATCCTCTTCCCCGATCAGCACTAGGAGCCCGCGCAAAAACGGCAGGACCGCTAGCGCCGGGGAAATGGCTCTGCCAGGCCCTTACATTTTTACCTCGGCCCAACCCGCGTTGTGGCGTTTCATCAACTCCGCCATGCCGCCGGCCACCACGGTCACTCCGGGGGCCAGATCGCGGGGCCGGATATGCAGCCGCTTCATGGACGTCTGGCAGGCTGCGAAGCGTACCCCGCGCATCTGCAGGATGGAGATCTCCATGGCGTCCGGAGCATCTTTCCGGAGCATCCGCAAACCCGGTCCCCAGGCCAGGACCTCCAGTCGGGCCGGCGGAATGCCAACCCGCTTGACGATGTGGGCCACCGCACCGAGGGTCATATTCCAGGCCGCCGGTTGCGCCGAATCCACTTCAAAGAGCATGCGATAGGGCCCGTTGCCCCAGGCCGGCTCCGCGGCACTCCACGCCGGCGCGAAACCCAGCAACATTCCCAGCCCCAACAGGATGGACACCCATCCCCCGCGCCACGCCCCCATCCTCTTCATAGATACCCCTCCTCTGCCACACCCCCGGCTGGCACGCCCCATTACTGCTGAGCTACACTGGCAGCAAAAAGCGAAGAGTTCCGGGGCCATCCCAAGCGGTTAACCCCTACTCCCCCGCGCCGTGCGCCAGCACATGATCCAGCCACTGGCTGGAGATCCGTTCCAGCAGACGGTTTTGCGTCTGCCGGGCGGTCAGGTTGTCCAGGTCTACCCAGGCGAGGGGCTGATCCTGCTCGGCGCAGGAGAACACCGCCCGGGTGCGCTGACCCGTTTCCGGATCGATCTGCCACTGCAGACACTGGGCGCAAACGCCCTTGAGCATGCACTGCATGGGGCTGCCCACCGTTGCCGTCGCCTGCAGATCGGCGCGGAAATAGGGCTGCAACACCCCCTTCAGGGCCTGCTGAAAGCCCTTGAGCAGGCCGGTGGAACCCATGACCATGAGGCGATCCACCGTCGCCAGCGCGATCCCCGCCCTACCCTCCGGGCCAAGCTCTCCGGCGCCATAGGCGCGCAGGAGTTCCACCATGTCCGCAGCTGCCACCGCGCAATCCTGGGGCCGCCGTGCCTGGATGCACGGTCCCGTCGCCGTACACCAGATGATCTGGTCCGCCGCCGCTTCCAGTTCATCCTGGTGATCCAGCTCGCTGGCCCGTCCCAGCGCCGCCACGTAGAGGACCCGGTTGCCCGCGGCGCGCAGGGCGGGGCCGATATCCAGCATCACGGCGGCCCCCCAGCGCCCGGCCACCACCAGAATGGTCTGCCCCTGGGGAATATGGGTGGGCGCCCCGGTGGGGCCCATGAGGACCAGCGGGTCCCCGGGCTGCAGGCGGCCCACGAGGCGTGGCCCGGTCCCCCATTGCAGGACCAGGAGGCGGATGGCATCCCCTTCCACCCCCGCTCCGCTCACCGTGAGCACCGGGATCTGCAGGCGCGTCCCCGATTGCATGGGGCTGGTAGCCTCGAAGGTCTGCAGGCGAAAGAACTGCCCCGGCCGGAAATTCCGTGCCGCCAACGGCGCGCGCACCCAGAGCTCGGCCACCGCCGGATTCGTCCGGTCGATGCGCAGCACCCGCGCCGTAAGGGCATCGGCCATCCGCGCGCGGAACGCCGCCAGGTCGTCGGCCAGCGCCGGCATGGCCTCGAGCACGGCCATGACCTGCGGGTAGGCGGCCTTGGCCGAAGCAATGGCCTTCACGACGCTGCCATGGAAGACCGGATGGGTATCGCCAATGAAGCTGATGCGCTGCCGGTCATGGGCATAGGAAGTGAAGGGGCCCGCTTCCGGCGCCTTGCAGTGGGCGGCCACCTGCACGGCCTGCAAGCCCTCCCCATGGGCGATGTGGGTCTGGAAATGGTCGCCGTCGAGGACGAAGGTGCCAGGGTATTCCCGCTCGTAAATGGTGTTGGGCACGGTCCCGGCGGCGATGAAGACCGCCCGCGCCGGCAGCTCCACCTCCGCGCTGCTGTTCAGCCACTGGCCCTCCACCTCGGTCATGCGCCGAAAGACCATGCGTTCGATATGCCCATAGACGTCCAGTTCGGCGCGCAGGGGGTCCAGGCCTTCGGCATAGAAAAGCCCTTCCTGCATGGCCTTGATGAGTTCCTCGTGATTGCGGGTATAGGCGGGCGACTGGCTCATCCCCTTGCGGTAGGCCAGGGTGACCCCGCCCCAGGCCTGCAGCAGCGGCACGAAATTGGGCAACTCCCCGGCCGCGGCGGCGCGCCGCCGTTCCGCGCGGACGGCCCGACCATGGGCCAGGAACTCTTCCAGGATCTGGCCGTCCTCCTGGGAGAGCCCTCCGTGCAGTTTCTCCTCGCCCAGGGTGGACGACATGGCTTCGTAGCGGTCGAGGACCTTCTCCACCTGCTTGATGTAGTAGGCCTGGACCTCCGTAGCCGTGTCCACCGCCGTCAGCCCGCCGCCGATGACCACCGCCGGCAGGCGCACCTGCAGATTGGCCAGACTGCTCTTCTTGCCCGCGCCGGTGAGCTGCAGCGCCATGAGGAAGTCGCTGGCCTGGCGCATGCCCCGGGCCAGGCTCTCGCCCATGGGCACGATGCGCGGCAAGCCCGCGCCGGTGGCGATGCAGACATGGTCGAAGCCCAGCGCCCAGGCATCCTCCAGGGTGATGGTCCCGCCCAGGCGCACGCCGCCAAAGAGCTGAAAGCGGGCGCGCCGCGCCAGGCTGAGATAGATGAGCTTGAGGAAATTCTTGTCCCAGCGCACGGTGATGCCATACTCCGCCACGCCGCCGAAGCCCAGCAGGAGCCGTTCATCCAGGTCTTCCTGCAACTCACTCCAGTCGCGCACCGGGGCATCGAGCCACTGGACGGGCAGCGGCTCGATCTTGAGCCCGTCGATGCCCACCACGGCACAACCCTCCTGGGTGAGGTGATGGGCCATGGTGAAGCCCGCCGGCCCCATGCCGGCCACCAGGACCTTGCGACCGCTATAGGGCCTGGGCAGATATTGGCGATCCCGCAGGGGGTTCCAGCGCGTGAAGAGATCGTAAATCTCCACCCCCCAGGGCAGGCCCAGCACGTCGGTGAGGACCCGGGTCTCGATCTCGGGGATATTCACCGGATCCTGCTTTTGATAGATGCAGGCCTTCATGCAGTCATTGCAGATGCGGTGACCCGTGGCGGGAACCATGGGATTGTCCACCATCACCATGGCCAGGGCGGCCACGCCGAAGCCGTCGCGCTTAAGCAGGTGCATCTCGGAGATCTTTTCCTCCAGCGGGCAGCCCGTCAGGGTGACCCCCAGGGGATCGATCTTCAGCCCCAGTTCCGGCACCCCCTTTTTCTCCGGGAAGCCTTTGGCACAAAAGTCGCCGTCGTGATCATGGCAATAGAGGCAATAATGGACCTCGCTCTGCACCCCGCGGGCGCCCATGCGCGTATCGGTGAGGTGAAACCCGTCGCGCCGGCGCCACTGCGCGGGCGGGGCCACCTGCACTTCCATGCAGGCCCCCCGCGGCAGGCGCTCCAAGGGCACCAAGTCCGTCGGATCCACCCGTTGCGGCAGGCGGAAACTGGGCCAGTCCGCCACCGCCTGCGCCGCTTGCGGGTCGTTCAGGGCCAGGGCGCACCACTGGGTCAGACCCTCCATTTCCGGCGCGAAGGCCCCTTCGTCCGCCAGCCAGATCTCCCCCAGACGGGCAATGGCCCATTCCCGGTCCCCAGCCGAAAAGCCGTGGCGCCGGATCTCCTCGTCCAGCCACTGCTGCAGGTCCGCAAAGGAACGGGGAAACTCGCCGCGGTAGCGGCGCGCCCGGCGCAGCACGAAGTGCTTCTTGAAGGCCATGACCACATCATGGCTGCGGGTTTGCGCCTGCAGCGCCGCTGCCTCCGCCTCGATGCGGAAAAGCCGGGCCACAAAGCTTTCCAGATGGGGCGCCACCGCCAGCAGCAGGGCACTGCGGGACTGGCCATCGCGGACCTCGGTCCCGAGCCGATACGCCAGCAAGCCATCGCGCAGGCCCGCATCCTGCTCGCCCAGATAGCGCAGGAAGTCGCCGTCCAGACGGGCCAAGCCCGCTTCGGTGAAAAGTTCCGAATAGCTAAAACCAAGGGGATTGAGCACCATCATCTCCTGCCGCAAGAAGGAAAAAGGCCGGTCACCATCCCACGTGAAAGCGACGGTACCGCCAATGGATCCAGGTTTCATCAAATTGTCATATTTCCCTGGCAATATATCACGAACAGCGCCCTGCGCAGATCATGACAACCCCGCCGGGCGCTGGAAGAAAACGCCCTCGGGCGGCGGCCCGCCATTTTATAACAGCGCCCCGGCGCGAACCAGAAAGCACCAGGAGACGTTCATGAACCAGGCCCTGTACCGCTCCATATTCCTCTCCGACATCCACCTCGGCACCCGCGGCTGCCAGGCCGAGAGCCTGCTCGACTTTTTGCGCCAGCATTCCTGCGAGCAGCTATTCCTCGTCGGCGACATCATTGACCTCTGGCGCCTCAAGATCCGCTGGTACTGGCCCAAAAGCCACAACACGGTCATCCAGAAGATCCTGCGCATGGCCCGGGCCGGGGTGCAGGTGCGTTACATCCGCGGCAATCATGACCCCATCTTCGAATTGCTCTCGGAACTGGTCCATGTGGAAGGGGCCAGCATCGCCCTGGGAGAGATTGCCATCCTCGAAGACTATGTGCATCAAAGCGCCGACGGCAAACGTTTCTGGGTCATCCATGGCGACCGGTTTGACGCCGCCATGCGCTATGCCCAATGGCTGACCCGCCTGGGTGATCACGGTTACACCCTCCTGCTCTGGCTGAACCGCCACCTGCAACGCCTCTTTGCGCTCCTCGGCGTGCGCCGCCATTGGTCGCTGAGCGCCTACATCAAATACCACGTGAAAAAGGCCGTCCAGTTCATCAACGACTACGAATCCCTGCTCGCGGAGGAAACCCTGCGCCGCGGCTACGACGGCGTGATCTGCGGTCACATCCACCACCCCGAGCAAAAGACCATCAACGGCGTGCTGTACTACAACGACGGCGACTGGGTGGAAAGCTGCACCGCCCTGGTCGAACACCACGACGGGCGCATGGAAATTATCCACTGGGTCGTGCCCGTGGCCCTGGACCATATCCAGGCCGCCTAAACCACCATTATCCGAAAACCGCAGGACGACTCCGCCGTCAGATGTCCAACCGCGAAACAAAGCGGGCATTTTCCTCGATGAAGCGGCGGCGCGGCTCCACCGCATCACCCATCAAGGTCGAAAAGACCTCATCGGCGGCAACGGCATCTTCCACATTGACCTGCAGCAAACGCCGGTTTTCCGCGTTCATGGTGGTTTCCCAGAGCTGTTCCGGATTCATTTCACCCAGGCCTTTGTAACGCTGGATACCCACGCCCTTGCGCGCATCGGCCAGCAACCACTCCATAGCCCCGCGAAAGCGCAGCACTTCCACGCCCTTGTCGCCCCGTTCCATGCGGGCCCCCTCGCCCACCATGCCCTCCACCTGCCGGGCATAATCGGCCAAACGCTGATAGTCCCCGCTGCTGAAGAAGTCCTGATCAAGAAAACGTATTTCCCGGGTGCCATGCCACTCCCGCCGCACCATCAGCCGGAGGGACTCCTCCTCGCCAATGCGCTCCACGGCAAAATGCTCTCCCGGCAAGGCCGCGCCCTCCAGGATCTCCGCCAGGCGCCCCGCCAGGGCATCCCAGGCCGCCGGGGACGGGTCTTCCTCTCCCAGGGGGGCAACCGTCGCCAGCGCCCAGAGCAGCGACTGGGGATAGCGCCGCTCCAGACGCTGGATCAGGGCCTCGACCCCCTGATACTGGCGCACCAGGCCGGCCAGATCCTCCTGGGCAAGGATTTCCTGACCTCTGGCGGGCGTAAAACGCGCCCCTTCGATGGCCAGCTCCCGTACATAGGCCGCCAGCTCCGCGTCGTCCTTGAGATAACGTTCGTCCTTGCCCTTTTTCACCTTGTAGAGGGGCGGTTGGGCGATATAGATATAACCGCGTTCCACCAGGGCGGGCATCTGCCGGTAAAAAAAGGTCAGCAGCAGGGTACGAATATGGCTGCCATCCACATCGGCGTCGGTCATGATGATCACGCGGTGATAACGCAGCTTGAGGACATCGAAATCGTCCTTGCCGATGCCCGTACCCAGAGCGGTAATGAGGGTGCCGATCTCTTCCGAAGACAGCATCTTGTCAAAGCGCGCCCGCTCCACATTGAGGATCTTGCCCTTGAGGGGCAGAATGGCCTGGTGACGGCGATCCCGGCCCTGTTTGGCCGAACCGCCGGCGGAATCCCCTTCCACCAGGTAAATCTCGCTCTTGGCCGGGTCCTTTTCCTGACAGTCGGCCAGCTTGCCGGGGAGATTGGCGATATCCAGGGCGCCCTTGCGGCGGGTCAGCTCCCGGGCGCGCTTGGCCGCTTCCCGGGCGCGGGCCGCCTCGATGATCTTCGCGGCGATGGCCTGGGCCTCCTTGGGATGCTCGTCCAGGAAAATGGCCAACGCCTCGGCCATGCACGATTCCACCACCGGCTTGACCTCGCTGGACACCAGCTTGTCCTTGGTCTGGGAGGAAAACTTCGGGTCCGGCACCTTCACCGAGAGCACTGCCGTCAACCCTTCCCGGGCGTCGTCGCCGGTGATGGCCACCTTGGCCTTGGCCGCCAGCCCTTCGCGTTCCATATACTGATTCATGGTGCGCGTCAGCGCCCCGCGAAAGCCCGCCAGATGGGTGCCGCCATCCCCCTGGGGAATGTTGTTGGTAAAGCAGAACACCGCCTCGCTATAGCCCTCGTTCCATTGCAGGGCGGCATCCACGACGATGCCGTCGCGCTGCCCGGTGAGGGTGATGACGCTGGGATGGACCGGCGTCTTGCTGCGATTGAGGTGCTCCACAAAGGCGCGAATCCCGCCCTGATAATGAAAGATTTCCTCCCGCCCGCTGCGTTCATCGCGCAGGGTGATATGCACGCCGGAATTGAGGAAGGCCAGTTCGCGCAGCCGCTTGGCCAGGATATCGAAATGGAAATGGATATCGGTGAAGATCTTGGCGGAAGGCTTGAAATGAATGGTCGTCCCGTGCATGCGCGACGGCTCACCGCGCTGGATGGGCGTGACCGGGTCCCCTTCCCGGTATTCCTGAGTCCAGTGATAACCGTCGCGGCGGATCTTCAGCTTCAGCCATTCCGACAGGGCGTTGACCACCGACACCCCCACCCCATGCAAACCGCCCGACACCTTGTAGGCATTGTCATCGAATTTGCCACCGGCATGGAGCACCGTCATGATCACTTCAGCGGCCGATCGGCCTTCTTCCGCATGCATATCCACCGGTATGCCGCGACCGTTGTCGCTGACGCTCACCGATTCATCATTATGGATGGTAACGACAATGGTGTCGCAATAGCCGCCCAGGGATTCGTCGATGGAATTATCGACGACTTCAAAGACCATGTGATGCAGGCCGCTGCCATCGTCCGTATCGCCAATATACATGCCCGGTCTTTTGCGCACTGCCTCCAGACCGCGTAATACCTGGATATTGGAAGAATCGTACTTCGCGTTGCTCGTCATGCCGCTATTCCTTCGATGAGATGCCCTTCGCGTAAATGAAATCGGTGCCCATGATGGCCATGGGGAATCTGTTCGGTATCGGTGACCGCCGCAAAAACCTGGAGGGCCAAGGCGTCCAAACGCTCCACCAGCCAGCGCCGCGCCTGACGATCGAGTTCAGCGGCAAAATCATCCAAAAGGACCACCGGCGCGACCTGCGCCCGTTGCTGGAGGAGGGCGAGTTGCGCCAGGCGATAAGAAAGCCCCAGGAGCCGCAACTGGCCGCGGGATAGAATATCCGCTACGGGTTTCCCCGCCACTTTGAAGATCAGGTTCGCCCGGTGCGGGCCGCTATGGGTAAAGCCCAGATCCTCATCCCGCTGACGGTCGTGGGCCAGGCAAGCCAGCAAGGGGAGGTCCTCCTTCCAACCTGGCTGGAGGCTGATCTGAAATTGGCCGGCGCTCTGCGTCCACTCCTGCCAGAGTTGCCCCGCCAGGGGTTGCAGGGCGGCCAGATGGGTCTGGCGATGCTGCTGAACTTGTTCTCCCATCACCGCCAACTGGGCATCCCAGGGTTGGGCGGAATATTTGTTCTTGAGCCAGGCATTACGTTGCTGCAGCAGACGCCGATAATCCCGCAATATTTGCCCGTAGGCCTTGTTTTCATAAAATACGCCCCAATCCAGGATGCGTCTGCGCGTTTCGTTATTATCGCTGATGAAATGAACATTTTGGTCGTTCAACGCTTGGATGGGCAAGATATCGAGGAGCGACCAGGCGCTGTCGATGCTTCTTCCGTCATAGCGGATATCCCGTTCCTCCCCGTGGCGGCGCAGGGCGATGAGCGCATCGGCGGAATCCTGGGCCAAGTGGGCGGTGATAAGGTACTCCTGACAACCATCCCGACGCAAATGGCGCAGGCCCCGACGCCAGCTCTGGCCGGTGCCCAGGGTATGAATGGCCTCCAGCACGCTGCTCTTGCCGGCCCCGTTGGGACCCACCAGCCAGTTCCAGCGGGCGTCCGCCTGTAAATGCAGACGCTTGATGCATCTTACTCCTTCGATGTGCAGATCCCGCAAGGGCATGTCAGATTCGCATCGGCATAACGACATAGAGCGGCGTGTCCTGCCCCGCACTGGTGAAAACCGCGCTGCTCCCGCCATCGCGTAAGCGCATGGTGAGGGTTTCTTCGGCAAAAATCTGGGTGGCGTCCAGGAGATAATGGATATTGAAGGCGATTTCCATCGTCGGGCCGGAGAAATGGATGGGAAAGACTATTTCGGCATCCTCCTGTTCGTCATTGTGCGCGCGCAGAATCATCTGTTCCGGATTCAGCGTCATGCGCGTCGCCGGATTTTTATCCGCAGTGAGAATACTTACCTGTTGCAAGGCGTTTTTGAGTTCCTGCCGATCCACCTCGGCCAGATGGGGATGATTTTCAGGAATGACGCGGCGGTATTCCGGATACTTGGCATCAATGAGTTTGCAGGCAAACTGCAGATCGTCCTGTTCCAGGACGAAACTTGTTTCAGCAAGTAGTAGAGTCGCTTCACCGTTATCGCTTGCCAGCAAACGCAATAATTCAATTACCGCTTTGCGCGGCAGAATGCCTTGATAAAGCGGCGTATCGCCGAGAACGGCAAAAGGAATTTCCATCATGGCTAAGCGATGACCGTCGGTACTGACGCAACGGAGCAGATTATCCTGTATCTCCAGCAAAATACCATTCAGGAAAAAGCGTGCATCGTTTTGCGCCATGGCCGTCGCTGCGGTATTGAGTGCGCTACGCAAGGCCGCAGCGAGGCAGGATCCGGAACAGGCGGGTTCGCTGATGCTGAGATATGGAAAGGTTTCGGCCGGCAGCGTATGGAGGGTAAAGCGGGCGTTGCCGGCACGTACCGTGACTTTTTCACCGTCCTTGTGGATCTGTATCTGGCTTCCTTCGGGCAGGGCGCGGCATATATCGAAGAGCTTGCGTCCGGGGACGGTACATTGGCCTTCCTGATCTGCCTGGTTGTCGATACTTGCGGACAACTGGACCTCCAGGTCGGTAGCGACAAACTTGCACTGCTCCTTTTCCGCCTGGATGAGGATGTTGCCGAGGATGGGCTGTATGGGTCGCCGGTCGGTAATATTGGCCATATTGCCGAGTATGGGCAGGATCTTCTCGCGATCGATGGTGATTTTCATGGCGCCTCGCCTCCAATATTTATAAATAATCTTCTTTTTTCTTTTACTACTATTAAAGGGGTTTCGGCTGGTGGATAGGCAGGATAATATAATGATTTTAATAGTTTTATCGATATTCTGATGATGGGTAGAAGCTGTGGATAAAAAGGTATGGCCGGGGATGAATCGAGGGGGAGCGAATCATCCCGTGTTTGTACCGGGCATGGCACTAGGCTTATCCACAGCTTGTTCATGCGCCGAGTATCCGCAGGAGGTTTTTATAATCCTCCTCCATGCCGTTATCTTCACGCCGGAGTTTTTCAATTTGTCGACAAGCATGAAGTACGGTGGTATGGTCACGGCCTCCAAAGGCTTCACCAATTTCGGGGAGGCTGTGATTGGTCAATTCCTTGGTGATGCACATGGCTACCTGGCGCGGTCGGGCAATGTTGCGGCTGCGCCGTTTGGACTGCATGTCGGAGGCGCGAATATGAAAGTATTCGGCCACCACCTTCTGGATGTTATCCAGACTGATCATGCGCTTCTGCACATCGATGAGATCGCGCAGCGCGTCCTTGGCCGTGGACAAGTCGATGGCCTTGTGGGAAAAATGCGCGTGGGCGATGACGCGGCGCAGGGCGCCTTCGAGTTCGCGCACATGGGAGCGGATTTTTTCCGCAATGAAGAAGGCGACCTCATGGGGGAGTTCGATGCCGCTTTCTTCGGCCTTGCACAGGACAATGGCCATGCGCGTTTCGAGGTCGTGGGGTTCGATGGCGACGGTGAGCCCCCAGCCGAAGCGCGATTGCAGGCGTTCTTCCAGGCGTTCCACTTCCTTGGGATAACGGTCGCAGGTGATGATGATTTGCCGTTGTCCGTCAAAGAGGGCGTTGAAGGTGTGGAAGAACTCCTCCTGGGTCCGGTCCTTGCCGGCGAAGAACTGGATGTCGTCGATGAGCAGGGCGTCGAGCTTGCGATAGCGCTGCTTGAAGTCATTGATGGTGTTGTGCTGGAGGGCGCGCACCATGTCCATGATGAAGCCCTCGGAGCTGACGTAGAGGACCTGGGCTTGGGGATTGTGGCCAAGGATGGCGTTGCCCACCGCCTGCATGAGATGGGTCTTGCCCAGGCCGACGCCGCCGTAGATGTAAAGGGGATTGTAGGATCGGCCAGGATGCTCCGCCACCTGTTTGGCGGCCGCCACCGCCAGTTGATTGGACTTGCCTTCCACGTAGGACTGGAAGGAGAAGGTCGGATTCAGCTTGTGGTTCTGCCGTGGTTCCGGGCTGGCGCTGGGGGGTGCCGGGGGAGCTGCCGCCTCGCCCAGGTCCAGGGTCAGGGTGACCCCCGGCGCGATGTCCGCCAGGGTCTGCTGGAGCTGGGCGAGGAGCCGGCCCCGCACCCAGTCGAGGACAAAGGCGTTGGGCGCCAGCAACTGCAGCTCATCGCCCCGCAGCTCGCCCCGCAGGGGGCGAAGCCAGGTGTTGAACTGTTGTGCAGTGATGCTCTGCTGGAGGTGGGTGCATAGGGTTGCCCACAAGGCGTCACCACTCTCTGCTGCGGATTGCGCCATATACCTTTTGCTCGGTTAGGGAATGAACCATCATCGCCCAGTATATCCGAGGGCGCCCCGGTTCACCAGACATCCCCTGGCAACGGGAGGCGGCGGTCTTGCCGGTAAATAATGACTTGCTGATAAGTAAAAGCCGTTTTTTTGTTTCCCCCATCGTTGATCAGCTAATAATTATTAATTTTCTGAAATTTTCACGATGGATTTAATAATGCATATTAATGGGCCGGACTTGTTTCCGGCCAGGCCTAGGGCTGACCCTTTTTGATGCTGCGGAAACAGCAAAAAGCGGCATTGGCGGAGCGCTTTCCTGGCGCGGCGTCCTTCCGCCCGGGCGTTGGTCCTGCTGGAATGGGGGAGAAGAGAACCCATGAGTGATGGTGACAGGTCAGGACGGCTCGCAGGGGTGGTGATAACCGGGGCTGGCGGTGGTATCGGGCGGGCGCTGGCGCTGGCCTATGCCGACCCCGGAAGGCCCATCGCCCTGCTGGGCAGGCGGCGCGCCGCCTTGCAGGAAAGCGCCAGAATGCTCACGGAGCGCGGCGCCGTGGCGGCCATTTATGAGGTGGATGTCCGCCAGGCGCGGGACCTGGATGCGGTGGCGCAGGACTTCCATCAGCGCTTCGGCCCGGTGGGCGTGCTCATCGCCAACGCCGGCGTGAGTCATGGCACACTGACGGCGGCCCTGGAAGATCGCGCGGTTTTCCAGGAGATCGTCGATATCAATCTGCTGGGCGTGATGTATACCTGCAGCGCCTTTTATGGGGTTCTGGCCAGGCCGTCGCGGGTGGCCGGCATCGCCAGCGTGGCGGGTTTCCGGGGTTTGCCCGGTGCCGCGGCCTACTCGGCCTCCAAGGCCGCAGTGATCGCTTATCTGGAAAGCCTGCGCCTGGAATGGCGGTCTGCGGGAGTGCGCGTCTGCACCATCTGTCCGGGCTATATCGCCACGCCCATGACCGCCCACAATCCCTACCCCATGCCCTGGCTGATGGAGGTGGACGTGGCCGCCAGGCGCATGCGGCGGGCCATTGATGCGGGACGGCCCTGGCTGGTATTGCCCCGGCCTATGGCCGCGCTGGGCTATCTGCTGCGGCGCCTGCCCATCCCCATCTACGATCGGGTATTCCAGGGCTTGCCGCCGAAGCCGCGCCGGTCCCAGGGTGGGGAACGATAAATGGCCGGCGGTTATGCACAATTCGAAAAATAATCAGCTTAGCTGCAGGTCTTGCGGCGCAGTCTGTGGATGTATTTGTAATACGTTGTTTATAAATGATGTATGGCGTTAGATACCGATCATTCCCGGTTTTTTCAGGCCGCAGCGCGTATGTTCTCATGCCTTGCCATAAAAATGTCCACAAAGTTATCCACAGGTTGGAACAAAAACCCCGGCGATAGCCGGGGTTGCTGGGATGGTCGCTTTGGTCAGGAGGCGCGGGTCCGAACCGGGGGGCTGAAAACCCCGGGGCGGACCCTGTGCCCGCCTGGTTGCGGCGATGCGGGCACCGTGATCATCAGGCCGGCATGGGGCGCGGTTTCAAAAACCACATCTGGATCAGGCTGAGGAACATCTCCAGGAGGGCGGTGGGACAGGAGAGGGCGCCACCGATGAGGACCAGCCAGGAAAAGGCCGGATTCTGGTGGGTGAGGAACCAACCGGAGAAGTCCACGACCATGGCGATGAAGGGCAGGATGATCAGCACTGCCTTGAGGGCCATGGGGAAACGGGTCCGGGCGAAGATGCTGCCGGCGATCCAGAAGATGACCCCGAGCATGGTGAGGTGGACCATGCCAGTGAGGAGCATGGTGGTATAGGACATGCCGGTATCCACCTTGGCCACGGCCTTGACGTCGTCATAGCTGACCAGCGGGGGGTTGTGGAGTTGCTGGCTCATGGCCACGCTATGGCACTTGAGGCAGTTGGCGTCGATGAGGGGTTTGACGGCGTGTTCGTACTCGCTCTTGCTCTGGCCGTTGACCACCCAATGGTCAATGGTCTCCTGCACTTTCGGGCGTTCGGCGGCGGGGATGGAGGCGTAACCCATCATGGTGGGGAGGACGGTTTGCAGCTTGCTGGCGCTGCGATTGCCGTAGTAGGAAATGATGATGTCCTGCCTATCCAGGCCCGGCTTGCCGTCCAGACCGCCCACGGTGAGATAGACATAGGCCTCGGCGACCAGGAGCCCCAGGCCAACCAGGAAGATGAAGCCCGTATGGGCGAGTTTTTCTGTCAATGTCAGTTTTGGCAATTGCCGCATGGTGGTGCCTCCCTTGATTTTACGCTCATTCATCCATTTTGCCGGACGTCCAAAAAGCGCGGAGGTTCAATATGATCGTTGTCTCCGCGCCGTTTCGGCTCGCTGGCCGTCCTTGAGCCGCCCGCCCCGTTTCTCTAAGCAACTAGCTTGCCAAAGTCCATGGGAAGAGACAATATGATGATTGATTAGGATCGCTATGGATGCATAGGATGGCGGGACGCCTTTCAACACTTCCTGCAGTGCTGACCATCGCCGGCTCGGATCCCAGTGGCGGCGCTGGTTTGCAAGCGGATCTGCTGACCTTTGCCAGCCTCGGCACCCATGGCTGCTCGGCGGTGACGGCGGTGACGATTCAGGATTCCGTAAATGTCCGCGGGTTCACGATGATGGACCCGTTGGACACCATGGCACAGGCCAGGGTGGTCCTGGAGGACATTTCGGTCCAGGCCATCAAGATCGGCATGCTGGGCAACGCCCAGATGGTGGAGGCCGTGGTGGGGGTCCTGTTGGATTATCCCGAGATACCGGTGGTGCTGGATCCGGTACTGGCGGCCGGGGGCGGCGGGGCGCTGGCCGTTGCGGGTCTGCGCGAGGCCATGCTGGATCTCCTCCTGCCCCGGGTTACGGTCCTGACCCCCAACGGCCCCGAGGCCCTGGCGCTGGCCCCGGGGGCGGATAATCTCCCGGCGGCGGGCCATGCCCTGACGGAAGCGGGCGCCGAGTACGTGCTGATTACCGGCGGTCATGGCCAGGGAACGCAAGTCGAAAACCTGCTCTTTCATGACCGGCAATGGCTGGAAACCTATCTGCAGGAGCGTCTGCCCCATCACTATCACGGCTCCGGATGTACCCTCGCGGCGGCCATCGCCGCGGGTCTGGCCCATGGCCTGCCGGTCCTGCCAGCCGTTGCCCAAGCCCTTGATTATACTCACCGCAGCCTCGTTCACGCCTATGCCCTGGGTCGGGGACAATGGTTCCCGGACCGCTTTTTCTGGGCGAGAAGCGGTGAGGAAGAGTGATGCGGGGAGGTGCCCGGGCGCGGGGCGTGGTAGCCGGTATCTATGCCATTACCGATGCCCGCTTGATGCCGCCCAACGTCTTTCTTGCCCGGGCGGAAGCGGCCCTGCGCGGGGGTGCGCGGCTGCTGCAGTATCGGGATAAGAGCAACGATACCGCGCGTCGCCTCGCCGAGGCCCGGGGCTTGCGCGCCCTGTGCGCACGCTATGGCGCCCTTTTCGTGGTGAACGATGACCCGGCCCTGGCCCGGTCCGTGGCCGCACCGGCCCTGCATGTGGGGGAGGAGGACGCGCCCCTGGACGAACTGCGCCGGGCGCTGGGGGAGGAGATCCTCATCGGGGTATCGTGTTATGGCAGTGTGGAGGGGGCGCAGCGGGCGGTGGCGGCGGGTGCCGACTATGTCGCCTTCGGCTCCTTTTTTCCGTCCACCACCAAGCCCCTTGCCCCGGTGGTGAGCCTGGACGTCCTGCGCCACGCGCGGCAAGCCCTGGCTGTGCCCATCGTCGCCATTGGCGGGATCACGGCGGCCAACGGCGGCGCGCTCGTCGCGGCTGGCGCCGACAGCCTGGCCATGGTCTCGGCCCTCTTTGCCGCCCCCGATGTGGAGGCCGCCACACGCCGTTGTGCGGCCCTGTTTGCGCATGCTTGAAGCGCCGTTGCTGCGGACCCGCAGCGCATCCATTCATTACCGCAATTATAAGGAGTATTGATGACGCGTTCATCCCATGACCTGTTTCATGCAGCCCGGAAAGTCATTCCCGGGGGGGTCAACTCGCCGGTGCGGGCCTTTCGCGGCGTGGGTGGTGACCCGGTCTTTGTGGAGCGTGCCGCCGGCTCTTACCTCTGGGATGTGGAGGGGCGGCGTTATATCGATTATGTGGGCTCCTGGGGGCCCATGATCCATGGCCACGCCCACCCCGAGATCCTCGCCGCGGTGGCGGCACAGATGGCCAACGGTCTGGGTTTCGGGGCGCCGACGGCCATCGAGGTGGAGATGGCGGAGACCGTCTGCCGCCTGATGCCCAGCATCGAGGAAGTCCGCATGACCTCCAGCGGCACCGAGGCGGTGATGACCGCGGTGCGCCTGGCGCGGGGCTATACGGGCCGGGATAAGATCATCAAGTTTGAAGGCAATTATCACGGCCATAGCGACAGCCTGCTGGTGAAGGCCGGATCCGGCGCCCTGACCCTGGGACAGCCCTCCAGCGCCGGGATTCCCCAGGACCTGGCCCGGCTTACCCTGGTCCTGCCGTACAACGATCTCGATGAGACGGCGCAGATGATGACGCGCTTTGGTTACGATGTGGCGGCCATCATTGTCGAGCCCATTGCCGGCAATATGGGCTGCGTGCCGCCCGCGCCCGGCTTTCTCGCCGGTCTGCGGGCCCTTTGTGATCAATATGAATGCGTGCTCATCTTCGATGAGGTGATGACGGGTTTCCGGGTAGCCCTGGGGGGCGCCCAAGCCCTCTACGGGGTGCGCCCGGACCTGACGACGCTGGGCAAGATCATTGGCGGCGGCCTGCCGGTTGGTGCGGTGGGTGGCGCCCGGGAGATCATGGAATCCCTGGCGCCCAATGGGCCGGTCTATCAGGCCGGGACTCTCTCCGGTAATCCGGTGGCCATGGCGGCGGGTTTGGCGACCTTGCGCCTGCTGGAACGGCCCGGTTTCCATACCGAACTGGCCGCTGCGACGGAGGCACTTTGTCAGGGTCTGGCCGAGTGCGCGGGCGCCCTGCAGGTCCCCTTGCAGATCAACCGGGTGCCGGGGATGTTCGGGTGGTTTTTCCATGATCGTCCGGTACGGAGCTTTGACGATGTCATGGCGGCGGATGCGCAGCGCTACGGGCGTTTTTTCCATGGCCTGCTGCAACGCGGCGTGTACCTGGCCCCCAGCGCCTATGAGGCGGGTTTTGTCTCGGCAGCCCACGGCGCGGCGGAAATCGCCGCAACCCTGGCGGCGGCCCGGGAAGTATTGCAGGCCATAAAGGAGACGGAGCAATGAGCACCTTGTTTACCCGCATCATCCGGGGGGAGATTCCCGCCCACAAGCTCTTGGAGGATGACCGCTATCTGGCCTTCCTGGACATCCGGCCGGTGCGGCCGGGGCACACCCTGGTCGTTCCCAAGATCGAGCATGACTATATCTTTACCCTGGATGACGCGACCCTGGCGGGCCTCCTGCCCTTTGCCAAGCGGATCGTACCGGCGCTGGAGCGGGTCACCGGCTGCAAGCGGGTGGGCGTCATGGTGGCGGGCCTGGAAGTGCCCCATACCCATGTCCATTTGATCCCCATGAACGCCCTGACGGAGCTCAATTTCGCCCTGGCCCAGGACGTGGGCGACGCGGCGCTGGCGGCCATGGCCGAGAAGATCCGCGCCGCGCTCCGGGCCTGAGGCGCGCCCGGTCGGCATGGGGCGAAGCTGGGTCGGGATCGTGGTTGCCCTGCTGCTCCTGGGTTTCTGTCCGGGGAAGGGATTGGCGCAAGCCGAGCCCCTCCGCCCCGCCATGGTGGATATCAACAGGGCCGATGCGCGGCAACTGCAGGACCTGCCAGGGATTGGGGCGCGCCGTGCCGCGGCCATCGTGGCCTTTCGCGCCGCCCATGGGCCCTTTCCCGGTAAGGCGGCGCTGGCCGCGGTGCCGGGGGTGGGGCCGAAGCTGGCCGCCCGGCTGCGCGGCCTGATCGTACTCGGCCCGCCGGTAGCCGGTCCGACGGCACGGATCACATCAAGATGATGTCGTACTGTTCCTGGGTGTAGGTGGCCTCGGCCTGCAAACGGACGGGTCGGCCGATGAACTCTTCCAGGCTGGCCAAACTGGCGCTTTCGTCGTCGAGGAGCCGTTCTACCACGCCGGGGCCCGCCAGGACCACAAAGCGTTCGGCCGGATAGGCGCGGGTTTCGCGCACGATCTCGCGCAGGATCTCGTAACAGATGGTTTCCGGGGTTTTCATGATGCCGCGGCCCTGGCAATAAGGGCAGGGTTCACAAAGAATCTGGGCGAGGCTCTCGCGGGTCCGCTTGCGCGTCATTTCCACCAGTCCCAGGGTGGAGATCTGGGTCACCGTGCTGCGTGCGCGATCCCCTTGCAGGGCCTTTTCCAGGGCGCGCTGCACCCGGCGTTTGTGCTCCGGGTCTTCCATGTCGATGAAGTCGATGATGATCATGCCGCCGATGTTGCGCAGGCGCAGTTGGCGGGCGATGGCCGCAGCGGCCTCCAGATTGGTCTTGAGGATGGTTTCTTCCTGGTTGCGCCGACCCACGAAACCGCCCGTATTCACATCGATGGCGGTGAGGGCCTCCGTTTGATCGATGACGAGATAGGCCCCGGACTTGAGGGTGACCCGGCGTTGCAAGGCGCGATCGATCTCGTCTTCGACATTGTAGAGGTCAAAGAGGGGCCGATCACCGGCATAGAGCTCGATGCGGTCCACCACCTCCGGAATGATCCCCTGACAAAAGGCCAGCGCCGCTTCAAAGGTTTCGCGGGAGTCGATGCGTACCCGCTGGATGTTGTCGGACATCACGTCGCGCATGACGCGCAGGGCCAGATTGAGGTCGCGGTGGATCTCGCCGGGGGCAGGGTGCGTTTCCAGGCGGGCGCGGATGGACTGCCAGAGGCGGCGGAGAAAATCCAGATCGCTGCTGAAGTCGATTTCCTCCACCCCCTCGGCGAGGGTGCGGATGATGAAACCGCCCGGTTCGTCGGGGGGGATCAGGGCCTTGAGGATGCCCTTGAGGCGGCTGCGCTCTTCGGGAGATTCGATGCGTCCGGATACGCCGATGCGTGGTACATAGGGCATATAGACCAGGAAGCGGCCGGGCAGCGTGATGCGCGTGGACAGGCGCGCGCCCTTGCTGCCGAGAGGATCCTTGATGACCTGGACCACCACTTCCTGACCTTCATGGAGCAGGGCGCTGACGTTGCGCGTCTCGCTGTGCCCGGGGCGGGTTTCCACATCGGTTTCGCTGCCGGGGTCCGCCTCTTCTTCCTGAATATCGGCGGCATGGAGAAAACCCGTGCGCTCCAGGCCGATATCGATGAAGGCCGCCTGCATGCCGGGCAGGACGCGGCGGACGATACCCTTGTAGATATTGCCCACCAGTCCGCGATGGCTGCTGCGCTCGATCTGCAGTTCCTGCAAGACGCCGTTGTCCACCAGGGCAACGCGGATTTCCTGGGGGGTGATATTGAGTAATAACTCTTCGCTCATGACAGTCCATGGAGAAAGGGAGGGGGACAGCCGAAGGTGCCCAGGAGCTGCCCGGTTTCAAAGAGGGGGAGGCCCATGACACCGCTGTAGGAGCCCTCCAGGGCGGTGATGAAAAGGGCGCCGAGCCCTTGAATGGCATAGGCGCCGGCCTTGTCCGCCGGCTCACCGCTGGCCCAGTAGGCGGCTATCTCCCGTGCGTCCAGGCGCCGCATCTGCACCCTGCTGGTGCTGAGGCACTGGGCATTGCGCCCGGAGCGGGTGACGACAACGGCGGTATGCACGGTGTGCCAGCGTCCCCCCAAGGCCTCCAGCATCTCCTGGGCGGAAGGAAAGTCGCGGGGTTTGCCAAAGGCCTGTCCATCGACGCTGACGATGGTATCGGCCGCCAGGATGAGGGCAGCGGGGCGCTCCCGGGCGGCGGCGGCCTTGGCCATGGCCAGGCGCAGCGCCTGGGCGGCAGGGTCCTCGCCCGGCAGCGGCGTTTCGTCGATAGCGGTGGGGACGGGCAGGGGGCTGTAGCCGATTTGTCGGAGGAGGGCCAGCCGCCGGGGCGAAGCCGATGCCAGGAACAGGGTCGTCACGGTGCGGCTTGGCCCACCAGCAGGAGTTCCGCCGTGCCGGGGGTCAGGCCGGAGCCCGTGGCCAGGGCGAGGACCCGGTCGGGAATGCCGTCCTGGCGCAGGGCGTGGAGAATGGCCTCGGCGCGCTGGGTGGCGAGGCTGATTCCACCCGGCTGGGGCGCGACGCGCACCAGGACCTGACTGGCCGAGGCCTGCTTGAGGATGCTGGCCATGGCCTGCAGGCGTTGCCGGCCGGCGCTGGAAAGGCGGGCATTGTCGGCAAAGAGACTGGCGGCAGGCATGCTGACATGCACGCCGTCGCTGGCGGCGCGGACCTGGGCGTAGACCGTGAGGGCCTTGGCATAGGCTGGCGCGGCGCTCTGCTGGCTTTGCCCCGCCAGGGCGGCCACCCGTTTTTCTTCCTGCTGGAGCTGGGTCTTTTGCTGCTGGATTTCCTGCTCCAGATGCTGGGTTTGGGCTGTGCTCATGGTCTTGGCGGCGAGCTGTTGGCGCAAATGGCCATATTCTGCCTGCAAGGCCTGGTATTGGGTGCCGAGGCGCTGCACCTGTTCCTGAAGGCCATCAAGTTGACGTTGTTGGGCCTCCTGCCCGCGGATTTCGGCAAGGCCTTCCATCCGCGCAGCAAAGATCCGGGCGTCGACCTGGAACAGGACCGCTTGCGCCTGATCCTGCTTCATGAGGGCGAGGGCGTTGCGCAGGCTGTCCAGGGTGGCTGGCGGAATGGGGGCGACGTGTTGCGCGGCCAGCAAGCGTTGTTCCGCGCCCTGGATCTGGGTGGCCGGCGCGGCATTGCTGACTGCGGGAGCGGCGCTGAGAATCAGGCTGGTGACCAGGACGATGCGCCGCATTACTGGCCCTCCTTGGCGAGCTGGGCCTTGGCCTGGTTGATGGCCTGGCGAGTCGCGGCGATGCGGCTTTGCAAGTCCGTGATTTGTTGCTCCAGGGCGGCCTTCCGGGCCTCCATGGGGGTCTCCTTGAGCCGGATTTCGACGTTGTCCAAAAGGCTTCGGGCGAGCAGGGTCTGACGCTCGGCCAGGAGGTAGTTGCCCGCGTTGGCCGCCGCCTGGGCCGCGGCGAGGGCGCGGCGCGCCGGTGCCAGTTGCGCCGGGCTGACCGCCGGCGAGAGGGCGAGGATGCGCACCCGTCCTTCCTGCACGGCAATGCTGCCCGTAGCGCTCTCCTGGGGGCTGGGCTGCACCATCTGGGCGCAGGCGCTCAGGCCCAGGATGAGGGCGAGCGGGAATCCGAGGCGAGTCAAAAGGGTCCTGATGGGCCGGTTACGCATGGTGTTGATGCTCCTCTCCTGCGCGATGATAAGGCAACCCGGCCTGGATGCTCCAGGCGCGGTAAATCTGTTCGGCTACGACCACGCGCACCACCGGGTGGGCCATGGTCAGGGGCGACAGCGACCAGCGCCAATCGGGCCGCAAGGCCGGATCGAGGCCGTCGGGTCCCCCAATCCATAGGGCCACGTCCCGTCCGCCGCCGAGCCAGCCATCGACCCGTTGCGCCAGCGCCTCGCTGCTCAGCGCGCACCCGGTGACTTCCATGGCCACCCGCTCCGCGCCGGCGGGGGTGGCGGCCAGGATGCGCTCCCCCTCTTCCCGCCGCCAGCGCGCAGGATCGCCTCCCCTTCCCCGTCGCGCCAGGGGCAGGGAGCGCCACAGGACCTGGAAGTGGGACGGCATCCGCGCGGCATACTCGCTGACGCCCGCCTCCACCCAGCCGGGCATGCGCGTACCGAGGGCCAATATCCACAAGCGCATGGGTTCAATGGCTTTCGCTATGGCCCCGTACCCGTGGCAACTCACCCCACAGGCGTTCCAGTTGGTAAAAATCCCGGCTCTCGGGCCGCATCAGATGCACGACCACGTCACCGAGATCCACCAGGACCCAGTCTCCTGCGGTGAGGCCTTCCTCCCCCAGGGGACGGGTTCCCTGGGCGCGGGCCGCCGTGGCGACGGCATCGGCGAGGGCGCGCAATTGGCGGTCCGAATTGCCGGAGGCAATGACCAGATAGTCGGTGATGTCGGTTTGCGCGCGGACATCGATGACCTTGATATCGCCGCCTTTGTGTTCATCCAGGGTAGAGACCACGAGGTCCCGCAATGCTTCTACAGTCAACAAGGTGCTGGTTCCTTTGGCAATGGCGATGGGCTTTGGTAAAGACCCTCTGCTTCAATATAATCCAAGACCACATCGGGTAACAAAAAGCGTGGGCTATGGCCGCGGGCCAGGAGGCTGCGGATCTGGGTGGCGGAAATCTCCAGGGCGGTCACGGTATGAAAAAGGATCTTGCCCGCGGGTTGTGCGCGCAGGGCGCTGGCACGGTCGCAGCGACGTTGATAGAGGGTTTGGCGCAGGCCTTCGGGGAGCTCCGCCGCCGGCCATCCCGGCCGGCCCGTGACCACCAGGTGGGTGAGGTCGAGGATTTCTTCCCAGTCGTGCCAGGTGTCGAAACGGAGAAAGGCGTCCATGCCGATGACCATCGCCAGCACCGCCTCGGGCCGTTCCTGGCGTAGGGCGCGCAGGGTCTCGACGGTGTAGGATGGACCCGGTCGTTCGATTTCCATGGCGCTGACCGCGATGTGGGGATGCCGGGCCACGGCGTGGCGGGTCATTTCCAGACGGTGCCGGGCATCGGCCCAGGGGCTTTGCCGATGCGGAGGATGTCCGGCGGGAATCAGTAAAATGCGGGCAATGCCCAGTGCTTGGCGAACCTCTTCCACAGCGCGAAGATGGCCGTAATGGATGGGGTCGAAGGTACCGCCAAGGAGGACCAGGTCGCCGGATTCGGAGCATTGCATAAGCGAGCAATATAACCAAGGGCCGCGGTTAAGGAAAGCGCTGGTGTTGGCGGGAATGGAGGGAAGATGGCACAGGAAAGTACGCTGGGGCAGAAAGTGCTTGCCCAGTGGGCGGCGCTCACCTTGCGGTTGGCGGCGCTGCTGCCCGATGCCCTGCGTGCCATGGCCGGCGCGGGACTGGGTTGTGTGGCCATGCTCACCCTGCGGCGAACCAGCCGGGTGGTGGATACGAACCTTGCCATTGCCTACCCGGCCGCCAGCCCCAGGGACCGGCAGCGACTGCGCCGCCGCCATTTTCGCGCCCTCGGCCAGGCCGCGCTGGATCTGGGCCCCCTCTGGTATTGGCCCCTCCCCCGCGCCCTGGGCCTGATTCGCGAGGTCTCCGGCGCCGCGGCGGTGGATGCGGCCATGGCCGAGGGGCGGGGCGTCATCCTCTTTACCGCGCACCTGGGCGCCTGGGAGGCCGCAGTCCTCTATATCGGCCAGCGTTGGCCGGTGACTGTGATGTATATGGATACCCGCAATCCTGCCATCAACGCGCTCATGGTCGCGGGCCGCGGCCGCAGCGGCGCCCGCCTGAGCAAGAAGGAAAACGGCATCCGTCCCCTCTTGCAGGCGCTGAAGCAGGGTACCGCCGTGGGCGTCCTGCCGGACCAGAATGTCGATCCCAGCGAGGGTGTCTGTGCCCCATTTTTTGGTCGTCCGGCCTGTACCACCCCCTTGCTGGGACGTCTGGCCGCGCGCCAAGATACGCCCGTTTTCGGCCTTTTCGCCTACCGTCTGCCCTGGGGAAAGGGCTTTCGCATCGAGATCATCCCCATGGGGCCCCAGTTCCCCAGCGGCGATGCCGAGCAGGATGCCGCCGCCATGAACCGGAGCCTGGAACAGGCCATCCGTCGCGCCCCGGAGCAATACTGGTGGGTGCATCGCCGCTTCAAGGATCAGCCGCCGGGATGGACGCCGCCTTACTGAGGGATAGTCCGCTCAGGAGGATCGCCTTGGCTTGAACAGGCGCGCTTATTTGCCCACGCAAAAACTGCCAAAAATCTTGCCGAGGAGATCTTCCACCCCTACCTGTCCGGTGATCTCGGCCAGGTGGCTGCCGGCCAGCCGCAGGGCTTCGGCCACCAGTTCGGCCGGGGCCTGTTGCTGGTGTAGGCCGAGGGCCTGTTGCAGATGGCGGCGGCAGCTTTCCAGGGCCTCCACATGGCGGCGGCGGGCGCTGAAGGGCGTGGCGGCGCTGTCCGTCCAGCCCAGGGCCCCCGCCATCGCGGTGCGCAACTCCTCCAGCCCCGTGCCGCTGCGCGCCGAAACCGCGAGGCTCTTTTCCCCCTCGGGGCCGGAGGGGGAACGAGGTACCAGGTCGGCCTTGTTCCACAATATGAGCCGTGGCCGGGCGGGAAGGGCCGCCAGGATCTCGCTGTCCTCGGCCTGCCAGCCGCTGGCCGCATCTGCGACCAGGAGGACGCATTGCGCGCTTTCCAGGATCTTGCGGGCGCGGGCAATGCCTTCGGCCTCCACGGCATCGCCGGCCTGGCGCAGCCCCGCGGTATCAATGAGCTCGACGGGCAGGCCGTCGATGAGGATTTCTTCCCGCAGCAGGTCGCGGGTGGTGCCGGGGATGGCGGTGACAATGGCCGTATCGCGCTGGGCGAGGGCATTGAGCAGGCTGGATTTGCCGACGTTGGGACGGCCTGCCAGGACTACCCGCCCACCCATGGCCAGGCGGGCGCCGTGCCGGGTCGTGGCCAGAAGATCGTCCAGAGCGGCGGCCAGGGCGCTGAGCTGCCGGGCGATGGTCTCTTCGTATTCGGCCCCGAGCTCTTCCTCGGAAAAATCCAGTCCCGCCTCGATCCAGGCGCGCAGGGTCAACAGGGCGTCGTGAATGCCAGTCACGGCGGTGGAAAAAGCCCCCTCCAGGCTGGCTGCGGCGGCTCGTGCCTGGATAGCGCTGCGGGCATGGATGAGGTCGGCCACGGCCTCCGCCTGGGCGAGGTCCAGGCGGCCGTTGAGAAAGGCCCTTTCGCTGAATTCTCCGGCTCGCGCCGCGCGCGCGCCCAAGGCGATGGCGCGGGCCAGGAGGGCGCCCAAGGCGGCAGGGCTGCCGTGGCCCTGCAGCTCCACCACATCTTCACCGGTATAGCTGGCCGGCGCCGGGAAATAGAGGCAGATCCCGTGGTCGATGAGGGCTCCGTCCGCCTCATGGAAACGCCGAAAATGAGCGTGACGCGGGCGCAGCGTCCGGCTCCGGGTGATTTCCAGGGCGATGCCCAAGGCGCCCGGGCCCGAGAGGCGGAGGATGCCGACCCCACCCACCCCGGGCGGGGTGGCGATGGCGGCAATGCTATCGCCCTGCTGGTAGCGGCTCATGGCCGGGGCCGGGCGCCCCTAGGTGCTGGCCAGGATGCGTCGGGTGATGAAATATTGCTGGCCAATGGAGATGAGGTTGTTCACCAGCCAGTAAAGCACGAGCCCGGCCGGGAAAAAGGAGAAAAAGACGGCAAAAACCACCGGCAGCGCCGACATGATCCGTTTCTGCATGGGGTCCGAGGGCGCCGGGTTGAGACGCTGCTGGATGAACATGCTCACCCCCATGAGCAGGGGCAGGATGTAGTAGGGATCGGGTGCGGCAAGGTCATGGATCCACAGGATGAAGGGCGCCTGACGCAGGGAGACGCTCTCCACCAATACCCAGTACAGAGAGATGAAGACCGGCATCTGGATGAAGATGGGCAGGCAGCCGGCCATGGGGTTGACCTTCTCGCTACGGTAGAGCTCCATCATCGCCGGCCCCATCTTTTGCCGGTCATCCCCACAGTCCTTGCGGATCTGTTCCAGTTTGGGCTGGAGCTTGCGCATGTTGGCCATGGAGCGGTAGCTGATGGCCGAGGGATAGAAGAAGAGCGCCTTGACGACCACCACCAGCAGCACGATGGCCAGCCCCCAGTTGCCGGTCAGGCCATGGAACCAGTTGAGGAGCGAGTGCATGGGCTCGGCAATGACGGCGAACCAGCCATAGTCCACGGTTTGCTCCAGGCCGCGGCCGAGGCCGGCGAGGGTCTGCTGGAGCTTGGGTCCAAGGAAAAATTCCTGGTGGATCGTGGTGCTCTGGCCAGGGGCCAGGGTAGGTAAGGCCAGCGTAACGCCGGCGGCGTAATTTTCGCCGACGGGACGGGCGTAGACCTGGCTCGGACTGTCCTTGGGCGGCAGGACGGCGGTCAGAAAGTAATGGTCCATCATGCCCGCCCAGCCCGGCCCCTGGCGGACGACGGGGTGGCTGCGCAGATCGCTGAAGCTCTCCTTGCTGAAGCTACCGTCGTGCTGGAGGACCGCACCGGTAAAGATGGACATGAACCAGTGGCTTTCTTCCCGGCCATTGCGCAGGATCTGATCGAAGTAGCTGCCGCTCCAGGGCGTGGCGCCGGTATTGGTGACCTGAATCCGTTCCTCCACCACATAGCTGTCGGGCTGGAAGATGAGGGTCTTTTCCACCTTGAGGGGCCCTGCCCGGCCGTTCAGCGTGATGGGCTCCCGGCCCAGGGGGCCCTGCTGTTGAGGAGCGCTGTATTGCGGCTCCAGCACTTCACCGTCCCTTGCCACAAAACCGCTCTGCTGTACCGTCAGGCGCTGGGTTTGGGTATCGAGGAGAGGATAGGGGGCGGGGTTGTCCACGGACACGGGGTAATCGCGCAGGCCCAGGGTTTCGATGCCGCCGCCCAGGAGGGCGATCCGGCCGGTAAATACCCGAGTTTGGAAGGGGATGCTCGGTCCCCCCATGCTCAGGCTGGCGGGGGCCTGGGCCACGGCCGCGCTGGTGGTCGGCGGCGCTGCGGCGATGGGTGCGGCCGCGGCGGGGCTGCGCGGGCTTTGGGCGGTCGCAACGGTCCCTGTGGTGGGATGGGGAGATTCGCGCTCCATCCAGGCTTGAAAGAGCAGGAGGACGATAACCGACAGTGCGACGGCGAGGATGGTCTTCTGCGTGTCCATGGAGCCCCAGTGGTATTTTAAGGAACCGGATCTACACCGCCCGGATGCCAGGGATGGCAGCGGCCGATACGTTTGATGGCGAGCCAGGACCCCTTGATCACGCCATGGCGCGCCAGGGCCTGGCAGGCATATTCTGAACAAGTCGGGTAGTAGCGGCAACTATGTCCGAGAAAAGGGCTGAGCAAGTATTGGTAGGCGCGAACGAAAAGGATCAGGATGTGGCGCACGTTGCGGCTCCCCCATGTCCCAGGACACGATCCAGCCGCTCCCGCATGGCATCCAGGGACAGGTCCTTGCTGCTGTTGCGGGCCACTACCATGACGTCCCAGGCGGGCCACGGCCGGGTACGCAGGCGGAAGGCCTCGCGCAGACGGCGTTTGACCAGATTGCGCTGGACGGCACCGCCGACCTTGCGGCTTACGGCCAGCCCCAGACGCGGCTTGTCCAGGGAGTTGGGGAGCGTGTAAATCACCAGCTCCGGAAAGACCCGCTTCTTCCCATGGCGCAACGCCCGCTGGATGTCGGTCTTGCTGCGCAGCCGCTCGGTTCGCGTCAAGCGGAAGGAACGGCCCGCCGCCAGTGGCATGTCCTTAGGCGGACAGGCGACGACGGCCCTTGGCGCGACGGCGCTTCAAGACAAGGCGACCGGAGGGGGTGGCCATGCGGGCGCGAAAACCATGGGTCCGCTTGCGATGGATGATGCTGGGTTGAAAGGTACGCTTCATGGGATCGGTTCCTACGGAATGCTCGTTTAAGGCCAGAGAAGATAAGGAGAAGGGCCTGGAAAGTCAAGGAAAAGGTTGCGCCTCAGATCACTCGCGAATACTGGACGGGCTTGACATCCAGATAGGCATCGAAGGCCATGCAGACGTGGCGGATGAGGAGGCGGCCCTGGGGGGTGACGGTGAGGCCGCCGGCATCCATCCGCAGCAGACCGTCGCCGGCCATCTGCCGGAGGCGGGGGAGGATGGCGGCGAAGTGCTGCGGAAAGTCGATGCCGAACTGCGCGGCAATGCGGTCGAAGTCCAGGGCGAAGTCGCAGATGAGGCGGGTGATGATATGGCGGCGCAGGAGGTCCTCGTCGCTCAGGCGCAGGCCGCGCTCCACCGGCAGGTGGCCGCTGTCCACGGCCGCTCCCCAGGCGTCCAGCTCCTTGAGGTTCTGACTGTAAGACGGCCCGACCATGGCAATGGCGCTCATGCCGAAGGCCAGGAGGTCGGCCCCGGCATGGGTGGAGTAGCCCTGGAAGTTGCGGTAGAGCGTGCCGTCGCGCTGGGCGAGGGCCAGTTCATCGTCGGGGAGGGCGAAGTGGTCCATGCCGATGTAGACATAGCCCGCCGCCTGCAGTTGCCCGATGCTGTTGGCGAGGATGCGCAGTTTGGCGTCGGGGCCGGGGAGGTCTTCATCGCGGATGCGCTGCTGGGGCTGGAAGCGGTTGGGCAGATGGGCGTAGTTGAAGATGGAGAGGCGATCGGGGCGCCAATGAAGCACCCGCTCCAGGGTGCGGGCAAAGCTGTCCTCCGTCTGCAGGGGCAGCCCGTAGATGAGGTCGAGGCTGGCGGAACGGTAGCCCAGGCCCCGCGCCTCGTCCAGGACGGCAAAGGTCAGTTCCTCGCTTTGCTCGCGGTGAACGGCCTTTTGCACCTCGGGATCCAGATCCTGCACCCCTAAGCTGATGCGGTTGAAGCCGAAGTCCCGGAGGAGCGCCAGGGTGCCCGGCTCCAAGGCGCGGGGGTCGAGCTCGATGCCGTACTCGCCCTGGTCGTCGGGGAGCAGGTGGAAATGGTGGCGAATGCGATCCAGCAGGGCGGCCATGTCCGCCTGGCGGAGAAAGGTGGGCGTGCCGCCGCCGAAATGGAGCTGGGTGACCGGCCGCCCGCCGTCGATGTGCCGGCGGACCAGCGCCATTTCCCGGTCTAGGCGGGCCACATAGGGGGTGCCCCATTCGTGGTGGCGGGTGACGATCTTGGTGCAGGCGCAATAAAAACACAGGTGTTCGCAAAAGGGCAGATGGAAGTAGAGCGACAGCGGCCGCGCGCCGGCGTTGGATGCCGCCATCTCGCGGATCAGCGCCGCTTCGTCAAAACCGCGGTGAAAATGGGGTGCGGTGGGATAAGACGTGTAGCGCGGACCGGGCTGGTCGTAACGGCGGATGAGATCGGCGTCAAAAACGAGTTCCTGCTTGGACATGGCAATACCCCCTTCGGGACCATAGCATAGCGCAGGGCGCCGTCCATGGGCAGGTGGTGCCGGTGAGATGCGACCGCTTTAGCGGGAAACAACGATCCTGTGTCAAGTCCCCGCCTTCCGAGCGGGCAGCCGCTGGCGGCGGCCATGGGCCGTTCCTACGGGATAGGTGGCTCGTTGGGATGAGCTACGCTTCTTGCCAGGGCTCCACCCCCGTCAGATTGGCCGTCACGCCGCGGCGCACTTCGGCGAGGAATGCCTGCATGTGCGGCAGGACGGCCTGGGCCGCGGTGGTGGCGGCGTGGAGGGTCTGCCAGAGCCCTTCCGGCCCCAGGGGCAGGGCGCGAACGTAGCCCTTTTCGCCATAGCTCCCCACCGCCCAGGCGGGCAAGGCGGCCACACCCTGTCCGGAGGCGACGAGCTGGAGGATGATGACCGTCAGTTCGGCGTGGCGTCGCCGCCAGGGCTGCACGCCCGCCGGGAGGAGAAAGTCGCGGAGCAGATCCAGGCGCCGGTCTTCGACGGGATAGCTGATGAGGGTTTCCTCCAGGAAGTCCTCGGGCAAGAGGAAATCGCGCTCGGCCAGGGGATGGCGGGGGCTGACCAGGCCCACCACCTCATAGCGAAAGAGGGGGTGAATGCAGATACCGGCCACGGCGTTCTCGGGTGCCGCCAGTATCGCCAGATCCGCCTGCCCGCTTTGCAGCAGGGGCAAGGGATCCTGAAAGCCCGACAGCAGATCCATCTCCACCGCCGGCCACTCCTCGCGGAAGCGGTCCATGGCCGGCGTCAGCCAGTCAAAACAGGTATGGCACTCCACGGCAATGCGCAGCCGCCCGCTGCTGCCGGCCGCCAACCGCCGCAACTCCTCCTGGGTTTGGCGCAGCAGGGGCAGCACTTCACGCGCCAAGGCCAGGAGCCGTTCCCCTGCCGGGCTCAGGCGCAACTGCGCGCCACGTTCCCGGTCCAGGAGACTGACGCCATATTCTGCTTCCAGCCCGCGCAACTGGTGGGAGAGCGCGGACTGGGTGAGGTGCAGACGTTGCGCCGCCGCGGCGAGGCTGCCGAACTGGGCGACTGCCTCAATAGTGCGCAGGTGACGGATTTCCAGTGGCATGCGGATCCCGGTGGGCAACAGATCAGGTTGCAGTTTCCCACGAACATCGGGTAATGCAAAGACTTTTGGGGATGATGGGGATTCCGTCGCGCGGCACTCCGTTCGCCGAAGGTGACCGGGGATTGTATTTATATGGAGATAGCGTCACAAAAAGTTCATAAAAACGTCATAATAGTGTCATGTTAGCCCTTTACCATAGGCGGCATCATTTCAAGAACACCAAAAGAGGGGGGTGTTGTGTTTATCAAAAAGCGCATTGTCATCGCGACGGTCGCCGTCCTGTGTGGCGTCAGTGTCTCAGCCCAAGCCGAAACGCTGACCGATTTTTTCAAGCAGAGCAAGATCGATGGCCAGATCCGCTCTTATTATTTCAGCCGGGATTATGGTGCAACCGGACCCAATACCTACAATCAGGATGTCTTTAGTCTGGGTGGTATCCTGAATATCAAGACGGCATCTTTTCTGGGCGGCTTTGGTGTAGGCGTCAGTTTCTTTACCGCGCACGGGCTCGGGGCGAATGATACCAGTGGCGGGCCGACCTACCCACATTTGGATACGACGGTGATGGGTCCGCAGTCCATCGATGCCCTGGGGCAGGCTTACCTCCAATATGAGATTCCAAAAACGCTGTTGATCCGGGCGGGCGATCAGGAGTTGGATACGCCCTGGATGAACGGCTCGGATTCACGCATGTTGCCCGCCACTTATCAGGGTGTGTTTGCCGATGTTTCTCCTTATCACGATTTGCATCTGTATGGCATGCGTATTTTCCGCTGGAAGAGTCGCACATCGAATAGTTATTACAATGACAACCTGTTTTATTCTGCTAATTACGAGGGGGATGAACTATACGGTGGTGGTACAAAGTTGCCGACTGGTGCCCCATCGACCAGTGGTACCCTGGCTTTTGGCGCCTCGTATTCCCTGATGGGCGCCAAGGCGACTGCTTGGTACTATGATTTTTATCAATTCGCCAAGATGTTTTATACGACAGCGGATTATACGCTGAAAACCGGGACGGGGTTTGATCCATTTGTGGGCGCCCAGTACATGCGTGAGTGGGGTGGTTCCCTGCTATCCCGGCAAGGGGTTGACGCCACGGCCTGGGGCGTCATTGGTGGCGTGAACTACAAAACCGGTATGGGTGACGGGACGTTGAGTGTGGCCTATAACGCACTTGCGCCACAGACCGGCGGATTTTTAAACGGTGGAATAGTGTCACCCTATACCGTGGGCTATGCCACTGATCCACTATATACGACGGCAATGATTCGTGGTTTTGCGGATAATCTGGGGCCTGGGCATGGTTACAAGATCAAGATAGCACAACATCTTGACTTGATGGGCCAGAAATTCCTGGCCATCGCGGCCTTCGCGCATTTCACCACCTATTATAATGGTAGCAGCAGTTATCCATATTTTGATCTGACCTACTTCCCGGGTGGCGCATTCAAGGGGCTTTCCATTCGTGACCGGGTGGAACTGGCTACCGGAACGAGCGCACAATTTGGTAATGGTGCCGGTTTCAACACGGGGCATTCCTTCATCTACAACCGGGTGATGCTGACCTACGCATTTTAGTTTTCCTCCTGCTTGGTTCCTCCTCTCCTCGCCTCGACCCGTAAGTCGGGGTATTTTTGTATCCGTTCGCGGCCTATATCCCGAAGATCTGGCGAAGAACGTATTCCGGCCTGAGATCTTCCATACAGCGGTGATGTTGGAGTGGACACTCGCGCTTTCCGCATGGACTGCAGGGCAGATCGATGCGTAGAGCCTGCGCCCTGGCGGAGAGGGGGGGCGTCATGCCGAGGGGGGTGGAGCCATAGAGCGCAATGACCCGGCTGCCGACGGCCCCTGCCACATGCATCAGACCAGAGTCGTTGCTGACCGTCAGGGGGGCGAGTGACAGCAGGTCCAGAGCTTCCAACAGGGTGGTCCGGCCCCCCAGGTCAAGGGTTTCCGGGACGTCCGCCGCTATGGCCCGAGTGATTTCTGCATCCTTGGGACTGCCGAAAATCCAGACGGCATAGCCGCGTTCTATTAGGGCCTGGGCCAGGGTACTCCAGTGGTGCACCGGCCAGCGCTTGGCCGGACCATATTCGGCGCCGGGCGCCAGGGCGACCAGGGGCCGTTGTGGCGGGCTTATGCCCAGCCGCTGCAGGGTCGTGGCAAGGGCCGCCCGGTTTACCTGTAAACGGGGCGCGGGCAGTTGCGTGGGTTGTGGAAGGCGTAGCGGCAGTCCGAGGGCGACGAAGCGATCCACGGTGCGCAGCAGTTTCTTTTTGTTCAAGCGACGGCGATCATTCAGGAGCAAACGGCGCCCCGCGCCGCTGAAACCGGTGCGGGTCGGGATATGCGCCCAATAAGGGATCAGCGCGGATTTGAAGCTGTTGGGCAGACAGATGGACCAGTCATAGTTCTGTGCGCGCAATTCCGCTGCGGTCCGGCGCCGCAGACGCAACCCCAGTTGACCGTGGTCGATGCACAGGGGCATGGCCCGCCGCACCTCCGGCATGCGTTCCGCCACCGGAATGCTGGCGGGCGGCGCCAGGACATCCACCTGCAGGCGCGGCCAGCGACGGCGCAGTACCTGCAACAATACCTGCGCCATGACCATATCCCCCACCCAGGCGGGGCCGATGAGCAGCAGGCGGCTGGGATCGTTCCAGTGTCCGGTATGGCTGCGCGGCAGGAAGACTTCCGCCTGGCTGCGCGGCGGTTCGCTGTCGGCGGGATCTTCGTCGGTGGGTTGGCGCATGTTCATTCCTGCTGCCTTCCGGCAAGATCGTGGGAGGTCAATGGGGACCCATCAGCATGATCACGGCCTCCACGGCGATGAGGACGATGATGATCCACTCCAGGACCGTTTCCCGATGGTGGCGGCTGGCGACGACGATGACCTCCAGGCCTTCGCGGATGGCGTCCAGCTTTTCGTCCAGGGCGCGGAAGCGGCTGGTGAGCTCCAGGTCGGCGGAGAGCTCCCGGGAAAGCATCTCCAGGCCGGGCTCTTCCCAGACGATGTCGGGATTGTCCAGCACGGCGAGGCGGGAGAGGATCTCGGTGCGGGTGGCGGAGGTGGAGGCGAGAAAGCGCAGATGCCCCCGTCGGCGGCCGGGCAGGCGGCCGCTGCGGGTGACTTCGGAGAGGAGATTGAGGGTGGTTTCCAGCAAGGTTTCCACCGCCTCTTCGTGGAGTTCCAGGGCAAGGCTCTGGGCCAGACGCAGGGCCACCAGCAGCAGGCGTTCATCGTCGATGGCGCGCAGGGTGACGCCGTCCCTGCCTACTCCGTCGCGTTCCCCCAGGCGGATGGGGAGTTCCTCCACCCGCGGGTCGGGAATGGGAGGAAACTGGGCCTGGACCTTGGCGATGACCCGTGCCTGCAGGGCGGGGCCGGCATCGAAAAAGCAGATCACCCCGGCGCGGAAGAGGATGACGCGGGTGTCGCCATCGCGCAGGAGGCGGTGGGCGGCGGTATCGGCCACGACTTCCATGGCAAAATCTTCGCGCCAGCTTTTGAGCATGATCTGTCGAACCGGTTGGATGGCGTGGAGAATGAGATCCATGCCTTAGACCTGCGGGAAGAGCTTGCCGGGATTGAGGATCCCGTCGGGGTCAAAGAGGGCCTTGATGCCGCGTTGCAGGGCGAGGCTTTCGGGGCTGAGTTCCAGGGGGATGAAGGCGGCTTTTTCGCTGCCGATACCGTGCTCGCCGGACAAGGTGCCGTCAAGGGCGAGGACCTGGTGGAAAAGGCGCTGAAGTCCGTGGCGGGCGCGGGCCATTTCGGCCTTGTCGCGGGGATGAACGAGGAAATTGACGTGGAGATTGCCGTTGCCGGCGTGACCGAAGCTGACGATGAGGAGCTGTTGATCGCGGGCGATGGCCTCAATTTCCAGAAGAAGTTCCAGCAGCCGGCTGACGGGGACGACCACGTCCTCATTGATCTTGAGGGGGGCCATGGCCTTGGTGGCCGGGGATAGGGATTTGCGCGCCGCCCAGAGTTGGGCGATAGCCGCCTGATCGGTGGCTTCCTGCAGCTCCAGCAGCCCCTCCCCCGCCAGGGCTGCCTGCAGGGCGTGGAGCTGGCGCGGGATGCTGTCGGCGTCGCCGTCCACCTCCGCCAGGAGCAGGGCCTGGGTGGCGGTGGGGAGGTCGGCGGCGGCACCCATGGCGCGCACGGCGGCCAGGGCGTGGGGGTCCATGAACTCCAGGGCGCTGGGGATGACGCGCTGGGCCATGACCCGCTGCACGGCGGCGCAGGCAGTGGCGCTGTCGACATAGCAGGCGCGCAGGGTGGCACGGGTTTCGGGGGCGGGGAGGAGGCGCAGGGTGACCTCGGTGATGAGGGCGAGGGTGCCCTCGCTGCCGACGAGGAGGCGGGTGAGGTCGTAGCCTACCACCCCCTTGCTGGTGCGGGTGCCGCAGCAGAGTTCCTCCCCTGCGCCGGTGACCGCACGCAGGGCGAGGACGTGGTCGCGGGTGACCCCGTATTTGACGGCGTGGGGACCGGCGGCATTCATGGCGAGGTTGCCGCCGATGCGGCAGTAGGGGTTGCTGCCGGGGTCGGGCGCGTAAAAAAGGCCGTGGCTGCGGGCGAGGGTGTCAATCTCGCCGGTGATGCAGCCGGCCTCGACGGTGACGTAACGGTCGGCGGCGTGGAAGTCCAAGACCCGCTGCATGCACTCGAAGCTGATGACGGCGCTCCCGGACACCGGGAGCGCGCCACCGACATTGCCGGATCCGGCGCCGCGGGCGATGAGGGGGAGGCCGTGGCGGCGCGCAATACGGACGATGGCCTGCACTTCCGCATGACAGGAGGGGAAGAGGACCAGTGCGGGGGTGCAGGATCTGGGGGTTTCGTCGTGACTGTAGAGGGCGAGGGTTTCGGGATCGTCACGGACGCGCTCGGTATCCAGGGCGGCGCGCAAGGCGGGCAAGGCTTTCATGACTGCTGCTCCCGGATGCGTTGCAGCAGGGCCGTCGTGCTGCGCTCATGGCGGAAAGGAATGGACAGGACGCGCCCGCCCCGCGCCTGAACCAGGTCGGCACCGACCATGCGGGCCACGGGCCAGTCGCCGCCCTTGACCAGGACATCGGGGGCAAGGCTTTCGATGAGCCGCAGGGGGGTGTCCTGGTCAAAAGCGGTGACAAAGTCCACCGCCGCCAGACCCGCGAGGACGGCCATGCGATCCTCCTGGGAATTGATGGGGCGGTCGGCGCCCTTGCCCAGGCGCCGCACCGAGGCGTCGCTGTTGACGCCCACCACCAGGCAGACGCCCTCGGCCCGCGCCTCTTCCAGATAGCGCACATGCCCGCGGTGGAGGATATCAAAGACACCGTTGGTAAAGACCAGCGGGCGGCGGCCGGCGAGCAGTCCGGCCAAGGTCTGCCAGTCGTCCTGGATCTTGGCGGTGCTGTCCCTGGACGCCGCCGTCGGGCTTTGCGCAAAAGCGGCGTCGATGCCGAGGCAGAGGCCGTGGATGAGGAGCAGGTGCACTTCCTGGATGCGCGCCGTGTTGTGATCCGGTACGCGCAACTCCAGGTCATCGGGGCGCAACAGGGCGGCCAGGTTGCCGCCGTCGCGGCCGGTGAGGGCGAGCACCCACATGCCCCGGGCCTGGGCGGCCCTTACGGCCTGCAGGACGCTGGCGGAGTTGCCGGAGGTGGTGATGGCGACGAGGCAGTCACCGGGGCGGCCGAGGGCCTCCACCTGCCGGGCAAAGACCTGCTCATAGCAGACGTCGTTGGCAATGGCGGTGAGGACGGAGCTGTCCGTCGTGAGGGCGATGGCGGGGAGGGCTTGGCGGGTCTGCTCGAAGCGGTTCACCAACTCCGAGGCAAGGTGCTGGGCATCGCCCGCGGAGCCGCCGTTGCCGCAGGCCAGGACCTGGTGGCCCAGGCGCAGGCGGCCAACCAGACGCTCGCTGGCCTGGGCCAACGGCAAGGCAAGGGTGTCCACGGCGCGCAGCTTGACGGCGGCGCTGGCGGCGAAAACACTGCGGAGCTGGGTTTCGAGATTCATGGGCTGGGCACTCTGAAGGCATCGCGAATCCACTGGGGCGCGCTTCGGCCGTCGAGGGCGACGACGTCGAAGCGGCAGGGACGGCGGTTGTGTTCCGGATGGCTCAGGAGATAATGTTCGGCGGCGCGAATGATGCGCCGCTGCTTGGGGCGGGTGACGGTGGCGGCGGCCCCGCCATAGGCGCTGCCGCCGCGGCTGCGCACCTCCGCAAAGACGAGGGTGTCGCCATCCAGCAGGATGAGATCTATTTCTCCCATGCGGCAGGAATAATTGCGCTGGATCAGTTGCTGGCCGACGCTACAGAGCAGTTGCAGGGCGCTTTCCTCGCCCGCCTGGCCCAGGACTTGTCGTGGCGAAGGCATGGCTAGGATCCGGGCCGCGGTGCGTGGGCGAGGGGCACGATTTGGCCCTGCTGGAACTGCATCCACTGCATGGCGCGCGCGACGATGCCGTCGGCACCGAAATGGAGTGTCCCCGTGGTACCTTGCAAGCCTTGGCCAGTCTGATGGCGCAGGATTTGCACGGCGAGCCGATAGGCGTCCAGGCCGAAGGCGGCCATCCGCCATTGGGCGTCGTCGGCGTTGGGTAGCTGGGTATGGAGCAAGGCGGCGGCCTGGGGCCAGCTCTGGGCGGGATCGATGATCCAGGGCATGTCCACGGATGCCAGGCCGGCCAGGGCCGACGCATCGCTCGGCAATCCCGAGGCACGCAGCAAGGAGGGACTGAAGATGGCCAAGTCCGGCTTGATCTGGTGAATTTCCGGGACGGCCTGTCCGGCAACGCTGGCGTCGGCCACCAGGAAGACAAAGCTGCGCGCGGGGATGGCACCGGTGAAAAGCTGTTGCACCGCCGCCTGGGGGTCTTGTCCCGGTGTATAGGCGGCCACCCCGGCCACGCGTCCGCCCAGGCCCTTCCAGTCGCTGAGGAAGGCCGCCTGAATGGCGGCGCCGCTGGAGTCCTGGGGATAGAGGAGATAGACCTGCCGATAGCCCGCCGCGAAGCCTTGTTGGGCGATCTGGGCGCTGGCCGCATTGCGGCTCTGGCTGAACTGGTAGAGTCCCGGCTGGTGCAGATCGGGGTCCAGCCCGAGGGTGAGAACGGGCGGATCGCTGGGGCGGCGGACGCCGACCACGGCATTGATATCCTGACGCAGCCACGGCCCGACAAAGACGGCGCAGCCGGCCTTCACGCCGCGTTGAAAGAGGGTGGCGGTATATTCACTGTTGCCGGTGCTCTGATAGACCCGCACGGCGGGCCCTCCGGTCAAGCGCGCAGAGGTTTCCAGGCCGGCGGCGATGGCCTGGGAAAGGGGCGCATAGGGTCCGGTGGCGGGCAAGAGGGCGCAGACATCGCCCTGGGCGCTGGCGGCCGTTGCCGCCGTAGGGGCGTTTGCCGAAAACTGGATGGCGGGATGATGGGGGTGGGCGGCCATCCAGGCCGCTATGGCCTGTTCCCGCTGCTGCGGGCCGGGGGTGTTGCGGGCGATGAGATCCAGGGCGATCCACTCCTGCACCAGGGGGCTGGCCGTGCGCGACTGCCAGTTTTGCAGCTTGGCGACGGGCTGGGCATCCAGGAGCACGCGAATGCGGCGGTGATTCTCGTCGCGCGCGCTCCCCTGGCTCAGCAGATTGTCGCGTTGGATGAGGAAGTTGAGGGCGGTGAGGTCGTGGCCTTCCTGGGTGTAGAGGGTGGCCAGGATGCCGAGGGCTTCGGCGCGAATGCCCTGGGGAGTGCTGGCCAGGGTGAGGAGTTCTTCGAGATTGCCCCGCGCCTTGGGGGTCTGCCCCTGGTCCATCAGGCCCTGGGAGCGGATCCACAGCGCTTCGCCCCGCAGTTTGGGGTCGTGCTGCAGGCGCAGCACTTCATCGGCCAGCAAGACGGCATCCTGGGGTTTCTGACCGCTCAGGGAGGCATGGGCGGCATCAAGCAAATACTGCAACTGGGCATCGCCCTGGGTGTCGGCGGCCGCCTTGATGTATGCTTTGGCAGCGGCCAGGTCCTTGCCCGCCGCCAGGAGTTGGTCGGCGGTGGCGGCCGCGGGGGCCTCGGCGGGTGCGGCAGCGGCCGGACTTGCACTGGTCGTGGGCGCCACGGGCGTTGCCTCCGGCTGGGGCAAGCTGGCGCAGGCGGCGAGGCCGAGGGCCATGAGCGCGGCCGCCGCCAGGCGCGCGGCAGGACCCAGAGGGTGATGGGGCAATGGCATCTTCATGGTCAGAGTGTATGGAGAATGGCCCGGTCATTCAATCGCCGCCAGCGGAATGCGCGGCCATCCAGCAGGCGAGGGGCGGAAATATGTCATTCATCAACAATGACCCGCGAGGGAGGGTGACGATGCAGGAGCAAAGCGGTCAACTCACCATTATTGCTACGCCCATTGGCAACCTCGACGATCTGTCCCCCCGCGCCGCCCGGGCCATGGCCGAGGCGGAGCTGATCCTGGTGGAGGACAGCCGCCACGCCCAGCGCCTCTTCCGGCATCTGGGGCTGCAGCCCAAAACCCTGGCCCTGCACGAGCACAATGAACGGGATCTGGCGCCGCGGATTGCCGAGCGCATCGCCGCCGGCGAGCGCATCGCCCTCCTTTCGGACGCTGGCATGCCCCTGCTCTCGGACCCGGGTTACCCCCTCCTTGCCGTGTTGCGGGCGCGCCAGTTGCCGGTGCGGGTGATCCCCGGCCCCAACGCCGCCCTCGCCGCCCTGGTGCTGTCGGGTCTGCCCAGCGACCGTTTTGCCTTTGAAGGATTTCTCCCCGCCAAGGGCGGTGCGCGTCGGGTCCGGCTCGACGCCCTCCGCACCGAGCCGCGCACCCTGATTTTCTACGAGGCCCCCCATCGCATAGCCGCCACCCTGCAGGACATGGTCGCCGCCTTCGGCGCGCAACGACCGGCGGCCCTGTGCCGCGAATTGACCAAGATCTATGAAGAATGCCTGCGCCACAGTCTGGGCGACCTGCTGGCCCTGCTCGCCGCCGCGCCGGAAAAATTGCGCGGCGAGATGACCCTGGTCGTGGCAGGAGCACCGGAAGCGGCCCCCGATCAGGCCCTGGCCGACCGCGTCCTGACCCCCCTGCTTGCCGAACTGCCCCTGGCCCAGGCGGTGCGTCTGGCCGCCGCCTTGAGCGACATCCCCCATCGGGTCCTCTATGATCTGGCCCTGGAAAAAAAGCGGGCCATGGATGCGGAGTGAATCGGGCCCTGGCGAATCGGCTTGTGGCCTTGACTTCCGGCGACGGGGTCGCTTAAATGTGCGCTTCTCGCCCAGGTAGCTCAGTCGGTAGAGCAGAGGACTGAAAATCCTCGTGTCGGCGGTTCGATTCCGTCCCTGGGCACCATATAAAACAATAAGTTGCAGAACAAAAAGAGCCGTAAAATCCAGATTGGCACAGCAACTGGCACAACGGATACCTGCCCGACAGGTGGAACAAAAATCCCCTGTTCCTTCCAGAAACCCTATAAATACAGGCTTCGCAGCCTCTTGATTTTGGCACACCAGCCGAATACCTTGTCCGATACCAGCAGGACCAGACGACAGGCAGGTGAACATGGCGAGCATCCAGCGTCGTGGCAAGTATTGGCGCGTGCAGATCCGCAGGCTGGG
>NZ_JBMFWL010000005.1:32300-81074 GCF_049965315.1 Acidithiobacillus sp. | reverse complement strand
CTGTGCATCAATATCAACCCTTATCAAACCTCGCAGGAATGTGCCGAGTGCGGGCACATCCACCCTGACAACCGGGTTTCGCAATCCCGGTTCGTCTGCCAAGTCTGCGGGCATCAGGACAATGCCGATCACAACGCTGCGCGGGTCATTGCCAGGCGCGGTGTGCGGTCGCTGCTTTCTGGAGGCTATCAGCCAAAAGAGAGTAAGCGCTGCGGGATATTTCGGCAAAAAGAAGAAGCGGTAATAGGGCCGGTGCGGTCCGAATCTACGCCTGGGGAGTCCATCGTAAGCCGTGAGGCTGGAAACAGCCTGACGCAGGGGACAGCGAACCAGGAACCTCTTTCCGTGAGGGAAGAAACCCCCGCTACAACCGTGTAATCGGTTTAGCGGCGGGAGAGTTCATCATGGTAATAGCTGCGACCGCCTTTTGCGGATTCTGGATAGGACATCAGGGCCATCTTCACGCCACTCGCTTATTCATACGACAACGGGCTGCACCGAATGTCGAATAACTCACTTCCGCGCTGAGGGAAAGAGAACGCTGTGCTGATGGCCTCACCGGCCCGGTAGCTCCGTGGTATCAGCCTGGCGGAGAGCGGCTGCCGTTTGCCTCTATCCTTGAACTGCCCCAGGAGCACGCGGATTCGCCCATCGCGGCTTCCTGGGGCCGGGCGGGAACGGTAGAGATGATCGATGGCGCGGTGTACGATTCACCGGCATACCCAAATCAAGGGGGCAGGACATGACGGATCCATCCCAGCAGCAGCCCGGGCCGCGGCCCTATCCCTGGCTCTTCGGCAACCTGCGCCAGCGCTGGCCCATTCTCGATTTTTATGAGCGCTTCGAGCAGATCGTCTCCCTGGTGCTGTCTTTCTTCCTGATCCTGGTCATCCTCTCCGCCCTCCGGGGCCTGGCCCAGGAAGTCTACGGGCTCATCGTCCATGGTGCGGTGTCCGGTCCTGCCCGGGACGCCATCACCGTCATCTTCGGCAATGTCCTGAGCCTGCTCATCGCCATGGAATTCAACCATACCATCTTTCATTCCATCTCCCACCGCGGCCAGATCGTGCGCGTCAAGACGGTGGTGCTCATCGCCATCCTTGCCGTGTCCCGCCAGTTCATTATCCTGGAGACGGAGGCGGCCTCGCCCTTGCGAATCCTTGCCTTTGCCGTTTCGGTGCTCTTCCTGGGGATCGTCTACTACCTCATGGACAAGCGCGACCGTGCCCACGCCCCGTTTGGGCCAAAGGAAACGCACTCCGCTTCAGGCTGGCGCGGTCACGCAAATTTCCAGCGACCTGATGGCGATTCACCCCATTCCTGAACGCGCCCGGGAGATGGATCTGCTCGCCAGGGAGGGCATGCGCGCCGTCCCATGCGGCCGTATTCTCGGATGGCCTGTGCTTCCCGGCCGGTGCGCAGTTTTCCTCGGCCGTTCTAAATTCCTTTTCTACCGGCGGGAGGATCTCCTTGAGCTTGCGTTCCGCATAAAGGAATTATTCGCGGCGCCTATCGATCAATGCACGACATTCGCGGCATGCGTTTTCAGGAGGCGGGCGTAGACCGGAGAAATCTCCTGCTTCGGGAAAAATGCCTTCCAGGTGGAAATCGGCAGGAGCTGCGTCGGCGGCGGGGCAAAAACCAGATCCTGCTTGCGGACCATCACGTGGCAGGCGATGCAGGATCCCACCTTGCCGTACGCCAACACCTTCCCCGTCGGATCGTAGGCCGCCATCACCCAGTCGCGATCCGCCGCATCGTATCCCTTGAGCTTGAGCATCGCCGTGACCCCGGTCGGCTTCTTGTCCTTCGCGTAGTTCTCCTTGACCACCAAGGTGCCGTTGGGATAGCGATGGACCCGGAGAATGCCGCCGGCCTTGGCCATAGCTTCATCGGCCGGTTTGTTGCTAAGATCCGTGGTGAAATAATCCACGGTCCGGGATCCGGGCTGGAAGGTTTTGCTCCCCGGCATGATCGCATGGGCTTGCTGTAAACCCTGGATCTCGCGCCAGAGGGCTTGAGGACTCGGTGCCTGGCTGCCATAGGCAAGGGGCGCCATGGGGAAAAGCAGGGCGAACGTGATGGCTGTCGTCAGTGGGCGCATGGGTATCCCTCCCGTATCATGCAAACAAGACCAAATATCATGGTAGCGGCCGGATAGGTCATCTTCAATGTCGGCGCTGCTGTGCCGGGAGCGTCCGGCGATATGCATTTATCTATGACCAACCTGATGCGACCTCTTGGCCTTTGTTGCGGTGGCGCATGAGAGAAGCTTTACTTGAGCGGCCAAACATCTGGGGGTATCGACATTGGCGCTGAGCCACCGATTACGCGCTCCGCAGACCGGGGTGGATCTGCGTAAGCTGGCAACCCCAACGCCCGCAGCGGCCTGAGCCCTCTTCAGGCGACCGGCAAAGGCCGACTCTCTCCGGGTCGGCCTTTTTTTCGGAGCGCCCGGATGGTCCCATGGACAAGGTTTCATCTGTAATCCGCATTGGTCGTGCGAAGATCCTTCACGATAAGCCGGAGGCCATCGCGCCATCGGCGCGCATCTGCCGGACACCCTCGTTGCCAAATACGGCCACCTGGTCACCAGAACCACGGCCAAGCGAATCCCGGACCGCTACTGGCAGTGGCGCGAGGCCGGATGATGATGTCATTTCTTGAGTTGAGCGAAGGCCTGCAGGGCCGCTTCACGGGCCATCGCATGATCGACCATGGGGAAGGGATAGTCCCGCCCGAGGACGATGCCAGCACGGGCCAGCGCCAAGTCGTCGGCATTGTCGGGGGCATGGATATCGGTATCATCGAGGGAGCCCAGTTCCGGTAGCCAGCGCCGCAGATAAACCCCATTGGGATCGAATTTTCGCGATTGCAGCACGGGGTTGAATATCCGGAAGTAAGGCGCGGCATCGGCACCGCAACCGGCCACCCACTGCCAGGAGACGCTGTTATTGGCGAGATCCGCATCCACCAAGGTATCCCGGAACCAGGCGGCGCCTTCTTGCCAGGGGATCCTCAAATCCTTGACCAGAAAGCTCGCCGCGATCATTCGCACCCGATTGTGCATCCAGCCTGTTTGCCAGAGTTCGCGCATGCCGGCGTCGATCAGCGGATAGCCGGTTCGTCCCCGCTGCCAGGCGCCCAGCGCCCCGCGATCCTCGCGCCAGGGAAAGCGCGCGAATTCCGGGCGCAGTGGGGTATGGGGCAGATCCGGAAAGTGATAGAGCAGATGCCAGGAAAACTCCCGCCAGCCCAGTTCCCGCAGAAAGGCGTCGGCGCTTATGGCTAATTGCGGATGTCGTGACGCCGTCTCCCGCATCTGTTGCCAGATTTGCCGAGGACTCAGTTCGCCATGGGCGAGGTGCGGCGAGAGCCGGGAGACGCAGTGACGGGCCGGTTCATTGCGGCCGCCGTCGTAGCAGTAAAGTCCGGTTTCCAGAAAGTCGCGAAAACGCCGCCAGGCACCATTCTCGCCGGGCTCCCATGCGGTGGCGAGCCGCGCTGACCAATCTGGTTTTCGTGGCCGCCAGACCAAGCTGTCCAGGTTGTCGCTGCTCGGAATGGAGGACGGAGCCTGCAAGTGGTCCGGAATGGGCAGAGGCTCGACCACTTGGCCCCGCGCCAGAAAGGCTTTCCAGAAGGGGGTGAAGACCCGGTACGGACGATCGCCCCGCAGGAGTTCCCAGGGTTCGGCCAAAAGATCGCCAGGAAAGGAACGGGCCTCCACACCATCGGCCAGAAGAGCGGCCTTGAGGGCACGATCCCGCGCCATACCGGACGGATCATAACGGCGATTCCAGAACACGGCACTGGCGCCGCTCTGGACGACCATCTCCCGCACCGTTGCCAAGAGATCGCCGCGGCGCAGGATCAAGGGTAACCCGCGTTCGGCGAGAGCCGCAGAAAACGCAGCGAGACTTCGGTCGTGCCACCAGCGCCAAGCAGCACCGTGTTCATCCAGGGGATCGGGGATGAACACGGGCAACACCGGCCCCCGTTGGGCCCCCGCCCAGAGGGCCGGGTGATCAGCCAGGCGCAGATCCTGACGAAAAAGGACGATGGTGCGTGTACGCATCGGGAGGGCGTTGATTGCCGTTGGTTCGTTCAGTTTACGGGCACAACCCGGTGAGGATCAAAGATATTCGAGATGCCGGCGTGGCGGAGAGGCGGTTGACCCGATAAGAAGGACCGCTCTTGACGCCCGTGCGTTGCCGGATTATATGTATATTCCATTGCCATATACTATGGAGTCGCCCAACATGGAAAAGGCCACCATTTTTCAAAGCAACCGCAGCCAGGCGGTGCGCCTACCCAAAGCCATCGCCTTCCCCGCCGATGTGAAGCGCGTGGAGGTGCTCGTCATGGGCCGGGCGCGGATGCTGATTCCTGCGGGAGAATCCTGGGAAAGCTGGTTCGATGGCGAAGGGGTCAGCGCAGATTTCATGGAACATCGCGAGCAACCCGCCGATCAGGTCCGGGAATCCCTGTGATCAACTACCTGCTGGATACCAACATCTGCATTTTCACCATCAAGCGCAAGCCGCCGGAGATCCGGGAACAGTTCCGCCGGCATCACGGACAAATGGCCATCAGCGCGGTCACCTTGATGGAGCTGATCTATGGTGCGGAGAAGTCACAAGCACCAGAGCGCAACCTGGCGGAGATCGAAGGATTCGCCGCCAGGTTGGAAGTCCTCGAATATGGGAGCGAAGCCGCCAAGCATACCGGGCAGCTCCGCGCCGAACTGGCCAGGATCGGTAAGCCCATCGGGCCTTATGACCAGATGATCGCGGGCCACGCCAGAAGCCGCGGTTTGATCGTCGTGACCAACAACCTGCGGGAGTTCGAGCGGGTTCCCGGATTGCGCGTCGTGGATTGGGTGAACTGATCCAGTGGTCGCGTGGGCGTCCTCTTGGATGGAAGAACTTCTTGCATGTAGCGCTCTAGCACATTGGCAATGGTGGTTCGCTCTGCCTCCGAAGTAATACGTTGACTATATGGTGCCCCGAAACCGAATCGAACGGTCGACCTACCGCTTAGGAGGCGGTTGCTCTATCCACTGAGCTACCGGGGCGTGCGCCGATTGTAACAAAAATTTGGGCGCCGGGGGGAGGGGAAATCAGGCGAGGATGAAGAAATAGGCCCCGTAACACAGGCCGTTGAAGGCGAAATGGTAGGGCCGCATGGCGCCGCGCCGCGCCAGGAGATAGGTGTAGCCGCTGGCCAGCAGGGTGATGCCGATGCCGAGCAGCACCGGAGGGGAGGGTTGCCAGGGGGTGAGGAGGACGCCGATGGCGGGCAGGAGGGTGCCCTGGAAGACCAGGGCACCGGTAATGTTGCCAAAGGCGAGGGTATCCTTGCGCCGGCGGATCCACAGGATGCTGTTGATCTTTTCCGGCAGCTCGGTGGCGATGGGCACCACCAGCAGCGAGAGCACCAGGGCGGAGATGCCCAGCCAGCCCGAGAGGCTTTCTATGCCCGAGACAAAGAGCTTGGCGCCGCCGACGATGGCCGCCAGGCCGAGCGCAAGCTGGACGAGAATGCTGGGCATGGCGGTGGGCAGCCCTGTTTTGCCGAGGTAAAGGGGATGGCCGGCTTCAGTGCCGTGGCCGTCCGCGACCAGGGCCGCGGAGGCGCGGAGGGTGGACAGGACGTAGAGGAAGTACATCAGGACCAGGGTCAGGCCGATGGCCACCCGCGCCAGCATGGCGGTGTGGGGCACGAAAAGGGCCAGCGCCGAGAGGCTGAAGGCGGCCAGGAACCAGCCCAGATCGCGCCGCAAGCCCGTCGGTTCCGGCCGCAGCGCCCCCTTGACCCCGCGCCCCTGGGCGGCAAAGAGGGCCATGAGGAAGAGGGTGAGGGTGGAGAGCATCATGGGCGCCCCGAGGATGGCGCCGACCCCCACTTCCTCCCCCAGATGCGGATTGCCGTGGTTGGCTGCGAATACCGCCACGATGGGGACCATGGCTTCGGGCAGCGCGGTGCCCACCGCGGCGAAGATGGACCCCGTAACCCCTTCGGAAATACCCATGCGATCGCCGAGGTGTTCGAGGGCATTGGTGAAGGCCTCTGCACCGAGCAGAATGACGACGAGGGCGAGCATGAGCAGCAGCATATCCATGCCCGGATTATGCCATGCCTGGCCTCATAAAAACCATGGAGGGAGGGACCGATGCGCTTGGCCGCAAGGCTCCGCTCGATGGCATGCGAAGCCGCCTAGGACTCCGGGCTTTCGGCCCAGGAAGGGTGCTCCTGCGCGATGACTTCCCGCACCGGACGGCGTTGGCCGAAACCTTGCTGATAGCCATGGTAATGGCCCAGTTCCGCCTCCGGGTAGCGCCAGCACAGGTAGCCGTCGCCCGTGTCGAAATCCACCAGCCATAGGCCGGTCACCACCACGCCCAGGCGTTCCATCTTGCCTACCCAACGGTGGATGATGGCTTCGTAGCGCTGTTCCAGGCGCTCCAGCTCGCTGCGCTGGGCCACTCCCGCGCGGAGGCTGGCGGCGATGGGGTCGAGCTCCTGGTAGGCGGCGGCGGTGATGCGCTGGACCAGGGGAAAGAGAACCCGGGCTTCGGCGAGGGTGAAGACGCGCACGTCGCCGGGCATGCGGATGGTGCACAGGGGCCTGGCGTCCGGTCCGGGGTTGGGCTTATCCGGCATGGGGCAGCCGCCGGTGCAAGAGTTCCCGGATTTCCTGCACCCCCAGCAGCCATGCCCCGGCCAGATAGAGCAGGGTGGCGAGGAGGATGAGCACGCCCAGGCGGAGGAAGCGTTCACCCATGGACAGGGCCAGCCACAGCGAATCGGCGCCGCGGAAATAATAGAGCAGCAGGCCCATGAGCAGGGCCAGCCCCGAAGACTTGGCCAGGAAGAGGGCCCAGCCGGGCATGGGCCGGTAGCTTTCATCGCGGTAGAGGCGCCGTCCCAGCAGGACGGCATTGACCAGAGCGGCGAAGCTGGTGGCCAGGGCCAGGCCGAGCTGCTGCAGGGGCCAGGCGAGGATGAGGCTGAGGACCATATTGGTGGCGACGCTGATCATGCCGAACTTGACCGGCGTGCGGGTGTTCTGCCGCGCGTAGAAGGCCGGCGCCAGGACCCGGGCGGCAATGATGGGGAGGATGCCCAGCCCGTAGCCCAGGAGGCTGAGATAGCTCTCCCGGGCGTCGTGGGCGGTGTAGGCGCCGTAGCGAAAGAGGCTGATGAGCAGCGGCCCGCCGAGGAGCAGCAGGCCGATGGTGGCGGGCAGGCCGATGAGCCAGGTCAGGCGCAGGGCCCAGTCGAGGGTGTGGCGGAATTGCGGCGACTGTTCCGCCGCCTGGCGGGAGAGCATGGGCAGCACCACAGTCCCCAGGGCGACGCCGAAGACCCCCAGGGGAAACTCCACCAGGCGATCCGAGTAATAGAGATAGGAAACGACGTTGGCGCCCACCAGGGAGGCGAGGATGGTGTTGAGGAAGAGGTTGATCTGCGCCACCGAGGCGCCAAAGGCGGCCGGTCCCATGAGGCGCAGGACCTTGAGCACGCCGGGATCGCGGCGGCGCAGGCGCGGCCAGTGCAGATGGCCCACCCGTTTCAGGGCGGGCAACTGAAAGAGGATCTGGAGCACTCCGCCGGCGAATACCCCCCAGGCTACGGCGACCGCCGGCTGGGCCAGGTGGGGGGCCCACCACAGGGCGGCGGCGATGATGCTGAGATTGAGGAATACGGGGGTGAAGGCGGGCACCGTGAAATGCCCGTAGGTATTGAGGATGCCCCCCGCCAGGGCCACCAGGGAGATGAAGAAAAGATAGGGAAAGGTGATGCGCAGCAGTTCCACGGTGAGGGCGAACTTGGCCGGATTGTCGGCGAAACCGGGGGCGATGGCATAGACGATGGCGCTGGCGGCGAGCATGCCCACGACCGTCACCAGGGCCAGGGTCAGGGCGAGCCAGCCCGCCACGTCCTCCACAAAGGCCCGGGTTTCCTCCGCGCTGCGGGTGGTCCGGTATTCCCCGAGGACCGGCACGAAGGACTGGGAAAAGGCCCCCTCGCCAAAGAGGCGGCGGAAGAGGTTGGGGACGCGAAAGGCGACGAAAAAGGCATCGGCCATCTCGCCGGCGCCAAAGAGCCGCGCCAGGATCACGTCGCGCACGAAACCCAGCAGGCGCGACACCATGGTGTTGCTTCCTACCTTCAGGACGCTGTGGAGAGGGCTGCGGCTCATGCTGCAGACATCGTGGCTGGCGGGGAGATCATTGTTTGGATTGTGACATGATGGGAGAGGGGCGCCAAGGCGGAAGCGGGGCCGTGGGCCGGATCCGGGTCGGCTGGGGAGGAGATGTCGGCAAGGAGGTGATCATAATTGTTGGCATCGTGTCCGTTTTTGCGTACACTGCCCTCCATGCAGAAAGTCAGCGAGAGGATTCGGCAGATGCGCGAGGAGCAGGGCTTGTCCCTGCGCGCCCTGGCCGAGCGGGCGGACGTTTCCGCCAGCGCCCTTTCGCAGATCGAGGCGGGACAGAATTCGCCGTCCATCGCGACCCTGGAGAAGATCTGCGCGGCCCTGGGGGTCCCCATTGCCACGCTCTTCGATGAGGGGGATACGGAGGGGGTGCCGCTGGTGATGCGCGCCGGCGCACGGCGCAAGGTCTACAGTGCGGGCTCCCATGCCAGCATCGAGCCCCTGGCGCGGGGGCTGGCGCGCAAAAAGATGCAGCCGCTGCTGATGGTTCTGGAGGCGGGCGGCGAATGCGGCGAGCATCCCTACGCCAGCGCCGAAGGAGAGGAGTTCGCCATGGTCATCCACGGCGCGGCGCGCTTCGAGCAGCAAGGGACGGTGAGCGAACTGCGGGCCGGCGACGCCATCTACTACGATCCGCGCCTGCCCCACAACTGGCATAACGCCAGCAGCGGTCCCACGACCCTGCTCGTCGTGGTGGCGCAATGATGGCGGCCCTGCCTCTGGATCTGGCCATGGCGGCCCTGCTCTCGTGGCTGGGCCTGGGGTTGCTGGGCTTTGCCCTGGGCGGGCGCCAGGCCCTGGCCTGCCGCGTGGTTTTTCCCCTGAGCGCCATGGGCGGACTGCTCCTCGCCGCGGCGGGGTTCTGGGCCTTGACGGCAACCCCCGACGTCCTGGAGCTTGCCGGGCCCTTCCCCGTCCTGCCCTGGTCCTTTCGCCTGGATCCCCTCTCGGGTTTTTTCCTCATCCTGCTCGGACTGCTCGCCGCCGCCGTCTCGGTCTTCGCCACCGGTTACTTTCGCCCGTTGCCGGCGGCCGCCCTGCGTCGGCTCTTTCTGCAATACCAGAGCTTCTTGCTGGGGATGGGGCTGGTCCTGCTGGCCGACAACGCCTACACCTTCCTGGTCGCCTGGGAGATCATGGCCATCGCCTCCTATTTTCTGGTGGTGACGGAGCATGAGGAGGAGGGCAGCCGACGGGCCGGCTTCCTGTATCTCCTCATCGCCCATCTGGGCGCCCTGGCCATCCTCCTGGGCTTTGCGGTGCTGGCGGGAGTGCAGATCCTGCAGGGCGGGAGTTTTGCCGCCATGATGCAGGCCCAGCTCAGTCCTTTCTGGGCGTCGGCGGCGTTTTTGCTGACCTTCTTCGGCTTCGGCGCCAAGGCCGGCCTCCTGCCCTTGCATATCTGGTTGCCCGAGGCCCATCCGGCCGCCCCCGCACCGGTTTCCGCCCTCATGAGCGGGGCCATGCTGCAGACGGCCTTCTATGGCATGCTGCGCGTGGATTTCCTCTTTTTGCCCCGGGCGGCGGACTGGTGGGGCCCCTTCGTCCTGCTGGTGGGCCTGGCCAGCGCCCTTTTTGCCGTCCTCTTCGCGGCGGCGCAGACCGACATGAAGCGGCTCCTGGCTTATTCGTCCATTGAAAACATGGGGCTGATCATGGTGGCCATGGGCCTGGCGCTGATCTTCCGCGCCCACGGCCTCGATGCGTTGGCGGCCCTGGCCCTCATCGCGGCCCTCTATCACGCCCTGAATCACGCCTTTTTCAAGGGCCTGCTCTTTCTCGGCAGCGGCAGCGTGCTGCATGCCGCCGGGACGGTGGCCATGGACCGCCTGGGCGGCCTCATCCAGCGGATGCCGCAGACGGCCTTTTTCATGCTGGTGGGGGTGCTGGCCATTGCCGGGCTGCCCCCCCTCAACGGCTTCGTCTCCGAGTGGCTGCTCCTGCAGGCCTTTTTGCTGGCCCCCGCACTGCCCCAAAGCACCCTGAGCGCCGTCCTGCCCCTGGCGGCCTCCGGAGTGGTGTTGTCCGCCGCCTTGGCGGCCTACGCCATGGTCAAGTTTTACGGCATCTCCTTTCTGGGGCAGCCCAGGGCCCATTTGCCGGTCCATGAGACGGGGCGCTGGGAGCGCGGCGCCATGGGCCTTCTCGCCCTGGCCTGCGTTGCCCTGGGCCTGTTCCCGGGTGTTCTGATCGGCCTGCTCGACCCGGTGATCCGGGAGATGGTGGGGCAAGGCCTCGGGCGGCAGGGCTGGCTGTGGCTGACGCCGGTTTCCGCCCAGCGGGCCAGCTACAGCCCGGTCATTTTCCTCTTCGGGATCGCCCTGGCCCTCGGCGTCGCCTTTGTGCTGGTGTGGTGGCGCTTTGGCCGCCCGTTGCGCCGCGCCGGGGTCTGGGCCTGCGGCTTTCCGCTGCGCACGGCACGCATGCAGGATAGCCCACTGGGTTTTGTCGAGCCCTTGTTGCGCATTTTCCGCCCCGTGTTCCAGTTGCGCCGGGAAGCCTTGTCAACGGCGGCGCCGCGCCTCAGCCTGCAGTTGGGGGAACCCGTCACCGCGTACCTGTATCGCCCCCTGGCCGCCACCGCGGCCTGGCTGTCGGCCCAGATGGTGCGCCTGCAGCAGGGGCGCATCACGGTGTATCTCCTGTACAGCTTCCTGACCCTGCTCCTGCTCCTGGCGCTGCTGCGATGATGGCCGCGAACCTCTTCCAGGTCCTGCAAACCCTGCTGGTGCTCCTGCTGGCGCCGCTCTTCGCCGGCTATCTGCAGAATGCCCGCGCCCTGCTGCAAAACCGCCGGCCGGCCGGGATCCTGCAGCCGTACCGGGATCTCCTGCGCCTCTTCCACAAGGAATCCATCATCGCCGAGGGGACGTCCTGGCTCTTCCGCGCCACGCCCTATCTCCTTTTTGCGGCCATGTGGCTGGCGGCGGGGATCGTCCCCATCCTGGCCACCGCCCTCCCCCTGGCGCCGGCGGCCGATGTCATCGCCCTGGTGGGCCTCTTCGCCCTCGCGCGGGTCTTCCAGGTCCTGGCGGCCATGGATACCGGCACCGCCTTCGGCACCTTGGGGGCGCGCCGGGAGATGCTGGTGGCGGCCATGGCGGAGCCGGCCTTGCTGGCCGCCCTCTTTACCGCCTCGCTGCTGTCCCACTCCACATCCCTGAGCAGCATCGTCGATCATCTGGAGAGCCTGCGCTTTGCCCTGCATCCCAGCATGGTCTTTGCCGCCGCCGCCTTTTTCATGGTGCTGCTGGCGGAGAACGCCCGCATCCCCGTGGACAATCCCGCCACCCACCTGGAGCTGACCATGATCCACGAGGCCATGATCCTCGAATACTCGGGTCGCCACCTGGCCCTGGTGGAGTGGGCGGCGCAGATCAAGCTGCTGCTCTATGTGGGGATCGGCATTGCCCTTTTCCTGCCCTGGGGGATCGCCCCGGCGGGCGATCCCGCGGCCTTGCCGGCGGCCTGCCTGTGGCTGGCGCTCAAGCTCCTCGCCGCCGGGGCGGTCCTGGCCGTCATCGAAACCCTGCTCGCCAAGCTGCGCCTCTTCCGCGCTCCGGAGTTCATGGCCACGGCCTTCCTCTTGGGGGTGATCGGGCTTCTGAGTTATTTCATGTTGGGGGCCTGAGATGCTGGTGAGCGCGCATATCGCCGTTTGGGGGACGTCGCTGCTGAAGCTGCTCGCCGCCCTGCTGCTGCTCATCGGCTTTGCCATGCTGGCGCAGCGGCGCCTCCTGACCCTCATCCATCTGCTTGCCTGGCAAGGCTTCGTCCTCGCCCTGGGGACGGCCCTGGTGGCCCTCCTCACCGGCCAGACGGAACTGTGGTATTCGGCCGCCCTGACCCTGGGCCTCAAGGCGCTGCTGATTCCTGCCGTCCTGCATCGCCTCCTGCGCCGCCTCAAGGTTCGTGGCGACGTGGAAGCGGTGATCAATATCCCCACCACGCTCCTGCTGGGTATCGTGCTGGTGATCTTTGCCTTCAGTCTGGCCGCCCCCATCAGCGCCCTGACGGGCACCATCACCCGCGGCATGGTGGGCATCGCCCTGGCGGCGGTACTCCTGTCCTTCCTGATGATGATCACCCGCCGCAAGGCCATTTCCCAGGTGGTGGGCTTCCTGGCCATGGATAATGGGCTCTTCTTCGCGGCCACCAGCGCCACCCTGGGGATGCCCATGATCGTCGAACTGGGCGTGGCCCTGGATGCGCTCATCGGCTTTGTCATCCTCGGGATCTTTTTTTTCCAGATGCGCGAGACCTTCGACAGCATGGATCTCTCCCATCTCGAACGCATTCGCGAGGAATGATGCTGATTCTACTGGTATTGGCTTGCGCATTTGTCGGCATCCCCCTGCTCGGGCTGTGGGGATACGGGCGGCCGGGCGGCTGGATCTTCGTGGCGGTGAACGGCCTCACCCTGCTCGCCACCCTGGCGCTGGCCGGGCAGGTGGCCCTGACGGGTGGCTTCACGGCGGCCCATGAGCAGTTCGTGGTGGACGACTTCAGCATGCTGCTGGTCCTTGTCGACGGGGTGGTGGGTTTCAGCACGGCCCTTTTCTCGCGCGGCTACATGGCCAGGGAAGCGGCGCATTGGCAGCTTTCCCGGGGGCGCATGCGCCTCTATCACGTCATGTTCCAGACCTTTCTCTTCACCATGCTGCTGGCCTTGCTGACCAACAGCATGGGCATCCTCTGGGTGGCCATGGAAGGGGCGACCCTGGCGACGGTGCTCCTGGTCAGCCTCTTTCGTACCGCCGAGGGCCTGGAGGCCGCGTGGAAATATTTCATTCTCTGCGGCGTGGGCTTGGCCATGGCCCTATTCGGCACCATTCTGCTGTACTTCGCGGCGCAGCGGGTCCTGGGCAGCGGCAGTCAGGCCCTGCTCTGGACCCATCTCGACGCGGTACGGGGGCAGTTGCAGCCCCACGTCATGGCCATCGCCTTCGTCTTCGTGCTGGTGGGCTACGGCACCAAGGTGGGGCTGGCCCCCTTGCACAACTGGCTTCCCGATGCCCATGCCAGCGGTCCCAGTTCGGTTTCGGCGGTGCTCTCGGGGCTGCTGCTCAATGTGGCCCTCTATGCCGTCCTGCGCACCAAGGTCCTGGTGGACGGTGCCGTGGGTCCCGATTTCGCGGCGCATCTGCTCATGGGCTTCGGCCTGCTCTCGTTGCTGGTGGCGGCCTTTTCCATGCTGCGCCAACGCGACGTGAAGCGGCTCTTTGCCTACTCCTCGGTGGAGCACATGGGGCTGGCCACCTTTGCCTTCGGGGTGGGCGGCCCCGTGGCCAGCTTCGCCGGCATTCTCCACATGCTCAGTCACAGCCTCACCAAGTCGGCGGTCTTTTTCTCCGTCGGCCAGGCGGTGCAGACGGCGGGCAGCCGCGAGATCCAGCGGATCCACGGACTGCTGGAGCATAGCCCGGTCCTGGGCTGGGCCATGATGCTGGCGGTCCTCGCCATCCTCGGGATGCCCCCCAGCGGACTCTTCCTCAGCGAATTTCTCATCATCACCAGCACCATGCATGCCCAGGCCTGGGCCACTCCCCTGTTGCTGCTGGGCCTGGGCGTAGCCTTTGCCGCCATTTTCCCGCGTCTGCAGGGAATGGTCTTCGGTCGTTCCCCCTGGACCCATGCCGGCCCGGCACCGGTCACCATGCTGCCCGTTTTCGTGCAATTGGCGCTGGTGGGACTGCTGGGGGTCTTCATCCCCGTCATCCTGGTGCAATGGATGCAGCACGCCGCTGCATTCCTGAACTGAGCAAGGAGCCGATCATGCCAAGTCCACAACTGCGGGCATTGGGGTCTTTCCGGCGCTGGGCCGGGCCAGCGCCGGTGTGGTCCGGCCGAGTCGCCGCTCCCCTGTGGTCGTCCCTGGGTCAGGCCATTCATGGTCAGGGCGGCCGCCTCATGGGGTTGTGGGGGGAGGATCGCCGTGCCGCGGAAGGATGCTTTCTGGTGCATGGCGCCTTCCTCTTTGAGCAGGGGCTCCTTCTCGCCGAGCAGGAGGTCGGCGCGGTCAGCCCGGAAACCCCCTCCCTGGCCGCCATTTTCCCCGCCGCCAACCGCATGGAGCGGACCCTGTACGACCTCCTGGGGATCCGCGCCCGGGGTTTGGCGGACCAACGCCCCTGGCTGCGCCACCAGGCCTGGCCGGAGGATCAGTTTCCCCTCCGCGCGGACTTTGCGGGCAGCGATCTCGGCAGGGCGGGGGATGGTCGCTATGCCTTCGTGCCCGTGGCCGGTGAAGGCGTACATGAGATCTTCGCGGGTCCCGTCCATGCCGGCATCATTGAACCCGGCCATTTCCGCTTTCAAGTCCTGGGCGAGGAAGTCCTGCGCCTGGAGGCGCACCTGGGTTATACCCATAAAGGGACGGAGCGTCTCTTCCAGGGCCAAGACATCGCCGGCGGGGCGCGCCTGGCCGGGCGGGTGAGCGGAGACAGCACGGTGGCCTACGCCTGGGCCTATGCCCAGGCCGTGGAGCAGATCCTCGCCCTGACCCCGCCCCCCCGGGCCCGCTGGCTGCGTGCCCTGTGCCTGGAGCGGGAGCGCCTGGCCAACCACCTGGGGGATCTGGGGGCGCTGGGCAATGACGCCGGACTGGCCTTTGCCCTCACCCAGTTTTCCCGCCTCAAGGAAGACTTCCTGCGGGATCAGGAGCGCTACTTCGGCCACCGTTATCTCATGGACCGGATTGCGCCCGGCGGCGTGGCCTTTGATCTGGATGCCGGGCAGTGTGGGGCCCTGCGGGAGGCTGGCCGGACCTTGGGTGTGGCGGTGGCCCGCCTGCAGGAGATCCTCGCCGAGCACGGCGGTTTGCGCGACCGGGTGGTGACCCTGGGCCGCATTTCCCCTTCCCTGGCCGCTGATCTGGGCATGATGGGCATGGCCGGCCGGGCCAGCGGCCAGGCCTGGGATCTGCGGGTGCAGTTTCCGCAGCCGCCCTATGATGCGCTGGAGGTGCGCATGGCCCTGGAGAGCGACGGCGATGTGGCGGCGCGCATGGCCGTGCGCTTCGCCGAGATCACGGAATCCTTGCGCCTGCAGGACCGGATTCTCGACGCGCTCCCCGCGGGAGAGACCATGCTCCCCGTGGCGGGCCTTCCCGCCGATGGGGTGGGAGCGGCGTGGGTGGAGAGCTGGCGGGGAGAGATCCTGCTCTGGCTGCGCATGGAGCAGGGGCGCATCACCCGTTGCCATCCCCAGGACCCGTCCTGGACCCTCTGGCCGGCCGTGGAGCAGGCGGCGTTGCGCGACATCGTCGCCGACTTCCCCCTGATCAACAAATCCTTCAATCTGAACTACAGCGGCCACGACCTCTAGGCCCGAGGGCCGGCCCTGGGTGCGATCGTTTTCGGGAGGAAACGCCCATGTACCGTATCTTGCGAGAAATCATCCGCCTCGGCCGGGTCGGCGATCCGCCGCCCAAGCCTGGTCCTGCCGGCGCCGACGGGGTGCCCGGCTATTTCCGCCACAGCCTGGCGATCCGGCAGGTGGATGCCGGCTCCTGCAACGGTTGCGAGCTGGAGATCAATGCCCTGAACGGCCCCCACTATGGCCTGGAGAATGCCGGCTTTCGCTTCACCGCCTCTCCTCGCCATGCCGACGTGCTCCTGGTGACCGGTCCGGTGACCCGCCACATGGCCGAGGCCCTGCGCAGCACCTACGACGCCATGCCCCATCCCAAACGGGTGGTGGCGATGGGCGATTGCGCCTGCTGCGGCGGGGTCTTTGCCGGCAGTTACGCGGTGCTGGATGGGGTGGAGGCGGTCCTTCCCGTGGCTGTGCGCATCCCCGGCTGCCCGCCCAATCCCGCGGCGCTCCTGCGCGGCCTGCTCACGGCAGCAGGCGAGCCACCTCTTGCTGCAGAAGAAAATCCCTGAAAGCCTGGGCGGCGGCGGAAAGGCGCTTGCCCTGACGGTGAACCAGGTACCAGTGGCGCTGAATGGGCAGTCCTTGCACGGCGAGGATGACCAGGTGCCCGGCGGTCAGTTCCTCGCGGATGGTGTGCAGGGAGGCGATGCCCAGGCCCATGCCGGCGCGCACGGCATGCTTGATGGCCTCATGGCTGCTCATTTCCATGCTGGTCTGGAGGGACACGCCGGCCTTGCTGAAAAAGCGTTCCGCGGCGCTGCGCGTCCCCGAGCCCGCTTCGCGGACGATGAAGGGATATTCCGCCAGATCCCGGAGGGGGATCCGGGAACGCTGGGCCAGCGGATGGCCGGGCGGAGCGATGACCACCAGGGGGTTGTCCAGAAAGGCGGTGGCCTCCAGCGCCAGTTCTTCGGGTGGCCGACCCATGATGGCCAGATCCACTTCGTTGTCGCCCAACTGATGCAGCAGGGCTTCGCGGTTGGTGACGTCCATGCTCACCTTGAGCTGCGGATGCAGGCGCGCGAAGGCGGCGAGCAGATAGGGGGCGATGTAGGCGCCGGTGGTCGCCACGGCGATATGCAGGTGGCCGCCCGCCAGGCCTTTGAGGTCGTTGATGACCTGGGCGGCCTCATCCAGTTGCTGGGCGATGGCGGTGCTGTAGCGGGCCAGTTCGCGGCCGGCCTCGGTGAGGTAGATCTTCCGTCCGACCTGCTCGAAGAGGGGCAGGCCCACCTGTTCCTCCATTTGCTTGATCTGCATGGATACCGCGGGCTGGCTCAGGTGCAGCTCCTGGCCGGCGCGGGTAAAGCTCTGATGCCGCGCCACGGCGGCAAAGACCTGGATCTGGCGAAAGGTAAGATGCATGGCCCCTCCCTGGGGTGGGCGTCCCCAGCCTTTGGTTCATCAGCAATAGCTTATCACAAAAATCATAAAGACTGATTAGAGTTTATGATTGGGGCGGACTATAGTTCCTCCATCGCTCCGGGAATGGGCGATCGCACCGGGGTCCCCGGGCGCGGGCAACTGCATGGAGGTGCAACGATGGCCGTCAAGACTTACAACGCAGGTGTGAAGGATTACCGGAACACCTATTGGGAACCCGATTACGCGGTCAAGGATACCGATCTCCTGGCCGTGTTCAAGATTACCCCCCAGGCGGGGGTGGACCGTGAAGAGGCCGCCGCCGCGGTGGCCGCCGAGTCCTCCACGGGCACCTGGACCACGGTGTGGACCGATCTGCTCACCGACCTCGACTATTACAAGGGCCGCGCCTACAAGATCGAGGACGTGCCCGGCGACGACACCTGTTTCTACGCCTTCATCGCCTATCCCATCGACCTCTTCGAAGAGGGTTCGGTGGTCAACGTCTTCACCTCGCTGGTGGGCAACGTCTTCGGCTTCAAGGCCGTGCGCGCCCTGCGCCTGGAAGATGTGCGCTTCCCCATCGCCTACGTCAAGACCTGCGGCGGCCCGCCCCACGGCATCCAGGTGGAACGCGACATCATGAACAAGTACGGTCGTCCGCTGCTGGGCTGCACCATCAAGCCCAAGCTCGGCCTCTCGGCCAAGAACTACGGCCGCGCCGTTTATGAAGTGCTGCGCGGTGGTCTGGACTTCACCAAGGATGACGAGAACGTCAACAGCCAGCCCTTCATGCGCTGGAAGCAGCGTTTCGATTTCGTCATGGAGGCCATCGACAAGGCCGAGCGGGAGACGGGAGAGCGCAAGGGTCACTACCTGAACGTCACCGCCCCCACCCCCGAAGAGATGTACAAGCGTGCCGAGTACGCCAAGGAGATCGGCGCACCCATCATCATGCACGACTACATCACCGGCGGTTTCTGCGCCAACACGGGCCTGGCCAACTGGTGCCGGGACAACGGCCTGCTCCTGCACATCCACCGCGCCATGCATGCCGTGCTGGACCGCAACCCCCACCATGGCATCCACTTCCGCGTGCTGACCAAGATCCTGCGCCTGTCGGGCGGCGATCACCTGCATTCCGGTACGGTGGTGGGCAAGCTCGAAGGCGACCGCGAGGCGACCCTGGGCTGGATCGACATCATGCGCGAGCGCTTTGTCAAGGAGGACCGCAGCCGCGGCATCTTCTTCGATCAGGACTGGGGCTCCATGCCCGGCGTCTTCCCGGTGGCCTCCGGCGGCATCCATGTCTGGCACATGCCCGCCCTGGTCAACATCTTTGGTGATGACTCGGTCCTGCAGTTCGGCGGCGGCACGCTGGGTCACCCCTGGGGCAATGCCGCCGGCGCCGCCGCCAACCGGGTCGCCCTGGAGGCCTGCGTCGAGGCCCGCAATCGTGGCGTGGCCATCGAGAAGGAAGGCAAGGCCATCTTGAGCGAGGCCGCCAAGCACTCGCCCGAACTGAAGATCGCCATGGAGACCTGGAAAGAGATCAAGTTCGAGTTCGACACCGTCGACAAGCTCGACGTGGCCCACAAGTAAGGGTCGTCGGGACGCAACTGATCTGCACAACGCTGCGGGGCATGCCCGGCATGCCCCGCCAGGGCAACGATACGGACGCCAAGGAGTTTTTATGAGTCAAGTACACGATTACAAATCCCGTCTCTCCGACCCCGCCAGCCGGAAATTCGAGACTTTCTCCTATCTCCCCCCCCTGACCAAGGAAAAGATCCGCGAACAGGTGGAGTACCTGGTGAAAAAGGGCTGGAGTCCGGCCATCGAGCACACCGAGCCGGAGAACGCCTTTGACCACTACTGGTATATGTGGAAACTGCCCATGTTCGGCGAGACCGACGTGGACAAGGTGCTGGCCGAGGCCGAAGCCTGCCACAAGGCCAACCCCGACAACCATGTGCGGCTGGTGGGGTACGACAACTACAAGCAGTCCCAGGGCACCGCGTTGGTGATCTATCGGGGCAAGACGGTTTAAGCGCTTTGCCGTGGCTGGAAGCAAATCTCCCCACGGCAGGGTTTGCGTGGGGTTTTTTATGGCCTAAGGAGATTCCATGAGCGAGAAGATGGAGCAGTACCGCATTCACCAAGAGCCCTATTACCGTTCCACCGGTGACGAAGTGGCCCTCTACGAAGCCGCCTACAGCGTGCGCATGCCGATGATGCTCAAGGGCCCCACCGGTTGCGGGAAGACGCGCTTCGTGGAATACATGGCATGGAAGCTGGGGCGGCCCCTGATTACCGTCGCCTGCAACGAAGACATGACCGCCTCGGATCTGGTCGGGCGCTTTTTGCTCGACGCTCAGGGTACCCGCTGGCAGGACGGCCCCCTGACCCTGGCCGCCCGCCATGGCGCCATCTGCTACCTCGACGAAGTGGTGGAGGCGCGGCAGGACACCACCGTGGTCATCCATCCCCTCACCGACAACCGGCGGATGCTGCCCCTGGAAAAGAAGGGCGAACTGGTCCATGCCCACCCCGATTTCCAGTTGGTGATTTCCTACAACCCGGGTTATCAGAGCTTGATGAAGGATCTCAAGCAGTCCACCAAGCAGCGTTTTGGCGCGCTGGATTTCAACTATCCCGAGCATGTCACGGAAACGGAGATCGTCGCCCATGAAACGGGCGTGAACAGCGAGGTGGCCGGAAAACTCGTCTCCATCGCCGAACGCGCCCGCAATCTCAAGGGACATGGTCTGGATGAAGGGATTTCCACGCGCATGCTGGTCTATGCGGGCTCCCTCATCGCCAAGGGCGTAGAACCCCTGGCGGCCTGCCGGGTAGCCCTGGTCAGGCCCATCACCGATGATCCGGACATGCGCGACGCCCTGGATGCGGCCGTGACCACCTACTTCTGAGCCAGGGCAGCGGCCGGAGGATTCCCTCCCCCGGGGGGAGGGGGTAGCGCCGACAGTATTGGCGGCTTTCCGCAAGCACAGGGGAAATGGCATGAAGCGTTTGGAAGATTATGCAGAACTCGTGGAGGCCTTCGGCGAGGACAGCCAGGCCGTGTTGCGCGCCAACTGGCAGGAGGCGGCGCGGGTCTTCAGTCCGCATGGCCTGGATCAATATCTGGACGGGGCCATGGGCCTGCGCTCTCTGGGCAAGGGCAGCGCCCTGGTGAGCGCCTATCTGGACGCCGCCCCCCATGTGGCCCGGGAGGTGGGCGAGGATGCCGTCTGGGAGATGGTCAACGCCATCATGAAGATGTCCTCCAAGACCAGCGGCGCGGTGCTGGAGGCCGTCCTTGCCACCAGCCCCACCGCCGCCAACCGCCTGGCCGACCTGGAACTCTTCAAGAGCTATCTGGGCCTCCTCGATCGCCTGCTGGCCCAGGCGCCACGCGCCCTGCGGCCCATGTTGGGCAACCTCGATCAACTCTTTGCCCAGTTGACCCTGGGGGGATTGCGGCGCTGGGCCCTGTGGGGGGCCCATGCCTTGCGCACGGATTTCGCGGCCCAGGCCGCCTACTTCTCCCTGCAGAGCCCCGAGGCCTTGGCCATGCTCCAGCAGGAGCGCAAGGGGACGCTCTTCGTCGACATCCAGCGCCGCCTGCGCATGTACCTGCGCGCTCTCTGGGGACGGGATTTCTTTCTGCGCCCCACCAGCGGCGATTATGAGAACCGCGAGGGTTATCGCCCTTTCATCGAGGGGATCTTCATCCACCTCCCCGATGCCTACGATGACTGGGAGGAGCAAACGGGCCTGCAGCGCTATCGCGCGGCCGCCGCCCATGCCGCCGCCCATGTCGCCTACATGCATACGGCCATTTCCGCCGAGGCCCTGACCCCCTTGCAGATGGCGGTGATCGGGCTTATGGAGGACGCCCGCGTCGAGGCCCTGGCCATGGCGGAGTTCCCCGGCCTGCGCGAGATCTGGCGGCCCTTTCACCGGGCCATTCCCGGCCCGGTCAACAGTCTGGCCGATCTCTTCGCCCGGCTGGCTCGCGCGCTGATGGACCCCGGCTACGTTGACGACCATCCCTGGGTACGGGAGGGGCGGAGCGCCTTCGCCGAGCAGCTCGACCGTCTCCGGGACAGCCGGCTCTCCTGGGAACTGGGGGTGCGCCTGGCCCACAGCCTGCTGCGGGAGCAGATCCCCTATCATGCCCGCACGGACATCCCGGATATCCCCTACCGCGACGACAATCGCTACATCTGGGAGTTTGCCGAGATCGACTGGGAGCGGGAGGCCACGCTTCTCCCCGGCAGCCAGGTGCGGCGCTACGTCAACGTCATGGAGATGGTCAACGAGATCGACACGGAAACGGCGGGCGACGACGCCCAGGAAGTCTGGGTCCTGCAGTCGGAGCTCTTTCCTTATGAAGACATGGGGGTCAGCTACAATCAGATGGAGGGCAGGGAGCCCGTCTCCGATCCCTTCCACTACCCCGAATGGGATTACCAGATCCAGGTCAACCGCCCGCACTGGGTGACGGTGCTGGAACGGCGCCCCCAGGCCGGCGATCCGGCCCTGGTGCGGGAGGTGCTGGACAAGTACAAGCCGGTGTCCAGCCGCCTCAAGTACCTCATCGAGGCCCTGCAGCCCCAGGGCGTGCAGCGTTTGCGCAAACAGGAGGATGGCGACGAGATCGATCTGGAAGCGGCCATCCGGGCGCTGATCGATATCCGCATGGGCCACCAGCCCGATACCCGCATCAACATCCGCAACATCCGCAAGGTGCGGGACCTGTCGGTGCTGGTGCTCATGGATCTCTCCGAATCCACCAACGACCGCGTCTATGGATCCACCGACAGCATCCTGCAGCTCACCCGCGAAGCCACGGCCCTGCTGGCCGATGCCATGTCCCGGATCGGCGATCCCTTTGCCATTCACGGCTTTCACTCCGACGGGCGCCACGATGTGAGCTATTACCGTTTCAAGGACTTCGGCAGCGCCTATGACGAGCAGGCCATGGGGCGTCTGGCGGGAATGACGGGCAAGCTCTCCACCCGCATGGGCACGGCCCTGCGTCACGCCGGCCATTACCTTCAGCAGCAGCGGCAGAGCAAGAAGCTGCTGCTGGTCGTTACCGACGGGGAGCCTGCCGACATCGACGTGCGCGATCCCCAATACCTCCGTTACGACGCCAAACGAGCGGTGGAAGAACTGGAGCGCAACGGGATCACCACCTACTGCCTGAGCCTGGACCCCCACGCCGATGAATATGTGGCGCGGATCTTCGGGCCCAGGAACTATCAGGTCATCGACCATGTGGAGCGGCTGCCGGAAAAGCTCCCCATGCTCTACATGGGCCTCACGCGCTGAGATGGCGCAGGGACGCGGAAAATGGCGCTGGGGCCGGGACCTGGGCGTGCTGCTGGTGCTGTTGCTGGGGGTCTACGCCTTCACCCAATGGCGCGGCGCCGCCCCCGGCCCCTCGCCCCGGACCTTGCCGGTGCTGGCCCTGGAGACTCCTGCGGGCGCTGCCTTGCAATACACCTCGCCCCCTGCCCAGGTACAGCTCATCAACTTCTGGTCGCCCGACTGCCCACCCTGCATCGCCGAGATACCGGCATTGAACTGGCTGCAGGAAACCCTGGCCGGCCGTCACTTCACCGTGCTCGGGGTGGCGGTGGCCGGCACCACACCGCCCGCGCTGCGCCAGGCAGCGCTCCGCTACGGGATCCATTACCCCCTCTTGCTGGATGGCTCGGGAAAGGCCGCCCAAACCCTGGGCGGCGTCGTGCTGACGCCCACATCCATCCTCGTGAACGGCCACGGCCGGGTGGTGGGCCGTTATGTGGGCGCCATCTCCCTGCCCGTAGTCCTCTGGCGCCTGCTGCTCCTGCGCCTCTGATCCTGTCCCGCCAACTGCCCGCAGAGCATTGCGCAGGAGCGGCCCATGGCCGCGATCCGGCGGCCGTTTGGGGGAAGGAGTGGGCGACGGGCATGCCCCCTCCCCTTGACCGAAGACGCCTGGATCATGCGATCCGCTGTTCCTCCCCGGCAAGCCGTGACCGTAGTTGCAGCGCCCGGGACCGTGCCGCCAAGGGAGTGGCGGTGCGCCGGCGGCCATAGCGCTTCAGCAGGGCCGTCCAGCGTTTTCTGGTTTCCTGAGGATTTTTTTGCGCCTGCGCCAGCATGCCGAAGCCATCATCCCACCAGCCGCATTCCCCCAGGATTTCCTCCGGCCAGCGCTCCAGGTACGCATCCCGCATGATGCTCCTCCCCAGTTCGGCCAGATCTCCGGCAACCCCCAGGTCCAGGGCGTGTGATTTCCAGGAATCCCATTCAAACAGCATGTCTTGATCGTTCATCGTCATCTGCCATTCCCCCTGTTCCCGCATCCCGGCCATCCCTCGATCGGCGCGGGGGCATGGCATGATGGAGCGGGTATGCATATTCACGAAGGTTATCTTTTTAAGCTCTAGTACACGAATGCTTTCCTGTCAAGGTGAACCGCGGCAACCGGCGTTGGCGCCATGACGCATCGGCCGGCGGCGACCCCGGCGGCAGGGTGGTTCTTTGCCGGATGCCAACGCGCTATGATGTCCATTTTGGAGAGAGTCATGATCCGGAGTATGACGGGCTTTGCGCGCCGCGAAAGCAGTGGGTCGTGGGGTGTCCTGAGCTGGGAATTGCGGACGGTGAATCATCGCTTCCTGGACCTGAGTTTACGCTTGCCCGATGGTTTGGGCGTCCTGGAAGGCCCCATCCGCACGCGTATCCAGGCGAAGCTGGCGCGTGGCCGGGTGGATGCCTGGCTGCGTTATCAGCCGGCGGCGGGGGAGGGGCTGCGCCTCAATAGCGCCCTGGCGCTGGAACTGCACGGTATCGGCGCCGAACTGGCCGAGATCTGGGAGCAGCCCGATGCCCGTTTTTCGTCCTTTGAGGCGCTGCGCTGGCCGGGCATGGTCAGCGCAGCCGGCACCGATCCCGAGGCATTGGAGCAGGAAACCCTGGATTTGCTGGACATCGCCCTGGGCGAACTGCAGGCCGCCCGGGCGCGGGAAGGGGAGAGTCTGGGGCGCATCCTGACCGAGCGCCTGGACGCCATAGGGGTCCTGACCCGCACCCTGCGCGAGCACCTGCCGGAACTGGAGGCCGCCCTGCGCGCCCGCCTGCAGGCGCGTCTGGCGGACCTGGCGCTGCAGGTGGAGCAGAGCCGCTGGGAGCAGGAACTCGTTTTTTATCTCCAGCGCCAGGATGTGGCGGAGGAACTGGACCGTCTCGACACCCACTTGCTGGAAGTGCGGCGCACCCTGGCGCAGCGGGAAGCCGTGGGCCGGCGCCTGGATTTCCTCATTCAGGAGCTCAATCGGGAAGCCAATACCCTGGCTTCCAAGGCCGGCGACGCGGCCATGAGCCTGGGCGCGGTGGAGCTCAAGGTGCTCATCGAACAGATGCGCGAACAGGTGCAGAATGTGGAATGAGCGCCCATGATGGACCAGAGCAGCCATGGTATCCTGTGGATCCTCTCGGCGCCCAGCGGCGCGGGCAAGACCAGCCTGGCGCGGGCCCTGGTGGCGGCCACGCCCCATTTGCGGGACTCGGTATCCTATACCACGCGCCTGCCGCGGCCCGGAGAGGTGGACGGGGCGGATTATCACTTCGTCAGCCCCGCCACCTTTGCCGAGATGGCGGGCAGCGGTGATTTTCTGGAGCATGCGCGGGTCCACGGCAACGATTACGGCACGAGCGAGCAATGGGTCAAGGCCCAGCTCCTGGCAGGCATCGACTGCCTGCTGGAGATCGATTGGCAGGGGGCACGGCAGGTGCGCGAACGGCTCCCGGGGCAGGCGGTGAGCATCTTCATCCTCCCCCCCTCTTTGGCGGCCCTGGAGGCGCGACTGCGGGGCCGCGGCCAGGACAGCGACGCCGTCATCCAGCGCCGGCTGGCGGCGGCCAGGGATGAGTTGCTGCACTACGACGAATACGACTATCTCGTCGTCAACGACCATTTCGACCGTGCGCTGGCGGACCTGAAGGCCGTCATCCACGCCGAGCATCTGCGCGCGGTGCATCAGTGTCAGGCGTTGCAAGGGCGGCTGCGCGCCTTGCTCGGGCTTTAGGGCGTTGCGGAACGGCCCCCCTAGCGCAGCAGCCGGGGCTTGGGGTAAGGTGAACAGTTATCTTTGAGGAGCAGGCTAGAATGGCACGTGTAACGGTAGAAGATTGTTTGGAGCATGTCGATAATCGTTTTGAACTCACCCTGGTGGCGGCCCGGCGCGCCCGGCAGTTGGCCTCGGGGGCGGCGGCGCAGGTGGAGCCGGGTCGGGACAAGCCCACCGTCGTGGCCCTGCGCGAGGTGGCGGCGGGCAAGGTGGGCAGGGAGATCCTGGACCAGCAGGTACCGCCGCCGCTGGCGAGTTTCCCCGGCGCGGTGGGCCGTGAGGAGGTGGGTGCAGAGGATGGACCAGTTACCTGAGGGCGCGGTGATGCGCTCCCCGGCCGGGATGGCTGGGGAGCAGGGGGAGGAGCATGGGGTGGGCGTGATCTTGCGCCTGCCCCCCGTCGCTCCGGCCCTGGAGGATCCCTGCGCCCCCTTGCGCGCCTTGCTGCTTCGCTATCTCGGTCCGGAAGAGGTGGAGCGGGTGCGGGAGGCGTATCAGTTCGCCGCGGACGGCCATCACGATCAGTTCCGTCGCAGCGGTGAGCCCTATATCCATCATCCCGTCGCCGTGGCCTGCATCCTGGCGGAGCTGCAACTGGACCTGTTCACGATCCAGGCGGCCTTGCTGCACGATGTCATCGAGGATTGCAACGTCAGCAAGGAAGCCCTGGCCGAGCGTTTCGGGGCGGAAGTGGCGGAGTTGGTGGACGGGGTCAGCAAGCTCGGCCAGGTGCGTTTCGAGACGCGGGAAGAGGCCCAGGCCGAGAACTTCCGCAAGATGTTTCTGGCCATGTCCCGGGATATCCGCGTGGTCTTGATCAAGCTGGCGGATCGGCTGCACAACATGCGCACCATGGGGGTGATGACGGCGGACAAGCGCCGGCGCATTTCCCGCGAGACCCTGGACATCTACGCCCCCATCGCCCAGCGCCTGGGCATTCATGCCATTCGCATCGAGCTGGAGGAGTTGGCCTTTTCCCACCTCTATCCCAAGCGTTGGCATGCCCTGAGCGAGGCCATCAAAACGGCCCGGGGCAACCGCAAGGAAGTGGTGGTCAAGATCCAGCAGGCCCTGGAGGAGCGGCTGCGCCGGGAAGGGATCGAGGCGCAGGTCAGCGGTCGCGAAAAGCATGTCTACAGTATTTATCACAAGATGCAGAAAAAGGGCCTGCCCTTCAGCGCGGTTCACGATCTGCACGCCTTTCGGGTGATCGTGGCGGACGTGGATACCTGTTATCGGGTGCTGGGCATCATCCATAGCCTGTATCGCCCCATTCCCGGGCGCTTCAAGGACTATATCGCCATCCCCAAGTCCAACGGCTATCAATCCCTGCACACGGTCCTGCTGGGGCCCTTCGGCCATCCGGTGGAGGTGCAGATCCGCACCGAGGACATGCACCGGGTGGCGGAGGCGGGGGTGGCGGCCCATTGGCTGTACAAGAGCGGCGGCGCGAATCTCAATGCCGAGGTGCAGGCCCGCGCCTGGCTGCAGCGTCTCCTGGAACTGCAAACCCAGGGGGGGGATTCCCAGGAGTTCCTGGAGAGCGTCAAGCTCGACCTCTTTCCCGACGAAGTGTACGTGTTCACCCCCAAGGGCAAGATCATGAACCTGCCGCGGGGGGCCAGCGCGGTGGATTTTGCCTACGCGGTGCACACGGACATTGGCGATCAGGCGGTGGCGGCCAAGATCAACGACGTCTATGTGCCGTTGCGCTCCTTGCTCAACAACGGCGACCGGGTGGAGGTCATCACCGCCGCCTCGGCCCATCCCCAGCCGGGTTGGCTGGATTTCGTGGTGACGGCCAAGGCCCGCGCCAATGTGCGCGCCTATCTCAAGACCATGCAGCATAGTGATGCCGAGACCTTGGGGCGCAGCCTGCTGGCCAAGGCCCTGCATAGCCTGGGGGGCAACCTGGAGACCGTGGGGCCGGCGGATTTTCAGCGCATCCTCAAGCTCTTTCAGGCGGGGAGCGAAAGCAATCTCCTCGCCGCCATCGGGATGGGAGAAGTGTTTCCCCTGGTAGTGGCCCACAAGCTGCTCCCCGAGGGCGAGGACCGCGGCCGTCTCGTGCAAACGGCCCGCCGTCTGGGGCAGGCCGTGAGCCAGTTTTTGCCGGCGCGCCTGATGCGCGAGGAGACGGCCAAAAAGCCGCTGCTCATCCGCGGCACCGAAGGCATGCCGGTGACCCTGGCCCGCTGCTGCCGGCCCATTCCCGGCGACCCCATCCTGGGGTTCATCAGCGCCGGCAAGGGGGTCGTGGTCCACACCCATGATTGCCACAATATCCGCGAGTGGCGCAAACGCCGGGATCGTTGGGTGGATGTGCAATGGGATCCGTCGGCCCAGGGCGAATTTCCGGTGAATATCCGCGTGGTGGCCGAAAGCGCCCGGGGGGTGCTGGCGCGCATTGCCACCTATATCTCCGAGGATGGCTCCAATATCGACCATGTGGATATCGAGCCCCAGGATGGACTTTATACGGGTATCACCTTTACCATTGATGTCCATGATCGCGATCATCTCGCCCGGATCATGCGCAGTTTGCGCAGTTTGCCCATGGTGTCGCGGGTACAGCGGGTCAAGGGCTAGGGCAGCCGTCCCTTTTTGCAAAGAACAGGAGCCATCATGTCAGTTCCGGTGCATACCAGTCACGCGCCCCAGGCCATCGGCGCCTACAGCCAGGGCATGGTGCATGACGATATCCTCTATCTGTCGGGTCAGATCCCCCTGGATCCGGCAACGGGGCAAATGGTGAGCGGTGATTTTGCGCTGCAGATCCGGCGTGTCCTGGACAACCTCCAGGCGGTGTGCGCGGCGGCGGGCGGCAGCCTGCAAAACGCCGTCAAGTTGCAGGTCTACGTCATGGATCTGCAGGACTTTGCGGCGGTCAATCAGGCCATGGAGGCATTTTTCGAACCGCCCTATCCGGCCCGGGCGGTGGTCCAGGTGGCGGGTTTGCCCCGGGGGGCCCTGGTGGAGATCGACGGCGTCGTCGCCCTCGGGAAAGAGGGCTAGGGCATGGATCGCGAGGCCTTGCTGCGGACCCCGGTGCGTGTGCTCCTCAGCGAGCATCCGTCCCTGATGCGGCTCCTGGAGGAGCATGGAGTGCACTGCGGCGAATGCTTCATTGCCGAGCGGGAGACGCTGGCGCAGGTGGCCGTCATGCACCATCTCAATCTCGACGCCCTTCTCGACGAGTGGGCGCAGCGTGAATCCCTGCCCGACTAGGGCCCTGTCCGGCGCGGAGCCGGATCCATGGGAGGACGAAATGCCGTGAAGGCGGGTGCGCCCCTCACCCCCGATAGCCCCGTCAGCGCCCTGCGCGGGGTGGGTCCGGCTCTGGCCGAGCGCCTGGAGCGCATGGGCCTGCACCGGGTGCAGGACCTCCTCTTCCATCTCCCCAGCCGTTACCAGGATCGCCGCCATATTCATCCCATGGCGGGGCTGCGGCCCGGTATGGAGGCCGCGGTGGAGGGCGAGATCCTGGACGTGGAGCACCTGCGGGGCCGCCGCGAGCAATGGCTGGTGCGCTTGGCCGACGGCAGCGGCCAGATGCAACTGCGGCTCTTTCATCTCCATGGCGCCATGCGCGGGCAATGGCAGCGCGGCCGCCGCCTGTGGTGCTTCGGTGAATTGCGCACGGGATTTCATGGCCTGGAAATGGTGCATCCCGAATGGGCCATGGCGGACACCGCGGATTTTCAGGCGCCGCAGCACCTCACGCCTTTCTACCCCAGCACCGAGGGGATTACCCAATTGCACTGGCGCCGCTGGATCGCCCAAGCCTTGCCCCTGGCCGATCAGCTCCCCGACTATCTGCGGGGCCTCCTGCCGCCGCCGCTGCCCAGCATGGGCGATGGCCTGCGTTTTTTGCATCAAGGGGAGGGCGGCGCCCCTGCTCCGGCCCATCCGGCCCGGCAGCGGCTGGCCCTGGAAGAGCTCCTGGCCCACCACCTGGCCGTGCGTAGCGCCGGGGCGGCCGAGGGCGGGGCGGCGGCGCCCAGTCTCCAGGGCCCGGGGGCATTGTGGCGGCAATTTTTGCAGCAATTGCCCTTTGCCCCGACCCGGGCGCAGGAGCGGGTCATCAGCGAGATCCGCGGGGATCTGGGCCGCTCCCGCCCCATGCGCCGTTTGCTCCAGGGCGACGTGGGTTCGGGCAAGACCCTGGTGGCCGCGGCGGCGACGCTGACGGCCCTGGAGGCGGGGTATCAGGCGGCGTTCATGGCGCCTACGGAGATCCTCGCCGAGCAGTTGCGCGATCGCTTCGCCCGGTGGTTTGCCCCCCTGGGGATCGGCGTCGGCCATCTGGCGGGGCGCAATCGCAGCGGTGAGCGCCGCGGCATCCTGCGGGATCTGGAGGAGGGCCGCCTGGCGGTGGTCACCGGCACCCAGGCCCTGTTTCAGGAAGGGGTGGCCTTTGCCCGCCTGGGGCTGGTGATCATCGATGAGCAGCATCGCTTCGGCGTGGAACAGCGCCGGCAATTGCAGGAAAAGGGCAGTATGCCGCACCTCCTGGTGATGACGGCCACCCCCATTCCGCGCACTCTGGCCATGACCATCCACGCGGACTTGGACCTGTCGGTGATCGACGAGCTCCCGCCCGGCCGCACGCCCGTGGAGACGGTGGTGATGCCCGACAGCCGCCGTGCGGAACTGGTGGAACGGATGCGCGATCTGGTGGGGGCAGGGCGGCAGATCTATTGGGTCTGTCCCCTCATCGAGGAATCGGAGATCTTGCAACTGCGGGCGGCGGAGGAAAGCTTTGCGGAGCTTTCGGCGGCACTGCCCAACGCCCGCGTGGGCTTGGTGCATGGCCGCCTCAAGGGGGCGGAAAAGGCCGCCGTGATGGCGGCCTTTCAGTCCGGGGCCATGCAGGTGCTGGTGGCCACCACGGTCATTGAAGTGGGCGTGGACGTGCCCAATGCCAGTCTCATGGTGATCGAGCACGCCGAACGCCTGGGCTTGGCGCAGTTGCATCAGTTGCGTGGGCGGGTGGGCAGGGGGGCGGCCAAAAGCACCTGCATTCTACTCTATCATCCGCCCCTGGCGGGCAAGGCCAGGGAGCGCCTGCGGGTGATGCGCAGCAGCCAGGACGGCTTTGTGATCGCGCGCAAGGACATGGAACTGCGCGGGCCGGGAGAGTTTCTCGGCACGCGGCAGACCGGCCTGGCGCAGCTGCGGGTGGCCGACCTCCTGCGCGATGAAGCCCTCCTGGCGGGCATTCCCGATCTGGCCGAGCGTTTGCTGGCGCAGGACCCCGCTGCCGTGGAGGGGCTGTTGCACCGTTGGCTGGGGGGGCGCCTGGGTTATGGTCAGGTCGCCTGATCCGTCGGGATCCGGTCATGATTGGGATCTTCGCAACGCTGTGGCAGGCCCTTTGGTGCTTGCGCTGTGCGCCCTTCATCTCTATAGTTATCAGTAGGTTTCGCGGATTAGTTCAGAATTTTTCGAGTCCATCCTTGCCTGGGCAAGGGGGAGCGTCTTGAACCTTTGGGGATGATTGGCATGCATCGTGTTGGACGCTGGAGCGTTTGGGTCTCGCTGGGGTTGATCTTGGGCCTGGGGGGCTGCGCCTTCCACATGCCGCCGGAGCCCCATTCGGTGGCGTATTACGCGGCGCGAATCCCCCCGCCTCCGGTGGCTCCCGTGGCATCGACCGCTGCGGCGACGCCAGCGACGCCCGTCTCCCGGCAGGTGCGGATTGTCGTTTCTGCCGTGGACCGGCGCCTGACGGTCTATCAGGGGAATGCGGTGCTGGCCACCTTCCCCGTGGCCATCGGCTTTAATGGCGCCGCCCCGCGCCGGGCGCGGGGGGACGACATCACCCCGGTGGGCCATTACCGGGTGGGCTGGATCAACTACGGCACCCGTTATGGCACCTTCATGGGCCTGACCTATCCCAATCGGGCGGATGCCGCCTGGGGCCTGCGTGAGGGGGTCATCTCCCGGGCCCAGTACGATGCCATCGTCAGCGCCATCGATAGCGGCCGGACCCCGCCGCAAAACACGCCCCTCGGCGGCGCCATCGGGATTCACGGCATGGGCCCGCAGTTTGGGGATGACCCGGACAGCAAGGTCTTTCCGGGGCGCTGGACGGCGGGATGCGTGGCCTTGTCCAACTGGGATGTGCAGCAGTTGGCAGCGTTGGTGAAGGTGGGGACACCGGTGGAAATCGTCGGCGAGGCGCCGGGCTACCGCCATACCATCGAACTCAGCTACGCCCAGCCGACGGCCAAGGCGGATGCCAAGTCCGATGACGCCTCCTTGTCGTCTGCCGTGAGATCTTCCCTGTCGGCGCCCGCCGCTCCCTGACGGGCGCGGCCCAAGCTTCAGCCCGGCGGGTAGCGCCAGGCTTCCCCCTCGCTCAGGGCGGCGGCGTTTTCGATGCAGTCGCCCAGGGCGACGCCATCCCGCCAGTTGGCGCGCAGCGCCAATCCCGGCAAGGTGGCCAGGGCCGCGTCAATCCGCCGGATACGGTCCAGATGGCCTCGCTCATACTGGGGAATGGCCCGCTGCCAGCGCTGGATATGGACAAAGCCGGGGGCGTCGCCGATGCCCAATGCCGGGCCGATTTCCTGCATGACGGTGCTGAGCAGGGCCGCATCCGGGCGGGCGCCGATATCGTTTTGCGCACCGCCGATGAAGGCCGTGAGCAGGACCTGACCCGCTGGCGCCCGCCCGGGAAAGATCGTGGAGGAAAAGAGTACGCCGAGGGTCTCCAGGCCGAGTTTGCGGGGGATGAGCATGCCAAAGCCATCCAGTGCGTGGGTCACCTGCGCCTGGGCGAAGCCGAGGGCCATGGTCACGACGGACGGGTAGGGGATGGCAAGGAGTTCGGCGGCCAGTTCGCCATGGAGGGGGGTCAGGAGCTGGGCGGCAACATAAGCCGGCACGGCCAGCACCAGACGGGGGGCCCGCCAGCTTCGGCCTGCCCCTTCGGCCACCCAGAGATCCCCTTCCCGATGGATCCGTTCCACGGCGCAGCCGCCATGCACGGCATCTCCCAACAGCTCGGCCACTTTCAGTGGAAGTTGCTGCAGGCCGTTGCGGAAGGAGACGAGGCGCGCCGCGGCCCGCCCCGGCCCCTTTGCCCGACGCATGCGCCAGGCGCCCCGCAGCAGGGAGCCTCCGGCGTCTTCCAGGGCGGCCAGGCGGGGCAGGGTGGCACACAGGGACAGACGCTCGGGATCTCCGGCAAAAACCCCGGAAACGAAAGGGTCCACCATCCAGTCCAGCACCTCCGGACCCAGCCGCCGGCGCACAAAGGCGGCAATGCTTTCGTCCGGGTCGTCGCCACGGGGGCGAAAGGGCTCGCCTAGCAGCCGCACCTTGGCCGAGGCGCTCAAAATCGGGCTGCGTAAAAAGGTCAGGGGCCCGTTGGGAAGGGCCAGGGGTATTCCCCCCTTGAGGACATAGCGGCGTTTGGCCAGGGGGTTGGCCTCGATCATCTCGCCGTCCATGCCGATGCGGCGGAACCAGGCCGGGACGATTTCGCCTTTGAGCATCATGGAATTGGCGCCGGTGTCCATGAGGAAACCGGCTTCCTGGCGGCTGCGAATGCTCCCTCCCGCGGGATCGCCCGCCTCCAGGACCATGGGCCGCCAGCCCTTCTCCCGGAGAAACCAGGCGCTTGCCAGGCCGGATATGCCACCGCCAATGATGATGACCTCGTGCATGATTTTTCCTCCTGCGTTCTGTCGTGCAGGATACGCCCTTCGGCGCAACCCGCCTACCGGCGGCGGCACCCGCCTCAGGGTTCCGCCCTATCCGGCGGTGGCGGGGTGCCCTGATAGCAGGCGCTGCGGAGATACCAGTGGTGGGCGTGGCGCAGGAGCGCGATGAGCACGGCGGTCACCGGCAGTGCCAGGAGCAGGCCGATGAAGCCGAAGAGCTCGCCCCCCGCCAGCACGGCAAAGATCACCGCCACGGGATGCAGGCCGATGCGATCTCCGACGAGATACGGGGTAAAGACCATGCTTTCCAGGACTTGCCCCACGGTAAAGACCACCAGCACCCCGAGGATGGGGAGGAACTGGCCGGTCTGCACGTAAATGGCCAGGGTGGCCATGGTCACGCCGCTGATGACCCCCAGATAGGGCACGAAGCTCAGGATCCCCGCCAGCAGGCCGATGAGGATGGCCGTTTTGAGGCCGATGATGCTCAGGCCAATGGCGTAAGTCACCCCCAGGGCCAGCATGACCGAGATCTGGCCGCGCAGGAAGGCCGTGAGCATGGCATCGGAATCCCGGGCCAGGAGGCTCACCAGCGGCAGGTAGCGCAAGGGGACGAGTTGGCGGATCCGCGCCAGCAGCCGCGGCCAGTCGCGCAGCAGATAAAAGGTGAGCACCGGGATGAGGATCACATTCAGCAGGGCCGTGATCAGGCTCGACCCCGAATGCAGGGCCAATTGCAGGCCGCGCCCCGCCCATTCCCCGAGTTTTTGGGTGTTCCGGGCAGCATAGCCCGTTAGCGTGCCGGTATCCATGGGAATGCCCAAGCGGGCCGACAGCCGCGGCAGGATGTTTTGCTGGAGCAAGGTCAGGTACTTGCTGACCGAGTCCAGGAAAAGGAGGAACTGGCTCTGGATCACCGGCAGCAAGGCCAGGACGATGCCGATACCCAGGAGGGTGGCGAACACGAATACCGCCGTGGTGGCGAAGCCGCGCCCGAGGCCCAGTTTCTGCAGACGGGACACCAGCGGGTTGCCCAGATAGGCGAGTATGGCGGCGACGAAGAAGGGGGTCAGAATGGGAGAAAGCCGGTACAGCAGCCAGCCCAGCAGGAGCAAGGTCGCCAGGGCCACAAACCGGTTCATGGGGGATCCTTTCTGTACCATTTTTCTAACCGCCGACAGGGGAGGCTGCGTAGGCCTCTAGCTTAGCCGAAGCTTGCGGCAAAAGCATCGCGCTCCGCCGGGACGGAGGCCCCTGGAGCCGTGTTCAAGGGCGAAGCGTTCCTTCGCTGTGGCCTGCCTTGCGCCTGCGTTGCCCCCATGATGAGCCATGGTCCATGGGGAATGGGTACGGCCCGCAGTATCGTGCTTCGTTCTCCGGCCAGGGCCGGCGCTGGCCGGGGACGGGAGGCGAGGGCGGGGAAATGGTGCAGGGTGGCCGCCATGAGCTCGGCAATGCATTGCTGCTCCCGCGCCCGATCATGCTGCCACAGGGCGCAGAGGTCCAGATCGCCGGCTTCCACCAAGCGCTCCAGGGCATGGCCAGCGAGGTGCAGACGGATGCCGCCATCCCGGCTCAGGATGCGCAGGAAAGGTCGGGGCTGTTCAAGGCGGGCGTCGATATAAAGTTGCATGGTCCAATCCTCCTGAAGACGAGGATAAGGATAACGCCATCACCTTTATAAATGCAAACGATTATTGTTTACAAATACGCTGGCGCAAGAAAGGCGGGAGGCCACCAAGGGCTGAGCTCCTGCCTTTGCGCATCTAAGCCTTGCCGTTCAGGGCGGCAAAGACGGGTTCGGCATCGCCGACGACCTTGGTGGCCATGGCATAGCGGGTGATACGGATGGTTTCGACGACCTTGGCCGGGGCGATGCCTTGCTGGACGATCTTGTCGGACATGGCCTGGACACAGGCATGGCTGGAACCAGCCAGGGCGGCGGCGAGGTAGATCAGGGTGCGGGTTTCCTCGTCCAGGACGCCTTCCGCCGGCATGGCGAAGGCGCGGGAACGCATGTGCTCGTGGATGAGGGCCGGGTCTGCGGTTACGGACTTTTCGATGGCCGACGGGGCCCGGCCCATGGCCTGGCGCATGCCGGCAAGGATCTGTTCGGCGGTGGGCGATGCTTTGTTCGACATGGGTGATCTCCTCGAAATGCACAGGGGCGCCCCTTGGGGCGCCCGGGATTAGGCACGGTTTTCCAAAAACCACGTTTGGTAGAAGGGTTCCACCGGTCCGACGACGATGTAGGGCGCCAACTGCAGGAAGGCATGCTGGAAGCGGGGGTCGAGGTGGGAGTTCTCGTGATCCCAGACCGACTCCCAGACGCCGTGCATGAGGTAGCTGCGCAAGGATCCGCAAGTCTCGGTATTGGCCAGGATCTCCGTGCTCATCGCCTTGCGGTAGTCGCGGTTGTCCCTGTCCCCCGGCTGGCCGATGCCGTTGGCGTCATCCTTGGGCTCGAAGGTGTTCTGGGCGACCTTCAGGAGCGGCCCCACCTTGGCCTCGACGAGGGCATGGTCCTTGTCGGGCACCATCACATGGTTGACCACGGTGACCAGCTTGCGCTCAGGGGTATCGTCCTGATGGGCCAGAAAGCGGGCGATGGCCGCCCCGGTGCTGAAGATTTCCTTGCGGTCCCCGGCGATGAGGCTGGCGTAAATGCCGGCCAGGGGTAGGAGTTGGGTGTGTTCGCTGGTGCCGGGCGGGGTAAAGGCCAGGGCCGGAGCGAGGGCGCTGTGCAGCCAGTCGGCGAGCTTCGCCCCCTGCAAGGCCGCAGGGTCGGCAAAACGGACCAGGAGGAGGAAAGAATAGGGCAAGCGTCCTTCCTGCACCGCCTGTTCATTGGCGTCGGCCAGGATGCCTTTGTACTGGGGCGGGTAATTCTTGACCATGGTGGAGGTACCGACCATTTGCTTGAGGGTGATGCCGAGGAAACCCGGTGTGCCCTTGAGGCGGGTGGCGAGGCCCTGGACCGCTCGCGTCACGGCCTCCTTATGGGGAGCCGTGGCCCGGAACTCCGCCACATAGCTCACGGGAAAGCCCCCATAGGGATTCCCTGCGGTGGCGGCCTGGGCGCTGCGGAGCAGAGGAGCGCCCAGGGCCGCCACCGTGGCAGTGGCACCGGCGATGAGAAAACGGCGTCGTTTCATGGTGCATGCTCCCTTGTTAAAATATACGTTTTAGAATATATTACAAATTCCGTATGTTGTCAAGCATATTAGTTCATTCTTATGGAAAGGAGTAGCCATGACTTGTTGCGATCGTACCATCCAGGATGCGGCAAAGCTGGAAAAGACCGCCGAAGGCGTCGCGGTGCATGTGGACCAATCGGTGGACCCCCAAAAGGTCTTCGCGATGGTCGAAAGTTGCCAGACCGGGCGCTGCGACTGCCTGAGCGCGGAGGTCAAGGCCAAGGTGTCGGCCATGGAAGTGAGCCAGGGTGCGGAGGGTACGACCATCAGGATCCGTGGTACCGTCAGCGAAGAGGAAATTGAGGAGGCCATAGGGCGTTCCACCAAGGCATTGTGAGCCAAGGCCGGGGTTGCTTCCGGTCTTGCACCTTTTTGATCCCTTGCCATAGGCCGTTCGGGGGAGAGCATGGCGACACGAGATTGGATAGAGCGCTATGGCGAGCGTTTTCTGCGGTTCTTGCCCGTCTTGCTCCCCTCCTGCTGCTGGCCCTGGAGGGGGAGTGGTGTCTGGCGCATCCCGGCTGATCCGTCCGGAATCACGGGTCGTAGGGGGGCTGGTGGTCGAAGCCCAATGCCTCGCGTTTCTTGATGACGGCGGCGGCGATGGCGGCGCCGAGGATGTAGGTGCCGGCCCGCAGGGCCTGGAGGAGCCATGGGGGGATGGTCAGAGCCTCCGGATGGCGAACGGCGAAGTCGTGGAGGAGATGGGGATCGATGTAGCCCGAGACGGCCGCTCCGAGGATCACCGCCGTCACCAGGGTAACCACCCAGGCGTGGCGGCGCTGGCCGAGAAAGGCATAAGCCAGGCGAAAGGCAATGGCCCCCAGCAGGGCGCTGAACAGGCATTCGATGATCAGCAGGCGGATCATGGGCGGATTTCCTCCGGAGGGAAGATGGGGGGATGGAGAGGAAGCGGGTATCTTGATCTGGCCGGATGCCGCTTCATTGCATCCGGTGCCGGAAGAGCCAGGTAGCCGCCGCCATGCTCGATACGCCGATGACCGCCAGGGGCCAGTATTGGGACCAGAGATCATGGATGCCGTCACCCTCCAGGAAGACCCCGCGTACGATAACCAGGAAATAGCGCATGGGATTGAGGTAGGTGAGGTCCTGCACCAGGGCGGGCATATTGGCGATGGGCGTGGCAAAACCAGAAAGGATAATGGCCGGCACGAGGAAAAGGAAGACTCCCAGTAGCCCTTGCTGCTGGGTCACGGCGAGGGAGGAGATCATGAGCCCGATGCCGATGGCGGCGAGGAGAAAGAAAAAGAGGCCAAGGGCCAGGGCGGCGATGCTGCCCACAAAGGGGACGCGAAACCAGAGCACCGCCACCAGGGCGATGAAGCTGCCCTCCAGTCCGCCGATGATGAAGCCCGGCAGGGACTTGCCGAGGAGGATCTCGCCGGGGCGCATGGGGGTGACGAGGAGTTGGTCGAAGGTGCCCATCTCCCGTTCCCGGGCCACCGAGAGTCCCGTCACCAGCAGGGTGACCACCAGGGTAAGAAGGGCGACGATGCCGGGGACGATGAACCAGCGCGACAGGAGATTGGGGTTGAACCAGGCGCGAATATCCAGTTGTGCCGGCGGTTTGCCCCAGCCATGCTCCGCCGCCCAGTGCTGGTCGAAGGCGATGAGGACGCTGTTGACGTAATTGAGGGCGAGGGTGGCGGTATTGGAGTTGCGTCCATCGATGATGACCTGCACCCGGGCGGGGTGACGCAGGAGCAGGTCGCGGGTGAAATGGGGACCGATGTGCAGAACGAGCAGGGCCTTTTCTTGATTGATGAGGGGCGCGATCTGCCCCTCGTTCTGGATGACGGCCACCTGCTGGAAGGCTTGCGAACCGGTGAAGCGTCCCAGGAGTTCGCGGGAGGCGAAGCCGGGGTCTTCATTGTAGACGGCGTACGGAATGTGGTTGAGGTCGAAGGTGGCGGCATAGCCGAAGACCACGAGCTGGATCAGCGGCGGGCCGATGAGGACGAGGCGGCTCTTTTTGTCCCGCAGCAGCGCCAAAAACTCTTTGATGACCAATGCCCAGATGCGCGCGAGCATGTCAGTCCAGCCTCTTGCGCGACTTGCGCCAGGTGATGCCCAGGAACAGGACGGCCATGATGAGCAGGGCGCCGGCATTGCCAAGAATGACCGGCCAGACGTCGCCGGCAAGGAAAATGGTCTGGAGGATGGACACGAAATAGCGGGCGGCAACGATGTGGGTGATGACCTGGATGGCCTGGGGCATGGACTGGATGTCGAAGATGAAGCCCGAGAGGATGAAGGCGGGGAGGAAGGTGACGATGATGGCCACCTGCGCGGCCACGAACTGATTCTTGGCCAGGGTGGAAATGAGCAGCCCCATGCCCAGGGCTACCAGGAGGAAGAGGGCCGAGGCCAGGGTGAGGGCCCAGAGGCTCCCTTCCAGCGGTACGGCGAAGAGCCAGACCGCCATGGCCACCGACAGGGCCATGCCGCCCATGCCCATGAGGAAATAAGGAATGAGCTTGCCCAGGAGGATCTCGCCCATGGTCACGGGGCTGGCCATGAGGGCCTCCATGGTGCCCCGCTCCCATTCCCGGGCCACCACCAGGGCGGTGAGCAGGGCCCCGATGAGGGTCATGATGACGGCGATGAGCCCAGGCACCAGATAATCGCGGCTGCGCAGGGCGGGGTTGAACCAGATGCGATCCTGGGGGATGACCGGGATGACCAGCGCCGTGCCTGCCTCCTGGGCGCGCAACTGCAGCCAGGTCTGCCAAACTCCCTGGAGATAACCCTCCAGGATGCGGGCGTTGTTGGCGTCCACCCCGTTGACCAGGACGCCGGCGGAGGCCGTTTGCTCATTGAGGATCTGCCGGCTGAAATCGCTGCGCAGCCAGAGGATGCCGTCGGCCTGCCGGGCCATGACGGCGCGGCGGGCGGCGGCGATGTCGGGATAGAGGGTGGGGGTGAAGTAGGGGGATTGCTGCAGACCGCCGATGAAGGCGCTGGTTTCCCCGGTGGGCTGATCGACGACGACGGCGACGGGGACATGGCGGGCATCCAGGGAGACCCCGTAGCCGAAAAGAAAGAGCAACAGCACCGGCATGACGAAGGCGATGGCGATGGCCGATGGATCCCGCAGGATCTGCAGAAACTCCTTGCGGATCAGGCCGCGCAGGCGTTGGGCGTTCACGAGGCCCTCCGGATCCCGGCCTCGTGGTTCTGGATGAGTTCCACGAAGGCATCCTCCATCGTTGGATTCGGCAGATCGGGACGGCGGGCCTGGGCGCGTATCTCCTGGGGGCTGCCCAGGGCCAGGATCTCCCCCAGGGACATGAGCACCAGGTGGTCGCAGTATTCGGCTTCGTCCATGAAATGGGTGGTGATCATCACGGTCACCCCTCCCTCGGCCAGCGTATTGATGCGGCTCCAGAATTCCCGCCGCGCCAGAGGGTCGACGCCGGAGGTGGGCTCATCGAGGAAGAGGATGGGGGGTTCGTGCATGAGGGCGCAGGCCAGGGCCAGACGCTGTTTGAAACCCAGGGGCAGATCGTCGCCGTTGACGTCGGTGTAGGCAGAGAGGTCGAATTCCGCCATGGCCCAGTCGATGCGCCGCCGCCATTGCGCGCCGCGCAGGCCATAGGCGCTGGCGAAAAAACGCAGGTTCTGGCTCACGCTGAGATTGCCGTAGAGGGCGAATTTCTGGGCGACGTAGCCGATGCGGGCGCGGGCGGCGGCGCCGGCCCGGAGCAGGTCTGCGCCAGCCACCCGCAAGGTCCCGGAGGAGGCGGGCAACAGGCCGCAGAGCATGCGGAAGGTGGTGGTCTTGCCGGCGCCGTTGGCGCCGAGGAGGCCGAAGATTTCACCGGCCTTGACGGTGAAGCTGATGCCCTTGACGGCCTCGAAACGGCCGAAGAAACGGCGCAGTTCGCGCACCTCGATAACGCTCTCCCCATCCGGATCCTGGGCGTCCGCCGTAGCCTCCAGATGATCGCCGGCCGGCGTGGGCGCCGCCGCGGAGCCGGAGCGCAGGAGGGTAACGAAGGCGTCTTCAAAGCGGGGAGGCACCCCTTGCCAATGTTCCCCATCCGCGGAGAGGGCCGCGCTCTCCCGGCAGACCACCCGTACCCCCTCGGCCTGGATGGTGGCATCCACGACCCCCGGCCGTTGCGCCAGGCGGGCCTGGAGCTGGCGGCGGGTGAGGCCCTCGTGCTGGACGAGGTAGCAGTGCCCCGCCATGGGGGCATGGAAATCCGCCGGACTCTTTTGCGCCAGGAGCTTACCCTCATGGAAGAGCAGGATGTCATCGCAGCGCTCCGCCTCGTCCAGGTAGGCGGTGCTGATGAGGATGCTCGTCCCCTTTTCCCGCAAGCCCTGGATGATGCTCCAGAGTTCCCGGCGGGAGATGGGGTCCACGCCGACGGTGGGCTCGTCCAGGAGCAGGACCCGGGGGGCGCGCAGCAGGGCGCAGGCCAGCCCGAGTTTTTGTTTCATCCCGCCGGAGAGATCCCCGGCCCGCCGTCTGCCGAAGGGGCCGAGGGCCGTCAGACGCAGGAGTTCCTCATGGCGGGCGGTCTTGTCCGCCGCCGACAGGCCTTGGAGGTCGCCGTAAAGATCGAGGTTTTCCTGAACCGTCAGGTCCTCGTAGAGGCCGAAGCGCTGGGGCATGTAGCCGATGCTCTCCTGAATCCGGGCGGCGGCGCGGCGGGTGTCTTCCCCCAGGACCAGGACCCGGCCGGCATCGGGGAGCAAGAGCGCGGCGGCCAGGCGCATGAGGGTGGTCTTGCCGGCGCCGTCGGGGCCCAGGAGGCCGGTGATCCGGCCGGCCTGCACCCGGAGGCTGACCCCTTGCAGGGCCTGGACCGTCGTGTCACCCCGGCGGAAGCCCTTGTGCACGTCCTCCAGGACCAGGGCGGCGTCGCTCATGGCATCATTGAGCGCAGGGATGGGCGGGAAGGGATTGGGGCATGTTGTCCCGTAACGGGATCTCTACGGTGACGGGCATCCCCAGGCGCAGGCGATGCTCGGGATTGCAGGCGTAGACCCGCACGCGATAGCTCAGTTCCGTACGCAGTTCCGTGGTTTCCACGGTCTTGGGGGTGAATTCTGCGGTGGGCGAGATGAAGCCCACCCAGCCCGGGAAGCGCTTGCCCGGAAAGGAATCGCTCTCGATCCAGGCCTTCATCCCCAGGCGCACCTGTCCCAGGGCCTTTTCCGGCAGATAGGCGCGTACCCAGACCGGGTTATCCAAGGCCAGGGTGAAAACGGGGGTTTGCGGGTTGACCATGTCGCCCGGTTCGAGGATGCGGTCCTGCACGACGCCCTCTTCGGGGGCGTAGAGCTTGCTGTCGACGAGCTCCCGCTGGGCCAGGGAGAGGGCCGCTTGGTCGGCCTGCAGTTGATGGCGGGCGGCGGCGATGTCTTCCTTGCGCGGCCCCTTGATGGCCAGGATGAGGGCCTGCTGGGCGTGATCGAGATTGGCGCGGGCGGTCTTCAGGGCGGCGGCGGCGTTGTCGAGGCTCTGCTTGGGCACGTATTGCTCGGCGGCCAGGGACTGCTGGCGTTGCCAGGTGATCTCGGCATTGGCCAAGGTGGCCTGGGCGGCCGCGGCCTCGGCCCGGGCCTCGGCGATCTCCTCGGGGCGGGAACCCGCCAGCAGGCGGGCCAGGACCTGCTCCTGGGCCGCCACCTGCCCCTGGTCCTTGGCCACGGCGTCCTGGAAGCGTACGGGATCCAGTTCGGCCAGGAGCTGGCCCTTTTTCACCCGGTCGCCCTCCTGCACCTTGAGGTCCAGGATGCGGCCGTTGTCGTCAAAGGCGGCCTGCACCTGGCGGATGTCGATATTGCCATAGATGGTGACGACATTGCTGGGGGCGTGCGGCCGGGTGAACCAGTAGGCAGCCCCGGCGCCGATGGCCAGCACCAGGACCGCCGCCGCCGCGCGTTTTTTCTTGGAAATGGCCATGTCTCTGCTCTCCGATGGATATGGCGGGGCTTTCAGGATCGCCCGTCCTTGCTCAGCAAGGCATTGATGGACTCCAGATCCGCCGCCGTCAGCACGCCCGCTGCGGCCTTGAGCTGCACCCGGGCCACCACCTGGTTGTATAGGGCGACGTTGTAGTCCTGCTCGGCGCGGATATAGTCCGTGGCCGTGTTGAGGAGGTCGATGATGGAGCGCGTGCCCACTTCGTAGCCCTTGCGGGTGCCTTCCAGGGAGACCTTGGCCGAGGCCACCGTTTCCTTGGCGGCATGGAGCTGGGCGACGCTGTCCTGGAGGTTCAGAAAGGCGGTCTGGGTATTGAGGGTGACCTCGTCGCGCAGGTTGGCGAGATTATCCACGCTGGCCTGGGCCTGGGCCTGGGATTGCTGCACCGCAGCGGAGATGCTGCCGCCCTCATAGAGGGGCATGGAGAGATTGAGGCTGGCGCCGATCTGATTGAAATCGACCCCGGGGAAGGGGGATCCCAGGGTATGGCTGGCGATGCCTTGCAGGTTGATCTTGGGCCAACGCTCCCGGCGGTTGTATTCCACCTGCTCCTGGGCGGTACGCAGTTGCGCCTCGGCCTGATGGAGCAGGGGCTGGCTCTTGAGGGCCATGTCCACCCAAGGCTGGGTCTGGTCCGGCTGGGGGCCCATGGCCTCGAAACGGCCGAGATCCTCCAGGATGCCGACCGGGTGATGGGTGAGGCGCTGCAGGCTGCGTTGGGCCACGGCCACGGCATTGCGGGCCTTGATGACATCCGCCTTGGCGGCATCCAGGCGGGCCTGGGCCTCGCGCACGGCGATGATGTCGCCGGTGCCGACCTGGAGGTTGGCCTGCGTCTGCCGGTAAATGCTGTCCAGGAGTTTTTCCTGCTTTTCCGCCACCCGATCCTGGGCCTGGGCCTGGAGGACGTTGAAATAGGCGGTGGTCACCTGGAGGGCGAGCTGCTGTTCGGTATAGGCCAGGGCCGCCTCGCTGGCCTGGATGCGGCTGTCGGCTTGCTTGAGGGCGGTGAAGGCCTGGCCGTTGAAGACCGCCTGGGTGAGGCTGACGCTATAGCTGTTGGAGAGATAGCCGGTGGAAATGGGTGCGCCGAAGCCGGTGATGCGCGCCGTGTTGTCGCCCACGCTGGCGGCCGCACCGAGATGGGGCAGCAAGGCGGAGCGCGCCAGGGGCTTGCCCTGCATTTCGGCCTGCAACTGGGCCCGCGCCTGGGCCAGGGCGGGATCGGTGGCGAAGGCCTGCTGATAGGCTTCGAGCAGATTGTCTGCCATGGCCGGGCCGGCGAGGAGGGCGGCCAGGGGCAAGAGCAGGCAAAGGCGATGGCAGGAGCGGCGCAATGATGGGGCAGGCATGCTTGCTTCCTATATAACGAATGATGAATATAGTATCGACCGATTGGTCGGGCGTCAATGAGGGAGCGGCCCGGACCTCATGCTTGCGCGACTTCGCGCCTGCTGAAACTCACTGCCCCGCATCATCTAAGGACGGCCGTCCCAGCGCTTTCCCATCACAACAGCCTCCCCGCCATTTTGTGCAGCATTTTCAGTGTAGCCAAAAAAATGTCCCTCAGAATGGCGCAGGCGTCAGACCGGACGCCGCCCGACGATGACGGCGTCATTGCCAAAGCGGTAAATCTCGCTGCCCATGCCTGCCGCCGCAAACTGTGCGGCAATCTCCTCCGGCTTGAGGAAATGATTGCCCTGGACGTATTCCGTGAGATTCTGGAAGGCCATGCCGCGCAGGGCGGGGTCGCGCAGGGTGTGGACATCGTCGGGCCAGGCGGGCTCCCAGATGACCGCGGCGCCGCCCGGCTTGAGCTGATCGTGCAGGATGCGGAATACCGTTTCCTTTTCGTCCCAGACGTGGTGCAGGGCACGGTTCATGGCGATGAGGTCGGCGGCTTCGTCGAGGTGGAAGGTCTTGATGTCGCCCTGGGCAAAGCGCAGGCGCTCGCCCAGACCCGCCGCTGCGGCCTTGGCCCGCGCCTGGGTGACGTTTTCGTCAAAGCCGTCCAGACCCAGGCCGCGCAGGTGGCTGCAGCGCTGGGTCAGGGCGCGCAGGTACCAGCCATTGCCGCAGCCCAGGTCCACGGCCAGCCCGCCACGGGCATCCACCTCGGCAAAGATGGGTACGGCCGGGCAGATCGTTTCCTCGAAGGTCTTGCGGAAATTGGCCTCCAGCATGGCACCGAACCAGGGGAGGATGGTCTCCCGTTCCCCCAGGACCTTTTCGCCGGGACGCTCGCCGCTGCGCATGAGACCCGCCGCCCGCTCGGCCATGTGGGCCGAGAGTACCGAGCCCACCGCCAGCGCCATGAGGGTGTCGGGAGCCTCCGGGCGCATGGCGGCACCGCTTTCCGTCAGGGACCAGCGGCCGTCGCGCTCGTCCAGCCAGGCAAAGGCAAAGGCCGCCTCGCACCAGCGCTGCAGATAGCCCGCATCCATCTTGCTGGCGGCGGCGAGAGCCGTGGTGCTGGCTTCGCCCAACTCATGCAAGGCCGTAAAAAGACCATTGACCACGCCAATGAAGGCAATGTTGAGGGAAAGGGCGCCTTGCGCCTGTTGGCGGAATGTTTGCGGGGTTACCGTCATGGGAGTCTCCTTAGAGTAAATATTTGCATCCGACCAGGGCGAGTACGAGCAAGGTCCCATAGAGGAAGACGCGCTGATTGATGCGCATGTGCAGATGGTTGCCGGCCCAGAGCCCCAGGAGGAGCGGCGGCACCAGCAGGAGAAAACCCAGCGCCAGGGGCACCGTGAGCAACGCCAGGCCAATATACATAAAGACGCGCAGGACGTTGTCCGTCAGGGCTATTCCCTGGAAGGTGGCGCGAAAGGCCCGCTTGTCGAGGTGGCGCATCTGCAGATAAGCGACAATGGGCGGTCCGCCGCCGCCGTAGAGGCTGCCGACAATGCCGCCGAAGACCCCCAGCGGCACGCCCCAGGGCAAGGAGACCCGGGGCAGGCCTTCGGGCTTCAAGCTCAGCGCATAGACCACATAGGCGAGGATGAAGACGCCGAGAAAACGGGTGAGGTTCTGGGCGTCCGTAGCGGCGAGGATGAAGGAGCCGATGGCCAGGCCTGCCATGCTGCCGGGCACCAGCCAACGCAATTCCGGCCAGCGAATTTCATGGAAGTCGTAGGCGCCGAGCAGTACCGATCCGAGGAGGTCCAGCAGCAGGACCACGGGCACGACTTCCTTGATGGGAAAGAGCAGGGTGAGCAGGGCCACCGCGATCAGACCGGAACCAAAGCCGATGGTGGCGCGCACATAAAATGCGGCAAAGACGATAACCATGGCCAGCAGGAGCAGGAACGGATGCTCCAGCAGGGCGGTGAGGGACAAGGAGGGAGATGGGACCATACCGACCAGTCTATATGTTTTAGGAAGGGCTTTCCAGGCGAAGGGCAAAGGATAAACGATGAAGGCATGCACAAAAAGGAAAAATCACCTAATATCCAGCATGGGTATTCCGGCAAAACCGCCGTCCCATGGGGATGGCTCGCTTTGCCCTTGGCCAAGGCGCGCGGCGGGATCCCAAGCCCCGTTTCCAGTTATGGGGGAGGCTCGGCAGCCGCCGGCCCAGCGCTGCTGGCTTCGGTCGCCGGTTTGGGAGGGTTACTGTGGGCATTGCTCATTCACGATCATCGCAGGTGAATACCATGATCCATCGGGGAAGATTCGGCATCCTGCTGTTTGCTTGTCTGGCCTGCCTGAATGGCTGCGCCAGTTCTCCCTCGGGCATTTCCTCGAGTACGGCCACCAGTACCGCCGGCGGCGCACTCCTTGGTGGGCTGGCGGGGGCGGTCATCGGCAACCAGACGGGCAGCCCCTTGGCCGGCGCGGCCATCGGCGCCGGTATCGGCGGCGTGGCGGGAGCCGCCCTGGCCCCTCCTGGCCCGCCCAGTGCTCCTTATCCACCCTCCTGCCCGCCCGGTTACACCTGTTATCCCAGTACGCCCGCGCCTGCCTGTCCGGCGGGTTACACCTGCGTCCCCAATGCCCAGTGAGGTTGACCAGATCATGACGACGCTCAGCAACGATACGGAGCAGAATGGCCTTTGCCGGATGCAGGGGGGCGGCGGGCCAAGCCATGGCCGGGCCGGCCATGGGGCATGGGCGCAGGGTCTGCTGCTCCTTCTCGGTCTCCTCCTGGCGGCGCTGCTGGCCCCGCCGGCCCTGGCCCAATCATCGGGCCTGCCCCCCATCGACGCCCGGGCCTACATCCTCATGAATGCCAACACCGGCGAGATCATCGCCGCCAAAAACGCCTACAGTCCCTATCCCATCGCCAGCATCACCAAGCTCATGACCCTCTATCTGCTCTTCCAGGCGATCCAGTCCGGACATCTGCAATTGCAGCAGCGCTTTCGGCCGAGCTTTACGGCCTTGCACACCGGCGGCTCCAGCATGTTCATGCACCCCGGTTTGGCTTTCAGCGTGGAACAGATGATCCTGGGGATGACGGTGCCTTCGGGCAATGATGCGGCAGTGGAAGCGGCTGGACTGGTGGCGGGCAGCGTGCCGCGCTTCGTGCAGGAAATGAACCAGACGGCCCGGCAATTGGGCATGCTCTCCACCACCTTTTACGATCCCGACGGCCTGCCCCATCCCAACAATACCGCCAGCCCCTATGACATCGCCATCCTCAGCCGCGCCATCATGACCCAGTTCCCGCAATTCATGCCTTTTTTCGATCATGAGCATTTCACCTACGCCGGCATTACCAGTCCCAACCCCAACCTCCTGGTGGGCCGCGTGCCGTTCATCACCGGCATGAAGAGCGGCTATACCGATGCCGCCGGCCACTGCCTGGTGGCCACGGGTACCCAGAACGGCGTGAGCCTCATCGCCGTGGTCCTCGGTGTGCCGTCCTTTCGCGATGAAGGCCGGGGTTTCTGGAAGGCCTCCTGGCAAAGCCTGAAGTTGCTGGACTGGGGTTTTGCCAAGACCCTGTGGCTGCCGGCCATGCCGGAACTGGAGCGCACCGCCGCCCACTGATCCTTCTCGTTCAACCTGTTTGCGCGGCCGTTGGCGGGGGTGTTCCGCCGCGACTTCGGTCCGCGCCGTCGTCGTTCTAGGTGAAAGCCCGCGCCCGACAGGCGAACTGTTTGAGCCCGCAGGGCGAGTTTTCGCCTGTCAGCGGGATGAGCCGTAGAACAACAGGCAAGGACCGCCGGAGCAAGAAACACCCGCGCCAACGGCCGCGCTTCCGGATTTCAGTGGCCCGGGGCACCGTCCGGCGCGAGCACGGGCTGGGGCTTTTTGAGGAGCAGGATCAGGGGCAGCATGGCCAGGAAACCCCACAGCACCAGCATGAAGGCATCGAGGATGCCGCGCATGCTGGCTTGGCTGTTGAGCAGGAGGTTGCCCATGATCTGCCAGGTGGTGGCGTTGGGGGTCAGGCCGGCGGCATCGAGGTAATTTTGCAGGTTCGGGTTGAAGGCATTGATGTGCCCCCCCATTTGACTCCAGCCCACCTGGGTTTCCTGCGTCATGACCGTGGAGACCACCGCGATGCCGATGGATCCCCCCAAGGTGCGCATGAGGTTGAAGATCCCCGAGCCCTCGGCCTGCTGTGCCTTGCTCAGGGTGGAAAAGGCCAGGGTAAAGAGCGGAATGGTGATGAGGCCAAAACCGATTCCGCGGATGAAGCCCGGCCAGATGACCCATCCAGGACTGATATCGAGGTTGTACTGGGTGGTGAGCCAGGAGCCATAAGCGCCAAGGACGATCCCGGCGATGACGATGTTGCGGGGATTGACGCCCCTGCCGAGCAGACGGCCGGCCAACATCATGGCGAGCATGGCGCCGAAGCCCTGGGGCGCCATGACCAGCCCGGCGGTGAAGGCTTCGTAGTGGATCAGATTTTCCAGCATGATGGGCAGGATGACCATGGTGCCGAAGAGGGCGAGGCCGAAGATGCCGATGCCCAGGCTGCCGATGCTGAGATTGCGGTCGCGCAGGAGGCGCAGATCCACCACCGGATGGGCTACGGTCAGGGATCGCCAGACAAAAAAGAAAAGTCCGAGGAAGGTCAGCAAGCTGAGGATGATGATGGTCCGGGAGCTGAACCAGTCCTCCTGATCCCCCAGGCTCAGGACCGCTGTGAGGGCGCCGAATCCCACCGCCATGAGGGTGAAGCCCAGCCAGTCTACCGGGCGGGGATGGGCGCTCTTGCCGCTGTCCGGCACCATCTGCATGAGCAGGAACGCCATGATTCCGAAAGGAATGTTGACATAGAAGACCCAGCGCCAGCTCAGGGTGTCGGTGAGATAGCCGCCCAGGGTGGGCCCCAGGATGGGGCCGAGCATGATGCCGATGCCCAGGATGGCCATGGCCTGACCACGCTTTTCCGGCGGGTAGGCCCCGAGCATGATGGTCTGCCCCACGGGGGCCAGGGCTGCCCCGAAGATGCCCTGGATGAAGCGCCAGAGCACGATTTCGGCAAGGGTGTGGGATTGGCCGCACAGGGCCGAGGCGATGACAAAGCCCACCACGCTCCACAACATGAGCTTGCGTTGCCCATAGCGCTCGACGAGCAGCCCGGTGAGCGGCAGGATGATGACATTGGCCACCATATAGCTGGTCAGAGCCCAGGTGATCTGATCGCTGTTGGCATGCAGGGAGCCCATCATGTGCGGCAGGGCCACATTGACGATGGTGAGATCCAGCACCTGCATGACCACGGCAAGCATGACCGCTGCGGTAATGAGCGCCCGGGAGGCGGTGTTCTCAGGGGGCACGGACAATCTCCTTGGACAACGGCGCAGGACTCCCGGAGGGCGGAACTCTCAATGAATCTATACTGACCGTCCGGTCAGTATACGCATTGGCCGGGAGATGG
>NZ_JBMFWL010000005.1:0-32206 GCF_049965315.1 Acidithiobacillus sp. | reverse complement strand
GACCTGCGCGCAACTAATGCGGACTACGGGTGAAACCTTGGCCTTGGGCCCAAGGTATCCGGGCGCTGCAGGAAAAAAAAGGCCGACCCGGAGAGAGTCGGCCTTTGCTGGTCGCCTGAAGGGGGGGTCAGGCGGCCGCGGGCGTTGGGGTTGCCAGCTCGCGCAGATCCTCCCCACGCAGGAAAGCCTCCTGCAAGGCCGTATCGGTCACGGCGCTAAAATCGTATCCAGCCTTCTCGGCCTCCAGAACCGCCCGAACCAATGCCATTTCCTGCTCCAAGTCCGTCATGTCGTACTCCTGTCTGTAAATTAGATTAATCTAATATACATAAAGATTATGGATGATGCAAATCATATGATGAAGCGAGGGCCTTGGCCTGATCTCCTGGATCTTGCGCATGATCCCGGACCGGGTATCGGCAGAGGGATTGCCAGGCATATCCCGTCGCACCCCGGGCTTTGTGATCATAGCCGCAGCATGGGCATGCTCAGGCGGGGATGAATCGTTCGGAATAGATCTGCGCGACCGGGACGCCATGGTCCAGGGCGGTTTCCGTGACGCCCTGGACCAGGCGTGCGGAACCGCAGATATAACAATCCGGCGAGGCGGTCATGGCGGTAAGATCCCCTTTCAAGGTCTCCACCACGTTGCCTGCATAGTTGTGCTCGTGGGCTTTTGGGCGGGATACGCACAATTTCACCTGTAGCTGGGGGAGTTGTTGCTGCAACTCCTCGATAATCTCCGTAAAGAAGAGTTCTTCGCTATGACGGACACCAAAATAAAGCCGTGCCGGATGGGCTTCCCCCCAATCGGCCATGCGCCGCAGCATGGAGATCAGGGGTATGACACCGGTGCCGCCGCCGATGAACCAGCGGGGACGCAGGCCGTTTTCCCGCAGGGTGAAGGTGCCCAAAGGACCGCGCACCCATAAGCGCTCGCCGGGTTTGGCATTGCTCAGATAGCCGGAGAAAAGCCCGCCGGGGCGGTGGCGAATGATCATTTCCAGGTGGCCGTCCCAGTTGGTGTTGTTGGCCAGGGAATAGGCGCGGCGGGCTTCCGTGCCCGGCACCCGGATCTCCAGGTACTGTCCTGGCTCGAACTCCGCCGCCTGGCCCTTCTCCTCATCGGGCAACAAGGCCAGCAAGAGGCGCTGGGTGTCGCTGGCGATGGTATCCAGGATGGCGATCTCGGCCGCGCGGGGCTTGCTCTGCTATCTGATTGCAGATCCGGTCACGCGGCAAGCCGTGGTGATTGACCCGCTTCCAAGCCTTCTGCCGCAATACGAGAAAGCGTTTCCCTGAAGAGGGATCAATCCCTCGGGGGGCCTTCGGGCCCCTTTTTTGCTAGTATTCTTGAGCCCCCACTTGCGGAGATGGGGTCCGCACCCATTTTGGAACGAACGAGCAGATCATTCACGTGGGCTCCCCCATCCAATCATCCAGCGCCCTGTCCTCGGAGGCATCCATACCGTCCTTTCTGCGTCTTTCGGCAGGGGAGGGCGATTTGCTTGCGCGCTCCGCTTCCCGGTTGGCGACTCCGGAGCGGGCGCAGCGTTTTGCGGAGACCTTTTACGCATGGCTGCGCCATGTCCCGGAAACGGAGCCAATCCTGCACCACGTCGATGCCGGTGCCTGGGTGCGCCTGCGCGCCGGCCAATCCCGTCACTATCGGGAACTGCTCACGGTCCCCTATGACCGGGAGCGGCGCAGGGTTCTGCGCCATCTCGGGGCGATGCATCAGCGCATGGGCCTGCCCAGCGAATGGTTGAATGGGGCTTATGCCTTGTACCTGGAAGACTTGCAGGCGGGCGCCAACGCCTTGCCGGACCTGTCGGCAGAGGATCACCAGGTGTTGCGCAAGGCCATTCGCAAGCGCGTGGAACTGGATCGCTTTTGGCAGATGGAGGGATTCCAGGAAGCGACGCTGGAACTCCTGGACACCCAGAAACGCTTTTACCAGGCCCTAGCGGAAATCGGCGGTATCACGCGGGCAGAGGCGGGGGAAGGACCTTCTTCCATGCTGCAAGCCATTGCCGACCGCCTCGCGAAAATCCTGGATCTGTCCCTCGTCTGGATAGGCTGCCTTCCCCCCGGGGATCCCTGGGTCCGGGTTATGGCTGCTGCGGGCCCCGCCAAGGCCTATGCCGATGGCCTGCGGGTCAGCAGTGATCCCGCCCTTCCCGAAGGGCAGGGACCGGTGGGGCAGGCCATCCGTTCGGGCAAGGCACAGGTGACCGCCGATATTTCCCAGGCCTGGAACGAACCGCAATTTGCTGTCTGGCGAGGACAGGCCGAGCGCTTTGGACTGGGCGGCAACATGACGGCAGCCGCCCGCCGGGAAGATGGGGGCATGGTCACGCTTTCTCTCTATCGGGGCACAGGATCGTCATTCCCCGACGGCCTCGCCAGCCTTCTAACCAGCCTGGTGCAGGAACTGGCTACTTTTCTGGATCATCAATCCGTCACCACGCGCCTCCTCCGCTTGCAAGGCTATCAGGAAGCCCAGCGCCACTTGCAGCAGGAACTGCTGGCGCAACCCGATCCTGCCCACATCTACCAGTCGCTGGCGCAGAACCTGGTGCGCTTTGCCGAGACGGAAGGGGTGGATGTCTTGCGCGCTTCGCCCGATTCCCCGGTACTGGAGCGTGCCCTGGTTGTGGGGCCTTTGGCGGAGGCCATCCGTACCTTGCCCACTCCCTACAAACAGGCCGCCGATAGTCCGGAGCGCCCCCTCCCCGACAAGGCGTGGTCCACCCGCAGCGCGCAGATCCGCCTGCATCCGGCAGAGGACCCGGCACTTCCCGATGCCTGGCGCGAGGGACCCCTTGCCGGCGTCAGCGCCGTCGGCGCCTGGCCCTTGCTGCTCAACCCCGAAGCAGAACCCGCCGCCGTGCTGGTCATCTTCGCCCGTGCGCCCGATACCTTTTCTTCGGAATTGACCCATCTCATCGAGGAGATGGTCCAGTCTGCCGCCATGGCCCTGCGTCAATACGCCGATCGCCAGGCCCTAGCGCGGCTCACCACCCTGTACCATGCCCTGACGGCCGAAGGGGACCTGCTCTTGCGGGCCGGCGATGAACGGCGCCTGTTGCGCGATACCTGCCATCGCCTGGTGGAAAGCGGGCTGTTCACCGCTGCCTGGATTGGCCAGCCCGATGACGATGGCCGTTTCTTTCGCTATCTCGCCGCATCGGGACCCGGCGCACAGGCCCTGCAGCAATTGCAGATCCCCGTTGCGGACAGCGGCGGGGTCGCCCAGCCTTTGGTCACGCGCGCCTGGCACAGCGGGCGCATCCATTACAATCAGGACCACCTCGCTGACCCGGAACTCAGCCCGTGGAGGGATTTTTTGCTGCGCTACCGCTGGCGTTCGGCGGCGGCCGTCCCGGTCCGCCGCAACGGTGCGCGCTGGGCCATTTTGGCCGTGATCGCCGACGAGATAGGGATCTTTCAGCAGCCGGTCCTGGAATTGTTCAGCCGTATCGCCCTCATTCTCGGCCATGGCCTGGATGAGCTGGATCTGCGCCGGAGCCTGCGCGAGGAGCGGGACCGCCAGCAATACCTGGCTCTCCATGATCCCCTTACCGACATACCGAACCGCGCCTATTTCCTGCAGACCGGCCAGGAAGCCCTGTCCCGGGCGCGGCGGGAGCAGAAACGACTGGCCATCGGCATCCTCGATCTCGACGGTTTCAAGGAGGTCAACGATGTCCTGGGACACAGCGTCGGCGACCGGCTCCTGCAAAGCATCGCCGGGCGACTGCAGGGCATCCGCCGTGGCGGCGATGTGGTCACGCGGCTGGGGGGAGATGAGTTCGGCTTCCATTTCCCGGTCACCGATGCCGGCGACCTGGCGCTTATTTCCCAGCGGATACTGACGGCGGTGGTCAGCGCCGCGGGGACGGTGGCCGATATGCCCATTTCCGGCAGCATCGGCTGGGCGGTCTTTCCCGGAGATGGAGAAGATTTCGACCTCCTCTTCGCTCATGCCGACGAGGCCATGTATGCCGCCAAGGCTGCCGGTAAATCCACCTTCCGGCTCTATGGCGGCCCGGTTTCCCAATCGGCCCAGCGGCGCATCTGGGTCCATCAGCATTTTCCGCGGGCCATCGCCGGTGAGCAGGTGCGATTCTTCCTGCAGCCCCAGGCGGATGTGCTGGCCGGGCGGCTGGAAGGGGTGGAGATGCTGGTCCGCTGGCGGCGGAAGGACGGCCGCTGGAACGCCCCCGGGAAGTTCATGTCCGTCGTCGAAGAGGACGTTCATCTCATTCGCGGGCTCGGCATATGGGGGCTTCAGGAGGCCGCCCGCTTACGCCAACGCTTCGCGCAGCTCGGGCTGGATCTGGGGATCTCCCTCAACATCGGTGCGCGGCATTTCCTGCATCCGGCCTTTCTGGATGACCTGGAAGAACATTGTCCCCAGGGGAACGGGATCACCCTGGAAATCACCGAGACGGTTGCCCTGGCCGACCTCAAGACCTCCGCGGCAATCGCGGCAGCCCTCAAGGATCGGGGTTTCCGGCTATCCATGGATGATTTTGGCACGGGTTATTCTTCCTTGCTCTATGCGGCAAAGCTTCCCTTTGACGAGCTCAAGCTCGATCAGGATTTCGTCCGCAACTTTCGCCATGATCATGCCAGCTTTGCCGTGGCCGGCGCGGCGCGTTTGCTGGGCGACCTCTCCGGCCGTTCCCTCATCGCCGAAGGCATCGCTACCCCCGCGGATCTTGCCCTGTGGATGCGTATGGGAGGGACCCGCATCCAGGGCTACCATCTCTCGCCGCCTTTGGCAGAGAATGCCTTTTTGACCTGGCATAGCTGGCTGTTGCCCTTGCTGCGGACCGCCCCTGCCATCTGTCCGTTGGAGGATCTGGCGCTCCTCATCCATATCACCGAAGATCCCGAGTCCTTGGGGGAACTCTTCCGCCATACGGCAGCGAGCTGCCCCTTGGGAATCTGGTTCGCGCAGAAACAGGGCAAGTATGGAAAACTACCGGGTTTTGCCGAGGCAAAGGCGGTCCATGAACGGCTCCACCGGTTCACCCCCAACAACTCCAGCAAGGAACGCGCGGATCTCCAGAGGAGAATGCGTGAAATCACTACCCAGCTTTATCAGGAAGTGGCGGCATGGAATGGGCAGCGCTGATGGGCACTGCCGATCGTGCGCCACCCTGACGATCCGCCAGCCAACCCATGACCGTATTCATGCCGGCATTCCTAATCTTCGGGGCGAAGCCCATGTTTCAGCTCGCCAGGAGATCCGTGTGCTGCCGCCCCCTCACAAGGGCTCCGGCAAGCGCATGGAAACGAGCTGTACATGGAGGAATTCTTCCATTCCCCATTTCCCGCCTTCTTTCCCCAAGCCCGACAGCTTGATTCCGCCAAAGGGTGCCTGAGGGGTGGAAGGGGAGCCGTCATTGACGCCGACAATGCCATACTGCAGGGCCTCGGCTACGCGAAATGCCCGCCCCAGGTCCCGGGTCCAGAGATAGGCAGCCAGGCCATAGGGGTTGTCATTGGCCAAGGCAATGGCCTCGGCCTCCTCGCGGAAGGAGAGGATGGGCAGCAGGGGACCAAAGCTTTCTTCGCGCAGGATGCGGCTCTGCGGACCCACCCGGCCAAGCAGAGTGGGTAAAAACCACAGGCCATCCCCTGTGCCTCCGCAGAGAAGTTGGGCGCCGTGCATCAGCGCATCCTGTAGCTGGGCCTTCAGTTTGTACAAGGCGGCGGTGTTCACCATGGGCCCGATGTCGGTGGATTCGTCGAGGGGATCGCCCACTTTTAGCGACTGGACGGCCTCGATATAGCGTTGGGTGAAAGCGGGCAGGATGGATTCATGCACATACAAGCGGTTGGCGGCGACGCAGGACTGGCCGCCGTTGCGGAACTTGGCGCTGAGGGTCATGGCTACCGCCGCTTCCAGATCGGCGTCGGCGAAGATCAGCACGGGCGCGTGTCCGCCCAACTCCAGGGATAAGCGTTTCATGGTGGGCGCGCCCAAGGCGTAAAGCCGTTGCCCCACCACCGTCGATCCGGTGAAGCTGAGCTTGGCGATACGGGGATCGGCCATCAGTTGTTCGGCCAAGGGCGCAGGATCTGCCGTGGGCAGGACCTGGAAGGTGCCGGCAGGCCCGTCCGCAGCGTCCCAGAGTCGCGCGAGCTGCAGCGCCGTCAGGGGCGTTTTTTCGTCGGGCTTGAGAATGACGACGCAGCCGGCGGCCAAGGCGGGCGCGACCTTGCGGGCGACCATGGAAACCGGGCTATTCCAGGGAGTAATGGCGAAAACCGGGCCGACCGGCATTTTCCGGATCTGCAAGCGCTTGTCCGGAAACTGGGAGGGGATGCTTTCGCCCATGATGCGCTTGCATTCTTCCGCATACCAGCGCACCAGGGCCAAGGCGGTGTTGACTTCGGCGCGGCTCTGGCGAATGGGTTTACCCATTTCCCGGGTGATGAGCCGGGCCAGGTCCTCCCTTTGCCCCTGGATGAGGTCCGCCCAGCGGGCGAGCATGGCGGCCCGCTCGTAGGCGGTGTGCCGGCGCCACAAGGCGAAAGCGCTGGCCGCCGCAGCGGCGGCCGCTTCCGCCTCCGCCGCCCCACAGTCGGACACTTCGGCCAGGACACGCTGATCCAGAGGGCTCCGTACTGCAAAACGGCGTTCCAGGTCTTGCCAGCATCCATTGATGAACGCTCCGGCAGGTGAAAAATTCATGGGCCTGATCCTGTCAATCCGAGGAAAATGTCATTGGCTATTCAACCTGAATCCGGGGGGAAATACACCTCGGGAAATCAGTCGGGAGAACGGGGCGGAATGGGCAGGATGCAATCCACCGGGCAGACCTCCTGACACTGGGGCTTGGCAAAAAATCCCGCGCATGCGGTGCATCGGTCCGGATCGATCTCGTAATGCTCCGCTCCGGAAAAGATGGCATTGTTGGGACATTCCGCCGCGCAGATGGCGCAGTTGATGCATTCGTCGGTAATGAACAAGGCCATGGATGAGCGCACTCCTTTGGCATGCCGATGAGCCGTCCTGATGGGGGAAACATGGCCTCCCCGGACGATCCGGAGAGGCCGTGCGGAAGGACTGGCCCAATGAGTTGGACGGGTGCTGTCAATACGCCCCGGCGTGCTTGGCCACCGGCCGATAATCCGCCGGTACCGGACTGATCTTCTGACCCTGGATGAAGCCATCCCGGACAAAGAGATTGATCACTACCCCATGGGCCTGGATCAGCTTGACGACATTGGGATCCTCGCTGGTTTCCTCCACCAGGACCCCGTTGGGCAAGAGGGTGACCTCCATCTTGACCTTGTCGCGCTGGGCGAAGATCTCTACAAAGGCCGGGTCCCAATGGCGCAGGCCGAAGTTCTCCTGCAGGCGATGATGCATGGCGGGTACATGGTCATGGAGGAGCTTGACCAGGCGCGGATCGTCCGAAGTGGTGACGGCGCGGATCCCGTTGGGCAGATTTTCCACCTGACGCTGGAGCCGGTCGTGATGGCGCAGGAGGGTCTGGAAAACGGCCTGATCGTGCTGATGGCGCTGCATGTGGCTGTTGCCGAAACGGGCCGCCATGGCGGCTTCCATGGCCTCTTCACTGCCTACGGGCGGCTGCATCCCCGCCTCGATGCCGAAACGGAAGCCGTCCGCGGGCAGGGCCGAGCGGCCGCGACCCCCACCGCCCATGCCGCGACCACCGCCCAAACCCCTGCCACCTCCACCCATGCCGGCTCCCCCGCCGCCACCCATGCCACGGCCACCACCGCCACCTACCCCGCGCCCACCACCTCCGCCGACGCCGCGCCCACGGTTGCCTTGGCCACCGCGGATGTTCTGGTCGTTGGGCAGGCTGTTGCCGACGCCATGGTTCAGTCCGGGCAGATCCGCTCCGCAGGTGGGGCAGGTCCGGCCTTGGGTACTCAATTCTCTGTTGTCCATGGGAATATCTCCTATCTGATGGATGCTAGTGATTCTTTTTTACACCAAGCAGGAGAATACCGCATTGAGAATTGTTAATTTGTGCGCAGGAATTGTTACCTTTGCTTGCCCCCCAATGGAGTCCTGCCTCCTCGTGATCAGCCGCCGCTTTTCCGCCAGGAGGCGGTCGAGACCACCATGTGGGAAAGCTCGATGACATCCCCCAGTTCCATCACCTGATTGGCGGGGAGATGGAAGAAGTCGGTGGCATTGGCGGAAATCCGAAGCATGATGGCAAAGAGCCGCTCCCGCCACAGGGCCATGCCGGCCTTTGTCGTGGGGATCACCCGCTGGCGGGAGACAAAGTAGGTGGTATCCATGGGATTCCACGGGAAGCCCAGATTTCCGCTGGACTCCAGAAGCTCCGGGATGTCGGGCTGCTCCATGAACCCGTAACGGGCGGTGAGCCGATACACGCCTTGCCCGTAATCCCGAACCGCCACGCGCTCCTCTGCGGGAATACGCGGTTCTTCCTCGAATTTGATGGTGAGAATGACGACCCGTTCGTGGAGCACCTTGTTGTGCTTCAGGTTATGCAGCAGGGTATGCGGAATCCCCTGCTCCCGTACGGTCAGATACACCGCGGTACCGGGCACGCGGATGGGCGCGGCAGGGGAGATGCCGTGCAGGAAGGCTTCCACGGAGATGGCCTCCGGATAGAGTTTGCGGGCGAGGATCTCGCGCCCCCGGCGCCACGTGGACATCATCGTGAAGGCCGCCAGGCCGACCGCCAGGGGGAACCATCCCCCTTCCAGGAATTTCATCAGGTTCGCACCGAAGAAGACTCCATCCAGCAGAATGAAAAAGCCGGAGAACAGCCCCGCCTTCCACAGCGGCCATTTCCAGCTGTGGCGGGCAACGAAAAAGACCAGGATGGTCGTGAACATCATGGTGCCGGTGACTGCCGTCCCATAGGCGAAACTCAGCGCGTCAGAGGACTTGAACCACAGGATCACCGCGATTACCGCCAGCATCAAGAGCCAGTTGAGCCCCGGAAGATAGATCTGGCCCCGCTCGGCTGCCGAGGTGTGGATGATGGTCAGGCGCGGCAAATAACCCAGCAGGAAGGCTTGGCGGGTGGCGGAGTATGCCCCGGAGATGACCGCTTGCGAGGCAATCACCGTGGCTATGCCCGATACTACCACCATGGGCAGGGTCGCCCAGGCCGGGAAAAGCTTGAAGAAGGGGTTCTGGATGGCGGTGGGATCGAGTTCCAGCAAGGCGCCCTGGCCAAGGTAGTTGAGGGTCAAGGCCGGCAGTACCAGGAAAAACCACGCCATGCGGATGGGCCGGGAGCCAAAGTGGCCCATATCGGCGTAGAGCGCTTCGGCGCCGGTGACGGCGAGTACGACGGCGCCGAGGATCACCAATCCACCCGGACCATGCATGCCGATAAAATGGAGGGCGAACCAGGGATTCAGCGCGAGCAGCACCTGGGGATCGGCCGCGACCCAGGCCAGCCCCGAGCCGAAGAGCAGCAGGAACCACACCAGCATGCTGGGTCCGAAAAGGTGGCCAATGGCCGCTGTGCCGCGGCGCTGGACCAGAAAGAGCCCGATGATGACCCCCAGGGCCAGGGGAACGACCAAGGGCCTCCAGGCGGGTGACGCGACTTCCATCCCCTCCATGGCCGACAGCACCGAAATGGCTGGGGTGATGACGCCATCGCCATAAAAAAGGGCCGCGCCCAAGAGGCCGATGCTGAGGATCCACCAGCGCATGCGTCCGGAGTGGCCGACGGCACGGGAAGCCAATGCGGTTACCGCCATGATGCCGCCCTCGCCATGGTTGTCCGCCCGCATCACCACCCAGGCATATTTGACGCCCACCACCAGGATCAGCGTCCAGAAAATGAGGGAAAGGATACCCAGGAGATTTCCGGCGCTGGGTTGCAGGGACATGGCGGACAGGCAGGCGCTGAGGGTATAGAGCGGACTGGTGCCGATGTCCCCGAATACCACACCGAGGGCGGCCATGGCCAGCAGGGGAAGCGGTTCTTTGCGGTCGGTCATGGAATCCTCAGGGGACGATAGCGGAATGGGAAAACTGCTTTGGCAGATCCCAAGATGGGCTTGCGGACCATGACATGATCAATAATAGAGCTATCATTACCTCAATGATGCCGCTAAAAATAAACCAAGCGCAGAGAAATGTCTGGCAATGAACCAGTCACCATCATCACAAGTTGCAAATGCAAGAAAACGGGCAATCCGTTTTCGTCGCATCCAACCGTTTTCATGGACGATTAATGCCAGGTCATATACCTTGCCCATTGCGTAAAAATACTAGAATCGGGAATGGATATAAAGCATTATGCATTGTCCTGATTTACTGGACGAACAGTTTTATTTTAGCATATTATCCCTGTTTGTGGGGATTTGCAACACAACAGATTCTGCTGCGCAGGATGTGGTTATGGTCCTGTGCATGTTTCGCGAGTCGCCCCAAAGCTGCTTCGGCAGGGAATGCTTGTTAGGAGGTGTCATGCGCTGGAGCCGTTATTGGCAAGATGGAAAGGATGCCATCGCTATATGGCTGGATGGTGACCTGCTCCGCTTGAACGCCCTGGACCTGCCGCCGGATCTGGATCTCCTGCTCGCCGACGGTCCGGTTCTGGCGCCAGACCTTTATCGTCGTCTTCGCCGCCTCCCGGGCAATGCCTTGCTGAATCCGCAGGAGCTTTCTTTCCTGCCTCCCGTTCCGGGGCGAAAAATCCTTTGTGCCGGCTTGAATTACCATAGCCATGCCGTGGAAACGGCCATGCCGACGGCGGATTTTCCCAACCTGTTCATCCGTTTTGCCGATACGCTGGTGGGCCATGGGCAAGCCCTGCGGATCCCGCCGGTTTCCACCCAGTTGGACTATGAAGGGGAATTGGCGGTCGTCATCGGCAAGGCGGCAGGGTCGCTGGCACCGGGAAATGCCCTGGATCATGTGGCGGGCTACACGATTTTCAACGATGCCAGCGTGCGTGATTTTCAGTTCCGGGGCAGCCAGTGGACGCTGGGCAAGAATTTCCCGGCCACCGGCGGTTGCGGGCCGGCACTGGTCACTGCCGACGAGTTGCCACCGGGGGCGCATGGGCTATCCTTGCAAACCGAGATTGACGGGGTCTTGCTCCAGGATGGAAATACCGCGGACATGATCTTTGATGTCGCGGCGCTGGTGAGTGCCGTCAGTATCGTTACCCCTTTGGCCGCGGGCGATATGATCATTACGGGCACCCCGGCGGGCGTGGGGTTCACTCGCCAGCCCCCGCGGTTTCTCCGGCCCGGAGAGATTTGTGTGGTGCGCATCGAAGGCTTGGGCGCCCTTGTCAACCCAGTCGCCCCGGCGCGTCCCTCCCGGGCCGGGTAAGGGGAGCCCCAGGGGCAATGATCCGCAAAGGCTGCAACGGAACGGATTTTTGACAAAAAATAACAGGCAGTTAGGAATTTCATCCTAACTGCCTGTTTTATATGGGGTGGCTGATGGGGCTCGAACCCACGACAACCGGAATCACAATCCGGGGCTCTACCGACTGAGCTACAGCCACCATAAGAAGAGAACGGAAATGATACTGTGCAGAGGGGGAGATAACAAGAGGGCAAGGCGCTGGCTCCGCCCAGCCGGATTGCAGGCGGATCAATCCATGAAGAGCGAACTGACGGAATCCTCTTCGGCAATGCGGCGGATGGTTTCGGCGAGGAGTTCGGCTATGGAGAGGATGCGGATCTTGCTGCAGGCCTGGGCATCGGGGCGCAGGGGAATGGTATCGGTAACCGTGAGTTCGTCGAGGACGGACCTTTCGATGCGTTCGATGGCGGGTCCGGAGAGGACGGGGTGGGTGCAGTAGGCGCAAACCCGGACCGCGCCATTCTCCTTCAGGGCCTTGGCTGCCTCGCAAAGGGTGTTGGCCGTGTCCACCATGTCGTCGACAATGACGCAGGTGCGTCCTTCCACATCGCCGATGATGTTCATCACCACCGATTCGTTGGGGCGGGGACGGCGTTTGTCGATGATGGCCAGGTCCACTTCGAGGCGCTTGGCAATGGCGCGGGCCCGGACCACGCCGCCCACATCCGGGGATACGACGATGAGTCCGGGATAGCTCTGCCGCCAGATGTCGCCCAGGAGGATGGGAGAGGCGTAGATGTTGTCCACGGGGACGTCGAAGAAGCCCTGGATCTGGTCCGCGTGGAGGTCCATGGTGAGGACGCGGTTGGCGCCGGCGCTGGTAATGAGATCGGCAACGAGCTTGGCGGTGATGGCGGTGCGCGCCCGCGACTTGCGATCCTGGCGGGCATAGCCGTAATAAGGCACGGCGGCGGTGATGCGATTGGCCGATGCGCGTTTGAGGGCATCGATCATGGTCAGCAGTTCCATGAGATTGTCATTGGTGGGCGCGCAGGTGGGCTGCAGCACGAAGACATCCCGGCCCCGGACATTTTCGAGGATTTCCACGAAGACTTCGCCGTCGCTGAAGGAACTCACTTCGGCGCGGCCGAGAGGGATCTGCAGAAAACGTGCTACGGCTGCCGCCAGGGCGGGATTGGCATTCCCGCTAAAGACCATGAGATTACCGTGGACCATGGTAACTGTTTCCCTCTGCGTAAACGTTTTAGGACGGCATGAGGACCAATTTGGCTGGGGCGCCAGGGATCGAACCTGGGAATGCCGGAATCAAAATCCGGTGCCTTACCGCTTGGCTACGCCCCATCAAAACAAAGCATCCCGGACGAGGTCATGGAGGGGATGGCGATTGCATCCCCGCACTGCCCAGGCCCGCCAGGGTTTTGGAACGGTGGCCACGATCTGTTGCGCATTTTGCGCATCCTTTGCCTTGGCGAAACAACAGGCGCCACTCCCGGTGAGCCGGGGGTGGCGCAGACCCTGTGCCTGAAGCCAGTAGAGCGCGCGGTCAATTTCGGGATAACGCCGCCGAACCGTTGCTTCCAGCGTATTTTCCGTAACCCCATCCAGAAACGCGCTTATTGTGATAGGCGCGTGTTGCCGTGTCAATTCCGGCGCGGTGAAGATCTCCCGCGTTGCCACGGAAACGCCCGGATGGAGCAGGACATAGTGGGCCTCTGGCAGTTCCGGCATGGCCACCAGCCGCTCGCCGATGCCTTCGCCCCAGGCCGACTGGCCAAAGAGGAAAACGGGCACGTCCGCCCCCAGGCTGACCCCCATGGCCATCAGTTCCGTCCGGGTGAAGCCCAGATTCCAGAGCTGGTTGAGGGCGAGCAGGGTGGTGGCGGCGTCGGAGGAGCCGCCGCCAATGCCGCCGCCCATGGGCAACTGCTTGTCGATGTGGATATGGACCCCTTCGCGGATATTGCTCTCGGCGAGGAGTTTTTGCGCCGCGCGAACGGTGAGGTCCGCTGTTTCCGGCACTCCTGCCGGTCCGCCGGTGCGGTGGATGGATCCCGGCGGCAGGGACTCGAAATAAAGGGTGTCGTGGAGATCGATAAACTGGAAAACCGTCTGCAGTTCGTGGTAGCCGTCTGCCCGCCGGCCGACGACGCGGAGCATGAGGTTGAGTTTGGCCGGTGCCGGGTAAGCGCGGCTCATGGGCGCTCACCAAAGTGCCAGCCGGTGATGGCCAGACGCAGGGTGATTCCGTCGGGACCCTGGGCTTGCAGGAGGCTGGGCATGACCAGCCCGCCTACGGGGGCATAGGCGAGATAATGGATGGTCCATTGCTCGGCGTGGATGGTTTCGGGGAGACCGTCGCCATTGCGTTCGACGCCTTCATCCGGCCTGGGCAGGCCGAGCAGCCAGTCGGGCAAACGCGCCACGGGGAGGGTTACGTGCAGGACCGATTCCAGCAGCGCCCCGAGGCTGGCGGCCTGCATTTGCTTGCCATTGGCCAGGAGCAGTTGGGCACCTGCAGCGGTGGCGCTGAGGCGGGCCACGGTGCGGCCGAGGGGGTCGCGGAGGGAGACTTCCTGCTGCCGCGGGGCTTCCCGCCAACGGAAGCCAAAGCTTTCCGCTCCCTTGGGCGAGCGCAGGGATGCCTGCCCGCTGGCCTGCCAGGCGGAAAGGTCACGCAGTACCTGATCCCGCTCATGACTGGCCAGCACCAGGGAAGGCCGGGGTGGCGGAGGCGGCAGGCTGGCACAACCGTCCAGCAGGAAGGCCATGACGGCCAGCAGGCATAGGGTGCGCCGCATCATGGCCGGGGTCGGGCGATGAGGCTTTGCAGGGTGGCGTCATCGGGGTGGTAGCGTAGCGCGTCCTGCCAGACCCGCCGTGCCTCGTCATAGCGCTGCAATGCCCAGAGCACCTCGCCGAGATGACCGCTGACTTCGGCATCGGTAGGCATGGCGGCGTGGGCCTTCTGCAGATAGGGCAGGGCCTTTTCGTTGAGGCCCTGGACGTGATAGAGCCAACCCAGGCTGTCGAGGATCTCCGGACTTTCGGGGGCCAGGGTGATGGCCTTGTCGAGCAGGGTTTCCGCCTCCCCCAGGCGAGTGTGCCGTTCCACGAGGCTGAAGCCGATGAAGTTGTAAGCCTGGGCATCGTTGGGGGCGAGGCGGATGACCTCGCGCATGGCCTTTTCCATGGCCGGATAATCCTTGATTCCCTCCTCTATCACGCCCTGCTCGTACCAGAGTTCGGGCTGGTCGGGCAGGCGTTGCAGGGCCTCGTGGAGCACGCCCAAGGCCTCCTGCGCCTTGCCTTCGTCCAGCCGCAATTCTGCCTCCAGGAGCGGGATTTGCGCCTGTTGGGGATAGCGGGCGGCCAGCTCCCGGAGTTGCGCCATGGCCTTTTCCCGATGTCCGAGCAGGTAGTCGATGCGGGCGCTGCGCAGTTCCACTTCGGGGAAGAGGGGGCCGCTGGTGATGCGCTGGTACCAGTGCAAGGCTTCGGCCCACTGCCCCTGGGCCTCATAAAGCCGCCCCAGATAGTAGATGGGTGCCGGTGAGTGCGGTGCCAGGCGCAGGGCCTCGTGCAGGGCCTGCCTTGCGCCCGCCCAGTCCTGGCGATCCATGTCGATGAGCCCCAGGGAAAGGGTGATTTCCGGGTCCTGGGGGTTTTGCCGGGCCAAGTTTTGGTAAATGCGATAGGCTTGCTCCACGCCGCCCATGCGCAGATAGAGGGAGGCCAGATACTGGCGGGCCATGCTGGCCTCGGGATGACTGGCGGTGAAGCTCTGCATGCTGCGCAAGGCGGCGGTGGGGCCCTGGCTGACGCGCAACGCCTCGGCCAGGGTGATGGCCGCTTCCTGCCAGGCGGGTCGCAGGGCCAGGGCCTTTTGCAGTTGGACGACCGCGGCTTCTACGCGATGTTGGGTCAGGTAGAGGCGGCCCAGGGTGAAATACGCCGGAGCAGAGCGCGGATCCTTGGCGATCAAGGCCTGGAGGAGACGCTGGGCTTCGCCGGGACGGCCATGGGACATGAGGAGGTCGGCCAGTTGCAGGGTCACCCGGGTATCATTGGGGAAACGGGCGACCGTTTCCTGGAGCAGGGCGATGGCGCGGTTTTCCTGGCCGGTGGTGAGGAGCAGAGCCGCCTCGTACTGGGCCGCCGCGGCGCTGTCGGGGGCCACCTGCCGCCAGCGGCGGGCCAGCTTGAGGGCGCCGGGAAAGTCGCCAAAGCCGGCGGCGACGGCGGTGGCCCTGGCCAGCACCTTGGCGCTGCCGCTGTGGCGGGCCGCTTCACGCCAGGCGGGTATGGCGAGTTGGGGGTCGTGGCGGAGGGTGGCAAACTCGGCGACCAGGAGATAGTACAACTGCTCGCCGGTCATGCCGCGCTCCACGGTGCCGGCCCCGGCCATCCCAGCCGCCAGGCCCAGCGCAAGGCCGATCATCCCGCCGCGTAGCCTGGCCCCCATCACGCCCATCCACCACCTCCATCCTGTGCAAGGATGGCACAATAACCGCTCGCGAATGGGCTTGCAATCCTGGCGACTGTCGGCCACAATCCGGCCCTTCATCGTCGCCCAGCAGGGACGGTTACGCCATTTACTGCTTCGGTCTGAGTCATCACAGCGCCCCCATTGAAGTTCGGGAAAAAGTGGCCTTTTCTCCGGAGGGGCTGCTGCTCGCCCATCGGGATCTCCTCAGCAAAGGGGTGGCCAAGGAAGTGCTGATCCTGTCCACCTGCAACCGGACGGAGATTTATTACCACGGCGGTTGCGGCGGCCATGCCGATGTCATGCAATCCTGGCTCTGCGAGTTTCACGGTGTCGACCCGCAGATCCTGGCAGGACATAGTTATTTCCATGTCCAGGATGAGGCCGCCCGTCACCTCTTTCGCGTATCCTGCGGCCTCGATTCCATGATCGTCGGCGAACCGCAAATCCTCGGCCAGATCAAGGATGCCTACCAGATGGCCGCTGACGCGGCGAGCGCGGGTCCTTTGCTCAACCGGCTCCTGCATTGGGCCTTTCGCGTGGCCAAAAGGGTGCGCAGCGAAACGGCCATCGGTTCGGCGCCGGTGAGCATCGCCTATGCGGCGGTGAGCCTGTCCAGGCAGCTCCTTGGGACGCTGGAGGATAAGGAGGCCCTGCTCATCGGCGCCGGAGAGACGATGGAACTGGTGGCGACGCATCTGCGGGAGCATGGGGTGAAGCGCTTTGCCGTCGCCAACCGGACTCCGGAGCGCGGGCAGCAGTTGGCGCAGCGCATGGATGGGACGGCCTTTTCCCTGGCCCAGATTCCCGAGCTCCTGGCCCAGGCCGACGTGGTGGTCAGCTCCACGGCCAGCCCGCTGCCGGTGGTCACGGTCGCCGCCGTCGCCGAGGCTATGACCCGGCGCCGGAAGGGGGAACTCATGCTCGTGGACCTGGCGGTGCCGCGGGATATCGCTCCCGAGGTGGGCAAGCTGGCCAACTGCTATCTGTATACCATCGACGACCTCAATGACATTACCCAGGCGGGACTGCGGGCGCGCCGGGAGGCGGCCCTGGAGGCCGAGGGCATCATCGCCGAGGAGGTGACGGGATTTCAGCAGTGGCGCGAGAGCCTGGAGGTGGTGCCCGCCATCCGCCGGCTGCGCGAGCATGTGGAAGGCAGCCGCAAGGACGAATTGCAGCGCTTTCTGCGCTACATCGATCAGGGCCAGGACCCGCGGGTGGTGCTGGATGCCTTCTCCAAGGCGCTGATCAACAAGATCCTGCATGAGCCCATCGCCACCCTGCGCCAGCCCTGTCAGGAGGCCACCAGCGAAAACCTGGTGGCGGCCCTGGATATCCTTTTCCATCTCAGCGACGCCGAAGGATGAGTCTCAGTCCGCGTCTATTGGGCCAGTTGGAGCAGTTGGCCTTTCGCCATGAAGAGTTGGCGCAGATGCTGGCCAGCCCCGACGTGGCCAGGGACCCCGGACGCTTCCAGGCCCTTTCCCGGGAACTGGGAGAGATCACGCCCATCCTTGAACTGCTGCGGGCCCACGAGAGCCGGGAGCAGGATCTGGCTGTGGCCGAACGCATGCTTCTGGAGGAGCGGGATGCCGAATTGCGCGCCATGGCCAGCGAGGAGGCGGAGGCTGCGCGGGAAGCATTGGCGGGCCTCGAAGAGGGCCTGCGCCTGCGCCTGCTGCCCAAGGATCCCAACGACGAGCGCAATGTCTTTCTGGAGATCCGTGCCGGCACCGGTGGGGAGGAAGCTGCCCTGTTCGCCGCCGACCTGGCGCGGATGTACACCCGTTACGCGGAAAACCGCGGTTTCGCCGTTGCCGTCATTTCCGCCTCGGAGTCGGAGCGGGGCGGCTTCAAGGAAATCATCTTGGAGATCAGCGGCCGCGGGGCCTACTCACGCCTGAAGTTCGAATCCGGCGGGCATCGCGTGCAGCGCATCCCCGAAACCGAGGCGCAGGGGCGCATCCATACCTCGGCCTGCACCGTGGCCGTCCTGCCGGAAGTGGACGAGATTGCCGAGATCACCCTCAACCCCGCCGACCTGCGCGTCGACACCTATCGCGCCAGCGGGGCCGGCGGCCAGCACATCAACAAGACCGACTCGGCGGTGCGGATCACCCACATTCCCTCGGGACTGGCGGTGGCCTGCCAGGAAGACCGCTCGCAGCACAAGAACCGGGCCCGGGCCATGGCCCTCCTGCAGGCGCGCCTGCTGGAACAGGAGCAGGAAAAGCAGCAGAGTGCCGCGGCCCAGACACGCCGCCTCCTGGTGGGCTCCGGGGACCGTTCGGAACGCATCCGCACTTACAATTTCCCCCAGGGGCGGGTGACGGATCACCGCATCAACCTCACCCTGTATCGACTGGAAGCGGTGCTGGCCGGCGATCTCGATGCCCTCATCGACCCCTTGATCAGGGAATATCAGGCCGATCTCCTGGCCCGCTTGGGAGAGGATGCCTAAAGATGCCCGTGCCGCTAGGGGACACCCTGCGCCAGGTGGCATCGCGTTTGGGAGCAGTGAGCGACCAGCCGGAGCAGGAGGCGCGCTGGCTCGTGGAGGCCGCTTTGGGCTGCGCTGCGGCCGGCCTGTTGCGCCGGGGCGATCAGCCCCTCCCCGCTGCGGCCGCCCAATGGCTTGGCGAGCGCGTGGAACGGCGCCTGACGGGCGTCCCCTTGCCCTATTGCCTGGGGACATGGTCTTTTTATGGGCTGGAGATGGCGGTGAATCCCGCCGTGCTCATTCCCCGCCCCGACACGGAGTCGCTGGTTGAACTGGCCTTGGGGCACTTGCCCAGGAAGGGCGCGCGGCGGGTGCTGGACTTGGGTACGGGCTCCGGGGCGGTGGCCCTCGCCGTAGCCCGGGCCAGACCAGAGGCAGAAATATGGGCGGTGGAGCGCAGCCCGGAGGCCCTGGCCGTGGCCCAAGGCAACGGCCAGGGGCTGGGCTTGGCCGTGCATTGGCTGGCGGGTGACTGGTTTGCGCCCCTCCCCCCGGGACTCCGCTTCGACCTGATCCTGGCCAATCCCCCCTACCTGGCCGCCGATGATCCCCATTTGCCGGCCCTGCGCCATGAGCCGCGGGAGGCGCTGCTGGCCGGCCCGACGGGTCTGGAGTGCCTGGCGGCCATCGCGGCGCAGGCGCCGGGTCATCTGGCGGCCGGAGGGGTGCTGGGTCTGGAGCATGGCGCGGAGCAGGGGGAGGCGGTGCGCGCCCTACTCCGCGCCGCCGGCTTGGCGCAGCCGCGCACGCAGCGGGACCTGGCGGGCCGGGAGCGCGTAACCAGCGCCTCCTTCCCGGCCTGAGCCATGCCCGAACTGCCCGAAGTCGAAGTCACCCGCCTCGGCATCCGGCCCCATGTCCTGGGACAAAGGATACTGACGGCCGTGATTCGTGAGCCCCGTCTGCGCCTGCCGGTGAACGCCGACCTGGTGGAACGGGTGGCCGGGCAAAGGATTCATGCCGTCGATCGACGTGGCAAATATCTGCTGCTGGCGCTGGATAGCGGGGCGCTGCTCATCCATTTGGGGATGAGCGGGCAATTGCGGGTGCTTCCCGCAGCCACCCCGCCGCGCCGCCATGACCATGTGGATCTGGTCCTGGATTCCGGCGCCTGCCTGCGCTTCCATGATCCGCGCCGTTTCGGAGTGCTGCGCTGGATCCATGACGGCGAGAAGCACCCCTTGCTCCGGGATCTGGGCCCCGAGCCCCTCGGCGCCGCGTTCACGGGCGCTCTGCTCCATGCCCGCAGCCGGGGCCGCTCCCTCGCCGTCAAGGGCTTCATCATGGATGCGCACACCGTGGTCGGGGTAGGGAACATCTATGCCAACGAGGCCCTCTTCCGCGCCGGCATCGATCCCCGCCGGGCCGCCGGGCGCATCGGCCCGGGACGTTATGAGCGGCTGGCCGCCGCGATCCGCACGGTGTTGGCCGAGGCCATTGCCGAAGGCGGCACCACCTTGCGGGATTTTATCCAGCCCGATGGCAAGGATGGGCATTTTCGACTATCTCTGGCGGTCTACGGGAGAGCAGATGGGCCCTGCCTGCGGTGCGGCGGGCCCCTTCGCAGCGTCCGCATTGGCGGGCGCAGCAGCTATTTCTGTCCACATTGCCAACATTGAAACGCGGGGAGCGTCATGCCCAGTAATCAGCTAGCTCTGTCACCCATCCTGCGCGAACTGCAGGTACTCCGTCAGTGGCGCGACCAGGTAGCCGGGAGATTGCATGACCTGGCGGCGCTGACCACGGATCTGGGCCTGCTGCCCGGTGGTACGGTCCTGCGCCTGGAGACCCTGGCTTACGAGATCGGTCAGGATAATCTGCGCGTGGCCTTCGTTGGCGAGTTTTCCCGCGGCAAGACCGAGTTGATCAACGCCCTTTTCTTTGCCAACGTGGGCGGGCGACTCCTACCCTCCAGTTCCGGCCAGACCACCATGTGCCCGGTGGAGATTCGCGGGGCTCCCCAGGGCAATCCCGGCATGCAGTTGCTGCCCATCGCCAGCCGCACCCTGGACGTCACCATCGAAAAGCTCAAAAAAGCCGGGAGCGCCTGGACCCGCATCCCTTTGGGCCTGGAGAGCACCAGCGGGCGGAACGCGGCACTGGCGCACCTGACGGAAACCATCTGCGTGCCCATCGAGGAGGCCCGCCGCTTCGGCCTGTGCCCTCCCCTGAATCGCACGCCCAAGGATCGGGAGAGAACGGTGTGCCCCTCCTGCGGCCTGGGCAAGGTGCTCATCCCGCGCTGGCGGCACGCCCTCATCTATCTGCCCCATCCCATGCTGGACGCCGGACTCACCGTGCTCGACACGCCCGGACTCAATGCCATCGGCGCCGAACCGGAGCTGACCTTCGGCATGCTGGCCGATGCCGACGCCATTATTTTCGTGCTGGGTGCCGATACCGGCGTTACCCAGAGCGACCTTGCCATCTGGGAACAGTATCTGATGCGCAATCCCAGTCAGAAGCAGTTGGTGATCCTCAACAAGGTCGATACCCTGTGGGACGAATTGCGCGACTGGTCGGAAGTGGAGGCGGAAATCGCGCGGCAGATCGATGCCACCGCCGTTCGCCTCGGGGTGCGCCGCGAGCAGGTCATTCCCGTTTCCGGCCAGAAAGGGCTGGTGGCCCGCATTCGCCAGGATGCCGATCTGCTGACCCGCAGCGGCCTGTCCGTATTGGAGGAGGCCATCGCCACCATTCTCGTCCCCGCCCAGGAGGCCAGCATCCGGGCACGCTGCCGGGCCGTGGTGGAGCGGACGGTCATGGATCAGAAGGCCATCCTGCGCGACCAGATGCAAGGAATCATGGCGCAGATGGACAGCATGCGCCGCCTCAAGGAGAAGACCGGCGAAAAGGTGCCCAAGCTGGTGGCCCAGCATCAGCAGGTTCTGCGCTCTTTCGAGGCGGATCGTCGCGCCTTCGAGCAGAAGAAAACCGCCTTTCGCGCCGCGGTGGAAGAGGGACTGCTGGCGCCCCTGGCGCCCGGCACCTTTGACCTGATCATCAGCAACGCCAAGGGCGAAATGCTCTCGGCATGGACGACGGCAGGCATCGTGGAGCGCTTCAAGAGCTTCTTTGCCGACGCCATCGCCCGCTTTGACGCCGCCCTCGAAGGCGCGCAGCAGGTGGCGACCCTGGTGGCGGAAGAGTACCAACCCCTGCAGGCCCGCTATCATCTCCCGCAACTGGGTGCCATCCCCTACGCCATCATGCCGCGCCGCGCCGAACTGCTGACCATGGCCGAAAACTACGAGCGTTTCGGGATGAAGCTGGAGATCGCCGTCAACACCCAGGGTGCCGTGGTGCGCAAGGCCTTCCTCACGGTGGCCAGCCGCATCCGCGATTTTGTCCTGGAGACCCGCCATGAGGCCGAAAGTTGGGTGGACGAGATCATGGCCGTCATGAACCGCCAGATGGAGATTTTCCAGGTCAAGTCGGAGGAGGAGCTCGCCGCCCTGGAATCCATTTCCCAGGCCATGGGCAACATCGACACCCGCATCCAGCAACTCCAGCGGGCCCTGGAAGACCGTCAGGCCGACATGCGGCAGGTGGACGCCCGCTGGACGCTCTTGCTGCCGCTGCTCCGGCAGGAGCAGCCCGCCGCGGAGCTTCCTGCCCGCAATCCCTAGCCCTGCCCCGTCAGTTGCCGAAACTTCTGCTCCAGTTCACTGGCCGACTCCGGGTGCTGCGGATCGCCGATGATGCAGTCCACCGGGCAGACCTCGCGACATTGGGGGGTGTCGTAATGTCCCACGCATTCCGTGCAGAGGGCGGGGTCGATCACGTAGATCTGCGGGCCCACGGAGATGGCGTTGTTGGGGCACTCCGGTTCACAGACATCGCAGTTGATGCATTCATCGGTAATCAGTAACGACATACGCTCCCCGAAAAAGACCAAGTATCGCGCTATGCTATTCCGCGCCAAGCCCCCCGTCCACCTGGCCGTGAAAACGCCGGCGCAGGGCCGTGGCCACCTGCGGCTGGACGAAGGCCGTCACATCGCCGCCCAGACGGCTGATTTCCCGCACCAGGCTGGAAGACAAAAAGGTGTGCTGGTCCGACGTCATCAGAAAAAGGGTCTCCATCTCCGGATTCATCCGCCGGTTGATGGAGGCGAGCTGAAATTCGTGCTCGAAATCGGAGATGGCGCGCAGTCCGCGGAGGATCACGCTGGCGCCTTCGTCCTGCAGCAGGTTGATCAGCAACCCCTCGAAGTCCCGCACCCGCACCCCGGGGATCCCGGCGAGGACCGATTGCGCCAGGGCCAGGCGTTCGCCCAGGGGGAAAATGGTCGCCTTGGGCGTCTGCGCGGCCACCGCCACCACCACCTCGTCAAAGAGCCCCGCCGCGCGGCGCACCAGATCCTCGTGGCCGTTGGTGATGGGATCGAAGGTTCCGGGATAGATGACCCGGCGCAATTTGCCCTTTGCCGCCTCATCCATGGGTCCGTTCCTCCGCAAGGCGCTGGAACAGGGCATAGTGGGAATCGCCACAATGCCCGGAGCGATACGGACTCCAGCCCTTGGGCAAGGCCTCTGGCGGCCATTGTTCTGCGGCGGCGCTTTCCAGATAAATCATGGCCTTGCCTGCCAGGCAACGGCCGCCGAAGAGCAGCGGCGCCAGCCGTGCCGGCCAACCCTGGTGGAAGGGGGGGTCGGCCAGGATGAGATCGAAGGATTGGCCGCAGTCGCGCAAAAAAGCCAGGGCGTCGGCACCGACGATCTGTGCCTGGGCAGCGCCGCAGGCCGCCACGTTTTCCGCAAGGATCTGTCGGTGGCGCGGGTTTTTCTCCACAAAAACCACCGCTCCGGCGCCCCGGGAAAGGGCCTCCAGGCCCAGGGCGCCGCTGCCGGCGAAAAGGTCCAGCACCCGGGCGCCGATGATGTCCGCCGCAAGCCAGTTGAACAGGGTTTCGCGCACCACCCCCGGCGTTGGCCGCAGCGCCGTGCCGGGCAGGGTGCGCAGGCGGCGTCCCCGGCAACGGCCGGCAATGACGCGGATGCTCACCGGCCGCCCTGCGCCGGGGCGTTGTTCCATCCCGCCCATCGGTGGATAATGTCCGCCATCATTCCATTCTCCTGCTCTGGCCGCACGTCCATGCTCAATTGGTTCAAGGGTAACAAAACACCGCCACCGCGGGAAACGACCGATCCGGCAGAGACCGCTCCCGCAGGGTTTTCTGCTGTGGAGCCGGTTTCTGCCCCTCCCGCATCGGCAACGGCGGGTTTGCCGACGGAATCCTCTCCGGCGGAGCCGGGCAAAAAAGGCCTTTTCGCCCGGCTGAAGGAGGGTTTGAGCCGCAGCCGCGAACAGTTGACCAGCGGCGTGGAACGCCTGGTCTTCGGCAAGAAGGAAATCGATGCCGAACTACTGGAGGATCTGGAGGCCCTCTTGCTTCAGGCCGATCTCGGCATGGCGGCGACCCAGGAAATGATGGCGGCGGTGACCGAAAAGGTGCGGCGCAAGGAGCTCGCCGATCCCCAGGCCCTGACGGCGGCCCTGCGCGCGGCGCTGCTAGACATCCTGCGCCCGCGGGCGGCCCCGTGGTCGCCGCGCAAGGGCGAAACCCAGGTGGTGATGATGGTGGGCATCAACGGCGCCGGCAAGACCACCACCATCGGCAAGCTCGCCGCGCGCTGGAAGGGCGAGGGTTTCGGCGTGCTGTTGGCCGCCGGCGATACCTTCCGCGCCGCGGCGGTGGAGCAGTTGCAGGGTTGGGGCGAGCGCGCGCAGGTGCCGGTGGTGGCCCAGGGCAGCGGCGCCGACAGCGCGTCCGTCATTTACGACGCCTACGCCGCCGCCCGGGCACGGGGCAGCGAGGTGCTCATTGCCGATACGGCCGGACGCCTGCACACCCAGGGGCACCTCATGGAGGAACTGAAAAAGGTCAAGCGCGTCCTGGCCAAGCTGGACCCCGCCGCGCCGCAGCAGATCTGGCTGGTACTGGATGCCGGCACGGGTCAGAATGCCCTGAATCAGGCCCGTCAGTTCCACGAGGCCGTGGGCCTGACGGGCATCTGCATCACCAAGCTGGATGGGACGGCCAAGGGCGGCGTGGTAGCGGCCGTAGCCAAGGCCCTGCCCATCCCCATTCGCTATGTGGGCGTGGGGGAGGGGGTGGAGGACCTGCGCCCCTTTGATCCCCAGGCCTTTGTCGACGCCCTCTTCGCGGAGAATACCGGATGATTCGTCTGATCAATGTCACCAAGCATTACCCGGGCCGCCACCATGTGCTGCGGGAAGTGAATCTGCACCTGCGCAAGGGAGAAATGGCGCTGCTTACCGGGCCCTCCGGGGCGGGGAAAAGCACCCTGCTCAAGATGTTGCTGCGCCTCGAAGGCGTCAGCAACGGCACCCTGATGGTGAATGGCGTGGACCTGTCCACCCTCAAACGCCGCCATATCCCCGCCTACCGGCGGCGCATCGGCGTGGTCTTTCAGGACCACAAGCTGCTCATGGACCGGGATTTGTTCAGCAATGTCGCCTTGACCCTGCAGGTGGCGGGTCTGCCCGACCGGCAGGTGCAAAGCCGGGTGCGGGCGGCCCTCGACAAGGTGGGCCTGGGCGATCGCCTCCGCGAGTATCCCGCCACCCTGTCGGGAGGCGAGCAGCAGCGGGTAGGGATCGCCCGGGCCATCGTCCATACGCCGGAAATCCTCCTGGCGGACGAGCCCACCGGCAATCTGGATCCGCGCCTGAGCAATGAGATCCTCGATCTCTTTCGCGACTTTCATCATCACGGCACGACGGTGCTCATCGCCACCCATGACCAGGGTCAGATCGATCGTCTGGGCCTGCCGGTATTGCGGCTGGAAGGGGGGCGCCTACACACGCCGGAGGATCACCAGTGAATCTGCACATCCGTATCGAAGCGGGCCGGAACGCCCTGTCGGCCTTGGGGCGCCAACCCATTTCCACGGCGATGACCATCCTCGCCCTGGCCATCGTCATTGCCCTGCCGGTGGGCCTCTTCACCGTCCTGACCAACATGGAAAACCTCCTCGGCAGTTGGCGCAATCAGGCGCAAATCTCCCTCTTCCTGCATAAGGACGCGAGTCCGCAAGCGATCCGGCACTTGCAAACGGCCCTGACGCAAACCACAGGCGTGGTCGGCGTGCGCTATGTCAGCGCCGACGCAGCCCTGGCCGAGTTCCAGCAACACAGCGGCATGGTGGCGGCCATTCAGACCCTGGGAGAAAATCCCCTCCCGGCCTCCTTTGTGGTGCAGTTGGATCCGCTCCGCTACCCGCCCAGCGCCCTGCAGCGTCTCATCGGGCATTGGGCGCAGGATCCCGCCGTGGCCACTGCCCAGTCGGATCTCCATTGGGTCGCCCGCCTGCAGGCCATCCTTGCCCTGGGCCAGCGCGCCGCCCTCATCCTGGCCGTGCTGCTGGCCCTGGGGGCGGTGCTGGTCATGGGCAACACCATCCGCCTGCACATCGCCCAGCGCCGGGACGAAATCGACGTGGCCAGTCTGGTGGGCGCCACCCGCAGCTTCATTCGCCGCCCCTTCCTTTATCAGGGCCTGTTGCAGGGCGCCGTGGCCGGCCTCGTTGCTTGGGGCATTGTCGTGGCCGCCTTCTACTGGCTGCAGGGGCCGGTGGACCGCCTCGCCGCCCTCTATGGTACGCAGTTCAGTCTGGTAGCCCTCACCCCGGAGCAGGGTGCCATTCTGGTGGTTGCCAGCGCCCTGCTCGGCTGGCTGGGCTCGCTCCTTGCGGTGGGCCGACATCTCGACCATACTTTTTCGTAGCTTCCTGCTTCTGCTCGGGCATTTTCCTGCAGAACCTTTCGCCAAATCATCGGTCCAATGAAACAATTATTGGATGAGGTTTGCTTATGAATGACATGGCATTAGTGAATAGAGAACTGGCAAGTGCCGATGGTCTTTCCGGCTATCTGCGCTTTGTCAACAGCCAGCCGCTCCTCGATGCAGAGGAGGAGCATCGCCTGGCCCTGCGCCTGCGCGACGACAACGACCTGGACGCCGCCAAGCGTCTGGTCCTGAGCCACCTGCGTTTCGTGGTGCGCGTGGCCCGCGGTTACCGGGGCTATGGGCTGCCCGAGGCAGACCTGATTCAGGAAGGCAATATCGGTCTGATGAAGGCCGTCAAGCGCTTCGACCCCGATCACGGCGTGCGCCTGGTATCCTTCGCCGTCCACTGGATCAAGGCCGAGATGCACGAATTCATCCTGCGCAACTGGCGCATCGTCAAGGTGGCCACCACCAAGGCCCAGCGCAAGCTCTTTTTCAATCTGCGCTCCAGCCGCTCCCGGCTGGGCTGGCTGCAGGGGGAGGAGAGCGAGGCCATTGCCCGGGACCTGGGCGTGAGTCAGGAGGCGGTCCTGGAAATGGAAGGGCGCATGTCCGGCCATGATTTCTCTCTCAACGCCGATCCGGATGACGGTATGGATACGGGGCGAGTCTTTGAGTTGGCGGACCCCGGCGCGACGCCGGCGGAGCGCTTGCTCGCAGGCGACTGGGACCGCCAGCAGCATCAGGCGCTGCAGCGGGCCCTGGCCGCTCTGCCCCAGCGCGACCGCTACATCATCGAAAACCGCTGGCTCAATGAAGATCCCAAGACCTTGCAGGCGCTGGGCGACGAACTGGGGGTTTCGGCGGAGCGGGTGCGGCAACTGGAAAAGACCAGCATGGGCAAGCTGCGCCAGCAGATGATGGATTACGCCGAGGCGTGAGGGCCGTGTTGCTGTTCCATATTGACGATGCCGGGCGCTGGCCGACCCTGATCGCCAACCTGCGCAATGCGCGCACGGCCGATCCCGAGCGCCCTTTGCAGGTGATCGCCAACGGCCAGGCGCCCGTGGCCCTCTGGGCCAGGGGCCATTGGCGCCGGGAGATGGAAGAGCTCGCGGCGGCGGGCGTCATGGTGGGCATCTGCCAGAACAGTCTGCGTAATCTGGGTCTGGATCCGGAGGGAAGCCCGGCGGGCAGCGTCCTGGTGCCCGCCGGGATCATCGCCATCGCCGACGCCCAAGGGGCTGGTGCCCTTTATCTCAAGCCGTGACCAATGGCCGCTCCTACGTTGCTTCAATTTATCCCGAAATGATCCCCGCATAATCCGTCAAAGAATATAACGCGACAAATCCTCATTCTGCGCCAGATCCTGCAGGCGCTCATCGACATAGCTGCGATCCACCCGAAGGCTTTTCCCGCCCGCATCGGGGGCCGCGAAGGAGATGTCTTCCAGGAGCCGCTCCATGACCGTGTGCAGACGTCGCGCGCCGATGTTCTCCACGCGCTCGTTTACCTGTTGGGCGATCTCGGCAATGCGGCGCACGCCGTCTTCCGTAAAGGCCAGTTGCACGCCATCGCTGGCGAGCAGGGCGGTGTATTGGCGGGTGAGGGCGTTTTCCGGCTCCTGGAGGATGCGCACCAGGTCTTCCGCCGCCAGGGGGCTGAGCTCCACGCGGATGGGGAGGCGCCCCTGCAACTCCGGGATGAGGTCCGCGGGCTTGCTCAGGTGAAATGCCCCCGAGGCAATGAAGAGGATGTGATCCGTCTTCACCATGCCGTAGCGGGTACTGACCGTGCAGCCCTCCACCAGGGGGAGGAGATCCCGCTGCACCCCCTCCCGCGAGATATCGGGCCCGCTGCCGGCCCCGCCGCGCGCCGCCACCTTGTCGATTTCGTCGATGAAGACGATCCCGCCGGACTGCACGCGTTCCAGGGCCGTGACCTTGATGTCCTCCTCGTTGACCAGCTTGGCCGCTTCCTCTTCCGTGAGCAGACGCAGCGCCTCGGCCACGGTCACCTTGCGCGGGTGCGTCTTGCCCTGGCCGATGTTGGCAAAGAGATCGCGCAATTGCGCCGTCATCTCCTCCATCCCCGGCGGTGCCATGATCTCGACCCCGGCCTTGGGCGCCAGGACCTCGATCTCGATCTCCTGGGTATTGAGCCGACCTTCGCGCAGCATCTTGCGAAATTTCTGGCGGGTGCCCTCATCCTGGCGCGGAAGATGGCTGTCCCGAGGGCCGGGCACCAGGATGTCCAGGACCCGGTCCTCGGCCAGTTCCTCGGCGCGCTGGCGCATGGTGTCCATGCGTTCGGCTCGGGTCATGGTTACCGCCATCTCGGTCAGATCGCGGATGATGGACTCCACGTCCTTGCCCACATAACCCACTTCCGTGAACTTGGTGGCCTCCACCTTCACGAAGGGCGCCCCGGCCAGTTGCGCCAGGCGGCGGGCGATCTCCGTCTTGCCCACCCCCGTCGGACCGATCATGAGGATGTTCTTGGGCGTGATCTCGTCGCGCAGGGGCGGCTCCACCTGGGCGCGCCGCCAGCGATTGCGCAGGGCGATGGCCACGGCCCGCTTGGCATCGGCCTGACCGATGATGTACTTGTCGAGTTCCTGGACGATTTCGCGGGGGGTCATCTGGGACATGTCAGAGTTCTTCTATCAGGTGATGATGATTGGTGTAGATGCAGATATCGCCGGCGATATTCATGGCGCGTTCGGCGATGGCGCGAGGCGGCAGATCCGTATGCTCCAGGAGGGCGCGGGCGGCGGCCTGGGCATAGGGGCCGCCGGAACCGATGGCAATGATCCCCCATTCCGGCTCCAGCACATCGCCCTGGCCGGTGATGATCAGGCTTTGCTGGCGATCCGCCACCGCCAGCATGGCCTCCAGGCGGCGCAGGACGCGATCGGTGCGCCACTCCTTGGCCAGTTCCACCGCCGCCTTGGCCAGTTGGCCGGGATGGGCCTTGAGCTTGGATTCAAAGCGCTCCAGCAGGGTAAAGGCATCGGCGGTGGCGCCGGCGAAACCCACCAGCACCTCCGGGTCCAGGCGGCGCACCTTGCGCGCATTGCCCTTCATCACGGTATTGCCGAAGGTCACCTGGCCGTCACCGGCCATGACCACCGCCTCCCCGCGCCGCACGGAAAGGATGGTAGTGCCATGGAACTGCTGCATTTCCGTCATGAGGCTCCCTGCTTGGGCGGAAGGGGTGGAGAAGGGCGCTTTGCCCGCGGATGGCTCGCATCGTAAACCCGGGCCAACTGCTGGTAGTCCAGGTGGGTGTAAATGGCCGTGGTGCCGATGCCCGCATGGCCCAGGTATTCCTGGACCGCGCGCAGATCTCCCGAGGACTGCAGGAAATGGCTGGCGGCGCTGTGGCGCAGGGTGTGGGGGTGGAGGTGTTGCCCCAGCCGCGCCCGCCCCGCGCGTTCCACCCGGTCCTGCACGCTGCGCACGGACATGCGCCGCCCGCTGCGATTGATGAAAAGCGCCGCCTCTCCTTCTTGGGCCAGTTCCCTGCGCAATTCCAGGTAGCGGTCCAGGGCGAGCAGGGCAGGTCCCCCTACGGGTACCAGCCGCACCTTTTGCCCCTTGCCGGTCACCCTGACGCTGCCTTCGCGCCGATCCAGATCGCCCAGATCCAGCCCCACCAGTTCGCTGACCCGCAGGGCGCTGGAGTAGAGCAATTCCAGTACGGCCTGATCGCGCCGCAGGAGGAAGGAATCGGGAGTCGACCCGGCCAGCATCAGCGCCTGGGCCTGATCCACCGCCAGCCAGTCGGGCAGGGGATGCTCCTCCTTGGGGATGGGAAAATCCAGGGCGGGATTCTGCAACCGCGGCATCTGCCGTTGCCCATGGCGGTACAAGGCGCGCAGGGCCGCGAAGCGCCGGCGCAGGCTGCGCGCCCCGACTCCCCGCGCCCGTTCGCTCATGATGAAGGCGCGCAATACGGCGCGATCCACCTGCTCCAAGCCATCGATCCCGTGATTTTGGAGAAATGCCGCAAAGCGTCCCAGGTCATCGCCATAGGCCGCCAGCGTCGCGGGGCTCACCCTGCCGCTGTCCGCCAGTTGCGCGAGGAAGGCCGCCACGGCTTCTTGCATCAGGATTCCGCCAGGCAACGATCCAGGGCGGCCACCACCAGACGCCCGATCTGGTCCAGTACATCCACACCGGCCTCCGGCCCATACCGGTCGGGATCGTTGCTGCCCAGCACAATGGCCCCCTGGGCCTTGTTGCCGCGCAGGGGGATCAGGGCCAGGGAGGCAAGACCGGCCCCCGCGCCGCCGAAAAGATCGCTGCGCAGGCCCGGTTCCAGCGCAATGCCGCTCGCCGCCCGCGCCGCCGGCGCCAGCACGCTCAGGCAGCGAAAATCCCCTTCGGCCAGGACGACGGCCTGCTCCACCACCCCCGGCAGGGCTTCGCGCAGGACCAAAGCCAGGTATTCCACATGGAAATGCTCCCGCAGATGCCGCTGCACCGCCTCCAGCACCTCTCGGCAGTCGGAGCTCTGCAGGAGGGCCACCGCCAGATCCAGCAGGCCGGCTCCCAGCTCGGCATTCTGCCGCACCACGCTGAGCACCGCGTCGATGCGCTGGTGCAATTGCCCGTTTTGCTGGCGCAGCAGGGTGATCTGCCGCTCCAGCAGGGAGGCCGCCGAGCCGCGCCCCACGTGGGGCAGGGTCATGGCGGCCAGGAGATCCTCCTGATCCCAGAGAAATTCCGGATGCGCCCGCAGGTAGGCCAGCACTGCCGCAGCCTCCGGAGGAGCGCCCGCTGCCGCTGCCGCCAACTCAGTCATCCTCCCAGTGGGTGGCCGTGTAGTTCTCGGGGCCGCAGTGGATCTCCAGGGCGGCAATGTGGCGCGCCAGGGTTTCCCCTTCTTCGTCCGACAGCTTGCGGAGGAAATCCAATTCTTGTTGATCGGCATTCAATTGTTGGGCAATCTGTTCCAAGGTTGCTTCGCGCATCGTCCCTCCTGGTGCTTCCGGTGCAAAGGACCAGACGCCGTCGAATACCGCGCGCGCCGGGCCGGTCATATATAGATGGGTTCCCGGACCCTGCCAGCGGATCTCCAGCGCGCCGCCGGGCAGGGTCACCCAGACCGTTTCATCCAGCAGCCCCCAGCCCTGGCCCGCCACCACTGCCGCGCAGGCATTGCTGCCGCAGGCCAGGGTCTCGCCGGCACCGCGCTCCCAGACGCGCAAGCGCAGGTGCTGCCGGTCGTCAATCTCCATAAAACCGACATTGCTGTGGCGCGGAAAGGCCGGGTGCCGTTCCAGTTTTGGTCCCAGGGAGCTCACCGGCGCGCTGTCCACCCCCTTCGTCAGCAGCAGGGCATGGGGGTTGCCCATGCCGACGGCCGCGATGGACACGGCCTGGCCCTCCACATCCAGGATATAGCTGGCGGCCGGGTGATCTGCGCGGAAAGGGATGGCGGCGGGCTCCAGTTGGGGCACCCCCATATCCACCGTCACCTGGCCGTTTTCCCCCATATGCAGTTCCAGGCGCCCGGCGCGGGTCTCCACGGGAATGTCCCGCTTCGCGCTCAGGCCTGCCCGGCGCACGAAGAGGGCAAAGCAGCGTGCCCCATTGCCGCATTGCTCCACCTCCGCGCCATCGGCGTTGAAGATGCGATAGCGGAAGTCGCAGTCTGCCCGGCCGCTCGGCTCCACCAGCAGGACCTGATCGCAGCCAATGCCGAAGTGGCGATCCGCAAGGGCGCGGATGTCTTCCGGGCGCAAGACCACGCGCTGGCGGACGCCATCGAAAACGACGAAATCGTTGCCCAGGCCTTCCATCTTGGTGAAACGCAGGACAGGGGGCTTTGCATCAAGGGAAGTGGTAGCCATGGCGGGAGTGTAGCAATGTCTTTTCGAGGAGGACAGAGTGCCGCAGGTGGCGAGGGCGTTCGCGGAGGTGCGATGGGCCGCTCCTAGCGAATCCTGGGCGGCGGTTAATGTGAAAGAGACCAGTGGAATGGGCACGACAACCCCTGACCCCCGTGTGGCCATATTGGGATCGGAGTGACGCTTTACGCTGGCTGATGCTGCGGCAGGAAGCCGAATTTGATCAGTTTCTTGATCCAGCGAGAAGCATTGCGCTGCACACTCAGTGC
>NZ_JBMFWL010000004.1:0-84135 GCF_049965315.1 Acidithiobacillus sp. | reverse complement strand
CTCCCCCTGCGAAGACCTGGTGGAGAAGATGGGCATCAGTTGGGACAAGGCCAAGGCCGACTTCCAGAACTACCTCAAGCAGGTGGAACAGGGCAACATCGAATACCTCTACAACCCTGAACTGGCCATCAACCAGAACATCAACATGAAAACGGGCTCCTGACGACTCCCGGAGCCTTCACCCAGTCCCCAACCCCGCTTACGCGGGGTTTCTTTCGTGGCTATGGCGGTTGGCAAAGGCGTTTTGCCGCGACCTCGGCCCGCGCCCGGCAGGCGAACTGTTTGAGCCCAGAGGGCGAGTTTTCAACCGCCAGCGGGATGAGCCCTAGAACGACAGGCAAGGACCGCCGGAGCAAGAAACGCCTTTGCCAACCGCCATAGCGAGGTTCACGCACGATCAAAATCTATCCGGCCATGGAATAAATGAATCCTCAAAACCCCTGTAAGCCATCGCTTTTTTACCCCATTTTCGCGTATCCTTAGAAGAATTCTGCGGCCCGAACCGGGTCGGCATGTCCAACCAGCGATGAGAAGGAGGATGGAAGTGGATCCCAAGGCCGTAAACGAACGTTGCGTCAAGCTCTTTCAAGACCCAAAGGTGCGTATGAAGATGTGGAATGCGCGCATGTTCTGGCAGGTGGGCGATCAAATGAATGTCGCCCCCGAGGCGCTCACCCAGCCCAAAGTCGATCTCTGCGAACTGGAACTGCTCCTCAGCACCGCCGCCATGGTGGACTCCCAATGCGCCGCCGAGATCGACAAGCGCGAATCCGGCCGGGCCGCTTTTATCCAGCGTCAGGTACGCGGCGGCATGCGTCCGCTCCTGCGCAGCGCCAGTTAGGCAGCATCGCCCGGAGAATCCTTCTCCATCGGCCGTTGCGGTACCGGGAGCAGCGTCCCAATGCGCTGCTCCCATTGTTTGAGCGGAAAGGCGCCCACCTGCCGCTCCACGATATGGCCATGGGCATCCACCAGGAAGGAAGTGGGCGTCAGATTCACCGAGCCAAAGGCCTGCGCCGCCTTTCCCTGCGGATCCATCAGCAGCGGATAATCCATACCCAAGCGCGCGGCCAGCGCCGCCACCTGCGTTTCCTCATCGCCCGCCATGGAGATGCCGATCACGGTAAAGGGGGCCCCGGCAAAGTGCTGCTGCAAGGCCACCAGGTCCGGGATCTCGGCGATGCAGCCAGGGCAGCTCGTCGACCAGAAATTGACCAGCAGCACCCTGCCCCGAAACCCCTCCAGGGAAACGGGCTGGCCCTGCAGCGACGGCAGGGTGACGGGCGGCATGGCAATCTGCAAGAGTCGCTGCCCCGCCGGCTGCAGCCACAACCAGAGCGCACCCCCCAGGATCACCGCCACGAGCGCGGCGATGAGCGTCTCACGGACGCGCCTTCCCGCCCCCATCATGTCAGCAGCGCATCCACCCGGGCGGCGCAGATGAAATCATTTTCCGAAAGGCCGCCAATGGCGTGGGTGCTGTACCGCACCAGACAGCGGTTGTAACCCAGCTCCAGGTCCGGGTGATGGTCCTCCCGGTGCGAAATCCATGCCACGGCATTCACGAAGGCCATGGTTTCGTAAAAGTTTTTGAAGCGGAATTCCCGGCGGATCGCCTCCCCCGCCGCTTCCCATTGGGGTAGCGAGCGTAATAGAAGCCCCACCCGTTCCGCGTCCAGGGGCGCGACCCCGCCTTCGCAGGGTACGCAATGCGCGTGTTGAAGATCTTGGTCCATGGCTATCTCCCTTGCTTCCAGGTCCTGCGAAAAACGGTAGAATGACAACCAAGACTGGTCAAGTCGCAGCAGCGCAACGTGGCTCAGGAGCCGCCGGGCGCGCCGCCTTCCGGCTCGACTGGCGAATATTTCCGGAAAAGGAAGGATCATGAGCAAAGCCCCAGCCCCCCTGCACACCCCGGACGGCAGCAAGGAGATCCTCCTGCATTCCTGCTGCGCCCCCTGCGCCGGACCCATCATGGACGACATCCGTGCTGCCAGTATCGACTTCACCGTCCTTTTCTACAATCCCAACATCCACCCCACGGCGGAATACGAACTGCGCAAGGAAGAGAATATCCGTTATGCGGAAAAGCTCGGCGTACCCTTCGTGGACCTGGATTACGACAAGGACCGCTGGTTTGAACGGGTCAAGGGCCTGGAATGGGAGCCGGAACGGGGCGCGCGCTGCACCGCCTGCTTCGACATGCGTTTCGAGCGCTCCGCCCTCTATGCCAGAGAACACGGCTTCACGGTCTTTACCAGCACCCTGGGCATCTCCCGCTGGAAGGACATGGCCCAGATCAACGCCTGCGGCGAACGCGCCGCCGCCCGCCACGAGGGCCTGCAGTACTGGACCTACAACTGGCGCAAGGGCGGCGGCAGCCAGCGCATGATCGAGATTGCCAAGGAAGAAAGCTTCTACCAGCAGGAATATTGCGGCTGCGTCTATTCCCTGCGCGATTCCAACCGCCACCGCATCGCCCAGGGCCGGCCCAAGATCGTCCGCGGCGTCAAGTTTTACGGCCGGGACGAAGCGTCCGGCGCGGTATCCCCCGAGGCCGCCACCGGCATCAGCAAGCGGTAACGATCCCCGGGGCCGATGATCTCCAGCAAGGGGTAGCGCGCCGGCAACCCCCGCGCCTTCAGCCACGCCTTCAGGGCGGAGTATGCCTTGAGGGAGGCCACCGCGCTGTAGGCATCCACCTTGACGCTCACCACCATCTGCCGCGGCCACACCCCCCGCTGCAGCCCCGCCGGCAGCGGGCTGCCGGGGTTCACCAGATAGCCCACCCGCGCCTTCACCGCCGCCGATTGTCCTCCCTGCTCCCGCTCCATGAGGGTCATGGCCGAAGCCGGCTTCAACCCCGCTGACAGCAAGCGCTTTTTCAGTGCCTCCCGGGCCTTCACCATATCCGGATAACTGCCAGCGAATGGTTCATAAACATAGAGATAGGGCCCCATGGGCGCCCGCTCCACCGTCGCCTGGCGGAAGACCCCCAACCATAGCAAGGTAAACAGGAGCATGGCCAGGAAGGCGACGAAGGGCCATAACCAGCCCTTGCGCCAGTTGCGCCGGGGTACCTGCTGCGCTACCGGTTCATCGGCCATCCGCCCACTCCTCCCAAAGGGTTTGCCAGGAAAAACAGGGGCCTGGATCCCATTTCCGCCCGGGGGCGATATCCGCGTGCCCCACCACGCGCTCCCGCGACAGGGCCGGAAAGGCGCTTTGCAAATCCCGCCCCAACTGCCCCAGGGTCCGGTATTGTTCCGGCGCAAAGGGCTGCGTCGCCGTCCCTTCCAGCTCTACCCCGATACTATAATCGTTGCAGGCCGGGCGTCCCTCCCACTGGGATTGTCCGGCGTGCCAGGCGCGCTGAAAAACGCTGACATGCTGCCATAATGCCCCGTCCCGGGGAATGAAGAAATGGGCCGAGACGCGCAGATGGCGGATTCCGTCATAATAGGGGTGGCGGTCAAAATCCAGCTCGCCCATGAAAAAGCGCTGCACGTCCCCGCTGCCGAAGCTGTCCGGTGGCAGACTGATGGCATGAACGACCAGCAGATCCACGGCAACGGGCGGGCGTTGGTCAAAAAACGGCGATGGCGCCCGCCGGGCCGCCCCATGCCAGCCCTGGGCGTCGAAAACGCTCACGGCTGCTCCTCGCCCGGCAGATCCTTTACCGACTCCACCAGCCGATGCAGTGCCTGGGGCCGCGCCTCCACCTGCAAGGGGCGCAGGTAGCGGCCATCCTTGAAGAGAAAGAGCGCCGGCAGGTGATAAACCTCAAATTCCTGGGTCAGGCCCATGTCGATACCGGCATCCACTTCCCAGACGCGCAAATCCTCGCGGGTCATCTCATACTCCCGCAGCAACCCCCGCCAGATGCGGCAGGAATGACAGCCCGCCGAGCTGAAAAAGAGGATGATCAAGCCCCGCTCCGCCGCCATCCGCTGCCAGAAACCCAATTCGGAAACCTTTTCCATTGCCCTCCCCCTCGCTCCCGCATCCCATCGCGCCCGATCAAGGCCGCCATGGTGCAAACGCCATTCCACAGAGCCTCACCCACATCCGGGCACCTTGCCCGATAGTGGATATAGTCTATTTTTATCCCTTGGTCAGCATGCAACGCTTTGCTCATCTTACCCTAATGGGTCCACTATGGATAACCGCCATCCCAAGATCCCGCACCATGCAACCAGTCCGCCCGAGCTCTGACGCTAACCAGAAAAACGCTTGATCCGGAGAAGCAATGCCTTGACCACAAGATCCAGAGCCAGGATCTATGGGAAAAACAGAACGGTCTCCGCACATTGGCCGCAATGTAATCGGCAAGCGGATATTTGCACGCTGTTATTTCCCGTTGCGGACGTTTCCCCTTTCCCTGGGATCATCCCTTCCCTTCTTTTTAGCGCAGCGGGAACCAAAGCGGATTATACCAGTCATAGACTTTATCCATCTCTATGGGTATTCGATTCTGCTAATATATATGAGTTTATCCTCAACTTAAATATGGATGCGAATCAATCCCATTGAGATGGGCTAAGCCATGGAAGGATACCCGCCGGTAAACTACCGCCGGGTTTCCTTTCCATTGACCAGTCCCACATCCATATGGAGAAATCGGCATGCAGCCAATGACGCGGAAAATGACGGCAGAGTTCATCGGTACATTTGGACTCATTTTTTTCGGCGGCGGCGCCGCGGCGATGGGCAAACCGCTCATCGACGTGGCCCTCGCCAATGGGCTGGCCATCATGATTGCTGCTTATGTATTCGGTGACATCAGTGGCGGCATAGTGAACCCGGCAGTTACCCTCGGCGGAGCCATCGCCGGAAAGATCAACTGGCAAGACGCTATTTTATATATGGTTTCGCAGTTTTCAGGTGGAATAGCCGGCGGCTTTGCGCTGCTCGCGGTTTTTCATGGAACCATGGGACATTTGGGCGCAACCACCATCAATACGGATGCCGTATCCATTCCCGGAGGCTTCATGCTGGAGGCGGTCGGCACCTTCTTCCTCACCTCCACGGCATTATATACGGCGATGAGCGACCGTGCCGGTAACGCGGCGCCATTGGCCATCGGTTTTACGCTGGTCATGATCGTAACCTTCATGGGTCCCCTGACCGGCGCCAGCGTCAACCCCGCCCGCACGTTAGGCCCGGCAGTTGCTGGCAACTATTACCCGCACATCTGGGTGTATCTCATCGCGACTCCTTTGGGGGGATTGGTTGCGGGGCTGCTCTATAAATTCATGCAGGAGGGCAAGACCGACATGCGCTTTAGGGAGGCCCTGAAATAAGAAAGCGCCATGACATCCATGCGCCCATCTTGAAGTTCAGGATGAGGCGCTCCTCCAATGCGGCCACGGCGGCATGGGCCGTCAGTTAGTGCGGTCAATGCGTTTTTATTGGGGGAGGAGATGTCCTGGCGGAATTCGGATCTGCGCCAGCCCGGCCGGAAAGGTCGGCCGCGCCGCCTGGTCCTGGCGTCACGGCCTATCCATTTGCTCCGTCGCTGCCCGGACTCCCCAGGTCCACCAGGCTGCAGCTTGTTTTCCTGCTGGACAGACAGTCGGTGTCGCCCGGAATATAATCAAAGGAACAGGATTTCTTTTGCAACTCCAGCCAATCCTCCCGAGGGTATTTCCCCTCGGGGAGATTCGGCGGGAAATATACGCACATGCTGCATAATGTTTGCGCTTTGCTTGCTTCGCCGCTCATGAAAGGTCGCTCCTCGCCATATTGAGCAAAAAAATTGGCAACATCCATTCATTCCATCATCGCACCCGCCGCAAGCGGCATCATGTGCGGATCCCGGTCAATGCCGCCACTCTTACCAGTTAAGGTTCGCTCCTCCGGTATCATCATCGCCACAATCTTCCAGTCCGCGGCGGATTTCCCCTTGCAGACTGGAATACGCAATCATGCCGGCCCGCGAGGAATCATCCGCAGGAACACCATCACCGTAATTCCCGGGGATAATAAAAATCCCCTACCCATGCGCCCTTCCGATAATCCAAAGTCACGGCGCGGGGAATGAACGGCGTCACGCGGCGGATGGGGAAGGTCAGCAGATCCGGAACCTCGGCATCGCCGATGGCGCAGACCTTGGTGCATACCGGATGGAAATACAAGGTCAGGCGCGGATCCGTTCCGGGCACCGGAATGGCGTCGGCATGGGGGGTGGCGGGAAAGCGCACGCGCTTGCGAATCAGGCAGCTAAAAAGCAACTCCAGTTCCACGAGCAGGGGGGTGGGATGCAGCGCCAAGGCGCGCTCCGCATCGGCCGTCAGCCGCACCTGAATGGGGTGGCGCCGGGCCCCTTGCCCTCCCCCGGCCTGATTTGGCGCGCCTTTCATGTCCTCAAGGGATGAGCTCATGTTCTTTCCTCCGGGCGTTGGGAAAAGCATACGGATACCATCCAAACTCAGGAATCCTGGAGAAGCCCTTCCGCCTTCAGGGCCGATTGCACCGCCGGCCGCATGAATACCCGCCCCTGATACGCCTCGAGTACCGGCCATTGCTCCAGGTCAATGCCCACATGCCGGCCCCAGCCCAATACCGTGAAGAGATAGGCGTCGGCCACCGTGAAATCCTCGCCCAGCAACCAATCCTTGCCCTCCAGTTGCCGGCTGACCGTGCTCAGGCGCCGCCCGAGTTGGGCGGCGGCCACCGCCTTCCATACCTCGGGCGCCTGCGGATTGAACAAGGGAGAAAAACCCTTGTGCAGCTCCGTAGAGATGAAATTGAGCCACTGCATGAGCCGATAGCGCTCCAGCGAGCCCAGGGGCGGGGCGAGCTTCTTTTCGGGCACGCGGTCGGCAAGGTACTGAATAATGGCCGGCCCCTCGGTGAGCACCTGCCCGTCGTCAAGCAGCAGGGCGGGCACGTAGCCATCGGGGTTGATGGCGGCATAGTCGGCACCGGTTTCCGTTTTTTTGCTGGCGAGGTCCACCCTTTCCTTGTCGAAGCTGAATCCGCCTTCGTTGAGGATGATATGGGGAGAAAGGGAACATGCACCGGGGCTGTAATACAATTTCATGGCAATCCACCTCCTGACCGAGCGGTTGGCAGCAAAAGCACCGGGGTTGTCGCGCATGGCTTCAGACCAGCGCGGCTGACGCTTCGACGGGATATTAGTACCCCATACGGTTGGTCTTGTGAAGTATGCACTTTCTTGTTATATACATTCACACTAAATAGTAAGTACCTTTTTGGTAAGTATGATCGAGATGGCTTCGGGGAACTCACCCGATTGCTTGCCTTCAATGACCATCATGCAAATGAAAGGGGGATTCCCAACCTTGCTCACGGAGGGAAGAGAGATGGCGGAAGAGGAGCCCTGCGCGGTGGATGTCACCCTCCGCGTCATCGGCGGAAGGTGGAAGGTGCTGATTCTTCAGGATCTATTTACAGGAACCCGGAGATTCTCGGAAATCCACAGAGCCGTTCACGGCATCACCCAGAAGATGCTCGCCCAGCAATTACGGGAGATGGAGAGGCACGGCATCGTGAACCGGCTGGTATATGCCGAGGTGCCACCCAAGGTCGAATATTCCCTTACCCCCCTGGGGAAGAGCCTTTGGCCCGTCCTCATGGCCATGCACAAGTGGGGGCTGGAGCAATTGGCGGCGACGGGGAACCCGGCGCCGGCCACCCGGGAGAGCGGGCCGCAAGCGGCGGATCTTCCCGGGCGTTGAGGAAGGCGGGAGCCCGCTTCGGCGAAAAAGGATCCCCTATCCCCCGAAGAAGAATGCCCTCAGGGGATCGGGAAGGGCATGACATCCTAGATCTGCGGATGCCGTCGCCCTTGGGGTTGTTGCAGACGGTTCAAGGCCGAGAGATAGGCCTTGGCGCTGGCCAGGACGATGTCCGTATCCGCCCCCTGACCATTGACGATGCGGCCGTCCCGTTGCAGACGCACCGTGACCTCCCCCTGGGCGTCGGTGCCCGTCGTGATGGCATTGACCGAATAAAGCAATAATTGGGCGCCGCTTGCCACCACCGCTTCGATGGCCTTGAAGGCGGCATCCACCGGCCCTCCGCCCACGGCCGCGGCGGTCTTGGCCACGCCTTCCACCAGGACTTCCACCCGGGCTTCGGGATGGGTGCCCATCTCCGAGCAGACGCGCAGGTAACCCAGGCGATAGCGTTCCGCCTGCTCCTCCTGGAGATCCTCATTGACCAGGGCCTGCAAGTCCTCATCGAAGATTTCCGCCTTGCGGTCGGCCAACTCCTTGAAGCGCGTGAAGACCGCGCCGAGGGCATCCTTGTCCAGATGGATGCCCAGGGCCTCCAGGCGCGCCCGCACCGCCGCCCGGCCCGAGAGCTTGCCCAGGGTCATGCGGTTGGCCGCCCAGCCCACGTCCTCGGCGCGCATGATCTCGTAGGTCTCCCGGTGCTTGAGGACACCGTCCTGATGGATGCCCGACTCGTGGGCAAAGGCGTTGGCCCCGACGATGGCCTTGTTGGGCTGGATCGGGAAACCGGTGATGGTGGACACCAGCTTGCTGGTGGGCACGATGCGGGTGGCATCGATGCGGGTGTCGCAGGAGAAGACATCGGCGCGGGTGCGCACCGCCATGACGATCTCCTCCAGGGCGGCGTTGCCCGCCCGTTCGCCCAGGCCGTTGATGGTGCATTCCACCTGGCGGGCGCCGTGGAGGACGGCCGACAGGGAGTTGGCCACGGCCAAGCCCAGGTCGTTGTGGCAATGCACCGAAAAGATCGCCCGGTCGGCATTGGGCACGCGCTTGCGCAAATTGGCGACGAGCTGCCCGAAGCGATCCGGAAGGTTGTAGCCCACGGTGTCCGGAATATTGATGGTGCGCGCCCCGGCGTCGATCACCGCCTCGATGACCCGGCAGAGGAAATCCTCCTCCGAGCGCCCGGCATCCTCCGGCGAAAATTCCACGTCGTCGCAATACTGCCGGGCGAGCTTCACCGCCGCCACCGCCCGCTCCAGGACCTCGTCGGGGGACATGCGCAATTTGGCCTGCATGTGCACCGGGCTGGTGGCGATGAAGGTATGGATGCGCCCCGCCGCCGCCCCGGCGATGGCGTCCCCGGCGCGGCGGATGTCCTCGTCCCGGGCCCGGGCCAGGGCGCAGATGCGGCTGTCCTTCACCGCCGCGGCGATGGCCTGCACGGCCGCGAAATCGCCGTTGCTGGCGGCGGGGAAGCCCGCCTCGATGACATCCACGCGCAAGCGCTCCAGGGCCTTGGCGATGCGCAATTTCTCATCGCGCGTCATGGCCGCGCCCGGCGACTGCTCGCCATCGCGCAAGGTGGTGTCGAAAATGATCAATGATTCCTTTGCTTTACTCATGACCTGCCCTTCCCTTTTTACCTAGGGTGGATGGGGTACTGCGCGATTTTTGCACGGAGGCCGTCAAGGCCGAAGAGATCAGAGCCCCGGGCGGGGCAGCAGGAACAGGCTGGCAAGCACGTCGCGGCGCACCCAGGCAAAGGCCGGATGAAGGAAAGCGGAAGAAAAACGCGCCATGGCTGTCATGCTTGGAATTGTAAGCGAGCCACCGGCGTCATGGCAAGGGTCGGTTAAGGCTAAGGGCCAAACCCCTCTTGCGTACACCGACCGAAGGCGTAACATGTGGTTATACGAACGTAACCACGATATGGGTATCATTACTTTGCGTGTGATCCTTGATACGTCGGTCTTGGTGGCCGCAGCACGCTCACGCAATGGAGCAAGCCATCAACTGTTGTCAATGCTGCCGAATCGCGACTTCGAGATAGCGCTCACTGTGGCGCTCTACACAGAGTGGCGGGCGGTCTTGACGAGACCGGAACACTTGCCGCCAGGTGTGATGGCTGACGCGGCACTGGGGTTCTTGCGCTATCTTGCGTCGGTGGCGCATTTGCAAGACGTGTATTTTTTGTGGCGGCCATTCCTGCGCGATCCCGATGATGACATGGTGTTGGAGTGCGCAGTGGCATCTGCCAGTCAGTTCATCATCACACACAACGTGAAGGACTTTCGGCGCACCCTGGAACTGAATGTGCAGGCCATCGCGCCTGCTGATTTTTTGAGACTGTTGAGGAATAGACCATGACCGCATTGACCGTTCGTTTGCCCAACTCCGTTCATCAAAAGATCAAGGAACTAGCCGAGCGCGACGGCATCTCGGTAAACCAGTTCATCGCGAGCGCCGCCGCCGAAAAAATGGCCTCGGTGATGACGCTCGACTACCTCAAGTCGGAAGCGAACAAGGGCAAGCGCAGTGACTTTGAGCACTATCTGAGCATGGTGCCGAACACGCCCGCACAAGAGGGAGACGAGCGCGTGCAACCCGTGACTCGATAACGGAAACGAGAGTGCACAAAGAGGTGGCGCCGCGGCACGTGGCCTGATCTGCTTCGTCAATCGTCGCAAAAACTTGCGCTACGGCCCCTGCCGCGCCCGGGCGTGGCTCAGCCACTCCGCCCAGACCGCCAGGAGTACGGCCAGGATGATGGGTCCGACGAAGATCCCCAGAAAACCGAAGGCGAGGATGCCCCCCAGGACCCCGAACAGGACCAGCAGAAAGGGAATATGGATGGCGCTGGCAATGACCAGGGGGCGGATGAGGTTGTCGATCCAGCTCACCACCAGCGCCCCCCAGAGCAGGAGGCCGACGCCGGCCGCGGTCTGGCCCTGGAGGAGCAGCCAGATGCCGGCGCTTCCCCAGACGATGGGGGTGCCGAAGGGGATGAAGGAAAAGAGCAGCGTGATCACCGCCAGAAGGATGGGGGCGGGCAGCCCCGCCACGGCATAGCCGATGCCGGCGAGGGTTCCCTGGGCCAGGGCGGTGGCCAGAATCCCATAGATCACCGCGCGAATGGTGCTCCCCACCGCCCCCAGATAGGCATCCGCCCGCTGGCCGATGACGCTGACGGCCAGCAGGCGGAAATGGGCCACCAGAAGCTCGCCATGGCGATACAGGAAAAAGGCGCTGACCAGGGTCAGCAGGGCCACCGCCGCCGCCCGGCCGATCCCCCCCGCCAGACCCCCCAGACGTTGCGCCCAGGCACCCAGGTCGGGGCCCCCCGCCAGCCCGCTGCGCAAACGCCCCAGCCAGGCATCCACGGGCTGCGCCAGCCACGGCCATTGGGCCAGTTTCTGCTGCCACGGCCAGTCCCGCAGGAGTCCGGCCAGGGCGCTCAGGGTATGGCGCAGTTCGCTCCCCAGGGTCGTGGCCAGGAAGAGTACGGGCAGGACGAAGATCAGGCCCAGCAACCCGGTCATCAGGGTCGCCATGAGCACCGGCGGCAGGCGCGTCAGGCGGGCGCGCAGGGGCCAGGTGGCATAGACCAGAATGGCTGCCCAGACCAGGGCGGAGAGGAAGGGGGCAAGGACGAGCCAGGCCAGCCAGAGCAGAACGGCGGCCGCCAGGAACAGACCCAACCAGCGCTGCAGATCGCCAACCGTGAGATCGGCCAGGCGCATGGCTTAACGGCGGGCTACGCCACTGGCACGTCCGGCTGCCGCCACGGCGTCCGCCACCCAATGACGCAGGCGCGGATCCAGGGGCTTGGGGATGATGTACTGGGGACCGAAGCGGCATTCCTCCATCCCGTAGGCCGCCAGGATCTCGTCGGGAACGGGCTCCCGGGCCAGGCGGGCCAGGGCATCCACGGCGGCCAGCAGCATCGCCTCGTTGATCTGCCGCGCCCGGCAATCCAGGGCGCCGCGGAAGAGGAAGGGAAAGCCGAGGACGTTGTTGACCTGATTGGGCAGGTCGGAGCGTCCGGTGGCGATGATGGCGTCGGGACGCAGGCGCCGCACCAGGGCGGGGTCGATCTCGGGATCGGGGTTGGCCAGGGCGAAGATCACCGGGTTTCTGGCCAGGCCGGGCAGGGCCTCGGCGGGAATGGCCCCGCGCGCCGAAACGCCGATGACCACGTCGGCGCCGGCGAGCATCTCCGCCAGCACCATGCCCGCCGGGGCGATGGCGAAGGGGGTATGCCAGGGGCTGAGGTCCCGGCGCCCGCGATGGAGGACGCCGTCCTTGTCGCTGAGCAGGATCTGCCCCGCCCCCAGGCGCTGGAGCATGCGGGCGATGGCCAGCCCGGCCGCGCCGGCGCCGACGATGGCCACCTTGGCGCCGGCCAGGGTCTTGCCCTGGATCTCCAAGGCATTTTGCAAGGCGGCGGCGACGATGACCGCCGTGCCGTGCTGATCGTCGTGGAAGACGGGGATGTCCAGGCGCTCCTGCAGCGCGCTCTCCACCCGGAAGCAATCGGGCGCGGCGATGTCTTCCAGGTTGATCCCGCCGAAGCCGGGGGCGATGGCCGTCACCACGTCGATGAGGTGCTCGGCATCGCGGACATCCACTTCGATGTCAAAGGCGTCGATGTCGGCGAAGCGCTTGAAGAGCAGCGCCTTCCCTTCCATCACCGGCTTGCCCGCCAGGGGGCCGACGTTGCCCAGGCCCAGGACCGCGGTGCCGTTGCTCACGACGGCGACGAGGTTGCCCTTGGCCGTGTAGTCGTAGGCGCAGTCGGGATCAGCGGCGATGGCGCGCACGGGCGCCGCGACTCCCGGCGTATAGGCCAGGGAGAGGTCCTCCTGCGTGGCGCAGGGCTTGCTCGGTTCCACCCGCAGCTTGCCCGGTTGCGGCAGGGCGTGGTAAGCCAGCGCCCGCCGCCGCAAGTCCTCCTGGCGCTCCGCCTCGCCCATGGGGCCTTACTGGCCGCCGTAACGCTTGCGGAACTTCTCCACCTGGCCCGCCGCCGAAACATTGCGCTGCTTGCCGGTATAGAAGGGGTGACACTCGGAGCAGAGGTCCACATGCAAGTCCTTGCCCACGGTGGAGCGGGTCTTGAAGGTGTTGCCGCAGCTACAGGTAACGGTGATTTCCTGGTAATCAGGATGGATGTTGGCCTTCATCTCGATGTCCTTAACGCCTTTTTTCAGAGGGCTGAATTATAGGGACGGAATGGGGTGGCGTCTAGCGATTCCTCCCGTCCCCGCCTGCTGCCGTTGCGGTGGATGGCTCAGCGATTCATGGAATCGAAGAACTCGGCGTTGTTCTTGGTGGCGCGCACCTTGTCCAGCAGGAACTCCATGGATTCCACGGGGTCCATGGGCGCCAGGAGCTTGCGCAGCACCCACATCTTGGCCAGCATCTCCTGGGGCACCAGGAGCTCTTCCCGGCGCGTGCCGGATTTGTTGATGTTGATGGCCGGGTAGGCGCGCTTCTCCGCCAGGCGGCGGTCGAGGTGCACCTCCATGTTGCCGGTGCCCTTGAACTCCTCGAAGATCACTTCGTCCATCTTGGAGCCCGTATCCACCAGGGCCGTGGCGATGATGGTGAGGCTGCCGCCCTCCTCGATGTTGCGCGCCGCGCCGAAGAAGCGCTTGGGCTTCTGCAGGGCGTTGGCGTCCACGCCGCCGGTGAGGACCTTGCCCGAGGACGGCACCACGGTGTTGAAGGCGCGCGCCAGGCGGGTGATGGAATCCAGCAGGATCACCACGTCGTGCTTGTGCTCCACCAGGCGCTTGGCCTTTTCCAGCACGATCTCCGCCACCTGGGTATGGCGCGTGGCGGGCTCGTCGAAGGTGGAGGACACCACCTCGCCCTTCACCGAACGCTGCATCTCCGTGACCTCCTCGGGGCGCTCGTCGATGAGCAGCACGATGAGGTAGCACTCGGGGTGGTTGGCGGTGATGGCGTGGGCGATCTGCTGCAGAAGCACCGTCTTGCCGGTCTTGGGCGGGGCCACGATGAGGCCGCGCTGGCCCTTGCCGATGGGCGAGACGAGATCGATGATGCGCGGGGCCAGCTCGCCGTAGGGTATGTTCTCCGATTCCAGGCGCAGGCGCTCCTCGGGGAAGAGCGGCGTGAGGTCGTCGAAGTTGACCTTGTTGCGGGTGGCCTCGGGGGCCTCGAAATTGATGGTCTCCACCTTGAGCAGGGCGAAGTAGCGCTCCCCTTCCTTGGGCGGGCGGATCTGTCCGGCCACGGTATCGCCCGTCTGCAGGCTGAAGCGCCGCACCTGGGAGGGGGAGACATAGATGTCGTCGGGCCCGGCCATGTAGGAGCCCGAGGCCGCGCGCAGGAAGCCGAAGCCGTCCGTGAGGATCTCCAGCACGCCCTCGCCGTAGATGGCGTCGCCGTTGCGGGCGTGGGCCTTGAGGATGTTGAAGATGATCTCCTGCTTCTTCTGCCGGGCGGTGCCCCCCTCCAGGCCCATCTCCTGGCAGATGACGGCCAGTTCGGCGGCGGTCTTGCGCTTGAGCTCCGTCAGGTTCATGGCCGCGCGGGGCGGGCCGCTGGGCGCTTCGCTGAGGATTTCTTCCTCTTCGATGAGGATGTCTTCGTTGGGGAAGACCTTGGGCGTTCTGGGGGCGGATTTACGGCGGGGACGTGGTGTGTTCAAAGGTGACTGTCCAGGAAGGCGGTTAACTGTGCTTTGCTGAGGGCGCCCACCTTGCTGGCTTCGAGCTTGCCGTTCTTGAAAAGCATGAGGGTGGGGATGCCGCGGATGCCGTACTTGGGGGGGGTGGCGGGGTTTTCGTCGATGTTGAACTTGGCCACGATCACGCGCCCGCCGTAGTCCTTGGCCGCTTCTTCGAGGATGGGCGCGATCATCTTGCAGGGGCCGCACCACTCCGCCCAAAAATCGACCAGAACCGGCGTGGCGGACTGCAGCACGTCGCTTTCGAAGCTGTCATCGGATACATGCACGATGGTATCGCTCATGGGAGCATTCTCCTCAGGGGGGTAGCAAAAAACAGGGGTTGGGGATGAATCATGGATTTAGGGGTCATCGCTGGGGGTTGATCTGGATGCATATCAGGGGGTATTGGAAAACAAAGCGGAGAGCAATGCAAGAAGCCTGGTGCCTGAGCCTGCGGTGCCGGCTGCCGTCCTATCGAGAGGATGCGGTTTTGATGATTTGTCGTCCATGATAGCCATGCCCGCGCCGGGATGCAAGCCGGCGGGTACCACCAGCCCATTCCGCGCCCAAACCAAGGTGCATAGGCCATCCCATCTCCGTAACCAAGCCTGCGGCTCGTAGGAGCAGGCCACGCCCACGACCTGTGGGCTCCAACGGCTTTGGTCGCGGCCAAATATCCTCACGAGGTAAGCGAGCATTATCGCTGCCCGCCCATCCCTCTCTATAGCAAGCCGAGAACAGCCATAAGGCTTCGATCTACCGCCGCCATCTCTGCCGCCGTCAACACTGCGAGGGGGCCATCCCCCAGTCTGCCGCGGTCGAGGGCCCGTGGCTGATCAACAACGACTTGACAGTCCTTCAACAGCCTTTGCCTTGCGGGTAGTAGCACTCGCCATTTTTGGAAGAGGGTGCGCACCTGGGTCGTGAGTGGCAAAACCACCACTAGCGGTGTTCCTGCGGCCGTCAATTCATCGGCCTGAATGATCAGTACCGGACGAATCTTACCGATTTCCACCCCACGGGGCGGATTGAGATTGCCTACCCAAACTTCGCCGCGTCGGATCACCGCCACCATTTTTCTTCCGGATGGGTGCCAGCAGACCGTTCCGCGTCCAACAAGTCCTCCAGACCAAAATCCGCACCACTTTCGGCCAGCGCAAGGAGCTCCTTGCGCAGCGCAGGATCGGCATAACCGGCCTGCGCCTCGGCGACCAGCTCGGACATGAAACGCGCTCTTTCCTTCCGCGCCAGAAATTCCACGATGGCCCGGCGCGCCAGATCCGAGCGGGAAGCGCCTTCTCGTTCAGCCTCCTGGGCCAGTCTGAGTTCAATATCTTCTGGCAAACGTAAGCTCATGGCAGCCATTGGATGTACCTCGTATTCCATTACGGATGCCAAATAGCATGGCAAATAGTCATACGCCCTGCAATAGCATGGTTTCCACGCCGTCTCCGTTCAGCCCTAACGGGGGCGAGCGGGGGGAACAAAGCGCCCCGTTGAAGAGGTCAGCAGGCGTGGTAGAGGGCGTGGAGTTCGGCGCGGATGATGGCGAGGCGGAGTTCCAGTTCGGCGCCGTTGGCGCGGGTGAGGCCGCGTTCCCGGAGAAGGGCGTGGCGCTGGGCCTGGAGCTGGGCGATGCGGGCGTGGCGGTCGAAGGGGGCTGCAGGTTGGGAGGCGGGGATGCTGGCGGAGGCCGCCGGGGCTGCTGCGCTGCGGGAGGTGGGCATGGCTGGGCTCCTTATTGGGGGATAGCAATGGCGATCATGGGTTCAATGAGAATGAAGCTGCATTCTGCGCTTATTTTTTGCTCTTCTTAGAAGAAGGGCGGCCGAAGCCGCCCCAAAAAAATTGAGCCGATAATGATTACTGGATTCCACCATTCGGTGTAATATTCACGCCAGTGGTCGTAGCAGCAGAATAACCCGCTGCAGTAAGTGCTGATTTGATCGCATTTGTCAAAGAAGTGCTGGTACACGTGGTACCTACTAAGATGGTGATGTTAGATGGGATTGGGGCTGCTACATAGCTTGTATTAGTCAATCCACCACTAATTGCTATATCACCACAACCGCCTGCAGTGGTAGTTCCAATTGGATCGTATGCTGTCGCAACATTCCCTTCGCCAGTGGGATTGCTAGCACTCATATTTAGAGCAGTCGCAAGGTTGACGCTTTGTCCAGCCGCAGTAGCCGCAACAGCAGCGGTTACTTGATTCAAGGCATTCTTAAAATTGGAGGTTACAGCGCTTGCCTTGGATGTGGTGATATACTGCTCATACTGCGGAATGGCGATGGCCGCCAGGATGCCGATGATGGCGATGACGATCATCAGTTCGATGAGGGTGAAACCGGCCTCCTGCCGGCGGGCGTTTTCGATCTTCATGCGCATGCTCCTTGCAATGGGTGGCCTTTGGGCCTGATCAACGAATGCGCTGGATATAAGCAAGTTTCATGCCGCATTGGCGATGGAACAATTTTCACAAGATAAACAGTATGTTGCGATAATATCTAAGCCGCCCGCGCACGCCTCCGGGCACAGGAAATCCGGCCGGGAGGATTTTTCGCTCAATATTCGCGAATTGGCGCATTTATTACCAGACACGCGCTTAGATGTCGCTTCCCAAGCGCGACATGATGTGGATGTCGCTGTTTTTTTGCGATATGCTGCCCTGCGTGTCGCTCCGGTTTCGCGACGGGAGGGGTTGCCATGGACGATGAGGCGATTGCGGGAGAGGTGATGCTGAGCGCGCGCACGGCGGCCCGCCTGACGGGCAGGACCTGCCGCACGCTGCAGCGCTGGTGCGAGGAGGGGACCCTGCCCTCGGTGGCGGTGAACGGCAAGGGCAAGCGGATGATCCCCGTGGACGCCCTGGCGCCGCTCCTGCCCCTGCCCCTGGACGACGCGCTGCGCGGGCTGCTGGGCCGGGCGGAGGGGGGCGACGGAGAGGCGGCCCTGGCCCTGGGGCTGGCCTTGCGGGAGGCGGGCAAGCCCGCCCTGGCCCTGGCGTGGTTCCAGGAGGCGGCGGAGGCGGGCAACGCCGACGCCATGCACTGGCTCTACCAGGCCTATTTCCAGGGCCTGGGCACACCCCGCAACCGCACCCTGGGGATCAAGTGGCTGGCCGAAGCCGCCCTGCGCGGCCACGCCATCGCCCTGCACCAGATCGAGCAATTGCGCCTGGGGCCGTGAGGGCGCTTTGGCAGGGGTCGCATCCGGCAGGCCCGTCCACAGCGAATCCGCGGAGCCGGGTGAAGCGCCAGCATCATGCGGGCGATGGGCCGATGGCCGCTTACCGTTCCGACATCCGCCCTTGCAGCCACTCCTGCGGGTCGTCATAGAAGCGGGTGACCGTGCCCAGCGACTTCTGACGGTATGGCTCGAACCCCGGCAAGGGGCGCACCTTGCCGATTTCCCGCTCCCACATCGTCGGGTGGTTCCGGTAATGTTCCAGTCGCGCGGCGATTTCATCCCGCCGGGACGTGAGGATGGGCAGGTGCTTCCGGACCGTCTCCGGCTCCTTGGCAAGGAACACGGCCAGATCGAACACGTCCCTGGCGGTGAATCCGTCCGCGCGGTAAAAGCATTTCTTGGCGATGATCTCTTCCGGCTTGTCCAACGCCACGGCGCGACCATGGATTTTTGCCAGTTCCGTCGAGTGGGCAATGAGCCGCGGGGCCACCACAAAGTCCACTTCGCCAAGCTCCGGAAAGATGAGCTTGACGTGCTGGGAGTCTTCCCGGTAGCGATTCGTCAGATCCTCCACCTTGTCATTGAGGCGAGGGGACAGCGCCGTCAGGTACTGCGCATCCGTCAGGAAAATGGCCACATCCTGGCTCAGCCGATGACGATACTTGAACATGAGCACGGTACCGCCGCCCATGGTCCAGTCCGGTGCTGGTAGCGCCGGGGGCAAGGAATCCAGGGCGGCCATGCCTTTATCGAAAAGTTGTTCCCAAGGTTCCATCAGGCCGCCGACCAAACGTCGAGAGGAAAATGAAAGGCCTTCGGAAATCCGGGCCGGACGTGCCGATCCAGTGTGGCGAGCGCCCGTTCCACGGGGATGTGACGCCCGCGCAGAAACTGGAGCTGCGCTCCTAGGTCGCACTCATAGAAAAACGCCTGCAGGGCAGCGGTATCCACATCGCCGCCGCCCGTCAGCCAGCCTTCCAGATCATCGCCCGTGACATGCGGCCAGCGCGGTGCGTTGATCGTCGTCAGCACGGTCCAATCGGTTTCCTGTTCCATGCCTTGCAGTGTAACGCACCCGCGACGGAACCCCCAATCTCCGCAATGCAGCACCCGCCTTTTCTCCCGGGCAGCCGACGGGGTTGGGTTGCGCTGACCCATTCCCGACCCACAGGGTTCTGGCGGATGCTGTGTGAGGGTGTTTTTCCGCGTGGGGAAGCAGGCTGAGCGCCTGTGCAACTCGATGATTTTGAATGAAATGGCGGAGAGAGAGGGATTCGAACCCTCGATGGAGTGTTTAGCCCCATACTCCCTTAGCAGGGGAGCGCCTTCAGCCGCTCGGCCATCTCTCCGGGTGCGCTGATTCTAGCGTGCTTCCCGGCGGGCGTCAAAAGACGGGGGACGGGGCCTGCGGTTGACCGGGCCGGCAATGCTCGTACAATGATCCCATGCGAGCCGGCATCTCTCCCCTTCTCCTGCAGCGGCGCTTCCTGGAGCGCTTCGCGCGCCGTACCATCATCGTCCATGCGGGCTTTGCGCCCGGCTGGATGGCGGAGTTGCTGAAGGAACCGGGGGGCGGCGGGCATTTTCGCGTGGATCTGCGCATCCCGCCCGGTACGCCGCCCTCCCCCATCGAATGGGTCATGCACCGCTTCGTCCTGCCCCTGGATCTGCCCCTGCCCTGTCTCCTGCGGGTGGACGAGGACGCCATCTACGTGCGGCATCTGCTCCATGGCGAAACGGTGGGACATCCCAGCGAGATCCCGTGGATGCTGGACAGCATCCGCGAACGCCATCACGCCCGCCTGGAAGCCGTGGCGGGCGGCTATCGGTCCTTTGCCGGCATGCCGCGAGCCGAGAATGCCATCGAATACGACTTTGCCCAGCTCTGACCCCCTCGACGACCATGCCCTGCTGCGTTACGGGCGGCAGATCCTGTTGCCGGAGATCGACATCGCCGGGCAACTGGCGCTGGGGCGGGCGCGGGTGCTGATGGTGGGCGCGGGGGGGCTGGGCTGCCCGGTGGCCCAGTATCTGGCCGCCGCCGGCGTGGGCCGGCTCACCCTCTGCGACGGCGACCGGGTGGAGCTGTCCAACCTGCAGCGGCAGATCCTCTATGGCGAGGCGGACATCGGCCGGCCCAAGGTGGAGGCGGCGCGGGCGCATCTGCTGGCGCAGAACCCGGGCATCCGCATCCGCGCCGAGGCCCGGGCGGCGGATGCCGACTGGCTGCGGGAGGAGGTGGCGGGGCATGACCTGGTGCTGGACTGCACCGACAACTTTGCCGCCCGGCACACCATCAACGCCGCCTGCCAGCGGGCGCGGCGGCCGCTGATCAGCGCCGCGGCGGTGCGCTGGGAGGGGCAGCTGGCGGTCTTCGACTTCCGCGCCGGGGACGCGCCCTGCTATGCCTGCCTCTACCCGGCCGTGGCCGGGGGCGACGAGGATACCTGCTCGCGCAACGGGGTCCTGGGCCCCTTGCTGGGGGTGCTGGGGAGCATGCAGGCGGTGGAGGCCATCCGGATCCTGGCGGGCGGGGCGTCGCCCCTGGCGGGCCGCCTCCTGGTGGTGGATGCCAAGACCTGGCAGTGGCGCACCCTGGCGTTGCGCCGCGATCCCCAGTGCCCGGTCTGCGCATGAGCGGGGTGGCGCTGACCATCCCGCGCAGCCTCGCCAATGCCCTGCTGGCGGACGTCCAAGGGCATGGGGGGGCCTACGGGCTGGTGGGGGCGCGGGAGGGCCGGCCGACGAGCCTCTATCCCTGCGGCGGCCCCGTGGGGGAGGAGGCGATCCTGGCCCTCCTTCATGACCGGGGGGAGCGGCTCTTTGCCGGCTACCGGCTGCTGCCGGAGTCGCGCAGCACGCCGGCGGCGGCGGACTGGGCGGGCTTGGAGGATGCGGCCTGGCTGCTGGTGCTGTCCATGGACACCTGCGGGGTGCTGGCCCTGCGGGCCTTTGCGCGCGACGGCCGGCAGGAGGTGAATCTTGTCCTCAGCGGCGACTGACCTGCCCGAGATCACGGTGGTTTCCTTCAACATTCAGGTGGGTATCGGCTCCCACCGGGCCCGGCACATGCTCCTGCACGGCTGGCGCTATGTCATGCCCCACGGCCAGAGCCTGAAAAATCTGGAGCGCATCGCGGCGCTGCTGCGGGGCGCCGACATTGCCGGCCTCAACGAGGCGGACGCGGGCTCCTTTCGCAGCCAGTATGTCAATCAGGCGGGCTTTCTGGCCGAAAGGGCCGGTTTTCCCTACTGGGAGCAGCAGCGCACCCGGGATTTCGGCGATCTGGCCCAGCACAGCAACAGCATGTTGTCGCGCTGGGCCATTCGCAGCGTGGACCGCCATTCCCTGCCCAGCTTCATGAAAGGCCGGGGGATCCTGGAAACGCGCCATGAGCTCTACGGCCACCCCCTGACGGTCTGCATCACCCATCTGGGCCTGAGCCGCCACGCCCGCTTCAGCCAGATGCGGGATCTGGCCAAGCGCCTGCAGGGGCGGCGCGGGGTCATCCTCATGGGGGATTTCAACTGCACGCTGCGCTCGCCGGAGATGCGCCTGCTCTTGAGCGAAAGCGGCCTGCAGGCACCACCCTGGAGTCCGCCGACCTTTCCCAGTTGGGCGCCGCGGCTGGCCTTCGATCACATCCTCTGCAGTCCGGATCTGGAGTTCGTGTCCATGGAGTCCATCCCCGAACCCCTTTCGGACCACCTGGCGGTCAGGGCGCGCTTGCGCTTTCGCCCGGCTGCCCCGGCAGATGCAGCACACCCTGCGCCTGGAAGGGTATCCGCAGAGCGAAGGGATCGGTCACCAGATAGCCCTTGACCTCGTAAGGCAGGCCGCCCCTGCCCAGGTCGCCCAATAATTGCAGAAAGTTGCCGGTAACGGGGATCTGTACCTGGGTGCTGCCATAGGCGGGCACCAGGATGGGCTGGGCGAGGAGGCCGTAGGCGATCTCGCGTCCGCGCACCCAGAGGCGCGCTTCGCCGGCCTTGGCGCGCAGGGCGCTGTCGTTGGGGTTGCTCACCTGCAGGGTGAGGAGCAGGGTCTGGGACAGCAGGCCTACGGACTGCGGCGCCACGTTGACGAGCTGCACCTTGGGGGCCTGGCCGGGGAGCATGCTGCAACCCGCCAGGAACAGTAGGGCACCCGTCAGGACGAGGCGGACGATGGCTTTTTGCGGCATTCGCGCTAAGGTGGACATAGGGGCTCCTCCGGAGCGGGCAAGACTGGCATTATACCCGGAAAACAGCCGTTGAACCGCCCCATCATGGATAAGGGGGAACGAGAGGATTCATGCCGGATACGGACGACAAGACGCCCCGCTTTGCCCAGAGCGATACCGGCCTGCGCCTGACGGGCCGCTGGACCCTGGCGGAGATCGGCGGGGATTTCGCCAGGCTCCAGGCGGCGCTGGCGGCCCTGCCCCCCGCGCCGGACTGGGACCTGTCGGCGGTGGCGGCCATGGACAGCGCGGGCGCTCTCCTGCTCTGGCAAGCCTGGGGAAAGACCCTGCCCGCGGGCCTGATACTGGGGGAGGAGCAAAAGGCCCTCTTTGCGCGGCTGAGCCGCTTCCCCCCCATCCCCGCCCGGCGGCGCCACCCCCTGGCCTTCCTCGACATCCTGGGGGGCTTCATCATCGAAACGGCCCTGGACCTCTGGGGGCTGCTCCTGCTCTGGGGCGGCGTGCTGCTGGAGACGGGACGGGGCCTGCGCCATCCCGCCACATTCCCCTGGCGGGAGATCTCGGCGACGGTGGTCAAGACGGGCCCCAGTTCCCTCCCCATCCTGAGCCTCATCGGCTTCCTCATCGGGGTGGTGATCTCCTTTCAATCGGCGCCGACCCTGGCCACCTACGGCGCCAATATCTACATCATCAACATCTCGGGCCTGAGCCTGCTGCGCGAACTGGGACCCCTGATCACGGCGGTCATCCTCGCGGGGCGCTCCGGATCGGCCTTCACCGCGCAGATCGGCGGGATGCAGTTGACGGAGGAGCTGGACGCCCTGCGGACCTTCGGCGTCTCGCCCATCCGCCGCCTCATCCTGCCCAAGATCATCGGCCTGGGCCTGGTCATGCCGCTGCTGGTCCTGTGGACGGATTTCGTGGGGCTCCTGGGGGCCATGCTCGTGGCCAAGGACGAGCTGGGGATCAGCTATTCCCTTTTCCTGGAGCAGATGCCGACGGTGGTCCCGAGCTTCAATCTCTGGCTGGGACTGGCGAAGGGGGCCATCTTCGGCGTGCTGGTGGCCTGGGTGGCGGGCTTTTACGGTCTCAAGATCCAGGCCAATACCGAGAGCCTGAGCCGCGAAACCACCAATTCGGTGGTCCTGGCCATCACCCTGGTCATCGTCATCGACGCCGTTCTCGCCATGGTCTTCGCCAACACCGGGATCAGCGTCCAATGAAGGCCGACACCGCCATCCTGATCCAGGACCTGGGGACGCGCTTCGGTTCCCATTGGGTGCATCGGCATCTGGACCTGTGCGTCCATACCGGCGAGGTGCTGGCCATCGTCGGCGGCAGCGGCAGCGGCAAGACCACGCTGCTGCGGGCCATGATGGGCCTCGTGCCCATTGCCGAGGGCAGCATCCGCATCTTCGATCTGGATCTCCACACCCTCGATCAGGGCGCCGGCATTGCCCTGCGCCAGCGCTGGGGGGTGCTCTTTCAGCAAGGAGCCCTGTTCAGCGCCCTCACGGTATTCGAGAATATCGCCTTTCCCCTGCGGGAATGGGGCCATCTGGCCGCTGCCGACATTGGCGATCTGGTGGCCCTGAAACTGCAGATGGTGGGGCTGAAGCCGGAGGACGCCTGGAAGCTGCCGGCGGAACTCTCGGGAGGGATGGTCAAGCGGGTGGCCCTGGCGCGGGCCCTGGCCCTGGAGGCGGAGATCCTCTTTCTCGACGAGCCCACCTCCGGCCTGGATCCCATCGCCGCCGCCGATTTCGACGCCCTGCTCCGCACCCTGCATCAGGATATCGGCTTCAGCGTGGTCATGGTCAGCCATGACCTGGACAGCCTGGCGGCCACGGCGGACCGGGTGGCGGTTCTGGCCGATGGCAGGGTGTTGACGGTGGGGCCTTTGTTGCAGGTGGCGCAGGTGGACCATCCCTATATCCGGGCCTTTTTCCACGGGGAGCGGGGCGAGCGCCTGCTGGCCTCCCTGGCGTGCCCCCCCTGCGCAGCCGCTCCAAGCCCGGGATAGGAGGCGTTCTATTGCCCCCAGCGCGGCCCCAGTTGATTGGGCAGACCGAGCTGGTCGAGGATGCGGGCGACGACGAAATCGATCAGATCCTCGACCCTTTGGGGGTGGTGATAAAAACCCGGGCTGGCGGGCAGGATGCGCACCCCCAACTGCGCGAGCCTGAGCATGTTTTCCAGATGGATGACGGAAACGGGGCTCTCCCGGGGGACGAGGACCAGCAGGCGATGCTCCTTGAGCATCACGTCCGCCGCCCGTTCGATGAGGTTGTCGGACATGCCGTGGGCGATGGCCGCCAGGGCGCCGCCGGAGCAGGGGCAGACCACCATGGCCCGGGCCGCGTTGGAGCCCGAGGCCACCGGCGCGAACCAGTCGTCATTGGCATAGACCGAGAGGAGTTCCCGCTCCGCCCCGTAGCGGGCGGCCAGGAACCCTCCCACCGCTTCGGTGGCGAGCGGCAGCTCCAGGCCCATCTCCTCGCGGCACACCACCCGCGCCGCGTCGGAGAGGAGCAGATAGACCTGCACCCCGGCGGTGAGGAGCACTTCCACTAGGCGCAGCCCATAGACGGCCCCCGAAGCGCCGGTGATGGCCACACAGATCCTGTCCTGCATTTCCCTGGTCATGACCACCCCTGCAAGCTAAACGCCGTCGCAAAACCGAGCCCCGCCAGCAAAAAGAGCCCCGCCGCCGCGCCAAGGACCTGCCGCCCCCCCAGGACAAGGCCATACACGCCATTCATGATATTGTTGCTGGCGATGGCCAGCAATACGGCAGCCATGAGCACGGCCTGGGGGAGATGGACCCCGCCCTGGGCCAGGCTCAGGATGAAGGGATTGATATCCGTCACCCCCACCGCCACCGCCATGCCGAGGATGCCCTGACTGCCATAAACGCTGCCCACCCAGTGTACCAGGAGCGAAACGGTCACAAAAAGGGTGGCAAAGAGCATGGCCGTACCCAGCTCCAGAGGGTTGCTGGCGCCACTGCCGTCATGCACCCCCAGGTCACGACGCAGGCGCAGGTACAGCCAACCCCCATAGGCGGCTCCGGCGCCGCCCAGGGCCAGGAGCCAGGGCAGGAGCCGCCAGGCCAGGGAAGGATTGAACAGGGCGATGATGATGTCCAGGCGCGGATAGGTGACCGCCGTGGCGAGGACGATGCCCAGGCGCGCCGCGTGGGCATCCTGGGGCGAGATGCGGCCGCGCCGGGCCAGGGCGACGGTGGTGGCCGTGGAAGAATAGAGCCCCCCCAGGGCCCCCGCCACCGCCAGGCCGCCGCGCATGGGGAGATAGCGCTGCGCCAGATAACTCAGGTAGGCCAGACTGGATACGGCCACCAGGGCGAGCCAGACCTCATAGGGGGTGATGGGAGTCAGGTCCGTGACGGGATGATTGGGGAGCAACGGCAGGATGACCCCGGCCAGCAACAGGAACTTGCCGACGGTCAGGACCTCCGCCGCCGGCAACCGGGCCGCCACTTGATGGAGGCGGTCCCGCGCACCGAAGAGCAGGACCGCCGCCACCGCATAGGTGACGGCCACCCAGGGCGGCGCCGCCAACACCAGGGGGCCGAGCAGATAGGCCATGACGTTGGCCACCGGCACCATCAGGCCATGGGCGCGCCCCGATTCGCCCACCGCATGCCAAAGGGCGCGATAATAGGCGTAGAGCCAAGAGCCGAGGGCGATGAGCCCCACGGCAAAGGGCAGCGCCGTGACCGGATCGAGGGCATACAGGGCCGCGCCGGAGAGGGCGAGCATGGGAAAGGTACGCACGCCGCCGGGCGTCCCGCGGGCGTCCCGCGTGTAATATTCTTCAAAGGCCAAACCGTAGAACAGCGCCAGGCCCAAGAGGAAAAGGAGCTTGAAGGGCGTGAAGAGGAGCATGCCCGTCACGTTTGCTCCGGACGGCGCGCTTCCAGGGCGGCGAGAAGACGGGCATGGATGGCGCCAAAACCGCCGTTGCTCATGATCAGCACCTGATCTCCCTCTTGCAAATCGCCCCCGAGGGCGGCCAGCAGGGCATCCGGATCGGCAAAGACCTGCGCCCGCCCCGCCAGGACCGCCGCGGCGTCCCAGCCCAGATCCGTGGGGGCATAGACGTAGGCCGCGTCGGCCCCGGCCAGACTGTCCGCCAGCCGCTGCCGATGCACCCCCATCTTCATGGTATTGGAGCGCGGTTCCAGGACCGCCACCAGACGCGCCGGCCCGATCTTGGCGCGCAGGGCGGCGATGGTGGCGGCGATGGCGGTGGGGTGGTGGGCGAAATCGTCATAGACGGAAACGCCGTCGGCCACCCCGCGCAGCTCCAGGCGCCTGCGTACCCCCTGAAATCCGCCCAGGGCGGCGCAGGAAACCGCCACCGGCACCCCGGCATGACGGGCGGCGAGGATGGCGGCCAGGGCATTCTCCGCATTGAAGGCACCGGCCTGGTTCCAGGTGACCCGCCCACGCTCCCGCCCTCCTTCCAGAACGGCGAAGACGCCGGCATCGGGCCGCTCCAGCCGGACCTGCCAGGGGCCGTCGGCGGCGAAGCGCAGCACCGGTGTCCAGCAGCCCCGGTCCAGGACCTGCTCCAGGGCGGGCGCCGCGGCATGGACGAGGATCTGGCCGGTACCGGGAACCGTGCGGAGCAAGTGATGAAACTGGGTGATGATGGCATCCAGGTCCGGGAAGATATCGGCGTGATCGTATTCGAGATTGTTGAGGATGAGGGTGCGCGGGTGGTAGTGGACGAATTTGGAGCGCTTGTCGAAGAAGGCGGTATCATATTCGTCCGCCTCGATGACAAAGAAGGAACCGCCCCCCAGCCGGGCCGAGACACCAAAATTCAGGGGTTCTCCGCCGATGAGGAAGCCGGGCTCCAGGCCGGCGTAGTCCAGTATCCAGGCGAGCATCGCCGTCGTGCTCGTCTTGCCGTGGGTACCGGCCACCGCCAGCACCCAGCGGCCCTGGAGGATCTCCCGGGCCAGCCAGGCAGGACCGGAGTCGTAGGGCAGGCCGCGATCCAAGACCGCCTCGACGGCGGGATTGCCCCGGGACAGGGCATTGCCGATGAGGACCAGAGCGGGCGCCGGCTGCAGATGCGCGGGAGCGTAACCGTCCAGGACCGCAATCCCCTCCCGCGCCAGCAAGGTGCTCATGGGCGGATAGGCATGGGTGTCGGAGCCGCTGACCTCGTGCCCCGCCGCCCGCGCCAGCAGGGCGATGCCGCCCATGAAGGTGCCGCAGGCGCCGAGGACATGGATATGCATGGCTAGTGCATGGCGCCGCGGGCCGGCATCTCCAGACGCCGATCCAGGGCCTGATTGACCCGTTCATAGAGTTCGTTGAGCCTGTCGAGGATCTCCTGATAGCGCGTCTGCAAATCCGGTTCTTCGGCCAGGACGGGGTGTTCTTCGAGGGAACGGGCAAAGAGATCACGGGTCATGCCCACCCGCTCCACCACCTCGAAGTAGGCCCAGCCATCGGGGGGCTGGGCCGTGGCGGCGTTGACCTCCTGCTGGTAATACCAGACCAGGGCCGCCCGCGTCACCGCCCGCGGCGCGGTGCCCTCTTCCGCTTCGGCGGTCTGCCATTCATGGCTGATGGGGTCCTGCCAGTCGAGATAGGCCCGGCACCGCTGGCCATTTTCGCCGTAGCTGTACTCCAGGCGCACGCCCACGCCCTGATCCCCCAAACGGCCGATGAGCCGCTCGGTCTCCTCCCAGTCCTCCGCATAGCGCGGGACATGGGCCGGCTGCACGGATCCCATGACGAGCGTTTCCACGCGTTGCAGGAAGTCCCCGTCCAGCGGCGCTCCGCGCGCAAAATCCAGATCGTCGTCGCTGTTCAAAAAAATAGACCATCCGTGGGGCTGCTGGCAGTGGCGTAGAGCTTGCGCGGCATACGCCCGGCGAGGAAGGCCTTGCGCCCGGCTTCCACGCCCAGACGCATGGCCTCGGCCATCCGCAGGGGATCGCGGGCGGCGGCAATGGCGGTATTCAACAGCACACCGTCGCAGCCCAGCTCCATGGCCACGGCCACATCGGAGGCGGTACCCACGCCGGCGTCCACGAGAATGGGCACCTTCGCCTGTTCCAGGATGATCCGGAGATTGTAAGGATTGCGGATGCCCAGGCCGGAACCAATGGGGGCGGCCAGGGGCATCACGGCGACGCAGCCCATCTCGGCAAAGGCCTTGCAGGCCACCGGATCGTCCATGCTGTAGACCATCACCTGGAAACCCTCGGCCACCAGGGTCCGGGCGGCGTCGTAGGTCTGGCGCATGTCCGGATAGAGGGTCTGGGCGTCGCCGATGACTTCCAGCTTGACCAGATCCCAACCGCCCAGTTCCCGGGCCAGCCGGCAGGTGCGCACGGCATCCTCGGCGGTGTAACAGCCGGCGGTGTTGGGCAGAATGGTATAGCGCTCGGGGGACAGGAAATCGAGCAGATTGGGCTCGTCGGCATTTTGGCCGAGGTTGGTGCGGCGCAGCGCCACCGTGACGATCTCCGCCCCCGCCGCCTCGATGGCCCCGCGGGTTTCCGCAAAGTCCTTATACTTGCCCGTCCCGACCAGCAGGCGGGAACGGTATTCACGTCCGGCAATATGCAATGGATCAGTTGTCATGAATCTCTTCTGTTCAGTTTCCGGCGCTTCAGCCACCGCCGACGGCATGCACCACTTCAATGCGGTCCTGGTCATGGAGTACGGTCTGCGCATGGGCGCTCCGGGGCACGATTTCCTGATTGCGCTCCACGGCCAGACGCCGCCCGCCCAGATCCATCCGGTCGAGCAGAGCCGCCACCGTCGTGCCTTCGGGCACTTCCCGTACTTCGCCATTCACCAAGACCCGCATGTCAGGCATGCTAGAACGCCTCCCGGGGTGCGTCAAGCCGACATCGCCGCCCTTTTCTCCCTTGACAAAGTTGCCCCTTTACAACATTCTCTTTATTGTCGTTAGAAATTGTACACGCCCGGCAGATCTGCCGCGGCCTGAGAGAGGAGGGTTGAGAAAATGAATCGTCTGAATCGCTTTGCGCTGCTGGCCGCTGTCGGCGGCAGTTTGGTGGCGGGGGTCGCCCACGCCGATAACGGCTACATGGGTTATGCCATCCAGAAAGAGTCGGCGCCCCTGGTGACCGGCACCGGAGTCTGCGTGCGCGGCGGCCGGCCGGTCACCGACGGCCCCGTTCCCGCCTATTGCGCCCCGAAGGTCGCTGCGGCTCCCGCGCCCGTGGCGGTCGCTCCCGCAGCCGCCCCCGCGCCCGCTCCCATCGCCCCCGTAGAACGCACGGTGCTGGAAAGCAAGCCCATCACCATCACCGGCATCAACTTCAAGTTCGACTCCTACAAGTTGCTGGACCGGGATATCAAGGTCCTGGACGAAGTGGCCGATTTTGCCAAGAAGCACCCCGACGCCGTCCTCAACGTCAACGGCTACTGCAGCAAGGTGGGCACCTACGCCTACAACATGAAGCTCTCCGAGAAGCGCGCCGGTAGCGTCGCCCAATATCTGGAGCAGCATGGCGTGGCTCGCGACCGGATGGTGCTGAAGGGTCATTCCTACAATGATCCCGTGGCCACCAATGCCACCCCCCAAGGTCGTTTCGAGAACCAGCGCGTGGAGATCAACTCCACCATCAAGGTGGAAAAGACCGTCCAGTAAGCCGGGTGATCGGTAACGGGGTGGGCCGCCTGGCCCACCCTTTTTTATGGGCGCCTTTGCGGCAAAGGCCGGGGTGTTTCCCACGCCTTCCATGTTAGACTAGGACATGCGCCAAACTCTCTTCCGCCTCACGCGCAGCTTGCGCATTACCCGCGTCCTGGTTCGCTACCGCCTGGACGAGGTTCTTTATTTTCTCCCCATTCTGCGGCCCTATCGCACCTTTCTCCGGCTGAATCCCATGACCTGGATCGCTCCCCGGCCCGCGGGCAGCTTTCCGGAGCGGCTGCGCCAGGCCTTGGAGGCGCTCGGTCCCACCTTCATCAAACTGGGACAGATGCTGTCCACCCGCCGCGACCTGCTCCCCGACGACATCACCCTGGAACTGGCCAAGCTGCAGGATGCCGTGCCCCCCTTCCCCGCCGCCGAAGCCCGGCGCATCATCGAAAAATCCCTGGGGCGGCCGCTGGAGGAGATTTTCAGCGAATTCGAGGAAGAGGCGGCGGCGGCGGCCTCCATCGCCCAGGTGCATTTCGCGCGCCTCAAGGACGGGCGCGCGGCGGCGGTGAAGGTGCGCCGCCCCCATCTGGAACGGGTCATCGAGCAGGATCTGGCCATCCTCGGCTTTTTTGCCGATCTCGCCGAGCGCTACTCCCAGGAGGGCCGACGGCTGCGGGTGCGCGCCGTGGTGGCGGAATACGCCAAGACCATTCGCGGCGAACTGGACCTGCTGCGGGAGGCGGCCAATGCCAGCCAGTTGCGCCGCAATTTCCTTGCCGAGCCCGAGCTGCTCTATGTCCCGGAGGTCTACTGGGATTATTGCAGCCCCCAGGTCATGGTCATGGAGCGCATTTACGGCATTCCCATCGGCCAGCGCGACGCCCTCGCCAAGGCGGGTATCGACTTTGACCAGCTCTCCCGCCGCGCCGCCGAGATTTTTTTCCGCCAGGTCTTTCGCGATGCCTATTTCCATGCCGACATGCATCCCGGCAATATCTTCATCGACCCCAATAACGGCCGCTTCATTGCCGTGGATTTCGGCATCATGGGCAGCCTGGATGATGCCAGCCAGCATTATCTGGCGGAAAACATGGTGGCCTTTTTCCGCCGCGATTACCGGCGGGTGGCCGAGGCCCATGTGGAGGCGGGGTGGGTGCCGCCAGATACCAATGTGCAGGACTTTGAAGCGGCCATCCGGGCCATTGCCGAGCCCGTATTCGAGCGCCCCTTGAACGAGATTTCCGTAGCCAATCTCCTCCTGCGCCTCTTTCAGACCACCCGCGCCTTTCACATGCAGACCCAGCCGCAACTGCTCCTTCTGCAAAAAACCCTGGTCAACGTCGAAGGCATTGCCCGCGACTTCAACCCCAAGCTCAATATCTGGGAAGTGGCTACCCCTTTGCTCAGCGATTGGCTGAACCGGCAACGGGGACCACGGGGCTGGTGGATGGAGCTGAAAAGGTATTTCCCCCAATGGGGCCTGGCGCTGCCGGAAATGCCGGTGCTCCTGCACGGCATCCTGCGCCAGGCCCAGCAGGGCGAGTTGCCCCTGGTCATTCGCAACCAGGACCTGGAAGGCATTCGTCAGGAGCTGCAGCGCGGGCTGCGGCGGCTGGTCTTTGGCGTGGGCGGGACCTTTTTATTGGTGGGCATCGGCATCATGGCCGCCGTCGATCACGAGCTGGACACCCTGATCGCCGGCCTCCCCTTCTGGCTGTGGCTCATGGGGCTGCCCCTGGTCTTGTGGGGAGTGATGACCTGGCTGCAGCGTTTCTTGTCCGAAGATTGACGTACTGCACGGCGCTTTGAACGGCCATGAGGAGGGTACCATGCTGCTGATTGTTTCCTTTGTGATCGCCGCCCTTGCGGTGATCTTCGCCATCCAGAACGGCACACCCGCCACCATCCACTTTTTTGCCTGGCAATTCGTGCAATCCCAGGGGGTGGTTCTGCTGGTTGGTTTCGTGGCCGGATTTTTGTCCGCCTTGCTGATCTACATGCCTTCCCATCTGGGACGGAAGTGGCAATTGCGCCGCCGTGAGCGGCAATTGGCCGAGCTGGAGAGCCAATTGGCAGAAGAAAAGACCAAACGGGATTTTATCGAGCGCGAGCATGCCGCTGCCTTGCGGATCAAGAAATCCAACCAGGACGGCGGGGGAGATTCGGAACCCTAAAAAGGGCAGCGGACATGGGGATCAGGAAGGGCGAAGCCCCTCCCTTCCTGCTTCCGCGATGGTGCCGGCTTACTGCGCGACGGCCAGTTTCTGCTCGGCCTGGACGGGGCGTTCCATGCTGACCTGGGCCAGGGTCATAAGGTTGCGCTGGGCGTCCTTGTTGCCCTGGGCGGCGGCCTTGTGCCACCAGGCGGCCGCCTTGGCGTAGTCCTGGGGAACGCCCTGGCCCATGAAGTACTGATTGCCCAAGTTGTATTGGGCTGCGGCGATGCCCTGGGCGGCCGCCTTTTCCCACCAATAGGCCGCCTGGCTGTAGTTTTGCGCGACGCCCTGCCCGAAATAGTATTGCATGCCCAGGTTGTACTGGGCCTTGCCATAGCCATGCTGGGCGGCCTTCTCGAACCACTGTACCGCCAAGCGATAATCCTTGGGCACCCCGTCGCCAAGGACGCAGCGCGTGCCGATGGTGTTTTCCAGCTTGGCCGTGGTCAAATCGGCGGGCTGGGTGGTGGCCACATCCTCGGCGTCGACATGGCTGACGGGCGCGGCACTGGCGACTGCGGCCCAGCCCAGGAAACACAAGCCGAGGGCTACGAGAGGCGATTTGAGACGGGGTAACTGGCGCATTACACACTCCTGATCTTGCGGGGTTGCTTTACCGTTGAAGAGCTTAGCGCAAAAAGGTCAGGCTTTGCCAGAGCTTTCTGCGGCCCCTCCCCGAGCAGCGGAATCCCCGCCACCCCTATGACGCCGCCGGCTTGCCTGCCCGAAGCTGTCCGTCCACCCACTCCTCGGCCGCCAGCCAGTCCGCCACGCAGTCACCGTCGGCAAATCCGCGCTCCTCCGCCAGATAATAGGCGCGCACGGCAATCATCTGCTCGCGATCGCCGGCGTCCACGGTTTTTCTGCCGCTGCGGCGAGGCTGCGGGGCCGCAGCAGGCGGCGTTTCCGCCTTGCTCGCCGCTGCCCCCTTCCGGGCACCGGCTACGGGCGTTGGGGCCGGAGCCGCGGCGGTCTTGCCGGAGGTGCTCCGGCCGCTTTTCTTGGGGGTGGTTTTGGGTGTCTCGGCTACCATGGGATACCTCCTGTCGGGGACAGACCAAAAGATTGCTTTATGGGTAATAGCACAATGTTGACGGCATTTCAAAAGGTCACGGAAAAACGTCGGCGCTGCCCCGGCGGCGCCCGACGCTATCCGGAAGAAGTCTGGCTTTTGGTCATGAATTCTACGCCGCGCCATTCCTGCGCCAGCTTGTCCAGCACCGCATTGACGAAGCGGTGGCCCTGCTCGGCGCCGAAGCCCTTCCCCAGCTCGATGGCTTCATTGATGATGACGCGGTAGGGGGTCTGGGGGTGATAGCGCAGTTCGTAGGCCGCCAGGCGCAGAATGGCGCGTTCCACCTCGCTGATCTCGCTGGTCCAGTTGCGATCGGGGATCTGGGCGGCGATGAGCGGGTCCAGCGCCTCCAGATGGGCATGGACCCCCCGCCACAACTCCAGGAAGAAGCCCTGATTGGCCCCGGCCAGACGCTCCGGGTCAGCCAGGAATTCCGCCTCGATCTCGTCGCAGGAACTGGGATTGAGTTGCCATTGATACAGGGCCTGGACCACGGCCTGCCGGGCCAGGCGGCGACTGCCCTTCATAGCCGACGCAGCAGGTTGACCATTTCCACGGCGGTCATGGCGGCGTCAAAGCCCTTGTTGCCCGCCTTGGTGCCCGCCCGTTCGATGGCCTGCTCGATGCTATCGGTGGTCAGCACCCCGAAAATGACGGGCACGCCGGTATCCATCCCCACCTGCGCCACCCCTTTGGAGACCTCCGCCGCGACATAGTCGAAATGGGGCGTACCGCCGCGAATGACGGCCCCCAGACAGATGACCGCTTCATAGCGGCCGCTGCCGGCGAGTTTCTTGGCCAGCAGCGGCATTTCATAAGCGCCGGGGGCATAGACGATGTGAATCTGTTCCTCGGTGGCGCCATGGCGCAGCAAGGCGTCCACAGCCCCCTGCTCCAACTGCTGGGTGATGAAACTGTTGAAACGGCTGACCAGGAGGGCAAAATGGGCGTCGCTGCAGGTGAGCGCCCCTTCGATACGTTGCATCATTGGAGATCCTCGGGCTTCTCATGAAAAGGACGTTGGCCGACAATTTCCAGGCCGAATCCGCCGATACCGCGATACTGGAAATGGCTGTCGCTGAGAACCAGGGCCTTGCGCACTCCCAGATCGGTGAGGATCTGGGCGCCAATGCCGAAGGTGCGCAGGACCCGCCCGCTATCGCCGGCCTGGCCGGGGCCCAGAGGCTTGACCGGCAGGGCGCGGATCTGCTCCAGCAATTCGGCATCGTTTTCGTTGTGGCGCAGGTAGATCAGCACGCCGCGGCCGGCGGCGGCGATGCGTTCCATAGCCAGGGCGTTGGGGGCTTCGGTACCGGAAAAAAGATCCGTCAGCGCTTTTTGCACTTGCACCCGAACCAGTACGGGCTCCTCCTCCACCGCCTCCATGTCCCCGTAAACCAGGGCGAAATGGCTTTCGTTGGCCACCCAGTCGCGATAGGCATAAAGCTGGAAGGAGCCGTAGGGGGTGGACCAGGGGCCGCTGGCCTCGCGCACGACGATGCGTTCCCGCTCCAGGCGATAGCTGATGAGATCGGCTATGGTGCCGATCTTGAGGCCGTGCCGGGCGGCGTAGGGAAGGAGATCGGGCAGGCGCGCCATCTCGCCGTCCTCGTTGAGGATCTCGCAGATGACCCCGGCGGGCTTGCAGCCGGCGAGGCGGGCGAGATCGACGGCCGCCTCCGTATGCCCGGCGCGCACCAGCACGCCGCCCGGCTCGGCCATGAGGGGGAAGATGTGGCCGGGCATGACGATGTCATCGGGGCCGGCGTCGTCGGCAATGGCGGCCTGGACCGTGGCGGCCCGATCGGCGGCGGAAATGCCGGTGGTGACGCCCTGGGCGGCTTCTATGGAGACCGTGAAGGCGGTGCCCAGGCTGGCGCGATTGTGGCCGACCATTTGCGGCAAATGGAGCTGCCGGCAGCGCTCCGGGGTGAGGGGCAGACATACCAGACCGCGGGCGTGGCGGACCATGAAATTGATGGCGGCGGGGGTAACGAATTCGGCGGCCATGATGAGGTCCCCTTCATTCTCCCGGCCTTCGTCGTCCATGAGGATGACCATGCGGCCTGCGGCAATCTCGGCAATGATCTCGGCCGTGGGGCTGATAGTGAGCTCTTTCATACGGGGAACCCTTTTTGCGCCAAAAAATCCCGATCCATGGGTGCTGATCTTACACCGGCAGCGCCCTCGCTTGCCATCAAACTCTCCAGATAGCGGGCGATGAGGTCCACTTCCAGGTTTACCTGCTGCCCCACCTGCCAATGGGCCGCAGTGGTATGCTCCAGGGTATGGGGAATGAGATTGAGGAAAAAGGCGGCGCTGTCGACGGCATTGACCGTCAGGCTGATGCCGTCCACGCAGATGCTGCCTTTGGCGGCGATGTAGCGGCGCAGGCCCGCCGGTGCCGCTATGGCGAAGACCAGGGAACGGCCCTCGCGACGTTGCTCGCGAATGCCGCCGACCCCATCCACGTGCCCGGCCACCAGGTGGCCGCCGAGGCGGTCCGCCAGGCGCAGGGCCTTTTCGAGATTGACCGCGCTGCCCGGGCGCAGGGCGCCGAGGGTGGTCTTGTCCAGGCTTTCCCGGGAGACGTCCACCGCAAAACGGGAACCGTGGAGGGCGGTTACGGTGAGACAGGCCCCGGAAACGGCAATGCTGTCGCCCGGGACAACGTCCCTCAGGTCCAGGGCCCCGGCGTCCACTTCCATGCGCAGGTCACCACCCTGGGGCTGCAGGGAATGGATCTTGCCGAGGCCCTGGATGATTCCGGTAAACATCAGGCGTTCTCCTTGGGGTATAAGAGCAGCTTGAGATCGGCACCGAGCCGGCTGCTGGCCTGGATCCGCCATTGCGGTACTTGCTCCAGGGCGGCGAAGGGCCCGAGGCGGGCGACGGGTTGGGCGTCGTGGCCAAGGAGCTTGGGCGCCACGTAGAGCAGCCATTCGCTGACGAGCCCCGCCCCCAGCAGGGCCCCCGCCAGGGTGGGGCCCGCCTCCACCAAGCATTCGTTGATCTCCCGCGCCGCCAGGATGCGCAGGACCGCAAGCAGGTCCAGTCCCTCCGCCGCCGCGGGGACGGCCAGCAAGGCGGCCCCGGCGGCCTGCAGGGAGGCCATGGCGTTCGCCGGGGCCTGGGGGCCGTGGCAGATCCACACCGCGCCGGGGGTGTGGAAAAGCCGGGCCGTGGGCGGTGTCCGCAGACGGCTATCCAGCACCACCTTGACGGGGTGGCGCAGGAGATCTTCCCCCACGCGCGGCGCCAGGCGCGGGTCATCGCGCAGCACCGTCCCCGCGCCCACGACGATGGCGCTGGCCCGCACCCGCTCCCGCTGCACGTCGGCCCGCGCCGCCTCCCCCGTCAACCACTGGCTCGCGCCGTTGGCCAGGGCCACCCGCCCATCGAGACTCATGGCCTGCTTGAGCCGCACCCAGGGCATGCCGCGAGTCATGCGCCGCAGGAAGCCGGGGTTGAGGGCGGCGGCGGCCTCCGCCAGAACCCCCTCCGCCACCGCCACTCCCGCCGCCCGCAGCCGTTCCAGACCCTGGCCCGCCACCAGGGGATTGGGATCGCGCAGGGCGACCACCACCCGCCCCACGCCGGCCGCAACGAGGGCATCGGCACAGGGCGGAGTGCGCCCGTGGTGGCTGCAGGGCTCCAGGGTCACGTAGACGGTGGCCCCCTGGGCCCGGGCACCCGCCTCGGCCAGGGCAAAGACCTCGGCGTGGGGGCCGCCGGCCTGACGGTGCCAGCCCTGGCCGATGATGACCCCATCCTTGACCACCACCGCGCCGACCCGCGGATTGGGATCGGTACTCCATGATCCCCGCTCGGCCAGGGCGAGGGCCAGGGCCATGAAGTCTTCGTCAGTCTTGGTCACGATCTTGCGCGTTGGCCGCTTGCGCGCCCTCTTCCCCCCGTTTCATCCGGGCCACTTCCGCGCTGAAGGCATCCACATCCTCAAAGCGCCGATAGACCGAGGCAAAACGCACATAAGCGACGGGATCCAGGTCGCGCAGGGCCTCCATCACCAGCTCACCGATCAGGCGCGCCGGAATTTCGCGCTCGCCGCGCTCGCGGATGCGCCGCTGGATGTTGCGCGCCGCGGCATGGACAAGGTTGGTGGCGACGGGCCTTTTGCTGAGCGCCCGGAAGAGTCCGCGCAGGAGTTTTTCCTCGCTGAAGGGCTCGCGGCGGCCATCGGCCTTGACCACCGCGGGCAGGCTCAGTTCGGCACGCTCAAAGGTGGTGAAGCGCTGTCCGCAGGCAGGGCATTCCCGGCGCCGGCGAACGCTGCTGCCCTCGTCGGAGAGCCGCGAATCGACGACGCGGGTGTCGTCATGGGCACAAAACGGACAGCGCACCGGCCTTAGCCATAGACCGGGAAGCGTTGGCAGAGCTCCAGCATCTCCGCCTTGACGCGGGCGACGATGGCCGCGTCGCCGCCGCCGTCCAGGACGTCGGCGATGCCGTTGCCCAGCCGATGCATTTCCGCTTCGCCGAAGCCGCGGGTGGTGGCCGCCGGGGTGCCGATGCGGATACCGCTGGTGACGGCCGGGGGCCTGGTGTCGAAGGGTACGGCGTTCTTGTTGACGGTGATGTTGGCCAGCCCCAGGGCTTCCTCCGCCTCCTTGCCCGTGACCTTTTCGCCCAGGTTGAGGAGGAAGAGGTGATTGTCGGTGCCCCCCGAAACCGCGGAGTAGCCACGGGCGGCCAGCACCCTGCTCAGGCTCTGGGCGTTGTGGATGACCTGTTGCTGATAGCTCTTGAACTCGGGCTGCTGGGCCTCCAGGAAGGCCACCGCCTTGGCGGCGATGACATGCATCAGGGGGCCGCCCTGCAGCCCCGGGAAGATGAGGGAGTTGACCTTCTTGGCATATTCCTCGCGGCAGAGAATGAGGCCGCCGCGGGGGCCGCGCAGGGTCTTGTGCGTGGTGGTGGTGACGAAATCGGCATGGGGAACGGGGCTCGGGTGCAGGCCGACGGCCACCAGACCGGCAATATGGGCCATATCCACCAAAAGATAGGCGCCAATGCTGCGGGCGATCTCGCCGATGCGGGCGAAGTCGATGATCCGCGAATAGGCGCTGGCCCCGGCCACGATCATCTTGGGCCGCTCGCGCTCGGCCTGCTCCGCCATGGCGTCGTAGTCGATCCGGCCGTCCTCGGCGCGCACGCCGTAGGCCGCGACCTCGAAGAGCTTGCCCGAGATATTGACCTTGGCGCCGTGGGTCAGATGGCCGCCGTGGGCGAGGCTCATGCCCATGATCTTGTCGCCGGGCTTGAGCACCGAGAGATAGACGGCCTGGTTGGCCTGGGAGCCGGAATGGGGCTGGACGTTGGCGTGCTCGGCGCCGAAGATCTGCAAGGCCCGGTCGATGGCCAGTTGCTCCGCCACATCCACATATTCGCAGCCGCCGTAATAGCGCTTGCCCGGATAGCCTTCGGCGTACTTGTTGGTCAGCACCGAGCCCTGGGCCGCCATGACCATGGGGCTGGCGTAGTTTTCCGAGGCGATCAGTTCGACGTGGTCTTCCTGACGCTGATGCTCCCTGGTCAGGGCCTCCCACAGGGCGGGATCAAAGTCGCTGATGGTCAATGTCTTGGAAAACATGGGCATACTCCTCAAGGTACTGCCGAAGGCCGGTAAAAATAACGCTAAACACTAATGGAAGGCCGCCCCCGGGGCAAGCGTGAAAAATTCCCTTCCCCGGTGAATATCTTTCACGTCTTCCCGGATTTGGCCGTTGGGAAGGAGTTCGGGGCGGACTGATCCCGGTCAGGCCTTGACCCGCACCGGCTGGGGCTGTCCTTGGGGCAGCAAGGCCGGAACGGTTCCCGCCTCGCGCTTGCGCCGACGCGGCCGCTGCTTGTCGGCAAAGACATCCTGGTAGGCCACATAGACCACCGGCGGCCCGAATACCCAGACCAGCAGCGCCAGCCATGCCTGGGAGATGTCAGGCAGCAGCACGCCGCTGATCATGAGCCCGCCCCACAAGGCGATGAGGGGATCGCGCAATTCCGGCTTGAAGGCCAGGGCCAAGGTGGTCTCCACTTCCGATTCCAGCCAGCCATGACCCTTGTGCAAGGCCAGGGCCACGCCGAAAAAGGCCGGCGCGAACCAGTAGTAAGGCGTCTCGGCCAAGTCCGAAAAACGCTCCCCGAAACCGAACCACCAGTCCCAGAACCCATGGGGGATGCCATTGTCCCAGGGCATTTGAATGCCTGACAGGACGGCTCCCATCAATACCAGATCCTGACCGAAGAGGAAGATCATGCCGAAAATCGCGAGGACCATTCCCCACAACACCGCCACCGCCAGGGCATGGCGCGTTTGCTCCCAGGTATAGGACTCCCCCGCACAGCGCCCCGCCAGGCGCAGGCCGGCGAGCAGGCCCAGGGGAGCCAGCGCCTCCATCAGCCAGGCGGGGAAAGGAATGGCGGCAAGGGCCGCGGCGCCGCCGGCGAAGGCCAGCCAACGCACCGGACGCACCGCCACCAGCTCGGCGCCGCCCTCCAACCACGACCCCATGCGATTCAACCAGCGCCAACCCACGTCTGCACCCCCTCGGCGCCCTGCGCGATATCCATTTGCCCCAACGATCTCCGCCCACGCATTCGCTTGGCCTAGCCGCCCGCCCCTGGCGGCGAGGTGCCGATCCCGCGACGGCGCGATCCGGTCCTCAAAGCGCCAGTTTAGTAGAGCGCGGGCAGCAGGACAAATAACCGGGACGGCCGGGGCTCAGCGCAAATGGCGGGCATGAAAGGCCAGATGGTCTCCCATAAAGCTGGCAATGAAGTAATAACTGTGGTCGTAGCCTTCCTGCCAGCGCAGGGTGACTTTATCCCCCGCTTCCGCCTCCAGCCAACGGCTCTTCAATTCACTCTCCAGAAAAGGGTCCTGCAGGCCCTGATCGATGAGAATGGGCAACGGTGCTTTTTGCTTCTGCAGCAGGGCGATGCTGTCGTAGGCCTGCCAAGCCCTTTCATCTCCACCCAGATAGCGGGAGAAGGCCTTCTGGCCCCAGGGACTGCGGCTGGGTGCGCAAACCGGCGCGAAGGCGGAAACGGAGCGATACCGCCCCGGATTGCGCAGGGCGCAGACCAGCGCGCCGTGGCCACCCATGGAGTGGCCAAAGATGGATTCCCGCTGTGGATCCGCCGGGAAATGCCTGGCCACCAACGCCGGCAGTTCTTCAGTCACATAGCGATACATCTGATAGTGGGCAGACCAGGGCGCCACGGTGGCATCCACATAAAAACTCGCTCCGCTGCCAAAATCCCAGTCCTCATCCTCACCCGGTGTGCCCGTAGCGCGCGGACTGGTATCGGGCGCCACCAGGAGGATACCGTGTTCGGCGGCGTAACGCTGGGCACCGGCCTTGATCATGAAGGTCTCTTCCGTACAGGTCAGCCCCGCCAGAAAATAAAGCACCGGCAGCGGACCCGGGGCCGCCTGGGGCGGCAGATATACGGAGAAAGACATGGGTGCGGCGCAGGATTGCGAGATATGCCGATAACGCTGCACCCGGCCGCCGAAGGCGGCGTGTTCCTCCAGCAATTCCAGATCCTCGCTCATGGGGACCCTCAAAAGGTCAGGACCGTACGGATGGATTCCCCCCGGTGCATCAGGTCAAAGGCCTCATTGATCTGCGCCACCGGCAGGGTGTGGGTGATCATCTCGTCGATGTGGATCTTGCCTTCCATGTACCAGTCCACGATCTTGGGGACATCGCTCCGTCCCTTGGCGCCGCCAAAGGCCGAGCCGCGCCAGTTGCGGCCGGTCACCAGTTGAAATGGCCGCGTGCGGATCTCCTGACCGGCGCCGGCGACGCCGATGATGACGCTGGTGCCCCAGCCTTTGTGACAGCATTCCAGGGCCTGACGCATGAGATCCACATTGCCGATGCATTCAAAGCTGTAATCCGCCCCGCCCTTGGTCAGGTTCACCAGGTAGGGGACCAGATCCCCCTCGACTTCCTTGGGATTGACGAAATCGGTCATGCCGAATTGCTCCGCCAGGGGGCGCTTGGCCGGATTGATGTCCACCCCCACGATCATGCCCGCGCCGCTCATGCGCGCCCCCTGAATGACATTGAGGCCGATGCCGCCCAGGCCGAAGACCACCACCTTGTCCCCCGGCCGCACCTTGGCCGTATTGATCACCGCGCCAATGCCGGTGGTCACGCCGCAGCCGATATAACAGACCTTGTCGAAGGGTGCATCCTCGCGGATCTTGGCCAGGGCGATCTCCGGCACCACGGTATAATTGGCAAAGGTGGAGGTGCCCATGTAGTGGTACAGGGGCTTGCCCTGGAAGGAGAAACGGCTGCTGCCGTCGGGCATCACGCCCCGGCCCTGGGTTTCGCGCACCGCCTGGCAGAGATTGGTCTTGCCGCTGGTACAGTATTCGCACTCCCGACATTCGGGCACATAGAGGGGGATCACGTGGTCGCCGGGCTTCAGGGAGCGTACCCCGGCGCCCACTTCCACCACGACCCCCGCCCCTTCATGGCCGAGAATGGTGGGGAAGAGCCCTTCCGGGTCCATCCCCGACAGAGTATAGGCATCCGTGTGACAGACACCGGTGGCCTTGATCTCCACCAGCACCTCTCCGGCGCGGGGTCCTTCCAGTTGGACGGTTTCCATTGACAGGGGTTGATTGGCGCCAAAGGCGACGGCGGCACGGACGTCCATAAAATCTCCTAGGGTGAGCTTTCAAGGAGAACCGGGCAGGGCCAAGCCTGTCCGGTCCGTATACAGGGCCAGGCACCACTCAGGCGCAGAGCTCCAGGATCTCGCGGCTGCGCTCCGGCGTGATGTCGCCGCGTTCCCCGAGCTTGACCATGCCGTGCTTTTCCAGTTGCGCCACCAGGGCGGGAATGGCCTCCGGAGCGACACCATAATCCCGCAAGCGGGTCTTGACGCCCAAGGACTCGAAGAAGGCCCGGGTCCTGGCAATGGCTTGATCGATGGTGGCATCGCCGTCCCCCGCGATACCCCAGACCCTGCGCCCATATTGGATGAGCTTGTCGCGCTTGACGTCGCGCTGACGCTGCATGGTGGCGGGCAGGACCACGGCCAGGGTCTGCGCGTGGTCCAGGCCGTGCAGGGCGGTGATCTCGTGACCGATCATGTGCGTCGCCCAGTCCTGGGGCACGCCGGCGCCAATCAGGCCGTTGAGGGCCATGGTGGCGCACCACATCATGTTGGCCCGCGCATCAACATCCTGGGGATGGCCGAGCGTCTTCGGCCCTTCCTCGATCAGGGTCTGCAGGATGCCTTCGGCAAAACGGTCCTGCAGGGGGGCGTTGACCGGATAGGTCAGGTACTGCTCCATGGTATGGGTAAAGGCATCCACAACCCCATTGGCGATCTGCCGCGCGGGAAGGGTGAAGGTGGTGGTCGGGTCGAGCACCGAGAAACGCGGATATACGAGGGGACTGCTGAAGGGCAGTTTTTCATGGGTCGACTCGCGCGTCACCACGGCAAAGGCGTTCATCTCCGAACCCGTCGCCGGCAGGGTGAGGACGGTACCCAGGGGCAAGGCCCGCTGCACCGGGGCGTGATCGGCCAGGATTGCCCAGGCGTCGCCCTCATGATAAAAGGCCGCGGCGATGAACTTGCTGCCATCGATGACCGAACCGCCCCCGACCGCGAGGATGAAATCCACCTTTTCCACCCGCGCCAGATCCACCGCGCGCATCAGGGTCTCAAAGCGCGGGTTTGCCTCGATACCGTCAAATTCCACTACGCGGTGCCCGGATAACGCGGCCTTGACCTGAGCGTAGACGCCATTGCGGTGGATACTGCCGCCGCCATAGGTAAGCAGGATCTTGGCGGCAGCGGGCAACTCCCCTTTCAGCGCGGCGATCTGGCCTTGGCCGAAGAGGATTTTGGTGGGGTTGTAAAAGGAAAAATTTTGCATGGATCCTCCCGGGATCTGCAGCAGCGGGATAAACTCAAGATCCAGGGACACCCTGGATCGGGCGACATTCCTAGTTCTCTATCATCAGTTATTATTATATACCAACCGGTCGGTTTTGCAAGGAGGAATGGCTATCTGCAGGGGCAGCACGCCTTGCCTCCACACCCGATCTGACGGCATCATTAAAATTTGCGGATCGGCAGGGAGTCACCCATGAGCACGCTACCCGAACGCCGCGAGCAGATTCGCAGCGCCCATGCAGCATTGATACATCAAGTGGTCGTGGCCTGTCAGAATCCGGCCCTGCGCCCGGCCCTGGAGGATTCCCTGCGGGTAGCCGATGCCAACGGCTGGGCCATCCTGGTGGGCGTCATCCGCCGGATCCTCAACGGGCAGCGCGAGCCGGGGTTGCTCGCCGGGTTGGATGAAGAAGATGGCACCATCATCCAGTCCATCCTCGAAGGCATCCAAAATCCGGCGACTCTGCCCAGGGGAGAAAACAAGGCCGATGCCGGCATGGCGGCGCCGGGCCTGGCCAGCGTTATCCTCGCCGCCCGCCGCGGCGAGCCCGAGGCCATCGCCTGGCTGGGCAGGATGGCCAGCCAGATGCAGCGCGCCGGCGGCGACATGGCGCGCATGGGCGCGGCCTTGGGGCCGCTATCCCGCGGTGAGCGCGATCCCCAGCGCCTGGGCCGGGGCATGGGCGCCTTGGGCCGCAGCCTCCTGCTCTCCGTCCTCGACGAACTGGCCAAGGCCGAAGAGCAATAAGGACACCTTGAAAAACGCTGGGCCGCCCCGATCTTTCCACCCAGATTTTTCTTCCCGGAGCCAACCCCGAAGGCTCGCGGAACGACCAACCTGCACAGGAGCAGTCATGGCAACAGGCAAGCATGTAATGGATGTCCACTTGGGCAACTTCCAGGAAAGCGTAATCGAGATATCCCGACAGGTCCCCGTCGTGGTGGATTTCTGGGCCCCGTGGTGCGGACCGTGCCGGGCCTTGGGACCGGTCCTGGAAAAACTGGCCGCGGAGCATGGCGGCCGCTTCATTCTCGCCAAGATCAATTCCGACGAGAACCCGGAACTCTCCCGCGAATATCAGGTGCGCGGCATTCCCGCCGTCAAGGCCTTTCGCGACGGCAGGGTGGTGGATGAATTTACCGGGGCATTGCCGGAATCGGCCGTGCGCCAGTTCATCGATAGGCTGCTGCCTCCACCCGGCGACGAATGGCGTCGCGAGGCCCTGCTGCTGCTCGAACGAGGGGAAACCGCGCAGGCCGAGGCCCTGCTGCACAAAGCCCTGGAAGCCAATCCAAACAATGACCGCGCACGGCTGGAACTGGCGCGCATGGCCGTGCATGGCGGTCGCTTCGCCGACGCCGATGCCCTCGTGGCCGCCATGTCCCCCACCTTCCGCATGGAGCCCGAGGTCAGCGGCGTGATGGCCCTGATCGACTTTGCCAGCGCCGTCAAGGATGCCCCCGACCTGCCCGCCCTGACCGAGATCATCGCCACCAGCAAGGGAGACGAGCGCGCCCTGGCCATGTATCAGCGCGCCGCGCGCCTGGTTCTGCAGGGCGACCTCGAAGGGGCACTGGAGCAGCTCATGGAAATGGTGGAGCGGCACCGCGGTTATCAGGACGATCTCGCCCGCAAGACCGTTCTCCGGGTCTTCGCCCTGCTGGGCAATCAGGGTGCCCTGGTGGACCGTTTTCGCACCCGCCTGTCGCGCGCCCTCTTTTAATCGCCGTTCTCCGGCTTGGGTCCGATCATGGAACCATCCACGCCCGCTGACGGTCCATATAGGCAGTTCGTCACGAAATAAGGAGAAACCCCATGGCGAAAAGCCGCCCATGGCACCGCCGCAACACCGGAAAAATCATTTCAACCGCCATCGTCGCCGCCACCCTGGGCTTTGGCTTGGGTGCGGCCGAGTGGGCCAATGCCGATGCTCCCGTGGCGCCGGCCCTTTCCATTCCCACCAACACCGCTGCCCAGCAAACGCTGGTCAACCTGCCGGACTTCACCCCCATCATCCAGCGCTATGGCCCGGCGGTAGTAAATATCAGCAGCACCAGCACCAAGGTCGTCCATGGGCAGATGCCGGGCAATCCCTTTCCACCCAACTCGCCCTTCTATCAGTTCTTCCATCAATTCATGGCTCCCCAGGGGCAGGGTGCCCCCCAGCATGAGAAAGTGGAATCCCTGGGGTCCGGCTTCATCATCAGTCCCAACGGCTACATCGTCACCGCAGGACACGTCGTGCGCGGCGCCAATCACATTGTCGTGACGCTGACCAATCACCATGCCTATCCGGCCAAGCTGGTGGGCTTGTCGGTACGCTACGATACGGCGCTGCTCAAGATCGATGCCAGCGATCTGCCCACCGTGCCCATCGGCAACTCCAGCCAACTCCAGGTCGGACAATGGCTGCTCGCCGTGGGCGCACCCTTCGGCTTTTACAACACCGTCACCCAGGGCGTCGTCAGCGCCGTCAACCGGCCTCTGCCTGACGATGAATACATCCCCTTCATCCAGAGCGATGTCCCCATCAATCCCGGCAACTCCGGGGGACCGCTGTTCAACATGGCGGGGCAGGTCGTCGGCATCAATGACCAGATCTACACCAACAGCGGCGGCTATATGGGGCTATCCTTCTCCATCCCCATCAACACCGCCATGCGCGTGGTACGCGACTTGCAGGAACACAAGGCCATCCAGTTCGGCTGGCTGGGGGTAGAGGTCCAGGACGTGACGCCGCAGATGGCCCTGGCCCTCCACATGAAGGAACCCGTCGGCGCCCTGGTCGCCTCGGTGATGGCCGGCAGCCCGGCGGCCAAGGCCGGCCTCAAGCCAGGCGACGTGATCGTCACCTACGACAACAAGCCCATCTACAATGTCGGGCAACTGCCCCCCATGGTCGGTGACACCTTGCCCGGCAGCCACGCCCAAATCGGCATACTGCGTAACGGGCACGCAGAGACCATCACCGCCACCGTAAGCGCCTTGCCGGAAAACCTGCAAACGAGCAGGAGCGCCCCCAGCGGGGACATCCCCCGCCTGCACATCCAGGTCCAGGCGCTCACCCCCCAGGCCATGAAGGGAATGGATATCCATCGCGGTGTCCTGATCCTGGCGGTGGCGCCCGGGCCGGCAGCCACCGCGGGCATCAGGCCCGGCATGGTCATCCAGCAGATCGCCCAAGAGCCCGTGGACACGCCGGCCCAGTTGCAGAAGATCGTCGCCAAGCTGCCCGCCGATCAGCCGATACCGGTCCTGGTGCGCCAGGGCAAGGCCAGCATTTACGTGGTCATCACCCTGCCCAAAGGAAAATAGGCGCCCCGCATCCGGCGGTGCCGATCTCTGATCCTCCCCCTGCGGGGAGGATTTTTTGTCTCCGGAGACTTACGCACGCGCTGCGGATTTACCCGAAAAGGACAGATGGCGGAGGTGTTTTGCCGGCTCTCGCTTTCACTGGGACGCGGGCGGGGTATTTTTGCGTTCATCCCCGCGGATGGTGCTGCTGGTGCAGGACCTTCAGGCGGGCATTGGCCACATGGGTATAGATTTCCGTCGTGCCGAGTTTGGCATGCCCCAGCATCAACTGGACACTGCGCAGATCGGCGCCATGGTTCAACAAATGGGTGGCAAAGGCATGGCGCAGGCCGTGAGGGGAGAAATGCGCGGCAATCTGCGCGCGCCGGGCATAATGCCGCACCTGCTGCCAGAAACGCTGGCGCGTCATGGGTCCGCCCTGGGCCGTGACAAAGAGGACGTCGCTCATCTGCCCGCCGAGGATCAGGGCACGGGCGCTTTCCAGATACAGACGCAGCGCAGCGACGGCCATGTCCCCCATGGGCACCAGGCGCTCGCGCCGGCCCTTGCCGTAGGCCATCACCACCCCGGCATCGAGGTTCACCTGCACCATCTTCAAAGCGATCAGTTCCGAAACCCGCAAGCCGCAGGCATACATCAGCTCCAACATGGCCTGATCGCGCAGACCCCGCGGCTGGGCGCGATCCGGGGCCGCCAGCAGGGCCTCCACGTCCCCTTCGCTCAAGACCAGCGGCAAGGGCCGCCCCAGCTTCGGCCCTTCCAGAAAGAGGCTGGGATCCTGGGCGAGCCAGCCCTCCCGCTGGGCATGGCCGTAAAAGCGGCGAATGGTGGAAAGCTGGCGGGCCACCGAACGCAATGCCGCGCCCCCTTGCAAACGGCCGCTCAAGACCCGCGACAACTGCCCTTCCGTAGCGCTCAGCAATGTGCTGCCCTGGCTCTGCAGGGCCTTTAGCAACGCCCTGAGATCCTGCCGATAAGCCGCCAAGGTGTTGGCGCCCAGGTTCTTTTCGAGCCACAGCGCGTCGAGAAAGGCGTCTATGCGCTCCTGCTCCGCCCCTGTTGCCTTCATCCTAGATCCTGCAGCTCACAGCAAGGCGCCCTCATGGCGCAGGAGCCAGCCCTTGCGCTCCCAATCCCCGCCCCCTCGCGCACCGCCGTAGCCGCCGAGACCGCTGGCCGCCACGACGCGATGGCAGGGAATGAGCACGGCAATGGGATTGGCCTTGCAGGCCTGACCCACCGCCTGGGCGGCACTGGGCAGGAGGGCGGCGAGGACACCATAGGTCTGCGTTTGCCCCCAGGGGATGCGCAGCAGCATCCGCCACACCCGCTGCTGGAAAGGGGTCCCCCGGGGCGCGAGGGTGATTTGCGCCAAAAGGGAAGGGTAAACGGGGTCTGCGGCGAAGTAGGCATCCAATACTTCCCGCGCGATGCCGTCCAGAGGCGGAAGATCGGGCCGGTCGGCGTAGGCAAGGTCGTAAACCCGCGCATCGGCGACGCCCAACACCAGCGGCCCGAGGGGAGAGGCATAGCGCCGCGGCGCGCTCAGGGCGCGTAGAGACGCAGCAGAACGAGGGGATGAATCCATGATAGAGGCCCGCCGGTCACGGCGCCCGCCCGATTGACGGCCCGCCATAAAGGCCAAAAACCCTGCGGCGCCGCCGGCAGGGCCACGATTTCGGCAAAGCGCACGGCCCAGTCCGGGCCCGCGCCCGCCGCGTGGGCATCCAGCACTCCCTGCCAACTCAGGGCCGACGCCGCAGCGGCGCCGGCACCCGCTTGGCTATGGTAGGCGGCCAAAGCGGCATAGTCCGGCCAGTCACCCGTCGCCTTCCAGCCGGCAAAGGCAAAGGTGGTGGCCGCCGCGCTGAAAAGGATTCGCCGGGTTCGGCGCAGACTGCGCTGCGGCATGGTCAGCAAGGTTACCAGCCAGACATAGAGTCGCGCCAGCGCCTCCCGATCCTCCCCCCCGCCGCGTTCCAGAATCAGCAAGGTCACCGACAGCAAAAGCTGGCGGACGGCGTCCAGCGGTTGATCCCCCATGGCGCGGATGCGCCCCATAAAGGCCGGAAGATCGCGCTCGCGCAGGGCGTGGAGGAGGGGCTTGTCGAAAACACGACCATCGTGGCCAGCCCGCGCCTCGGGAACCACCACCGTCAGACCCGCAGGCAGCCGCCAATGGCAGTGGAGCAGGGCCAAGGCCCCGGCCCCCAGGCTCCGGGGCGCGAGCCCCGCCGCCGCATCCCGCCACTGGGCAAAGAGGAGCGTCCGCAAACCCTGCTCGTAGTTGTCATCGGCAAGGCGTTGCCCCAGACGCTCCAGCAGGGCACGGCGCGCACCCTCGTCTTCCACCATGCTGAAGACCAGGGGCGCGGCCTTGGCCAGGTCCCGTTCCTCCATGGCCGCGGCCAGCAGGTCCAGCTCCATGTCCATGGGCAAAGGCTCCGCCGCCGCGCATTGCAAGGCGTCGGGCAAGGCATGCCCGGGAGGGCTGAGCTCTTTTTCCTGGGCAGCAAGGAAGGCGCCGAAATGATCGCCGGGGATCTCGCCCAGGGCCGCAAAGAGGGCCCAAAGATCCAGAACCCCATGCAAGGACATGGGCGCCGCGGCCTCCCCCCACCAATAGGGAAGAAAAAAAGCCTGGAATCCTTCGCAGACTTCCCGGCGTTGGGCCGGATCGGCCAGAATGACCCCTTGCCCCGCGGCTCCCGTCTCCCGCCAGCGCCGGAATGCCTCCAGCGCCGTCCGCTCCGTCATCAGCCCAGCTTTTCCTTGATCCGCGCCGCCTTACCGGACAAGCCGCGCAGGTAGTAGAGCTTGGCCCGGCGCACATCGCCGCGCCGCTTCAGTTCCACTTTGGCAATATTCGGCGAATGCATGGGAAAGACGCGCTCCACCCCTTCGCCGTTGGAGATCTTGCGCACCGTAAAGGCCGAATGCAGGCCCCGGTTGCGGCGGGCGATGCAGATGCCCTCGAAGATCTGGACGCGCTCGCGCTCGCCTTCCTTCACCTTCACATGCACGGCGACGGTGTCGCCGGGAGCGAACTCGGGCATGGTCGCCGTCAGTTGTTCGCGATTGATTTCGTCAATGATGTTCATCCCCAACTCCTTCCCTCTGGTCACACTGCGTTTCACCGCGTTGACGGCGATATTCTTCCAACAATTCCGCTTCGCCCGAGCGCAGGCCGCGCTGGGCCAGGATCTCTGGCCGGCGCTCCCAGGTCCGCCCCAAGGACTGCTGCAGCCGCCAGCGGCGGATGCGCCCATGGTCGCCCGAAAGCAGCACCTCCGGCACCGGCGCCCCGTCCATCAATTCCGGCCGCGTATAATGGGCGCAGTCCAGCAGGCCCGATTCGCCAAAACTTTCCTCCACGGCCGAGTCCGCATGCCCGAGCACCCCGGGCAGCAGCCGCGCTACGGCCTCCATCACCACCAGGGCCGGCAGTTCGCCGCCGGCCAATACATAATCGCCAATGGACCATTCCTCGTCCACCGCGGACATGACCCGCTCGTCCACCCCTTCATAGCGGCCGGCCAGCAGGATCAACCCCGGTCGCCGCGCCATCCGGACCACCGCCTGCTGCTGCAGCGGCCGCCCCTGGGGCGACAGATAACAAACCGGCGCCCCCGGGTTGGCCGTCCGGGCGGCGGCGATGGCCGCCAGCAGGGGCGGCGCCATCATGACCATGCCCGGACCACCGCCGAAGGGCCGATCATCCACCGTACGGTGCCGATCCGGCGCGAAATCACGCGGGTTCCAGGTATGGATCGCAAAACAGCCCCGCGCCCGGGCCCGACCGATCACCCCCGCCTGGAAATAGGCGGTGATCATCTCGGGGAAGATGGTGATGACGTCGAAGCGCATCACCAGTCGGCTTGCCAGTCCACCAGAATCCGGCCCTGCGCTTGTTCAACCGCCAGAATCGCCCTATCCGACCAGGGGATGAGATGCTCCCTGCCCGCCGCATCGCGGACCAGCAGCACGTCGTTGGCCCCGGTTTCGAGAAAGCCGGCCGCCTCACCCAGCCGCTGTCCTTCCCGATTCTCCACCGCCAGGCCGAGCAACTGGCTCCAATAATATTCGCCCTCTTCCAGCGCCGGCAATGCCTGGGCGGGGACGGCAATCTCCTGGCCGATGAGCAGGCGCGCGTGCTCGCGATCCCGCACGCCCTCCAGCAAGGCCACCACGCCCGCGCCCTGGAGGCGCCCATCCAGCACCGTTACCGGCCGATGTTCGGCGCCCAGATACCAAGGTGCATAATCCAGAATGCCGTCCCGATTCTCCGTATAGGAGAATACCTTGACCATACCCTGCACACCGTAGAGACCGGAGATACGCCCCAGCACCACCCAGGCAGGCTGCTCAGACGCTGGCGACACCCGTCTTGCTCACGCCTTCTTTCTTGAGGAAAGTGGCAACGGTGTCCGAAGGCTGCGCACCCTGGCTCAGCCAGTACGCCGCACGTTCGCGGTTGATCCGCAATTCGGGCTGGCTCCCCAGGGGATTGTAAAAGCCCAGACGCTCGATGAAACGGCCATCACGACGGCTGCGGCTGTCTGCCACCACGATGTGGTAAAAGGGCCGCTTCTTGGCGCCGCCCCGGGCCATACGAATGACTACCATGTCTTCTCCTTAGCCAATGCCCGAGATCCTGTCGCGGGAAAGGCGCGTATAGTAACTAAAACCAGGCGTCAACGGAAGGGCAGACCGCCTTTCATCATCGCTTTGGGATTCATGCCCAGGAGGCGGCTCAGCCCGCCCTTGCCCTTGCCCATTTTCCTGAGCATTTTCTGCATCTGCTCGAACTGCTTGAGCAGGCGATTCACTTCCGGCACGTTGGTTCCGGAGCCCAGGGCGATGCGCCGCCGCCGCGAGGCCTTGATGATGTCGGGATGGCGCCGTTCTTCCACGGTCATGGAGTTGATGATCGCCTCCAGGCGGCGGAACTGCTTGTTGTCCTGCAACTGTCCCTGCACCTCGGCCGGCAGTTCCCCCATGCCCGGCAATTTGTCCATGAGGCTGGCCATGCCGCCCATCCGGTCGAGCTGGCGCAACTGCTCGCGAAAATCCTCCAGGTCGAAGCCCTTGCCCTTGCGCAGCTTGTCCGCCATGCGCCGGGCCTGGTCCTCGTCCACCTCCTGCTGCACCTGCTCCACCAGGCTGACAATGTCGCCCATCCCGAGGATGCGCGAGGCCATGCGCTCGGGGTGGAAGGGCTCCAGGCCCTTGCGCACCTTTTCGCCGACGCCAAGGAACTTGATGGGCTTGCCGGTAACGGCCCGCACCGAGAGGGCCGCCCCACCGCGGGCATCGCCATCGGTCTTGGTCAGGATCACCCCCGTCAACGGCAGGGCCGCATCAAAGGCCTTGGCGGTATTGACGGCATCCTGGCCGGTCATGGCGTCGACGACGAAGAGCAGTTCAACGGGGTTCACGGCCCGCGCCAGATCTTGCGCCTCGGCCATCATTTCGCTGTCGATATGGAGGCGGCCGGCGGTATCGACGATGAGCACATCATCGTTGCGCCGCCGCGCCTCTTCCAGGGCGCGGCGAGCGATATCCACCGGCTGCTCGTTGGCCCGGGTAGGGTAAACGTCGACCCCGATATCCCGCCCCAGATGGGCCAACTGCTCCATGGCCGCGGGGCGATAGACATCCGTGCTCACCAGCAGCACCCGCTTCTTTTCCTTTTCCTGGAGCCACAGGGCGAGCTTGGCGCTGGTGGTGGTCTTGCCGGAACCCTGCAGGCCGGCGAGCAGGATCACCGCCGGGGGGCGGGCGCTGAGGTCCAGGCGGTCGTTGTGGTCGCCCATGAGATGGACCAGTTCGTCGTGGACGATCTTGATGAAGACCTGTCCCGGCGTCAGACTGCGCGTCACCTCCTCGCCCATGGCCTTGGTCTTGACCCGGCCGATGAAGTCCTTGACCACCGGCAGGGCCACGTCGGCTTCGAGCAGGGCCAGACGTACCTCGCGCAGTGCCTCGCTGATGTTTTCCTCACTCAGTCGGCCCTGGCCGCGCAAGTTTTTGAACGTTTGCGTCAGTTTTTGGGTGAGATTGTCAAACATGGAAAGCTCCGTGCAGTGTTTGCCGCATTCTGGCCCGTCAGCGGGCCTCTGGCAATGCCCTGCCTGTTTCCGCGAAGACCTGCCGCGCCCTTTTGAGATCCTCCCAGACGCGCCGCTTGTCGATGGGATTGCGCAGCAAATAGGCAGGGTGATAGGTGATCACCACGGGGATTTCGCCGTAATGCTGAACGGTGCCCCGCAGCTTGTTGAGGGGGGTATCCACCTGCAGCAGGCCCTGGGTGGCGAAGCGGCCGAGGGCGACGATGACCTGCGGCCGAATGAGGGCGATCTGGCGATGCAGATAAGGCAGGCATTCCCGGACCTCGGGGCCCAGGGGATCGCGATTGTTGGGCGGGCGACATTTGAGCACATTGGCAATGTAGACATCCCGGCTGCGCTCCAGGCCCATGGCCTTGAGCATGGCATCCAGAAGCTGTCCGGCGCGGCCGACGAAGGCCTCGCCCCGTCGATCCTCCTCCGCCCCCGGCGCCTCGCCCACAAAGAGCCAGCGCCCCTGCGGATTGCCTGCGCCGAAGACGGCGTGCTGGCGCGTCGCCCCCAGGGGGCAATCCTGACAGACCGACACCCTGGCGGCGAGATCGGCCCAGGCGAGGCCAGCAATGACGCTCGCGCGCCGCTCTTGGGCGGCCATGTCCCCAAGGGGGGATGCATCCGGCACCGTGGGCGGGGCTGCCGGGGTGACTGGCTTGCGCGGCGGGGCGGGCGGCGCGGCGAACACCGGGTCCTCGCGGAGTGGCGGCGCGGCCGCGACGGCCTTGGGAAGCGCGGCGCGGGACGGCGCGCCCCCCTCCCCCGCCAACCGCCCCGGTACCGGGACTTCGAGCAGGCGTAAAAAACGCTGTTGTTCTTCCGTAAAGGGCGAGGTCATAATGGCATGCTAAAGAAAAAGTCCATTCCGGTACAGGTGGCCGTGCTGCCACCGTCCCATTCCGAGGAGATTACGATGCCCTTTTCCCTGATCCGACTGCCCGCCAGCGCGTGGGCGCAGCCTGCCGGGGCGACCTGACATGGCCATCCTGCAACTGGATAACGGCCACCTGGAATGGGGCGGCCGGGTCCTGCTGGATGATGCCAGCCTGAGCCTGGAGGCGGGGGAACGGGTGGGGCTCATCGGCCGCAATGGCGAAGGCAAATCCACCCTCCTGCAGGTCTGCGCGGGCCTTTATCCGCTGGATAGCGGCAATTTGTGGATTGCTCCCGGGATCCACCGGGCCTATCTGGCGCAGGAACCGGTCCTGGATCCGCAGCAGGAGATCCTGGATGCCATCAAATCCGGTCATGACGCCTGGAATCGCGCCAATGCCGCCGACGTCGGCACCAGCGCCGCCCACGACCTCGCCGACTTCCACGATGCCTGGAGCATCGACTACAAGGCCGAGGCCCTGCGCGACAGCCTCGGCCTGCCCGCCAGCGGCCGCGTCGGCGACCTCTCCGGCGGCCAGCGCAAGCGCGTCGCCATCGCCGCCACCCTCATCGCCGAACCCGAACTGCTCTTTCTCGACGAGCCGACCAACCACCTCGATCTCCCCGCCATCCAGGGCCTGGAGCAGCTCCTGCTGCGCGAGCGCCGCAGCCTGGTATTCATCACCCATGATCGCCGTTTCCTCGACCGCCTGGCCACCCGCATCATCGAACTGGACCGCGGCCGCCTGCGCAGCTTTCCCGGCAGCTTCAGCGGCTACCAGGCGCGCAAGGCCGAGATCCTTGACGCCGAGGCCGCCGCCGATGCCCGCCTGGAGGGGCAACTGGCCGAGGAGGAGGCCTGGGCGCGGCAGGGCGTCAAGGCCCGCGCCCGGCGCAATCAGGGCCGCTTGCGCCGCCTGGAGCGCCTGCGCGGTGAACGCGACGCCCGCCGCGAGCAAAGCGGCGGCCCGGCCTTGCGCATCGAAAGCGGGGACCGCTCCGGGGCACTCATTGCCAATCTGGAGAATGTCTCCTTCCGCTACGGCGGGCGCCCCATCATCCGCGACTTCAGCACGCGCATTCAGCGCGGCGACCGCGTCGGCATTGTCGGACCCAACGGTGCCGGCAAAACGACGCTGCTGCGCCTGATCCTCGGGGATCTCCAGGCCGACAGCGGCACCCTGGAGCGGGGCACCCGCCAGCAGGTAGCCTATTTCGACCAGATGCGCGCCGCCCTCGATCCGGAAGCGCGGGTCGCCGACGTCATTGCCGACGGAGCCGAATTCATCGACATCGGCGGCGAGCGCCGCCATATCCTCGGCTACCTGCAGGACTTCCTTTTTCCCCCCTCCCGCGCCCGCGGCCCGGTCAAGGCCCTCTCCGGAGGCGAGCGCGCCCGGCTGCTGCTGGCCCGTCTCTTCGCCAAGCCCGCCAACATCCTGGTCCTGGACGAACCCACCAACGACCTGGACCTGGAATCCCTGGAGATCCTCGAAGAACGTCTGCAGGACTACCCCGGCACCCTCTTCCTGGTCTCCCACGACCGCGACTTTCTCGACAACGTGGTCACGCAGGTCATCGCCTTTGGCGAGGATGGGCAGCTCACCAGCATGGCCGGCGGCTACAGCGACTGGCTGCGCTGGCAAAGGGAGCGGGCGGATGCGGGAGCGGCCGAGCGCAAGACGGGCAAGTCTCGTCCCAGCGCGGGGCGCGCGGCAAAGAAGGAAAAGGGCATGAGCTTCAAGGAAAGCCAGGAACTCGCCCAGCTACCCGCCCGCATCGAAACCCTGGAACAACGCCAGGCAGCCATTACCGAGGCCTTGAGCGACCCGGCGGTGTATCAGGATCCGGCAGCGGCCAGGGCCTTGCAGGCAGAGGCGGACGCCGCCGCACGGGAACTGGCCACAGCCTATGCGCGCTGGGAAGCCCTGGAGCAAAAGGCTGCCCTGGACGCGACGGGGTAACCCTAAAACCCCACCGCCAACGGCCGCATCCATGATCATGAACGGCGGCGTTGTCCCAGGAAGACCTGCAGCAGCAAGCCATCGGCCACGGCCGGCAAGGCCGTGGCGAGGATGCCTACCGCCATGCTCAGCCAGGGGCCGGGAATATGGACGGGATCGGGAATGACCCCCTGCCAGCGCCAGGAAAGACCCACCATCCCATAGGCCAGCAACAGGCCGGGAATGAGGAGCAGGGCATCCACCAGCAACAGCAGGCCCACCGCCAGCAATATCAGCAGGACCCAGCCCAGGCCCGCCAGCCCTTGGCGCCAGGGCGAAGGCTTAACCACGATAGACCCAGAGCAGCACATCCCGGCGGGGCATGGTAACGCTGTGGCCGCCAGCGAAATCCAGAGTGGCCGTGGGCCAGAAGGCCGCATCGGCAGCCCTCGGGTTGGCGCGGAAGGCGCCGGGCCAGTCCGCCGCCGCGGTCGCAGTCTCTCCGGCCCGAGCCAGGAGATGGGCGCCCTGGGCATTGACGTAGATGTGCGAAACCGGGATGCGCGTCCGCGTCGCCGTGATGAAAATACCCAGGAGGATGGCAAATACCCCCGCCGCCAGAATGGCCACTACCTTTTTTTCCCCGCCCGTCATTGCCCACCCCCCTCCGCCCAGATTTCCGCCTGCGTGGCGGTGATATTCCGCGCCTGCGAAACGCAGGCGCGATGGCCGCACCAGCGCGGCGCAATATTCATTTCCTCCAGGGCGTGGCGCATGGTCACGCGGAAGACCGGCGCCGACTCCACCCCGCCAAAGTTCCAGTACCGCTTGCTCGCCCGCAGCGAGACGGCCATCACCAGATCCGGGGCAAAGCCGGGGGCAAAGCCGACAAAGGTGGCATTGGTCTCGTTGTGCAAAAAACCATCCTTGCCGTTGGCCATATTGGCCGTGCCCGTCTTGCCCGCCACGCGATAACCGGGAATGGCCGCCAGGATGCCCGTGCCATTGGGTGCACATACCCCTTCCAGCCAGCGCCGCAAGCGGTTGGCCACCCCGGCCGGCATGATGCGCCGGCGCTGTACCGGCTGGCCGAGCAGGAGGGTCGGCCGGACATGGTAGCCGCCGTTGGCGATGGCGGCATAGCCCTCGGCCAATTGCAGGGTCGTCACCGACACGCCATAGCCCAGGGCAATGGTGGCATGACGCGCCCGTCCCCAGCCGTGCCAGTCGGGCAGGACACCGCCCGTTTCGCCGACAAAACCCAGCCCCGGCGGTCGCCCGAAGCCGGCCGCCCGATACATGGCATAAATGGCCTCCCGCGGCGTGCGCAGGGCGATCTTGGCGGCGCCGATATCGCTGGAATACTTGAGGATATGGGCGACATTCAGTTCGTGGTGGACCACGTCATCGCGAATGCAGAAGCCGCCCACCGGCAGGCAATGGGAAACATTGAAACTCTGGTCTGGCTGAATGCTATGGGTGGTGAGCGCCGCCGCGACCATGAACGGCTTCATCACCGAGCCCGGCTCGAAGGCCTGGTGCACCGCATTATTGGCATAATCCAGAGGGTCGCTGCAGCTCCCGCGGCCATTGGGATTGCAGGAAGGCACGCTGACCATGGCCAGGATCTGCCCGGTATGGACATTCATCACCACGGCCGAGCCCACCTTGGCCCCAAAATGCTGCTGCGCGGCGAGCAGGGTCATATAGGCCCAATACTGGATTTGCGGGTCGATGGTAAGGTGCAGATTATGTCCCGGCTGAGGATGTTCGGCCTCCTGCAGGACGCGCAGGACTTGTCCCTGGCCATCCACCAGCACCCGCTCCCGGCCCTGCCGGCCCGCCAGCCACTGGTTGTAGCCCAGCTCCAGATCGGCGGCCCCCTGGTGATCCAGATGCACCAGGCCCAGTAGCGGCGTGGTCATGGCCCCCAGGGGATAATAGGTCCGACTGGTGGGCTGGACATAGAGGCCGGGGATGCCCAAGGCATGCACCGCCTTGCCCAGGGAGGGCGATACCTGCCGCCGCAGATACGCAAAATCCGCCCCACCCTGCCCAACCCGGGTGCTCAGCTCCGCCGGCGACATGCCGATCACCTGGGCCACCCGCCCCCATTGGGACTGATGCTGCCAGAATATCCGCGGGTCCACCCAGAGGGTGACCGCCGGCGCATTCACCGCCAGCGGATCGCCATTGCGGGCGTAAATCATCCCGCGCCCGGCGGGCAAAGGCCGCGTCTGCAGGTAGCGCATCCTCCCCTGGGCGCGTAGCGCCCGGGTCTGGAACCACTGGAGTTGCAGATCGCGCAGCAGAATGCCACCCATGCCCAGGAGCAGAAGCGACAAGAGCAGGCCCGCCCGCCAGTGCGGCAATGCCCTGGAAAAAGGCTTTGGACCTCTTGGCACCGGAATTTCGCCCCCTTTCATCCTAGATTCCGCGCTTGGCACCGCGGTTTTCTCTCCCCAGTCCCACGGCTAAGGCCATGGGCCAAGGGTCCTGGCAAAACGCCCCATCCACCGCCTTTGTCACGTTCATCGCGTCCACCCCTTCCTCCCGAGCGGCAATCCTGCCACGCCGTCAAAACGGCAGGATCACCCCCGGCTTGACCGCCTGCAGAAGCTCCCGGAAACGCCCCTGAATACCCGCCAGGGCGGCGGCGCTGTCGCCCTCAAAGCGCAAGACCAATACCGGCTGGGTATTGGAGGCCCGCACCAGACCCCAGGCATCGGCCAGTTCCACGCGAACGCCATCCAGGGCGATGAGCGTCGCATCGGGGAAACGCTGGGCGGCCTCCGCGCGAATCCGTTCCATGAGCGCAAAATGCTCCCCCTCCGCCAGTTCCACCCGCAGTTCCGGCGTGCTGAAGCCCTTGGGCAGGGCGCGTAACACGGCGCCGGGGGCCTCGGCCCGCCGACTGAGGATCTCCAGCAGGCGGGCGCCGGCATACAGCCCGTCATCAAAGCCATACCAGCGTTCCTTGAAGAAGATATGGCCGCTCATCTCCCCCGCCAGCGGCGCCGCCATCTCCGCCATCTTCGCCTTGATCAGGGAATGCCCCGTCTTCCACATGAGCGGCACACCACCCGCCGCGCGGATGGCCTCGGGCAGGAAATGGGAACATTTCACGTCAAAGATGATGGGCGCCCCAGGCACCCGTGACAGGACATCCTGGGCAAAGAGGATCATCTGCCGGTCGGCCCAGATGATCTCCCCGCCAGGCGCCACCACACCCAGGCGATCCCCGTCGCCATCAAAGGCCAGGCCCAGATCCAGTCCCTGCTCCGCCACGAGACGAATGAGATCCTGGAGGTTTTTCTCCTCGCTGGGATCGGGATGATGATGGGGAAAATGGCCATCCACCTCCGTAAAGAGTCCATGCACCTCACAACCCAGGGCCCGGAACAATTCCGGCGCCACCACACCGGTCACGCCGCTGCCGCAGTCCATGCCGATGCGCAGCCGGCGCGCGAGGTGCACATCGCCGACGATGCGCTGCACATAGGCGGGGAGGATCTCGTCGTTTTCGACATCTCCCACCGGACCGAGCCAAAAGTCATCCGCGCGGATGCGCTCATGGATCTGCTGGATCGCCGCCCCATGCAGGGTCCTGCCCCCCAGAACCATCTTGAAGCCGTTGTAATTGGGCGGATTGTGGCTGCCCGTCAGCATGACCCCTCCGTCGGCGTGGAGATGGTGGATGGCAAAATACAAGGTCGGCGTCGGCACCATGCCCACATCCAGCACCGCACAGCCCGTCGCCCGCAAACCGTTGCGCAGGGCCTGGACCAGTTCCGGCCCCGACAGCCGGCCGTCCCTGGCCACCGCCAGCCGCGACAGCCCCTGGGCCCGTGCCTCGCTGCCGATGGCGCGGCCGATGGCCTCCACGCGCGCAGGGGTGAGATCACGCCCCACTACGCCGCGGATGTCATATTCACGAAAGATGCTGGCGGGTATTTCCATCGTCAGGGCTCCTTTGGCTGAACAGGGAGAGGATGCAGCATCGACTGCAAAAGCCCCACGGCCGGGGTGTAGGCGGGGTTCTCCTGCAGCAAGCGGACCAGCGTTTGCCGCGCACCGGCCGCGTCATGGGCGCGCCACTGGGTCATGGCGATGTTCATCTGCAGGGCGCTGCGGGAATCCGGGAAAAGGGGACGGTCCAGACCCGCGCGCATGAAGGCCAGGCCCTCCTGCACATGGCCGGGCAAGAGGTAGGCCAACTCCGCGATCTGCGTGCGCAGGGCAACGCTCTCGGGATCGATGGCCAAGCCCTTGCGCCAGGCCAGCAGGGCGGCGCGGCGCGCCGCATCCGTACTCAGACCCAGCCGTTTCCCTTCACTAAGATACAAGGTGCCGATGGAGTTCCACACCCCTCCCTGACGCGGAATGCCCACCAGACTTTCCCGGTATTCATGCAGCGCGCTCCGCAGCAATTCCCGGCGCTTTTTTGCATCGAGCACACGGTCATTCGTCGCCAGGCTCAAATAGGTATTGGCCAGATAGACATGGGGTTGCGTGGCCAGCGGGCGGAACAGGGACAGCCAGTCCGCAGCGCGCAGCAGGAATACCGCCCGCTGCCCGGCATTGGGCATCCAACGGTTCAACCAGGCGTTATCACTCAACAAGGAAAAACTGAGCCCGTCGCAGGCCAGGTTCCAGGACCCCGCCGCCAGGGCGATGGCCAGCACCGTTTGCGCAATGAAGGAGTGATTGATCCCCAGGCGCGGCAGCAACGGCGCCGTCCAGCCGCGCGCCCCGAAAATCTGCCAGGCGCGGGCCAGGAAAAGCCCGCCCAGGAGACTCAAGGGCAAGTTGTAGAAAATGAAATTGCCCAGGGCATGGCCGGTGATGGCGAACACCCCCAGGACCAGTCCCAGCGCCTGCAAACGTTGCTCATCCGCCAGTCCCAAGGCCTTCCCGCCCTGCACCAGCAGGCGATAGAGGGAAAAAATCAGGACCCCCGCAAAGGTCAGGAGAAAGCCGAGGTTGATCAACCCGCCTTCGGCCAGATACTCGATGTAATCGTTATGGGCGTAGGTTCCCGCCGAAGCCAGCTCTCCCGGCAGGCGATAGGCCGGATAATAGAGGAAATAACTCCCCAGCCCCGTACCCAGCCAAGGATGGCTCAAAAAGATATGCCAAGTCGCCAGCCACATGAGGCCGCGGGAAACGGTGCTGATGTTATGGGTAATGAAACCGGGGGCCAGATGACCCAGCAGGTCATAGCCCTGCACATAACCGAAAAGGAGAAAGGCGGTGGTCGCCAGACCCAGCACCAGGAAGCTGCGGCCCCGCGCCCCCGGCTGGCGGCGCAGCCCCCACAGGGCAATGGGCATGGTGCACAGCCAGGCGAGAAAACCGCCCCGGCTGTTGGTGGAAAAAAAGGCCAGCAGGAGCAAGGTCATGGTGATGAGATAACCCAGGCTGACCCAATGCACCCGTGCGGAAAGAAAGCGCTCCCGGCGCTGGGCATCGCTGCTGAAATAAGCCACCAGCACCGGGAAAAAGAGCAGGTTCAACCAGGCCGCAAAGCTGTTGGTATCCAGCAGCGGACCCAGCGGCCGCAGTCCGGTCAGTCCAACCCCGCGCCCCATCCACTGATCGTATTGCCAGAGGGCATAGAGGCTGAGCGCCACCGCGCTCAGGACCGCACCGCGCCACAAGCAGCGCCACGCCCCCTCCGCCACATCGGCAGGCAGGGCGATCCAGATCAGAAAGGCCAGGGGCAGGGAGCCCAGCACCCAGAAATAGAACCAACTGGTATAAGGCACCCCGCTCCAGAACAGCGTCGCCCCAAACCAGATCAGCCAGGCCAGCATGAAGACGGGCAGGAAGCCTCGCGGCCAGGGCAGACCCTCCCGCAGGCGCGGCCACCACACCCAGGCGCCCCACAGCATCAGGAGGATCATGCTGCCCGCCAGGAGCGGGATCAATTGTCCGTTGTAATACCACGCCAGCAAGTAGGCCAAAAACGGAAAAAGCGCATAGAGCGCCGGGCGCAACCTTGGGGCAGAAACCGTCACGAATCCTCCTTGGAGTGATACGGGCAAAGATGCGTACCATCCCGCCGATGGGTCGCCGCGGAATGGGGCAGCCACACGCCGCAGCGCGCGCAACGCACCAGGGCGACGGATGGCGTGCCCCGGCCATGGGGCACCCGGTGCCGCCAAAGATAAAACAGCACGGCGAGCAACGCCACCAGGAATAGCCATTTCATCATGCGTGGGCAACCCCCTCGGGCCGGCGCCAGCCACGGGGCTCCGCCAGCGGACAGCGCCCGGAATACCCGTTCACTGGTCCCCGGCCGCCAGGGGATGCCCGCGCAAGCGCTGGACTCCGGCGCGAAAGGCGGTGTTGGCCTCTATCTTTTCCCGTTGCATCAGCGCAAAGAGCTGCGGACGGTCACACTCTTGCAAGTGACCCGCCGGCATGGCGGCGCAGGCGCTGGCCCAGTCTTGGGCCAGCGCGAAAAAACGCGCGGCGGCCGCCCGCCCCTTGGCCATATCCTCGGCAACGGCCGGCGGGAAACGGGGCCCGGGCGCCGCAAAGTCGCGGGCGGATTCTCCATAGCTTTTGGCCAGATTGCTCCAGCAGGCGCCCGCCATGGGGCTTTGCTGCAACCCCAGCCGCACGCAATTGCCGGAATATTGACCACCCTGGCCCAGGCTGGCCTGCCAACGGTTCTGCAACGCTTCCGCCGCGTGCAAGGCAATGGCCGGATTCCGGGTCACCACCGGCCGGGGCGGGGCGGCCGCCACCACGGGCGCCAAGGGAACCTGTTGGGCACAGGCCGTCAGCAGCAAAAGCAACACCACCCCAAGGCATCCAAAGCAAGAACGCAACACGGTCACCTCCCCTACCCCGGCCTCATCAAAATGGGTTATAGAATAAAATGGGTGGTCTTGCCGTCCCAAGGCACCTTGCGCAACGGCCCTTGGCAAAAGGGCAGGAGCGATGCCCCATTCCCTGCCGTCCTCCCCCGGTTTTTGCCCATAAAAAAACGCCCGGATAACCGGACGTTTTGATTTTTGGTCGGGGCGAGAGGATTCGAACCTCCGACATCCGCCTCCCGAAGGCGGCGCTCTACCAGGCTGAGCCACGCCCCGCGCGTTTTCCTAACTAAAATTCACGACGTACGGCAAAATCCGCAAGAAACGACAAGGCCCGACGCTCCGGGCCGTCGGAGAAGCCCGCCAAGCACGCCTGAGCCTGCTTCGCCTTAGCCGCCGCGACGTCCAGAGTGTAATCAATCGCCCGGGTCCTGGCAATGATTTCCAGGACCCGCTCCAGCCCGGCGCGATCCCCGCTGCTCAGGGCGTCCCGCAGCACCCCCCGCTCCGCCTCCGAGCCTTCCTGCATGGCGTAGATGAAGGGCAGCGTCGCCTTGCCATCGACCAAGTCGTCACCGCGATTCTTGCCCATCTGTTCCGCCGATACCGAATAATCCAGGGCGTCATCCACCAACTGGAAGGCCGTACCCAGCAAGGATCCATAGCGGGCCAGCGCCGCCTCCCGCTCGGGATCGGCATGATTGAGGATGGCGCCCAGACGTGCCGCGGCCTCGAAGAGCTTGGCCGTCTTGGCCTCGATCACCGCGTAGTAGGCATCGGGCTGCAGATCCGCGTCGTTGGCGTTTTCCAATTGCGCCACTTCGCCCTGGGCAATGACACTGGTGGCCTCGGCGAGGGTGGACATCACCCGGATGTCCCCATCCCGCACCATCATCTCAAAGGCGCGCGCATAGAGGAAATCCCCCACCAGCACCGCGGCGGCGTTTCCCCAAAGCTGGTTGGCCGTCGCATTGCTGCGCCGCAGTTCCGAGCCGTCCACCACATCGTCATGGAGCAGGGTTGCGGTATGGATGAACTCGACCACCGCCGCCAGGGGGATGGGTCGCGTACCATGCTCTCCCCCCATGCGGCTGCTCAGAAGCAGCACGATGGGCCGCAGCCGCTTGCCGCCCGCGCCGATAATATAGGCCCCCATGGCCGGGATGGTCGGCACGGCCGATTGGAGCTGCTCCTGGATCACGATGTTCACCGCCACCATATCGGACCGCACCAGGCGGTTGACATCTTCCAAATCCATCGCCACTTTTTGCTCCAAAGATGATCCCAATTTGCTGGCGGAAAGCGCACGCGCAAAGGATTGTCGGCATCGCAGGGCAGCCTTGTCAAGGCGTTTTCGGGAGGTGGCGGCAAGGCCACTTGACCAGTGACCGCTCCTGCCGGTATCTTACTACCCTTTTCCGGAAGCTTCCGGCAAAGCCTTATTTTGGAGGTTTGTGATGTACGCGGTCATCGAAAACGGCGGCAAACAATATCGGGTGGCAGTGGGCGACAAGCTCCGGCTCGAAAAAATGGAGTTGGAAGAGGGCAGCGAGCTGGCCATCAACCGCGTGCTGATGGTGGGCAGCGGCGCCGATGTCAAGATCGGTACGCCCCATGTCGATGGCGCCATCGTCAAGGGCACCGTGCTCGCCCAGGGCCGCGCGGCAAAGGTGCAGATCTTCAAGATGCGCCGGCGCAAGCACTACCGCAAGCAGCAGGGCCATCGTCAATATTTCACCGAAATTCGCATCACCGGCATTGAGGCCTAAGGAGCAACGTCATGGCACACAAGAAGGCGGGCGGTTCATCCCGTAACGGCCGCGATTCCCAGTCCAAGCGTCTGGGCGTAAAGCGCTACGCCGGACAGCAGGTCATCAGCGGCAACATCCTCATACGGCAGCGGGGCACGCAGTTTTATCCCGGCGTCAACGTCGGCATAGGCAAGGATCACACCCTCTTCGCCACGGCCGAGGGCGTCGTGAAATTCGAGCGCAAGGGCCCGCGCCAGGTGCGTACCGTCAGCGTCGTTTCGCCGGCTTGACCAGCCAGCGTCGGAGCGCCCCGCGCCGGACTCTCCGGCGCGGGGTTTTTCTATGAAATTCATTGATGAAGTGCGCATCACCGTCGGCTCCGGCAACGGCGGCCATGGCTCCGTCAGCTTCCGCCGCGAGAAGTTCATCCCCTTCGGCGGACCCGACGGGGGCGATGGCGGGCGGGGCGGCAACGTCACGCTGGTCGCCCAGGGCAGCCTCAACACCCTCATCGACTTCCGTTACCAGCGCCGCTTTCGGGCGGAAAACGGACATGGGGGGGCCGGCCGGCAGATGACGGGGCGGGGCGGGCGCGATCTGAGCATCACCGTCCCCATCGGCACCCTGGTCTACGACGACGACACCCACGAACTCCTGGGGGACCTGCGCCACGACGGCGATACCCTGCTGGTGGCCAAGGGCGGTCGCGGAGGCCACGGCAATATGTGGTACAAATCCAGCACCAACCGGGCACCGCGTCAGCATGAATTGGGCGGCAGCGGCGAGGAACGCCAGTTGCGCCTGGAATTGCGCCTCCTCGCCGATGTGGGCCTGCTCGGCATGCCCAACGCCGGCAAGAGCACCCTGATCCGCGCCGTCAGCGCCGCCCGCCCCAAAGTGGCCGACTATCCTTTCACCACCCTGTATCCCAACTTGGGCGTCGTGCGCATTGCCGAGCACGAATCCTTCGTTTTGGCCGACATCCCCGGCCTCATTCCCGGTGCCGCCGAGGGTGCCGGACTGGGTACGCGTTTCCTCAAACACCTCTCCCGCACCCGGCTCCTGCTGCACCTGGTGGATCTGTCTCCGCCCGACGGCGGCGATCCCGCCGAGCAGGTGCGGGCGCTGGAGGATGAACTGGCCGCCTACAGCCCAACCCTGGCCGCGCAGCCGCGCTGGCTGGTGGCCAACAAGGCCGATCTCTTCACCCCCGAGGCGGCCCAGTCCCACTTCCAGGCCCTGCGTCGGGACCTGGACTGGCAGGATCCGGCCTTCCTCATTTCCGCCGCCAGCGGCGCCGGCTGCCAGGAACTCATGCGCAAGGTCTGGTTGGCCTTGGCCGAGCTCCCGCCGCCGCCCCCACCCGAGGCCATTGGTCTATGGGACGAGGACGACGAGCCGGCCCTGAGCATCGGGGAGGAGGAAGAGGAGGAAGAGTGGTGAATCGCGCTGCCATGCCGCAAGCGCGGCGCTGGGTGGTCAAGATTGGCAGCAGCCTGCTCACCAATGGCGGCCAGGGTCTGGACCATGGGGCCATCCATGCCTGGGTACGGCAATGCCTCGCCTTGCGGCAGAAAGGCATCGAGATCGTCCTCGTCTCTTCCGGAGCCGTAGCCGCCGGCATGGAGCGCCTAGGCTGGAAGTCGCGGCCCACGGCCCTCAATCAACTGCAGGCAGCGGCCAGCGTCGGCCAGGCAGCCCTGATCCAGATCTATGAAGAATGGTTGCGCGAAGGGGGAGTTCACGGTGGCCAGGTGCTTCTCACCCATGAGGATCTCCGCGATCGGCGCCGCTATCTCAACGCCAGCGCCACCTTGCGCACCCTCCTGGAAATGGGGGTAATCCCCATCATCAATGAAAATGATGCCGTAGCCAGCGAAGAAATCCGTTTTGGCGATAACGACACCCTGGCAGCGCTGGTGAGCAACCTGCTGGAAGCCGACCTCCTGGTCATTCTCACCGACCAGACCGGCCTCTATGACGCCGACCCCCGGCAGCATCCCGATGCCCGCCTGCTGAGCGAAGTGACCGCCGGCGATCCCGCCCTGGAGCAGATGGCGGGAGGCGTGGGCAGCCATGTGGGCAGCGGCGGCATGATCACCAAGGTGCGGGCCGCCGCCCGGGCCGCCCGCTCGGGAACCGCCACCATCGTCGCCAGCGGTCACGAGCCGGACCTGCTTTTGCGCCTGCAGCGGGGAGAAGCCCTGGGCACCTACTTCCATCCCCGCCTGGCCCGTCTCGCCGCCCGCAAGCGCTGGCTGGCGGGGCAGCTCCGGGCGGCCGGCACCCTGCACCTCGATGCTGGCGCAGCGCAAGTGTTGAGGAAAAAAGGCGGCAGCCTGCTACCCGTCGGTGTTACCGCGGCGGAGGGAAGCTTTCAGCGCGGCGACCTGGTCGTTTGCCTGGACCCGGAGGGCCGGGAAGTGGCCCGGGGCCTGGTCAACCTCGACGCGCAGATGGTCCGGCAGCGCATCGGGAAAAGCAGCAAGGTGATCGCCGAGGAGTTTGGCGAACTGGAGGATCCGGAACTCATCCATCGCGACAATCTCGTCCTCAGCGAAACGGAGATTCGCGGAGAAGGGGCTTAGAGAGTCGCCTCCGTCTGCTCCTGCAACGCCTCCCAACGCTGCTGGCATGCTACGCAGCGCTCCGCTTCGGGCTCCACCTGCAAGCGCGCCACGGGAATCTCTTCCCCGCAGTCCACGCAGATCCCGTAAGTGCCGGCCCGAATGCGCTCCAGGGCGAGGTTCACCGCCCGCAATGCCTGAGCTTCCCGCAAATCCCGCGCCAGCCCCAGGCTCTCGGCGAGATCCAGCACCGAGTCATCACCGACATCCCGCACTTCCAGCCGCTCCCGCTCCTCCGCCGCCAGTTCACCATTGAGCAGGTGCGTGCGCACTCCGGCAAGCAGGTCCTGGCGCCGGTCTTCCAGGGTGCGCTGAAAGGCTTCTACGAGTTTTGCGTCCATGGGGTTTCTCCTGGAAAGGTGGCCATACATCGACGGGTAGCCGGCGTTTTTTTCGCCCGCTCCGCGCAATCGAACATCGTTGGACTTGGCACTGCACCGCGGCGCGGCGCTGGAGCTTGAACGGCGGAAATATCAGTGATCCGCTTCATCGGCCGACTTGAGCGAGCAGACCCCCCGCTCCTGCATTCCCAGACAGGTTCCGTAGAGATAGAGGCTATGGTCGGTAATGAAAAAGCCTTCTTCCTCAGCCAGTTCGCGCTGCCGTGCTTCCAGACGCTCGTCAAAGAATTCCAGCACCTTGCCGCAGGCGGTGCAGACCATATGATCATGGTGCCCGCTTTCATTGAGCTCGAAAATGGCCTTGTCGCCTTCAAAATGATGGCGGCGCACCAGACCCGCCGACTCGAACTGGGTAAGCACGCGGTAGACCGTGGCCAACCCCACTTCCTCGCCGGCATCCAGAAGCTGCCGATAGATATCCTCGGCCGTAAGATGGCGGGTGGCGCCTTCCTCGAAGATCCGCAGGATCTTGAGACGCGGCAGAGTGGCCTTGAGGCCGGCACGCTTGAGTTCGTCGCTATTCATTCGCTCGTAGAAATGGCATCCAAGAATGGTTTAGGATAGATGCACCGATCGCCCAAGACAAGGACTATGAGAAGCCTCCGCCCTTTCCTCCTGATACCCCTTCTCGGCCTGTTGCTCACCGGCTGCAATATCTATCGCGTGAACGTGCAGCAGGGCAATGTCGTCACCGCCAAGGAACTGGCCGAATTGCATCCCGGCATGGATCAGTTGCAGGTGCGCACCATCCTGGGCTCGCCCCTCCTGCGGGACCCCTGGCACCCTGACCAGTGGGTCTATGTATATAGCTTGAAGCCGGCCTATGGCACCCTCGAAGTGCGCAAGATCTACGTCCTCTTTGACAAGGACGGCAAATTGCTGGGTGTCCAGGGCGACGTGAAGGCGGCAGAGGCCACGGCGGCGGCTGCATCCTGACCTCCGGCACAACGCTACAGAACGCCTAACGGCCAGGCATCCGCCGCGCCTCATCATCATGCAGCGTGCCCCCGACCCGCAGGAGCGGCCCATGGCCGCGACCTGCACAAGCACGGCATTGGCAGGATGTGGACATGGGCCGCCGGATCAAGGCCCGTGGCCCAATGCCCCGGCTGACCGGGGCGCAGGTCAGGATTGGGCAGGAAGGCGGGCACCGGGGGGGCCGTAGACGGCCCGGGCGCGGCTGGCGAAGCTCTGCACCATGGTTTCGGCAGCCTGCTTGAAGATGGGATCCAAAAAGGCGCCGATGAGGCGCGAGCTGAACTCGAAACGCAGATCCAGGGTGACGCGCGTGCCGCCGCTGACGGCCTCCAACTGCCATAATCCTTCCAGAAAACGAAAGGGGCCGTTGATCAGGCGCAGTTCCGCCAGCTTGGGGCGCTGATAACGATTGCGGGTCGTAAAGGATTTCCCGAATGCCCCATGGGAAATGGTAATTTCGGCCAGCGCCTCATCACCATGATCCTCGATGATCCGGCTCCGGCCGCACCAGGGCAAAAACTGCGGATAGGCGGGGATGTCCTCCACCAAGGCAAAAATCTGATCTGCGCTGTAAGGCAGAACAGCCGTCTTGCGAATATGATGCATGAAAACCTCTCAATATTTGCGTCGGCCGAGGGCGCGCGCTTGCGCCCAGCGGTCGAGCACGGCCAAAAGCCACTCCAGTGTGCGCCGCCAGCGCGGCCGTCGCTGCCAGCCGCCCATGGCAAGCTCCTGCGCATGGGCGAACTCGCGCACGAAAAGGCTGCGTAACAATAAGACCGCCAAGGGGCTACGTAATTCTATGTTGAGCTCGCGATTAAACCATAAGCTCAAAAAATCGAGATTGGCCGACCCGAGAGTCACCCAATAACCATCGGCCAAGGCATACTTGCCGTGCAGGAACGCACCCTGATATTCATAAATACGCACGCCCGCTTGCATCAGCGGCTGATAATACGCCTGTATGCCAAAACGCAAAAGTGGATGATCGGTGATCCGGCCCGCCAGCAGCAAGCGCACGTCCACCCCTCGCCGGGCGGCCTGCTGCAGGGCGCGACGGACTACGGGGTCGGGATTGAAGTAGGGGGTAGCGATCCACAATTCCCGGCGGGCAGTGCGCAGGACGGCCAGGAAACGCCGGCGCATGCCGCGGCGCCGGGGCGGCAGGCCCTCCAGCAGGCGGCCCTTGCCCCAGCAGGCCGCCCCCGCCTCTATTGCCCCGGAATCCGGCAAGGGCAGCGGCAACGCCGGGAAGTCGGGGTGATGGCGGGCGAAGGCCAGGCGCAAGTGCTGGGCGATGGGCCCACGACAGGCAAAGAGGGCATCGCGATAGGGCGGGCTGCCTTCCCCCGCCCCCAGCCAGGCATCGGCAAAGGCAAAGCCGCCAACGGCCGCCCATTGGCCATCCACCACGATGATGCGCCGATGGGTGCGGCGCAGGCGATGCTCCATCCCGATGAAACGCAGCCGGTGATACCAGTGGACATGGGCCCCCGCGGCCCGCAACCGGGAACTCCAGGCCGACGGAAAGCCGCGACTGCCGATGGCATCCAGGGTGACATGGACGCGCACACCGGAGCGGGCCTTGGCCTCCAGGATGTCAAGGACCTGCCCCGGCCAGACCCCTCCTTCGAAGATATAATTTTCGAGGAGGATCTCCGTTTCCGCTCCGCGGAACTGATCCAGGAGCCAACGGGCGATATCCGCCATCTCCGTCAGGAGGATGCCCGCGTCAATGCCTACCCACGGTGTACGCCGCGTCTGCTGCAACAATACCCTCCCCCCGGGCCGGATGCGGACCTCTGCAAAGTATAGGGGCTTTCTCAGCTTGGCAAGCCGCCGGGCTTCGCCCATGGGCATGATGCCCAGCCCGGCCGCCCCCGACCGCTACAGTCCCTGTTCCGGCTGCGGCGGCCATCTGGTCAACAGGCGTTATCCCCGCGGCCCTTTTGCTTTACAATGCGCCTTGAGTTCGTCGGGAGTGGCACTATGAGCAGCACCATCGCCCTGAATCGCGAGGCGAAACACGAGTATTTCATTGAGGAGCGCTTCGAGGCCGGGATGGTCTTGCAGGGCTGGGAGGTCAAGTCCCTGCGTGCCGGGCGGCTCAATCTCAAGGACAGCTACGTGCTCGTCAAGGGCGGCGAGCTGTGGTTGCTGGGCGCCCATATCAGCCCCCTGCCCACCGCCAGTACCCACATCAACCCCGATCCGACGCGCACGCGCAAGCTCCTGATGCACAAGGAAGAGATCAACCGCCTCATCGGCAGCGTGGAGCGCAAGGGCTTTACCGTCGTGCCGCTGGCCATGTACTGGAAACAGGGGCGGGCCAAGGTGGAGATCGCCCTGGTCAAGGGCAAGCAGGAACATGATAAACGCGCCACCCTCAAGGAACGGGAGTGGCAGCGGGACAAGGCCCGCATCCTCAAGGGTGGCGCCCGGGATGCATAAACCCGCCAGCGCCCCATCGCAATCCTTTCTGCTGCAAGCACTGCTCCTCTTTCTCTTCGCCTTCTGGCTGCTGGCCTTCCACACCGGTAACGCCAGCCTCTGGGATATCGACGAACCCAACAACGCCCAAGCCCTGAAAGAAATGCTGGCCCACCACAACCTCGTGGTCCCCACCTTCAACGAGGCCCTGCGCCCGGACAAGCCCATTCTCAACTACTGGCTCATGGGGGCTGGCGTGCGTCTCCTGGGCATGAATGGCTGGGGGCTGCGCATCGGCTCCGTAGCCCTGGGGGCATTGCTGGTCTTCTATCTTGCCCTGGCCCTCCGCCGTCTTTACGGGGAGCGCACGGCCCTGTTGACGGGCCTGCTGACCGCTACCGCTCTGCACAGCCAAATCATCTTCCGCGCGGCCGTTCCCGATCCCCTGCTGATCTTCTTCGTCACCGTCAGCCTGATCTCGTACCTGCGCGGCTATCTCCTGGCCGAGGAGCGGCGGCGCGATTATCTCATCAGCTATGCCGCCATGGCCCTGGCCACCCTGGCCAAGGGGCCCATCGGCTTCCTTCTGCCCGGTCTGATCATCGTCCTGTTTCTCCTCGGCCGCCGCGATCTGCCCCATCTCTGGCGGCAAGGACAACTCGCCCTGGGTGTGCCGCTGTTCCTGTTGATCGCCCTGCCCTGGTACCTGGCCGTTGGGGTCGAAACCCACTGGCTCTGGGATCGCCTCTTCATCGACCAGCAAAACATCGGTCGCTATACCGCCAGCATGGAGGGGCACCGCGGACCCATTTACTACTACCTCCTCACCATTCCCCTGGCCCTGCTGCCTTGGTCCATTTTCCTTCCCCAGACCGCTGCGGAACTCTGGCAGCGGCGCGGGACCCTCTTCACCAAGGCGCCCGAAGATGCCTTCATGCTGCTCTGGGCCATCACCTGGGTAGTCTTTTTCAGCCTGGCGGCCACCAAACTGCCCAACTATGTGTGGGAAGCCTACCCCCCCCTCTTTCTGCTCTTGGCCCAGCGCCTGCACCTGGCCCTGCACGGGATCATTCCCTTGCGGCGCTGGGGTGTCCTGCTCTCCCTGAGCGCGCTCTTGGGCATCGGCCTGACATTGGCCGGCCTGGGCTGGTGGCTGGTCCCCAAGGAGATTCCGCCCCTGGGCGATGTCGCCTATCTGGGTCTCCCCTATTTCCTGGCGGCGCTGGCGGCCCTCTATTTTGCCTGGGGCGGCCGGCTCATGGCGATCATCGGCAGCCTGGGTATCGGCGCCGTAGCCCTCACGGGCGTCCTCGTTCTCGTCGCCATGCCGGCCCTGGACTCCCTCAAACCTTCCGTGACCATGGGCCGAATGATCCGCACCATGGAAGGGGCGCAGCCCTATGCCATTGCCACCTGGCACTGGTTCCAGCCGAGCTTTCTCTTTTACGCCGGCCGCGGCGCCATGCCCGGGCATGAACCGGAGCGGCTGACCCGGCTGGCGCGGATCGTGGCGGATGGGCAGGGAACCGCCTTCCTCGCCCTGCCCGAAGCGGATCTCGCCGCCGTCCGAAAAGCGTTGCCCACAAGCATCCACAGCCAGGAACTCTACGCAGGCTATGAACTCTATAGCCGCAAAAGGATCGCCCTGCTGCGCCTGACCAGTGTCCTTGCGGAGAAGCCATGAGCGTTTTGCGCATCCTGCTGTTTTGCTGCCTGAGCAGCCTCGCCGCCCCGGCCCTGGCCGAGCATGCCCCCAGCTTCTGGCAGGCACTGGATCATGCCCATTACGTCGAGGAAGGGCGGAAAGGCCCCGTGGTCTATGTCTTTTTTGATCCCAACTGTCCCTATTGCCATCTGCTCTATGGAGATTTGCAAAAACCCATCAGCGCCGGGCGGCTGCGGGCGCGCTTCATCCCCGTGGCCATCCTCTTTCCCAGCAGTGCCGGCAAGGCGGCGGCCATCCTCCAAGCCAAGGACCCGCGCCAGGCCCTCCAGGAAAATGAAATTCATTTTGGCAGCAGCGGCAAACCCAGCGGGGGCATCGCCGCCATTGCGCCCGATGCTCAGGCCCAACGAGAGCTCCGCTACAATGAAAATCTGTTGGAGATGGCCGGCGGCAATGGGGTGCCGTTTCTGATTTATCGCGACAGGAGCGGACAGATGGGGTTCATCATGGGCCTGCCCCGGAAAAGCGACTGGCCGGCGCTGTTGCAGACGCCCTGAGCCCCTACGGAGTGCGAGGAAACGGGACCATGCGGAAATACGGGATTGATGGTATCGCTGCCTTTGCCGTGCTCAGCGGGAGCGCCGCCCTGGGCATTGTCCTCTGGCTGCAGTTCGATCGGGGTATCGCCCCATGCAGCCTGTGCATCTATCAGCGCATTGCCGACCTGCTGATGATCGCCGGTGCGGGCGCCGCCCTCCTTTGGCGCGGCGGCATGCGCCCTGCTCTCCTCTGGGTAGCCGCGCTGGCGGCCCTGGGCGGTGCCGCAGCCGGGGCCTGGCAATGGCATCTCGTTGCCGCAGCACCGCAGGTGGAAAGCTGTAGCGCCGTGCGTTTTCTGGAAACGTCCCCCGCCTGGGGGCCATGGGGGTCCGATTTTGCCGCCAGCCTCAGTGGTCAGGGCTCCTGCGTGACGGCCGGTGGCAAGCGTTGGCTGGGCCTCCCCATCACCCACTGGAGCGTGCTGGTTTTTGCCGTCAACGCCCTGCTCCTGGGCCTGGCCGCTCGCGGCGCCCGGCAACGGGCCTAGCGACGCTCCGGTGCCATCATGATCGGTCGCGGCAAGCCCCGGGGCTCCGTGGGCGGCGGTCCGGCGCCGATGAGGGGCGCCAACTCGCGCAAGGCCTGCCAATAGACACGACGCTTGAACGCGATGATCTCATTCACCGGCGCCCAGTAGTCCACCCAGCGCCATTCCTCGAACTCCGGCTGGCTGGTCTGCAGGTTGATCTCCCCCTCCTCGCCCTCGAAGCGCAGCAGAAACCAGATCTGTTTCTGGCCCCGATAGCGGCGGCGGGCCCGCTGGGGAGAACGGGGCACGTCGTAGCGCAGCCAGCCGCGAGTACGGCCGATGATACCCACCTTGGCGGTGCCCACCTCTTCCTCCAGTTCCCGCAACATGGCCTGCTCCGGCGTTTCCGAGCGCTGTATGCCGCCCTGGGGAAACTGCCAGGCGTTCTCGCCCACCCGCCTGGCCCACAAGACCTGGTTTTCGTGATTACAGATAATCATGCCCACGTTGGGGCGGTAGCCGTCTGCGTCGATCATGGCCCCTCATCGTCTCTGCCGATGTCATTGGCACAAAGATAGCATGTTGGAGGGGCCGCCGTCAGTTGCGCAGCGGCGGCATTGTCCGGCGGCAGGAAGGCCATTGCGCTTTATCCGATATGGGGCGGTTGGCCCGGGTGTTTTGCCGCGACTTCGGCCCGCACCGTCGTCGTTCTAGGTGAAATCTCGCGCCCGGCAAGTGAACTGTTTGAGCCCGCAGGGCGAGTTTTCAACCGCCAGAGGGATGAGCCGTAGAACAACAGGCAAAGACCGCTGGAGCGAAAAGCGCCTTTGCCAACCGCCGTTTCTGGCTTTACAGCCGCTGCAGGATGTTCAGCGGATAGCGCTGTCCCGCAAGGAAATCCTCCACGCAGCGCAGCACCAGGGAGCTACGCATCCGCCCCGGCTGGTCCCGTATTTCCGCCAAGGAGAGCCATTGCGGACCAATGATCCCCGTATCCAGAGGCCGCCCCGGATCCCGCGCCCCCACCCGGCCGGCAAAGGCGAAACGCAGATAGGTGAGGTCCTTGCGGGGGTGCTCCCAGTGATAGATGCCGATGAGGCTTTCCGGCACGAAAGGATAGCCCGTCTCTTCCATGGTTTCCCGCACCACCGCATCCAGCAGCCCCTCCCCCGGATCCCAATGGCCGGCGGGCTGGTTGAAGCAGCGCCTGCCTTCGACCTCCTCTTCCACCAGGAGGAAGCGTTTATCCTCCTCCACCACGGCGGCTACGGTGACATGCGGCATCCAGATCATGGTCACTCCTATGGCCTTTCTGCAGGGGTCAGTTCCCGCCACGCGCCCGGTTCCAGGCCCGCCAGGGTGAGATCGGCGTAGGACTCGCGGTGCAGGGCCACGACCGCATTGCCCAGGGCGGCAAAGATGCGGCGCACTTCATGGTAACGGCCCTCGCGCAGGGTGAGCAATACTTCCTGCTCGCCCAGCACCGCCAATTCGGCGGGGCGACAGGGGGAGTCCTCGCCCTCCAGCAATAAGGTCCCGCTCGCTAGTTGCTCCGCCTCATCCCCCCGCAGGGGCGACTGCAGCAGCACCCGATAACGACGCGGCACGGCAAAACGGGGGGCGATGAGGCGATGCAGCCAGTCGCCATCATCCGTAAGCAGCAAGAGTCCGCTCGTTTCCTTGTCGAGCCGTCCGACGCTGGCAAAACAGGGCCGCCGCAGGCGCCATCGTGCGGGAAAATCGGCATAGATGCCGCGCGCGTCGTCATGGGCGCAGACCTTGCCCAGGGGTTTGTGATAGAGGATATAGAGGCACTCCGGATGTTCCAGGGGCGCCCCGTCCAGGGTGACCAGGGACGGTGGAACCTTGCTCTGGGGCCGGGACAGGGGAACACCGTCAACGGCCACCCGGCCGGCGCGCAACAGGTCGCGGACTTCGGAGCGGCTGCAATAACCCAGACGGGAAAGGAGATGATCGACACGTTCGGAGGATGCGTTCATGGTAATGCAGTGTAAGCGCTACCAGCGGCTGACGAAAAGGGCGCTTGGTCGTATGATGGAGAAAAGGGAAACTCTACCGGAGACGGACATGACCCAGGCCTATCGCCTTCCCCCCGAATGGGCCCCGCAATGGGCCGTGCAGCTTACCTGGCCTCACCCGGAAAGCGATTGGGCGCCGCGTCTGGCGGAAGTCAGCGCCGTCTTTGCCCGGATCGCCCGAGAGATCAGCCAGCGCGAAGCGGTATTGATTGTCTGTCACGACCGGGCCAGCGCAGACCATTGCCTCGAGACCCTGAGCGCCGCCGGGGCCAGATTGACGCAATGCCACCTGCAGATCTGCCCCAGCAACGACTCCTGGGCCCGCGACCACGGCCCCATCACCCTCCTCAATGAACAGGGCAAGGGCCAACTCCTGGACTTCGGCTTCAATGCCTGGGGCCTCAAATTCCGCGCTGACCTCGACAATCAGATCACCCGCCGTCTTCACGCCCAAGGGGCCTACGGCGATGTTCCGCTGCGCACCCTGGGGATGATCCTGGAAGGCGGGAGCATCGAAGCGGATGGCGCGGGCAATCTGCTCACCACCAGTGCCTGCCTCCTCTCCCCCAACCGCAACCCGCAGTATGCGCGCGGCGAGATCAGCGCCCTGCTCTGCCAGCATCTCGGCATGGAACGGGTGCTGTGGCTGGAAAGCGGTCACCTGGAAGGGGACGATACGGACGCCCATATCGACACCCTGGCGCGCTTTTGCAGCCCCCGCAGCATCAGCTACCAGGCTTGCGACGACCCGGACGACAGCCATTTTGCGCCGCTCCAGCAGATGGCCGCCGAACTTTCCGGCCTCCGCGGCAGCGACGGCAGTCCCTACCATCTCATCCCCCTGCCCTGGCCCCAGGCGCGTTTTGACGATGATGGCACCCGCCTGCCCCTCAGTTACGCCAATTTCCTCATCATCAACGGCGCGGTGCTGCTCCCCGCCTATGATGATCCCGCCGATGACGTGGCCCGGGAACGCCTGCAAGGAGCCTTCCCGGATCGTGAAATCATCCCGATCCCCTGCCTCGAACTGACCCGCCAACACGGCAGCCTGCACTGTATCACCATGCAATTGCCCCGCAGCAGCCAATAGTCCGGGAAACGGCCATTGGGCCCAAGCCGTAATCGTTCCTGGCGTCAACCCGCGCCCGGCGGCATCCCATAAATTCATCAAATTATTAAATATGCAGATTCAATAAAACAATAGATAAAACGATGTTCATCTCTTGTGACTTCGGTCTTCAAGAGTATTATATAAGCATATTAGCATTTCGTTATATCGTTAGAAACAAAACCACCATCCCGCGCCGGTTCAAACCGGTTCGCTATAACGCGCATTCGCAGGCAGGAGGCCTTATCATGGCTTGGCAGTTCCCCAAAATGACCCGCCGCAGTTTTCTCAAAAACACCAGCCTGGGGGCGGTCGGCGCCACCCTTTACCACCCGAACTGGATTCGGATCGCCGGCCCCGACAAGCCCGATCCGGCCGATCATTTCGCCTATTCCATTTGCAATTATTGCTCTTCCTTCTGTTCCCTGCGCATCACGGTCGCCCAAAAAAAGGGGCGGGAGCGCATCATGAAGCTGGGCGGCAACCCCAACTCCACCCTCAATGGCGACAAGATCTGCGCCCGCGGCCAGTCAGGCTTGCGCCAGGTCTACAGCGCCAACCGCGTCAAGACCCCGCTGATCCGCGTGGCCGGCAGCAAGCGCGGGGAGATGAAATTCCGCGCCGCCACCTGGGATGAGGCCTGGGATTACATCGCCCAGAAGAGCAAGGGGATCAAGCCGTGGGAATGGACCATCTATGGCGGCTGGAGCACCTGTTCCTTCTATATTCCCAACACCTTCTGCTTCACCGCCGCCAATCAGATCCCCAATCTCATCACCTCGCCCACCCAAAACTGCGTTTTCAACGGCCATTTCGGCACCAACTCCATGACCGGCAACTATGTCGTTCACGGCGAGAACATTGAGGATTACGAAAACAGCGACTACATCCTCTCCATCATCGGCAACGCCAGCATCGGCGGCGTCTCCACCTGCCGTGCCGTGCGTTTCGCCGCCGGCATAGAGAAAGGGGCCAAGGTGGTGGTCCTCGACCCGCGCGCCTCGGAAACGGCGGCCAAGGCCGACGAGTGGTACGCCATCAAGCCCGGCACCGACCTGGATTTCACCCTCGCCATGCTGCGGGAGATGATGAATAACGGCTGGTATGATGAGGAATTTCTCGTCAGCCACAGCAACATGCCCTTCCTGGTGCGCAAAAATGCCCACAACGCCTGGGAACTCTATCTCTCGGCGCAAAAAGAACCCGCCGTCATCGACGCCAAGAGCGGTCAGGTGGTCTTTCTCCCCGCCTTCAGCAACCACAATCTGCAAGGCAGCAACGGCAACAGCGTGACCCCCCTGCTTCGCGCACCCCAAGGCTTTAGCCACAATGGCGAGGCCATGCTGACGGTCTTTGATGCCCAGCATCAGGAGATTCAGTCCTACACGCCCGAATGGGCCGCCGCCAACACTGGCATCAGCGCCGCCGACATCCGCAAGATCGTTCGCGATTTTCATCAGGCCAAGTCGCCCATCCTCATCCCCGGATGGTCCGGCGCCCGCTATGGCAACATCCAGATGCTGCGCAGGGTCCAGGCCATGATCCAGGGCCTCAAGGGCGGGTTCGACGTGCCCGGCGGCTGGATCTTCGGCGGCGACTACCGCGAGCAGGTGCGGCACATGTGGGAGGTGAAGAATGACCCCAAGGCGCCGCCCATGGCCAGCTTGGCGGGCATGCCCTTCGTTTACTGGAGCGCCAAGGCGGCAGCCGATCCCAACACCTATCCCCACGGCTATCCGGCCTGGGCGGCGGTGCACCGCGATCAGACCCCCAAGGATTCCCCCGACTGGGCGGCGTTTCCCTTCACCACGGAAGTCGGCCTGGATTCCGCCGTCAAAGGCAAGCTGACCTGGAAAGGCGCGCCCTATCTCTGCAAAGCCATCCTCTTCAACGGCACCAATCCCCTGCGCGATGCGCCCGAGGGCTTCTGGGAAGAGGTCCTGAACCATCCCAACATGGACTTGGTCGTCGTCATGGACGTGATGCCCTCGGATACCCTGGCCTATGCCGACGTGGTCCTACCGGAACTCACCTACCTGGAGCGCGATGAGCCGGCCATCTACGGCAACGGCACCAATCCCGACAACATGCTCATCACCCGTTATCAGGCCGTGCCGCCCCTCTACGACAACGTCATTCTGCCCGATGCCTTGCTGAAGCTGACGGAGATCATCAGCGGCAGCAGCGAGCCCTATTATCGGGCTCTGGAGCAACTCGCCGGCGTGCCCGCCGCCCGCCTCAAGGCCCTGACTGCCGAAAATCGCGCCAAAGGCATCAAAAACCCCTTCAACATGGCCAGCCGCCAGGTGGATTTTGAAATGAAGGCCAAAGGGCTCGGCATCACGCCGCAAAAGCTGGATGCCGTCCTGCGGGAAAAGGGGGTCTATCCCGTCGCCAAGGCCGAGGATCTCATCGCCAACTACGGCATGCCGCGCAAGATGGCCCTGCCCACCCCCAGCGGCCGCGCCGAGTTCTACAGCAACCTGTATGGTCAATTGCGGGATCAATTCGGCTTGTGGGACAACCCGTATTTCTCCGTGCTGGCCACCCATATCCCCGCCGATTGCCGACCAGAGGCCAAGGCGCCCATGGGAGACAACGAATTTTACTTCACCTTCGGCATGGTCCCCACCGTCTCCCACTGCTCGCCCAACAACGACTTCCAGCCGCTGGTGGGCATCAACAAGTTCCGCGGCGACATCTATACCGGCCTCTGGGTCCATGCCCAGCGGGCGGAAAAGCTCGGGCTGCGCGAGGGCGACCAGGTGCGCGTCACCAATCTGCTCACCCAGCAGAAGGCCGATGCCGCCGTCCATGTCACCCGCCTCATTCGCGCCGACACGGTGTTTCTCTATAGCGGCTTCGGCGACCAGAACCCCGCGCTCACCCACGCGGTGGGCATGGGCACGGCCCTCAACAAGATCACTCCCAACTTCATCGAACCGGTGAGCGGCGGTTTCCGCTCCCAGGAATTCACCGTGCGCCTGGAACGCGCCTGAGGAATCATCCATGACCAAATATGCCATGCTCATCAATCTGGACACCTGCGTCGGCTGCAACGCCTGTATGGCGGCCTGCGCCATGGAAAACCAGACCCCGGTGTGGAACCCCGACAAGTTCCGCACCTATGTCTATGACGAGGAGATCGAGGTGGGGGACAAGATCCTGCGCCAGTTCTTTCCCAAGCTCTGCAACCACTGCGACAACCCGCCCTGCGTGAGCGTCTGTCCCACCGGCGCCACCTGGAAGGAGGCCAACGGCATCGTCCGCGTCAATCCGGAAATCTGCATGGGTTGCCAGGCCTGCGCCATGGCCTGCCCCTACGATGCCCGCTATGGTGCCGACCGTGAGGATATCAGCCACGGCGAGGCCTATTACGGCAAGGACTTCCTCAAGCGCACCGTGCCCAGCATCGACAAGTGCGATTTCTGCTATGAACGCCTGCAGGAAGGCCTGCAACCGGCCTGCGTGGAGACCTGCGTGGCCCACTCCCGCATCTTTGGCGATCTGGACAACCCCAACGATCTCCTCACCAAGGTCGTCGCCACCGGCAAGGCCCAGGGCCTGCTCACGGAGTTGGGCACCGGCCCCAACGTCTACTATGTCCACAAGATTCCGGAGGAACTGCTATGAGCGCCGTTCATTTCGCCACCACCTTCGCCACCCAGGACCGTTGGGGCGTGCTGGTCGCCGCCTATCTTTTCCTGGGCGGTCTGGGCGCCGCCCTCATCGCCCTGAGTCTCTTCAGCCACCGCTATTTCCAGGCGGGACGCGCCATCACCCTCTGGGGCACCCTCTCCGGCGAGGCCTTCCTGGGTTTCGGCTCCGCCCTCCTGCTGGTGGATCTGCTCCATCCCATCCGGGTCTGGGAAATCCTGCTGCCCTGGAACGTGCTCTTCCTGCCCTGGTCCTGGATCGCCTGGGGCACCCAGTTCATCATCTGGGCCATGGTCTTCGGTTTGCTCTATGTCTGGCCCTTGCTGCTGGATGAGCCGTGGTTGCGCAAGCTGCCCGTGGCCGGCCCCTGGTTGGGAAGATGGTTCGATCTGCCACTGATCCGTCTCATTGGTGACTGGGCCACGCGCCTGCGCACCCCCATCGCTTGGGTCGCCATCCTCAATGGGGTAGGCACGGCGGTTTATACCGGTTTGCTGTTGCGCTCCTTTCCCGCCGCGGCCCTGTGGGCCAATGACCTGGTCCCGCCCTTGTTCACCGTTTCCGCATTTTCCACGGCACTGGCCTATCAACTCCTCGTTCTCTACGCCGTGCTGCGCCAGCATGGCACCATGGCCCGCTGGTATGAGCGCCTGGATCTCATCCTCATCGCCGTGGAAATCGTGCTCATCTTCAGTATTCTTTTTGTTGTACTGCCCGGCAGTCTCAGCGGCCAGGCCAGCCTATCCATCCTCTGGCACAGTTGGGGCTGGATCGTCGGCTTCCTCGGCATTGGCTTGATCCTGCCCTTCGTCATGGAAAGCAAGGGCACCTTCATGGGCTGGCAACGCAGCGCCCCGGTAATTCTCACGGCCTGCATGGTCCTGCTGGGCGGCTTCCTGCTGCGCCATTACTTCCTGGCCAGCGGGGTTTACGTCTTTCCCTGGGGCAATGCCGGCCACGACGGCGTCCTCGGCGCGGGTATTTATCATGTCCTTACCAGCCACTGAAGCGGCCTCGGCAAGGCGCCCCGACACCATCGCCACCTGGCGCTTCTGCGCCATGGCGCTGGCGGAACCGGATGCCGAGTCCCTGGACCTCTTGCAGGAACAACCCTGCCAGCCCCCCTGGCTGGCCGCCGCCCTGCGGGAACTGAGCGCCCTCCCCCTGGATGCCTGGCAGGGGGAACATACCCGGCTCTTCACCTTCCCGGCCCTCTGTCCGCCCTTTGCCTCGGCCTATCTGGAAGAGGGCACCCTGAACGGCCATCGCGCCGCCGCCCTGGAAAGGTTCTATGGCGAACTGGGCTTGCTGCCCACCGGTCTCCCCGCCGATTATCTGGGCACCATCTGCGAATGTGCCGCCTTCCTCCGGGAGCAAGGTGAACCAGAAGTCCTGCAGGGCTTTTGCCAGGATACCCTCGGCGACTGGCTGGATCGCTTCCTCAGCGACCTCACGGCTCAGAGCGAACTGCTCTTTTACCGCGGCCTTGCCCAGGAACTGGCGGGGCTGGTCTACGCCTGCCTCACCCCGGAGCTCCAGGCATGACGCGCAAAAGCACTGTTGACGAATCCGGGATGACCGGGACATGGCAAATTCTGCCCGCCGCAACGGCGGAAGCCCTCACTCTCCAGATTACCGCCGCCTTTCGCCACTGGCATGAGGCCTGCTTTCGCGACAGCCAGGCGGCCCATCCGCATCTGGGCGTGGAACTGCGCGATCTACGCCCCGTCACCGGCTGGTGGCTGGGCCACCTGCTCACCCCTATCGCCCTCTACCGCATCTGCATACCCACTGCCATCCCCGCCCTTCCCCTCCCCGAAGGCTGGACCGCCGCCGAGCGAGCCGCCCATCCCTGCCTCGCCCTCGGCCCCCTCCTCCCCCTGCCCGTCCCGGGGCTCATCGGCCAGGGCCATCTCCACCATCTGCCCGAACTGGGCCACTTCCTCCTCCAGCCCGAAGTGCAGGGCCTTCGCCGCTACCCCGATGCCAACGCCGTTTTCGCCGCCTGGGGCCAAGTCCTCAGCTTCCGCCAACAAACCCGCGCCAACCTGGAAAAACAGCAACAATGCGACCGCCGCGCCTTTTTGCGGCGTCTCATGCCCACTCCGAAAGATGGGGCGCTTTGATTTTTGTTTCCAAGCGCCCACCGTCAGGACAGGCGGGTCTATAGCCGAACCATCCCCCAGTGCGGCAGAGAAGGCTGCTCCCGGAAACCTCGTCCGAAAGCACCCCCTCATGCGCAAACCGTGGCCTCCCAACCCGCAGCAACCGTCCACAAGGTCACGGATTCAGCTTCGATGGCAATGTATTGCCTTTGTGCGAAGGCTGCAAACTCCGTCGCCGAAATGTCCGGCAACGCCTGCCTGAACTCATGGATTAAGATTGCACCGCTTCCCGGCCATCACGGCCCATGGTCCATCCCTTGCCGATGGGCATGGCACCGGGGCGGACGGCTTGACTCCCGGCTTGGCCATAACCCACACTTTTACGACAATCTCAACTGAGGAGGGAGCAGTTATGCAGACACCATCCGTGCAGCGCATCATGGCCATCCTGACCAAGCCCAAAGAGATCTGGCCGCAGATTGCCGACGAGGCGACTTCCGTTCGCACCCTCTACCTGGGCTGGATCTTGTGGCTGGCGGCCATTCCACCCGTATTTTCCAGTATAGGGGCTTCGTTGATGTGGTCACGGATAATGGGTCCTGCGACCATGCTCGGCATGGGAGGCGTCGGTCCCTTTGTCATCCAAAACCTGGTCATGGGCTATATTCTTCAAATCGTCCTGGTGGCGGTCCTGGCCTGGGCCACCATGGCCCTGGCCAAGTCCTTTGATGGCCAGCCCGATCTTGCCCAGGCCACCAAGACCGTGGCCTATGCCTTTACGCCGGTCTGGCTTGCAGGGGTCTTTCAGGCGCTCCCCGTGCCCTTTCTGGGCGCCCTGGCGAGCCTTGCCGCATGGGTGTACGCCATCTATCAGATCTTCCTCGGCTTACCACTGACCATGCGCTGCTCGGCGCAAAAAGCGGGCACCTACACCGCGGTGATCGCCATCATCGGAGTGCTGACCGCCATCCTCCTCGGGATGATCAAGGGAGGCATGTGGCTGGCCTCCCGCGCCGGCACGCCCTTCTAGACCCCATGGGCGCGGCCGTTCAATCTCTTGGGAGATGGGCGGTCGTCTTTGCCCAAGCCCGATCACTCCCGAAACACCGAGGCCATGGTCTGGGACAGCGATGCCGGGTCTATCTGCGCACCTGAAATGCGATCGACCACCTTCCCATCACGCAATATCGCGATCATTGGAATTCCCGGCATGGATCCGGTGAGCGAAGCAGTTTCCTTGGGAAAAAGGTACCACGGTGTCCACTCTATCCTGGCGATAGCCACATGCGCGGGCAGATGCGCCACCACCTCAGCGAAAGTCCTGCGATCTTGGTCCGTACAATATGTACAGCCCGGACTTTGACTGGTGAGTTGAATGACCGCGTCTGGATGCTTCGCCAGGAACTGGGGAAGCGCGAGCGGAGACAGCTCCAGCACGGCCCCTGGGTGCAATTGCGCCAGGCGCTCGCGGTACGCCGCCGCCAAACACCCGGCATCCGCCTTACAGGCATCACGCATGGCAAGCCACTGCCGCTGCTCGGCAATGAGTTCCTGGCGCCCGGTGCTGCCCTTGGCAGTAGCGGCCAGGGCGTGGTGGTAGGCCTCGGCGAGTTCCGCGTCCAGGGCGCGCAATTGGGGGTTGGCGCAAAGTGCCCCTTCGCTGGGCGTGGCCGCCCGGCCGCACTGGGCGGCAGGGAGGCCCGTCTGCGCCAGGGCAGGTGACGCCCATAGCCCGGCGGACAGGATCAACAGGGTGCCATAACGGGACAAGGTGTTTACAGACATGGATACGCTCCTTCTATCAGGTGAAACAACATCCTGCATCATTGATTGATTCGGCTTCTCACTGCCAGAATAATCCTGGCGAGACGTTACCCGGCACTTGCGGCAAGGGAACGGCGCAGTGCTGGTTGATGATTTTTCCGTTGGCGGTTCTGCAATTCAGGTTATAGGCCTGAATGGGCAGGGGCTGCTTCAGCGCCGTCTGGCAGCGGGCCTGGTCCTTGCCCGGACAATCCTGATTGAAGCCCAGGACGCTGGCCGCCGCCCAGGCGCGGATGGCGGACAAATTCTGGGTCAGGGCGGCCGGATCGCGAACGAAAAGGGCGATCCGGGCGTCTTTTCCGGGCTCCCATCGGGTTTTTCCCGAGGGCAGAGACAGATAAAGCCCGTCCACGATGCCGAGGACTTGCACCGCGCCCTGGCGATTGACCACGGCCAGCGACTGCACCTGCGCATTGTGAGGTTGGAAACCCCAAACCAGGACGTTACCGTTTGTTACGTCCCGCAATAAATTAGGTGCCTTATCCCAAGCTGTTTGAGGTCGAAACGGAGGGGTTGTCCCACGGTCTTTCGGCAAGAACACGCACCCGGAGAAGCGCGGGATAGCGATAGCCATCCCGCGCGGGGTGGTTACCCTCAGAAGGGCTCTTTCTGCGCTTGAGGGGGGTAGTGCCGGGCGTGCCTTATTTGTCGCCCATAACGGCTTTCCATCAGGCTGGACAATGCCGTGACGAACTGGCTCAGGGCTGCCGCCGCTTC
>NZ_JBMFWL010000003.1:0-87203 GCF_049965315.1 Acidithiobacillus sp. | reverse complement strand
TGGATTTCTGGGCGCCTTGGTGCGGGCCGTGCCGGATGATGGCCCCGCAGTTCGAGCAGGTGGCGCGGGAAATGAACGGGACTCTGCTCTTTGCCAAGCTCAACACCGAGGCCGAGCCCGATATCGGTGCCCGTTACCAGATCCGTTCCATCCCCACCCTGGTGCTCTTTCGCGGCGGGAAAGAGGCGGCGCGGGTGAGCGGGGCGCTGGGGGCGGCGGAATTGCAGCGCTGGCTCACGGCGCAGCGCTAGACCGGGTGCCGCCGCCGGGAAGCTGCGGCGGGCGATAGCCGGAGGGCTGGCCTTGGGGTAAACTGAATCGCATTTTTACGCAAAAGGATCAGCATGGACGAACAAAACGCGGTTTTCATGATTGAGCGACTCTACATCAAGGATGCCTCCTTCGAGTCTCCCAACGCCCCCAAGAGTTTTTTGATGAGCGAGGCGCCAACGGTGGACGTGGGTTTGAACACCGCCACCGCGCCGGTGGAAGGTGCGGATGATCTCATGGAGGTGGTCCTCACGGTGACGGTGAATGCCAAATCGGGTGAGCATACCTACTTCGCCATCGAGGTGCAGCAGGCGGGCCTTTTCCGCATGCAGCATATTCCCGAAGAGCATCTGCCGGTACTCCTGGGGGTGCATTGCCCGACCATTCTCTTCCCTTACGCCCGCGAGGCAGTGGCCGACATGGTGGGCCGTGGCGGCTTCCAGCCTTTGCATCTGCATCCCGTGAATTTTGAGGCCTTGTACCAGCAGGCGCAAAGCGAACAGCAGCATATGACGCAGTAGTCTCATGAACTGGGCGGTGCTGGGGGCGGGGCATTGGGGGGTGGCGTTGGCCGTCCACCTTGCCCGTCAAGGCTATTCCGTGCGCTTATGGGGGCGCCATCCCGAAAGCCTGCCCTGTCCCTCCGCCGGCGGCGATCTCTCCCCCCATTTCCCCCAGGTCCCCAGGCCCGTTCGTCTCGCCTGTACCACGGACCTCGCCGCTGCCGTGGCGGGTTGCGCGGGCGTGGTGCTGGCGGTACCGAGCCACGCAGTCCGTAATACCTTGCTGTCCCTGCGGGACTCTCTGCCAACGGGCCGAATGGCGGTGCTGGCCAGCAAGGGTCTGGAACTGGAAACGGACCTGCGACTGGATCAGGTATTCGGACAGGTCCTGGAAGATCGGCCCTTTGCCGTCATTTCCGGCCCTACCTTTGCCGCCGAGCTTGTGGCCGGCTTGCCGGTGGCCATGACGGCGGCCTCGGCCTCAGCGGCTTTGGCGCAGGAGGTGGCGCGCAGTTTTCGCAATGAGCAGATGCGGGTCTACACCAGCGACGATGTGGCCGGGGTTTGCCTGGGGGGCGCCATCAAAAACGTGCTTGCCATTGCCGCCGGGATTTCCGACGGTCTGGGAAATGGCTTTAGCGCCCGCGCGGCGCTCATTACCCGTGGGCTCGCGGAATTGCATCGTTTGGGCACGGCCCTGGGGGGGAGGACGGAAACCTTCATGGGCCTGGCCGGGGCTGGCGATCTGATCCTTACCGCCACCTCCGACCTTTCCCGCAATCGCCGCGTCGGCCTGGGCCTGGGGCGCGGACTGCCGCTGACCCAGGTGCTGCGGGAAATCGGCCAGGAGGCCGAGGGCGTGCGCACGGCCCAGGCCCTTTTCCTCCTGGCCCAGCGCGAAGGGGTGGAAATGCCCATCACCGAACAGGTGTTCCGGGTCCTTTACCAGGGGCTCACGCCGCGGGAGGCAAGCGATGCGCTCATGCAGCGGGAGTTGCGCTCGGAATCCACCGTTTTGGGGCAGGGCAGTTCTGTCCATGGGGCCCCCTAGGGGATGGCCATCCTCCGTCTGCCGACGCCCAAAGACCGGGACGGCCCCCGGCGCATTCCCTTTGCGCCTTTCCGCACCATTGGCTTCCTGCTCGTGCAATTCGTCGTCCTGGCGCTGTTGCTGCTGGGTGTTCTGCTGGTCCACACGACGCAGGATCTGGCAACGCTGGATGCCCATACCCAATACATGTCGGATTTGGCGCTGGCATCCCGGGACGCCCTGCAGCGTTGGCGGAAGGAGGGCGCCACTGCCGGGGCAGCGGCCCTTCGGCAAGCCCTGGATGGGGTGGCTAACGACGCCTATGCCCTGGATAGCCGCAGCAACGAGAGGCTAGCGCATATCCAGTCGCTGCTCGATCAAAGCGGGGGCACTCATTTGCGCGAGGCATTGACCCTTCTCGCCAGCCTGAACCTGCAGGAGCAGGCGCGTGGACGTGAGCTGCTGGCGGCGGCGGGGCAGGATGCCCGCTATACCTTGATCGGCACGGCCGTTGCCTTGGCGGCCTTCGTGATTTTCCTGGTGGTTACCCTGGTGTTTTTCCGCCTGCGCATCCTGCGGCCCCTGGAGCGCCTGCAGCGCGCCATGATGGCGTTGGAGATCGGGTCGTTTACGCGGGTGGTGGATGGCGCCGCTGATCCTGGCATCAGTCCGTTATTGAGCTATTATAATCAGATGCTTGGCCGCCTGGAACTGCTCGAAAAGAACCGTCGCCAATACCTGCAGGATCTCCAGCGGGAGGTGAATAACGCCGCCCATACGCTCATTGCCCAGCACGCCGCCATGGCCCGTTCCGAGCGCCTGGCGGCGGTGGGAGAAACAGCGGCGGCCTTGGCCCATGAGTTGCGCAACCCCCTGGCGGGCTTGCAAGTGGGTTGCGCCAACCTCAAAAGGGAGATGACCGATCCGGCCCTGGCGGCGCGCCTGGGACTCATGGAGGACGAGTTGCGGCGGATGAGCCGTCTCTTGGACCGGCCATTGCGGGGGGCCCGCCAGAGCCATGAACTGGGGCAGCCGGTGGTCATGCGGGAAACTCTGGAAGGGCTGTTGAAGCTGTTGCGTTATCAGGTCCCGGACGGAGTGACCTTGCGCCTGCTGCCGGGACCGGAAAGCATTTGCATGCTGCCCCTGGATCAACTGCGCCAGGCGGTGCTGAACCTGGTCCTCAACGCCGTCCAGGCGCTGGCGGAGCAGGGCGGGGCCATCGAGGTGGAGATTCATCAGGAGGCGGAGCAGTTGCGTTTGATCGTCGCCGATGACGGACCGGGTTTTCCGGAAAGCCTGTTGCGGGAAGGCATTCGTCCCTTTGCAAGCAACAAGGAGCAGGGAACGGGCCTCGGCCTCGCCATGGTGCGGCGCTTCGTGCGCAATCTGGGAGGAGAGATCCAGTTGCGCAACCTGACTCCCCATGGGGCGCAGGTCACCTTGCTGCTGCCTTGCCCGAATCCCCGCGCAGAGGAAGAGGAAGCAGCCTATGGCGGATAATTTGCTGATCATTGAGGATGAAGCCTTCCTTGGTGCAGAGATGCGGCGCTATTTTCAGAAGGAGGGGTGGGAAGTGCTGTGGGCCGACGGCATCGCGGCGGCGGAACGGATGCTTCTGGATCGCGAGGATGGACCTCTGGTGACCCTGGCCGACCTCAACCTGCCCGACGGCAATAGCCTCGATTTGCTGGAGCGGGTCAAGCCGCGGCTGGTCCATGGCGAGTGGATCTTCCTTACGGCCTACGGCAGCGTGCCCGATTCGGTACGCGCCCTGCGCCTGGGGGCCTATGATTTCCTGGAGAAGCCCTGCGACATGGAGCGGCTGGACATGGTGGTGCGCTCCGCCGCGCGGGGCGCGCGGGCGTTGCGCCGGCTTTCCGATGACACCACTACCCAGCATCGGCGCTATCGGCCCGAAACTTTTCTGGGCAGCAGCGGCGCTGCCGCCCGCGTGCGGGAGATCATCGGCCGCCTCAGCCAATTGCCCTTCAGCGCCCTGGTGGTATCGGGGGAAACGGGCACCGGCAAGGGCCTGGCGGCGCGCATCCTCCACTATAGCGGGCCCCAGGCGGCGGGGCCCATGGTGGAGATCAACTGTGCCGCCTTGCCCCGGGAGTTGCTGGAATCGGAACTCTTTGGCTATGAGCCGGGAGCCTTCACCGGAGCCGCCAGCCGCCATCGCGGTCTGGTCGAGCAGGCCCACGGCGGGACGCTGTTCCTTGACGAGATCTCGGAGATGGACCTGGAGTTGCAGGCCAAGCTCCTCAAGGTCATCGAGGATAAGGGCTTGCGCCGCCTGGGCGGAAACCACGAGGTCCATGTGGATCTGCGTTTCATTGCCGCCAGCAACCGCGATCTGGAGGAGATGGTGGGGCAGGGGCGCTTTCGTGCCGATCTCTATCATCGTCTCAGCGTCTTTCGCCTGGGTCTGCCGCCGCTGCGCGAGCGCAAGGAGGACCTGCGCGTTTTGGTGCCGTATTTCGTGGCGGAATTCAACGCCCAGGCCGGCAAGCAGGTGCGCAACATCGGTCCCTCGGTCTGGCAGGCCCTGGAGGCCCACGACTGGCCCGGCAACGTGCGCGAGTTGCGCAACGTGGTGGAGCGTGGCGTACTTTTTTCCGAAGGGGCCGAGTTCCCTCTGGAATGGCTGCAGTTGAGCGGTGCCCAGGCGCCTTGTCCGGCACCGGGCGCCTGTCCTGTGGATGGCCGGCACATCATCCTGCCCCTGGATGGCAGCATGGATCTGGAAGGCATGGAACGCTACATCCTGCAGCAGGTGCTGGCGGCGGTGGACAACAATGTCATGCGCGCCGCCCGCCTGCTGGGGACGACGCGGGAAACGCTGCGTTACCGCATTCGCAAATACGCTTTGGGCGGCGCCGAGGATGGCGAGGGATGAGGGCGCCGCCCGGGCCGGCCACGCAAGTCTTGCAGATTTCGCCAAGGCTGGGTACATTGCCGCAGCATTGCGGACGGCGCCTGGCGCCTTGAACCGCCTAAAGTAGAAGGGGATGCCGTTGCAGCGAGGAATGAGACCATGCTGACGCCGGAACTGGCGCAGGCCCTGGACTATCAGGGACGCATCCTGCAGCAGGTTTCGCGGACCTTTGCGCTGACCATACCGTGCCTGCCCGAGGCCTTGCGTCATGCGGTGGGCAATGGCTATCTGCTGTGCCGTATTGCCGATACCATCGAGGACGATCCAGAGCTCTCCTGGGAAGAAAAGGCGCACTGGCAGGAGGTTTTTGCCGGGGTAGTGGCGGGTCAAGCCGATGCCGCGGCCTTTGCCCGGAATTTCGCCGGCCGACTTTCGCCGCGGATGCCCGCCGCCGAGCACGACCTGATCCGCCATACCCCTCAGGTGCTGGTCCTTACCCATAGCTTCACGCCTTCCCAGCAGGCAGCGCTGCTGCGCTGTGTACGGATCATGGGCGAGGGCATGGCCGGGTTCCAGCGCAGCGCCTCCCGTGCCGGCCTGCCCGACATGGCAGCCCTCGATCGCTACTGCTACGTGGTGGCGGGGGTGGTGGGAGAGATGCTCACCAGCCTTTTTGTGGAACAGGTCCCGAGCATGGCCGCCCATGGCGGAGAAATGCAAAGGCTGGCGGTATCTTTTGGCCAGGGCCTGCAAATGACCAATATCCTCAAGGACATCTGGGGCGACTGGGAACGCGGGGTGTCCTGGTTGCCGCGAGCGGTCTTTGACCGCCATGGCTGTCGCTGGGAGCAACTCGCGCCGGGGACTCGGGATCCCGGTTTTCATGTCGCCATCCGGGAGCTCGTCGCCGTGGCCGGTCGCCACCTGGACGATGCCTTACGCTATACTTTGCTGATTCCCCGCGAAGAAACGGGGATGCGCGATTTTTGTCTGTGGGCGATCGCGATGGCCGTGTTGACCTTGCGGCGTATTGCCGAACGTCCGGATTTCGTATCGGGGGATGAAGTGAAAATCAGCCGCCGCAGCGTGGGTAACGTAGTGCTCCTGTCCCGTTTCATCCATCGTTCCGATGCCCTCCTGAAACTGAGTTTCCGGCTGGGGGCCAAGCCGCTGGCGGCGCTCAGCAATGAGTCTGGCTCATGACGAGCATGCATCCGCAACAACGAAGCATCACGGCCTTTCAGTCCCGTCTCGGTGCCGCCATAGCCGCGGCGCGGGAGGCCTTGCTGGGGCTCCGGGCTGATGATGGCCACTGGTGCTTCGAATTCGAGGCCGACTGCACCATCCCCGCCGAATACATCCTCATGCAGCATTACATGGACGAGCGGGACCCGCTTCTGGAGCGCAAGCTGGCGGTTTACCTGCGTTCCAAGCAGGCGGATCATGGCGGCTGGCCCCTTTATTATGCCGGGCGCTTCGATATGAGCGCGTCCGTCAAGGCCTATTATGCCCTCAAGCTGGCCGGCGATGACCCCGACGCGCCGCACATGCGCCGCGCCCGGGAGGCCATCCTCGCCCATGGCGGAGCCGAGCGGGCCAATGTCTTCACGCGCATCGCCCTCGCTCTCTTCGGTCAGCTCCCCTGGCGGGCGGTGCCCTTCGTTCCCGTGGAAGTGATGCTGCTGCCGCGCTGGTTTCCCTTTCATATCGACAAGGTGGCCTCCTGGTCGCGGACGGTCATGGTGCCGCTTTTCATCCTGTGCAGCCTCAAGCCCCAGGCGAAAAATCCCCTGGGTATCGGCATCCGTGAAATCTTCCGGCGCCCGCCCGAAAAAGTGGACGATTATTTTACCCATTCTGCCCACGGCTGGGTGGCATGGCTCCTTTTGTTGCTGGATCGCTTGGGCCGCAGTGCGGAAGGGTTGATTCCCCGGCGCTGGCGCCAGCGGGCCGTAAAAAAGGCCGAAAACTGGTTCATTGCCCGCCTCAATGGGACGGACGGCCTCAACGGCATCTTCCCGGCCATGGTCAATGCCCATGAGGCCTTGGCCTTGCTGGGTTACCCACCCGAGCATCCTTATCGGCAGCAGACCGCTGCGGCCTTGCGCAAACTGGTGGTGGAGCGCGCCGAAGACGCCTATTGCCAGCCCTGCGTTTCACCCGTCTGGGACACCTGTCTCGCTCTCCACGGCCTCCTGGAAAGCGATGGCGCGCTGTCCCCGGAGTTGGCGCGCAGCATCGACTGGCTCAAGGAACGGCAGATCGTGGACGAACCCGGCGACTGGCGGGCGCAGCGCCCCCATCTGCGCGGTGGTGGCTGGGCCTTCCAGTACTGGAACCATTTCTATCCGGATCTGGATGATACGGCGGCGGTGGCCTGGGCCATGGCGCGCGCCGGCAGAGAGGAAGACCGGCCCAGCCTTGAACTCGCGGCGGACTGGCTCGCGGGCATGCAGTCGCGGAACGGCGGTTTTGCGGCCTACGATGCCGATAATACCCATTATTATCTCAACGAAATCCCCTTTGCCGATCACAAGGCCCTGCTGGATCCTCCTTCGTCCGACGTCACGGGCCGGGTGGTGGCCTTCCTGGGCAGCTATGGCCGGGCCAAGGATCGCGAGGTCCTGCGGCGCGCCGTGGCGTACCTGCTGCGTGAACAGGAGGTCTCGGGGGCCTGGTTCGGTCGTTGGGGGAGCAACTATATCTATGGCACCTGGTCGGTGCTGATGGGCCTGGAGCAACTGAATGACCCCTCCCTGCAGCCCGCCATGGCGCGCGCCGCCGATTGGCTGCGCTCGGTGCAGCAGGCCGATGGTGGTTGGGGAGAAAGCAACGACTCCTACGTCGATGCGGGCCTGGCGGGGCTGGGCCAGCCGTCCACGGCGGCGCAGACCGCCTGGGCCTGCCTCGCCCTGATGGCAGCGGGGGATCAGGGTAGCGCGGCCCTCTGCCGTGGCATCCGCTGGCTGGAAGAGCAGCAGGGGGACGATGGGCGTTGGCAGGACCCTTATTTTAACGCGCCCGGCTTTCCACGGGTGTTTTACCTCACCTACCACGGTTACCGCCTCTATTTTCCGCTCTGGGCGCTGGCCCGCTACCGGCGTCTGGGGCTTGGCGCATGTCGTTAGGGATCGTGGTAGCCCTGGCGGCGGAGGCGCGGGTATTGACGGAAACGGTGCCGCTGGCGGGGGAGGGGATCGACATTGCCCCAGGCCTGCGCTTGCGCCTATGTGGCATGGGACCGGAGGCGGCAGCGCAAGCGGCGGAGGCGCTGTTGGCCGAGGGCGCCGGGGCCTTGCTGGCCTTTGGAACGGCGGGGGCCCTGGCTCCTGCCTTGCGTCCCGGCACCCTGCTCTTGCCGGAGCGTGTGCTCTTCTCCGGCAGGGACTATGCCGTCGCCACCCCCTGGCGCAGCCGCGTGGCCGCGCAGATCCATGGGGAGGTGGTCTCCGGTCCCCTGCTGACGGCCGCCATGGCCTGCGCCCGGTCCGCGGAGAAACGGGCTTTGCACGCGCGCAGTGGCGCTGTGGCGGTAGATATGGAAAGCGGCGCCGTCGCGGCGGTGGCCGCGGCCGCCGACAAGCCTTTTTTGGCACTGCGGGCGCTGGTGGATCCGGTGGAGCGCGACCTGCCCCGGAGTGCCCTGGTGGCTGTCGATGCCTATGGTCGCCTGCGCCCTTTCGCCCTCCTGGCGGCCTTGGCGCGGCGGCCCTGGGAGATCGCCGCCCTGCTGCGCCTCGGACGGGAGATGAGTGCGGCCCTGCAATCCTTGCGCTCTGCATGGCGGCGGATCGGCCCCGTGGGGATCGCGCCATGAAGGCGCTACTGACCGGCGCATCGGGCTTTGTCGGAGGGGCGGTCCTGCGCCGGCTTTTGGCGGAAGGGGTGGAAGTGCGCGTCCTCGCCCGCCGCGATGCGGATACCGCCAATTGGGAGGACATGGATGTAGAAGTCGTGCATGGCGATCTGCGCGATGGGGAATCCCTGGGCCAGGCGGTGGCCGGATGTCAGGGGCTTTTCCATGTGGCCGCCGATTATCGCCTTTGGGTGCCCGATCCCGCTCCCATGTATGCGGCCAATGTCGGCGGTACGGAGCGTCTCATGCGCGCTGCCCTGGAGGCCGGAGTGGAGCGCATCGTTTATACCAGCAGTGTGGCGGTCCTGGGCTTTTATGCGGATGGGCGGATCGCCGACGAAAATGCCCCCTCCAGCCTCGCTACCATGATCGGCCATTACAAACGCTCCAAATTCCTTGCCGAAGAGGTGGTGCGGAATCTCTGCACGACCGAAGGCTTGCCGGCGGTGATCGTCAACCCCTCCACCCCCATCGGCCCCGCCGACCGCAAGCCGACCCCCACGGGCCGCATGGTGCGGGACGCTGCGGCGGGGCGGATGCCGGCCTACATCGATACGGGTCTCAATGTGGTCCATGTGGATGACGTGGCCACGGGGCACTGGCAGGCCTTTGGGCAAGGTGTGCTAGGCGAACGCTACATTCTCGGTGGAGACAATCTCCCCCTGGGGGCCATGCTGACCCGCATTGCCGGCCTCACCGGCCACCGCTCACCGCGGTTGCGCCTGCCCCGTCGCGCCCTCTATCCCCTGGCCTGGGGTGCCGAAGCCTGGGTGCGCCTGCGCGGGCGGGGTATTCCCCTGGTGACCAGGGACGAACTGCGCATGGCGGCCCACAAGATGTATTTCTCCTCGGAAAAGGCCGAAAACTGCCTGGGCTACCGCCATCGCCCCGCCGAAGAGGCCCTGCGGGACGCCGTGCAATGGTTCCGGGAGCATCATTATCTGTGACGGCACTGATCCCCTGGTGGCATTGGCTGGCTTGGTTGCTATGCGCCGCTGCCCTGGCTTATCTGGCCTTCGCCCTGTGGGCGTTGGCCCGCTGGCGGCCACGGCTGGTGGACACGTATCTCTCGGACCAGCGTTCCGCCTCCCCACAGCGAGAGACGGATAAAGACTGGCCGGCCGTGAGCCTCCTCAAGCCCTTGCATGGTCTGGAGTCCGGACTCTACGACAACCTGCGCAGCTTCTGCTCTCAGGATTATCCCTGCTATGAGATCGTCTTCGGCGTCCAGGATCCGGCGGACCCGGCCATCGCGGTGGTGGAGCGCCTGCGGCGGGAATATCCGGATCTCCGCATCGCCCTAAGCATCAGCGCCGCAAAGGTGGGCAGCAATCCCAAGGTCAACAACCTCGCCGGCATCCTTGCTTTGTGCCGCCACGATTATCTGGTCATCAGCGACGCCGACATTCGCGTGGGCAGCGATTACCTGCGTGAGATTTGTCGGCCTTTGCAAGACGATGGGGTGGGGGTGGTGACCTGCCTCTACCGGGGCATCCCCGTCGCCGGCTTCTGGTCATGGATCCTGGCGGCCCAGATCAACGAGTCCTTCCTGCCCTCGGTCCTCGTCGCCGCGCGCCTGGGGCCCACCATTTACTGCGGCGGGGCGACCATGGCCCTGCGCCGCGGCACCCTGGAAGGGATTGGCGGCTGGGCCGCCCTGGGGGCGCATCTTGCCGATGACTATCGGTTGGGCGCCCTGAGCCGTGCCCGGGGAAAGCGCACCCTGCTTTCTACCTATGTGGTGGATACCATGGTCCATGAGCTTGATTTCTCATCATTTTATCAACATGCCCTACGCTGGTCGCGGACCACGCGGGTGGTGCAGCCCGTGGGCCATACACTGGCCTTCATCAGCTATCCCTTGCCCGTCGTGGCCCTGCTCGCCCCTGGGGCCGGCGGACCCGGGCTGGTGTTTTTAGTGGTGGTCCTGGGCTTGCGCCTCGTGTACCATTACGCGATCTTGAAAAAACTGCGGATCACCAATTCCGAGGGAGTGCTCGATGCCTTCCTCGCCGACGGTATGGGCCTGCTAATATGGTTTCATGCCCTTTTTGCCAGACGGATCCGCTGGCGGGGAGACCGCTTCGCCATCGACCCCAAGGGGCGCATGGGCGGGCACGACGGAGCACAGCAATGACGATGAAGACCCTATTTCTGCAAGCGCCCTCCTTTGAAGGCTTCGACGGTGGTGCTGGATCGCGTTATCAGGCCAAGCGCGAGATTCGTTCCTTCTGGTATCCCACCTGGCTGGCCCAGCCGGCGGCCATGATTCCGGGCAGCCGCCTGCTGGATGCGCCGCCTGCCGATGTCAGCGTCGAAGAGACCCTGCGCATCGCCGGCGGCTACGAGCTGTGCATCATCCATACCAGCACCCCGTCTTTCCCCTCCGACGTGCGCATGGCCGAGGCCCTCAAGGAGGCGCACCCCAGGCTGATGATCGGCATGGTGGGAGCCAAGGTGGCGGTGGAGCCCGAGGAATCCCTGCAGGCCTCGGCGGCCATTGATTTCGTCGCCCGCGAGGAGTTCGACTTCACCCTCAAGGAAATTGCCGAAGGCCGTCCCCTGGCGGAAGTGGATGGGGTCAGCTATCGCTCGGCCAATGGCACCATTGTCCATACGCCGGACCGGGCAGTCCTGGAGGATATGGACTCCCTGCCCTTTGTCTCCGAGGTTTATAAGCGCGATCTGCATATCGAAGACTACTTCATCGGCTATCTCAAGCACCCCTACATTTCCCTGTATACGGGCCGCGGCTGCCGCTCCAAGTGTACCTTCTGCCTCTGGCCCCAGACCGTGGGCGGGCACCGCTATCGCACGCGCAGCGCGGAAAACGTCCTGGAAGAGATCCGCTACATTCAGAAGAATTTCCCGCAGGTCAAGGAGATCTTTTTCGACGACGACACCTTTACCGATGACCGCCCCCGCGCCGAGGAGATCGCCCGGGGGCTGGGCAGGCTCGGGGTCACCTGGTCATGCAACGCCAAGGCCAATGTCCCCTATGAGACATTGAAGATCCTCAAGGAAAACGGCCTGCGCCTCCTCCTGGTGGGTTATGAGTCGGGGGATCAGCAGATCCTCAACAACATCAAGAAAGGCCTCAAGGTGGAGGCGGCGCGCAAGTTCACCGCCGACTGCCACGAGTTGGGCATCGTCATTCATGGCACCTTCATCCTCGGCTTGCCGGGAGAGACCCGGGAAACCATCCAGGAGACCATCCGCTTTGCCAAGGAGATCAATCCGCACACCATCCAGGTGTCCATCGCCGCTCCCTATCCGGGCACCTTCCTTTATGATCAGGCCAAGAAGGAAGGCTGGCTGACGGAGGATTCCGAGGCCCATCTGGTGAATGACCGCGGGGTGCAGATCAGTCCCTTGAGTTATCCCCATCTCAATCACACCGAGATTTTTGACTCGGTGGAGACCATGTACAAGCGTTTCTACTTCCGTGCCGGAAAGATCGCCGAGATCACCGGGGAAATGATCAAGAGTACGCAGATGATGAAAAGGCGCCTGCGGGAAGGGGTCGAGTTCGTGCGCTTCCTGCGCCAGCGCCACGGCTGAGGTGACCAGTAGGGGGAATCGGCGGGTGATCTTTACCGCCGATGATTTTGGTTTGGATCCGGCGGTCAATGCCGCAGTGGAATCGGCCCATCGGGATGGCGTACTCAACACTGCCAGCCTCATGGTCGGGGCTTCCGCCGCGGCCGATGCCGTGGCGCGCGCCAGAACCATGCCGGAATTGCATGTGGGGCTGCATCTGACTCTGGTGGACGGGTGTCCGGTCTTGCCGGCGCAGCAGGTGCCGGACCTGGTGGACAGCAGTGGGCATTTTGCCGCCGATCTTTGGTGGCGGGGGGTGCGTTATTTTTTTATCCCGCGGGTACGCCGGCAATTGGCCGCGGAGATCCGTGCCCAGTTTGCCGCTTTCCAGGCAACCGGTCTGCTTCTGGACCATGCCAATGCCCACAAGCACTTGCACCTGCATCCCACGGTCCTGTCGCTGATGCTGCGCATTGGCCGGGAATTCGGTCTGCGCGCTGTGCGGCTGCCTTGGGAGCCCCTCGCCGCTGCCCGTTGCGGGGGTGCGAAGGGGTTGGCGCCAGCCCTGTGGTCATTCTTTCTCAGTCCCTGGCTGCGTCTCATGCGCCGGCGCCTGCGCCGCTTCGGCATGGCCCACAACGATGCGCTCTTCGGCTTGACGTCCACGGGTGTCATGGATAAAGCGGCATTGTTGCGGGCGCTGGCCTGCATTCCCGAGGGCGCGAGCGAGATTTACTTTCATCCGGCCTTGACCCGCAGCGCGCTTTTGCAGACCTTGATGCCCGGCTATCGGCACGATGCAGAATGGGCGGCCCTGTGCAGTCCGGAAATAGCCGAATACCTGCAAGCCCAGCATATTCAAAAGGTGCACTTCAGTGATCTGGTCGTCCATTAACCATTTTCTCCAGCGGGTTGGTAAGGTGTATCTGGGCGCCCTCATCCGCCTGGTGGACATCTCCCAGCGGCATGCCCGCGTGGTCCTCGGGACGCTGCTGGCCCTGGCGCTGCTGGGGCTTGTTTATACGGCAACGCATTTTTCCGTTGATACCGACACCAGTAACGCCCTTTCCCGGGATCTCCCTTTTCAAAAGCTGGAGCATGCCTATCAACGGGCCTTTCCCCAGGAAAAAAACACCATCATCGTGGTCATCAAGGGCAAGGATTCGGCCTTGGCCGGGCGGGCGGTGGATCGTCTGACTCAATGGCTGCGCGCCCATCCCCGGCAGTTTGAGAACGTCTATATCCCTGGGGGCGGCAGCTTCTTCGAGCGCAATGGCATCCTTTATCTTTCCCGGCAGGAGCTGCAGTCCTTCGCCAACCGGGTTACCGATGCGCAACCGCTCATCGCCAAGCTCTCCCAGGATCCCAGCCTCTCGGGATTGCTGGGCCTGATGAACCAAGCCATCGATCAGCGTCTGCAGGGCGGCGCCAGCCTGCCGGGCCTGGAGAGCATTTTTATGGAAATGCGCAAGGCCGTGGACGCGCAGATGGCGGGGCAATTCTATCAGGTTCCCTGGGGAAGCCTGATGGGAGGCGGTGCGACGGCCGCAGCGGGCCGGCAGCGCTTCGTCATCATCCGGCCGGTGCTCGACTATCACTCTTTGGAGCCGGCCGCCCAGGCCCTGCAGACCTTGCGGGCGGGGATCGCGAACCTGCATCTGGACCAGGCCCATGGCCTGGATCTGGGCATAACGGGCGAAGCGGTACTGGACTCCGAACAGCTCAAAACGGTGGCGGCCGGGGCGGGGGTGTCCCTGGGCCTTACTTTCGCCGTGGAGATCCTCCTCCTGGTGGTGGCGCTGCGTTCCCTGCGCATGGTGTCGGGGGTCCTGCTCGGCCTGATCGTCGGCATGATCCTGACCACGGCGGGCGCCCTCCTGGTGATCGGTCCCTTCAATTTGATCTCCGTAGCCTTTGCGATCCTGTTTATCGGCCTGGGCGTGGATTTCGGCATCCAGTTTTGCATGCGTTATCGGGAAGAGGTCTTTAGCGGGGCGCCTCATCCCGAGGCGCTGCGCCGCGTCGCCCGCGGCCTGGGTGCTGCCTTGAGCCTGGCGGCGCTGGCCGCCGCCCTGAGCTTTTACGCCTTTGTGCCCACCAGCTATGCGGGTATCGTCGATCTGGGCCTGATATCCGGTACGAGCATGCTGATCGCCTTGCTGATGACCCTGACGCTGCTGCCGGCCTTTCTCACCCTGTGGCCGGCGCGCCAGCGGCTGCCGGTGCATAGCCTTCCTCATCCGCGCCTGACGCCGGCCCTGGTCCGTTATCCCATTCATCGCTATGCCTATGGGGTTCTGGCGATGGTGATGGTGCTCGCTGTCCTGGCGGTTCCGGCGGTCCTGCGTGCGTCTTTCGATTTCAATCCCCTGAGTCTCATCGACCCCCACGCCGAGGGGGTGCGGGTCTTTCGTCAGCTCCTGGCCGAGCCGGGTATATCGCCCTACCGGATCGAGATTGTCGCCCCTGACCTCTCGTCCGCCAACGCCCTGGCGGCACGCCTGGACAAGCTGCCTGACGTGTCCCAGGCCGTGACTCTTTCCAGTTATATCCCCGCAGGGCAGAGCGAGAAACTGGCCATCCTGCAAAATCTGCAAATCCTGGTGCCGCCTTTTTCGCTCCTGATGCCGGCCGCGCTACAGCCGCCGGCGGCGGATACGGGCGCCGTGCTGACCCATTTCGCCGGCCGGCTGGTGGCCTTGAGCATGGCCGAGGGGCAAGGCAGTCCGACCGGACGGGCGGCCATGCAATTGCAAAGCGCCCTGCAGCGTTTCCACCATCGCTACGGCGATGATCCGCAGGCCATCAAGGCCTTGCAGGAGCGGATCATGGGCGGCTTGCCCCCCGAACTGCAACGCTTGGGGATGGCCCTGACGGCCGCCCCCGTGACCTTGCAGAGCCTCCCGGAAGATTTGCGTACGCGTTATGTCACGCCCCAGGGTCAGGCCCGGATCGAAGTCTTTCCCCGGGCCAATCTCAGCAGCAACGCCGCCATGCTGGCGTTTGTCCGCAATGTCCAGCAGGTGGCGCCGCAGGCCGCGGGGGCACCGGTGATGCTGGTGGAAGGCGGCGAGGCGGTGCTGGCGGCCTTCCAGGAGGCCACGGTCATTGCCATGGTCAGCATTTCCCTGCTGCTCTTCCTGGTCCTGCGTTGCTGGCGCGATACCCTGCTGGTGATGGTGCCCCTGTTGTTGGCGGCGCTTTTCACCGTGGCGAGCATGAGTTACCTGGGGCTTTCCTTCAACCTCGGCAACATCATCGTCCTGCCCCTGCTGATCGGGCTGGGCGTGGCCTTTGCCATCTATATCGTGGCGCGTTGGCGCGGCGGAACCGATGTCGCCCACATGCTCCAGACCAGTACGCCCTTTGCGGTGTTTTTCAGCGGGATCACCACCTTGAGCGCCTTTGGGAGCATGGCCATATCCCTTGATCCGGGCATGGCGAGTTTGGGCAAGACCCTGAGCCTGGCGCTGGCCATGGTGCTCTTGTGCATTCTCGTGGTATTGCCGGCATTGCTCCTGCTGTTCACCCATTCTCCCCGCGAACAGGGTATCGCCCAGGATGAAGGCCGCTGAGGGAGAGCGGTCCACGGGCCGCACGCTGCCAACGGGCCACATGCTGGTTTATGCCAGCGGCTTGCTGGGGCTCCTGCTGGCCCTGGTGCTGGTGCTGCATGAGGGCGCCCGCAGCATCCTGCAGATTCTGGCTCACAGCGGCTGGGCCCTGTTATGGTTGCTGCCTTTCCATTTCCTGCCGCTGGGCCTGGATGTCCTGAGCTGGAAATGGCTGCTGCGCGGGGAAGACCGCGCGGGTTTTTGGTATCTGCTCTGGGTCGCGGCGGTACGCGAATCCGTGAACGGCCTCCTGCCCGTCGCACGGGTGGGCGGGGAAGTGGTTGGTGCGCGGCTGTTGTCCCGCCACGGCGTTCCCGGCTATCTGGGTGGCGCCAGCATCATGGTGGAGATCACCCTGACCCTGGTGAGCCAGTTTCTTTTTACCTTGCTGGGCCTGGTCATCCTGGTCTATGCCATCAGCGACCACGCCATGGAACTGGCCGTGCTCCTGGCTTTGGCCTTCATGGTGCCCGTCATGCTCGGCTTTCTCTGGGTGCAGCATCGCTGGGGGTTTTTCCAGATCCTCCAGCGGCTCATGAAAATGCTGCTGGGCGGCAAGGACCTGCTCCTGCGTCTGGAGGATCCGGCCCTCCTGGACGCGGAAATCCGTACCCTGTATGGCCAGCGCTGGGCCCTGGTGATCCCCGTTTTCTGGCAGTGCATGGGCCTGCTGGCGGGGGCCCTGGAGGTGTGGTTCACTTTCTGGATTCTGGGCCATCCCGTCCCCCTGTGGGCGGCCGTCCTGATGGAAAGCCTCGGTCAGGCCCTGCGTAGCGCGGCCTTTCTGGTGCCGGGCGGCATCGGCATTCAGGAAGGCGGTTTTGTGCTTTTCGGCGCCGCGGCGGGCATCGGCCCGGATCTGGCGCTGGCCTTTTCCCTGGCGCGCCGCTTCCGGGAACTGGTCTTGGGCGGGCCCGTACTCTTGTCATGGCAAGCCCTGGAAGGGCATCATTTACACCGAAAATGGCGGCAGGCCCAAACACCCAAAGGAGAAGCATCATGACGGCGGCCATCCTGGAGATGGGGTCCAACGAGCATCGCGACCTTTTTTGCCAGTTTTTTCACGACACGCATATCCGTTTTGATCCGCAGCAGATCGACTGGCCCAAGCTGGACGAAGACGCCTATCGGCGCCTGGTTGCCTTGCCTTTCTGGGGGGAGGCGGTGGCCACCGAGAGCGTTACCGCGCGCATGGTGCAGAGCATGGGCGAACAGGAGCCCGACCCGGTCGTGCGCTCGGCGGTGGCCCTGGACGGCCTGGAAGAGCAGCGCCACGCGGATTTGCTGCGCGCCCTGGTGGAGCACTATGGGATCAGGATTCCGCCCTTGCCTGCGGCACCGGCCGTGCGGGATCCCTATTGGGAGTTTCTCTACACCGGTTACGGCGAGTGCCTGGATTCCTATTTTGCCTTCGGCCTTTTTGCCCTGGCCCGTGATTCGGGCTTTTTCCCGCCTGCGCTGGTGGCCATCTTTGACCCCATCATGCAGGAAGAGGCACGCCATATCATCTTCTTTATCAACTGGCTGGCATGGCACCGCAGCCGCCTGCCATGGTGGAAGCGCATGGGGCTGGAACTGCAGCGGGTCCAGGTCATTGCCATGCAGGCCTGGGCGCGAATCCGGACGGCACGCGGTCTCAACGAGAGTCGGGAAGAAAACTTCACCTTGACGGGGCACAAGGAGATCAGCAACGACATCAGCCTGCGGGAGCTCCTGGCGCTGTGCCGAAGCGAAAATGAAAGGCGCTTTGCCCCCTATGACCCGCGTTTGCTGCGGCCGAAGCTGGCTCCGCGCATTGCCGGAGTGCTGTTTTTTTTCTTGTCCCGAGCGAAGGCGGCTTGATGCGCCGCTGGGCGCTTGTCCTATAGACCGTTTGGTATGTTATACTAAATGAATTTGTCAGCCATCGCGTTGCCTGTTCAGTCGGCAAAAACACAGGAGAAACCAGGTATGGGCGTTCCACTAATCCAAAGCTATCGGGTAGGACGGTATATCCTCGCGCAAAAGTTGCGGGGGCGTAAACGTTATCCCCTGGTGCTGATGCTGGAACCGCTGTTCCGCTGCAATCTGGCCTGTTCCGGCTGCGGCAAGATCGACTACCCCGACGATGTGCTGGACCAGCGCCTGTCCGTGGAGGAGTGCATCGGCGCCGCGGAGGAGTGTGGCGCGCCCATTGTTTCCATCGCCGGCGGCGAACCGCTGATTCACAAGGACATGCCGGCCATTGTGCGGGGCCTGGTGGAACGCAAGCGCTTCGTTTATCTCTGCACCAATGCGCTGCTCCTGAAAAAGCGGATGGAGGACTATACCCCTTCTCCCTATCTCACCTTTTCCATCCATCTCGATGGCAACGAAAGGCGCCATGATGATTCCGTCTGCCAGCCCGGGACCTATCAGCGCGCCACGGCAGCCGTACGCGAGGCCGTAGAGAAGGGCTTTCGGGTAACCGTGAACTGCACGCTCTTCCAGGGGGAAAGCGCGGCGGAGGTGGCGGACTTCCTGGACGACTGCAAAGAGCTCGGTGTGGAGGGCGTCACCATTTCGCCCGGATTCAATTACGAGCGGGCCCCGCAGCAGGAGGTCTTCCTCAAGCGTCAGGGCTCGCGGCAGTTGTTCCGCGATATCTTCCGCCTGGGCAAGGAACGGCAATCGCGCTGGCGGTTTAACCAGTCCAGCCTCTTTCTCGACTTTCTGGCCGGCAACCAGACCTATCAATGCACCCCCTGGGGCAATCCCACCCGGAATATTTTCGGCTGGCAAAAACCCTGTTACCTTCTGGTGACGGAGGGATATGCCAAAACCTTCCGGGAGTTGCTGGATGATACTCCCTGGGAGAAATACGGCGTCGGCAATCATGCCAAGTGCGATCAGTGCCAGGTGCATTCGGGTTTTGAACCGACGGCGGTGAACGACACCTTCGCCCATCCCATCAAGGCTTTGAAAGTGGCGTTGCTGGGACCCCGCACCGCGGGCCCGATGGCGCCGGATCTGCCGTCCACCCCCCCGTCGGCGGGGGCGGAGCACCCGGTGTTCCCGTTGCGCGTCGAGCGTTAAATTTACTGTCCCGTTGTCAGGAGCGTATCGTGACCAATAAAAAACGCATGATCGGGGTGGGCGCGGTGGCTTTGTCCCTGCTGCTGCCCTTGAGCGCTGCGCCGGCGTGGGCGGATGCCGCACCCGTTGCCGCCACGGCCTCGACTCCATCTGCCACGTCTCCCCAGGGGGCTGTTGCCGCCTTGGACAACGCCTTGCTGGAGGCCATGAAGGGAGGCAAGGCCCTGGGCTATGCGGGGCGTTACCGGATCGTCTTTCCGGTGGTGCAGCAGCTTTTTGATTTCGAGAAAATCGCCAGCCTGACCATGGGGCCCTACTGGCCACAACTCCACGGCGCTCAGCAAAAAGAGTTCATGGCGGTACTCGCCGAGTACACGGCGGCCACCTACGCAGCGCGCTTTGACCGCTACGATGGCGAGCGTTTTGCCATCACCAGCAGCCAGATGCTGCAGCCGGGTACCATGGGGGTATTCACCACCTTCACGGAACACAACGGCAAGGTCCATCGTTTTGACTATCTTCTGCAGCAGACCGGCCAGCAATGGCGCATTGTCAATGTGGTGGCCGATGGGGTGAGCGATCTCTCCATGAAGCGTGCGGAGTATACGGATACCATGAAGAGCAAGGGATTCCAGGCCTTGGTGGCGCATCTGCGCAAGCAGATCGACGGATATGCCAGGGAGGGCGGGCAATGAGGCGAGGAGTGATCCTGTGCGCCGGCATTCTGGCCATGAGTGTCGGCCTCTCAGCCTGCGCGGCGGCTGATACCCCCGGTCAAGGGACGCATGGTTCTGTCGTGGCGGACAGTTCGGATCCGCTGGAACCCGTTAACCGGCCTATTTTTCATTTCAACATGGGCCTCTGGGACTATGTGCTGCACCCGGTGACGGAGGGCTACCGCGCCGTGACTCCGGAAGTGTTTCGGGAAGGGGTGAGCAATGTCTTCAGCAATGTGGGCACCCCCTATATTTTCATCAATGACTTCCTGCAGGGGCGTGGCCGACAGGGCATGGAAGACCTCAGCCGTTTTCTGGTGAACACCATTTTCGGTCTGGGCGGTCTCTTTGACGTGGCCAACAAGCTCGACCTGCCCCCCCACGACAACGGCTTTGGGGTGACCTTGGGAGTGTGGGGCGTACCGCAAGGGCCCTACCTGGTCCTCCCTTTTTACGGACCCAGTTCCGTACGCAATCTGCCGGGCATTGCCATGAGCATCTTCACCGGACCCGCGTATTACATCAGCAGCAGCACCGCGCAGTACGCCCTGTCGGGCATGGGGGTGGTAGATACCGGCTACACCGAGCGTGAGAGCATTCGCATGGTGCAGGAGGCCGTCAACCCCTATGTATTCATGCGCAATGCCTGGGAACAGCATGAGCAGTACCTGATCAACGGCGGGGAGGTCAGCAAGAGTCAGCTTCTGGAGGGGCTGGGACCTTTGCCGGAGCCCGCTGCGGCGACATCGCCAGCGGCAAGCGGTGCCGATACGGCCCCGGCAACGTCCGCCCGCGCTCCGGCGCATCCGTGACGTCCGCAGGAAAAGGAGTAAGAGATGGCTTTTGATGCAGAAGCGGTAATACGAACGGCGCATCTGGCGCGTATCTCCTTGCCGACGGCCGAGGTGCCAGCCGTGGCCGAGCAACTGGAGCGCATCATGGAAATGGTGGAAGCCTTGCGCAACGTCCCCACCGAGGGGGTGGACAGCATGGCCCATCCCCTGGATCTGGAGCAGCCCCTGCGGCCTGATATTGCGCAGAATCCGGACCGTCGCGAGGCGCTGATGCAAAACGCTCCCGCCGCCCGGGATGGTCTTTTTCTCGTGCCCAAAGTAATCGAATAGGAGCCCTTCGTGGATCTCAGTGAAGCTTCCTTGCGGGAACTCCGCGACGCCTTGCGCTCCCGCCGGGTTTCGGCGCAGGAGCTTGCTCGCTTTTATCTGGATCGTGTGGCGGCCCATAACCCCGCCCTCAATGCCTTCATCACCGTTACCGAGGCCGCGGCCCTTGCCGCGGCGGCGGCGGCCGACGGGCGCCTGGCGGCGGGGGAGGAGGGGGCCTTGTTGGGGATCCCCATGGCGCACAAGGACATCTTTTGTACCGCAGGAGTGCGTACCACCTGCGCTTCGCGCATGCTGGAGCGATTTACCGCTCCATACAATGCCACCGTCGTGGAGCGTTTGCAGGCTGCCGGCATGGTCATGCTGGGCAAGCTCAACATGGACGAGTTCGCCATGGGCTCGTCCAATGAAACAAGCCATTTCGGCGCTGTGCATAATCCCTGGGATCTGCAGCGGGTGCCGGGGGGCTCCTCCGGTGGTTCGGCGGCGGCGGTGGCCGCACGGCTGGTGCCGGCGGCCACCGGAACCGATACCGGCGGGTCCATCCGCCAGCCGGCGGCCCTTTGCGGGGTGACGGGCATCAAGCCCACCTACGGGCGGGTGTCCCGTTACGGCATGATTGCCTTTGCTTCCAGCCTGGACCAGGGCGGTCCGCTGGCGAAGACGGCGGAAGACTGCGCGCTGCTGCTGGAAGCGATGGCGGGCCATGATCCACGCGATGCGACCAGTCATCCCGAAGCCGCAGGGGTCTTTGCGGCTACCCTGGATGCGCCCCTCCAAGGCCTGCGGGTGGGGGTCCCGGAGGAATTTTTCGGTGCCGGCCTGGATCCGGAAGTGGCGGCCGCGGTGGAGGCGGGTATCCGCGTCCTGGCGGCCCAGGGTGCCGTGATCAAATCCATCCATCTGCCCAACAACGCCCACGCCGTGAGCACCTATTATGTCCTGGCGCCGGCCGAGGCCTCCAGCAATCTGGCGCGTTTCGACGGAGTTCGCTACACCTATCGTGCCGCCGGCGTGGAAGACCTCACCGATCTGTACCAGCGCAGTCGCTATGAAGGTTTTGGTGCCGAGGTGCGGCGGCGCATCCTCATCGGCACCTATGTCCTCTCGGCGGGCTACTACGATGCCTATTATCTCAAGGCACAGCAAGTGCGCAGCCTCATTCGCGAGGACTTCCGCCAGGCCTTTGCCGAGGTGGATGTCATTGTCGGGCCCACCACGCCGACGGCGGCCTTTGCCCTGGGGGATAAGGCCCAGGACCCCGTCGCCATGTATCTGGCGGATATCTACACCATCGCCGTGAATCTGGCGGGCATCCCGGCCATGAGCATTCCCTGCGGTTTCACCGCGGGTGGATTGCCCATCGGCATGCAGTTGATGGGCAATTATTTTACCGACGGCCTGCTGCTCAATGTGGCCCATCGTTTTCAGCAGGAAACGGACTGGCACCGGCAACGGCCGGCCCTGGCACCGGCAAAGGAATAGCATTATGGAATGGGAAGTCGTCATCGGCCTTGAGGTGCATGCGCAACTCAATACGGCCAGCAAGATTTTTTGTGCCTGCCCCACGGTCTTCGGCGCCGCGCCCAATACGCAGACCTGCCCCGTTTGCCTGGCATTGCCGGGGGCCTTGCCGGTGCTCAACGCCGCGGCAGTGGACAAGGCCATTGCCCTGGGTCTGGCGGTGAACGCCCAGATCAACCGGCGCAGCGTTTTCGCCCGCAAGAATTATTTCTATCCGGACCTGCCCAAAGGCTATCAGATCAGCCAGTATGAATTGCCCATCGTCGGCCAGGGCCAGTTGACCATCGCCTTGGCGGATGGTCGGGAAAAGGTGGTTGGCATTACCCGCGCGCATCTGGAAGAAGACGCCGGAAAATCCCTCCATGAGGCCTTTCCCGGGCAGACGGGCATCGATCTCAATCGCGCCGGTACGCCGCTGCTGGAGATCGTTTCGGAACCCGACATGCGTTCCCCGGCGGAAGCGGTTGCCTACCTCAAGAAGCTCCACGCCCTGGTGCGCTATCTGGATATTTGCGACGGTAATATGCAGGAGGGTTCCTTTCGTTGCGATGCCAATGTCTCCCTGCGCCGTCCCGGCGCGCCCTTCGGTACCCGTGCGGAGGTCAAGAATCTCAACTCCTTCCGCTTCCTGGAAAAAGCCATCGAATACGAGATGGAGCGGCAGCGGGACATCCTCGAAAGCGGCGGCAAGATCATTCAGGAAACCCGCCTCTTCGACGCCAACAAGGGGGAAACCCGCTCCATGCGCAGCAAGGAAGAGGCCAACGATTACCGCTACTTCCCCGACCCCGACTTGCTGCCCCTGGTTTTTGACGAGGCGCGCATCGCATCGGTACGGGCGTCGTTACCCGAATTGCCGGATGCCAAGCGCGACCGCTTCATGCAGCAGTATGGCCTGCCGGCCTACGATGCCGAGGTGCTGACGGCCAGCCGCGCCGTGGCCGACTATTACGAAACGGTGGCCATGGGGGTAGATGCCAAGATGGCCGCCAACTGGGTCATGGGCGATTTGCTGGGGGCACTGAACAAGGCCGGCCTGGAGATGGAAAGCTGTCCGGTTGCGGCGGAAAAGCTCCGTACCTTGCTGCAACGCATTGGCGACCAAACCATCTCCGGCAAGATCGCCAAGGACCTGTTTGAGATGATCTTTGCCGAGGGCGGCGAAGTGGACGCCATCATCGCTAGCCGTGGTCTACGGCAGATCACCGATAGCGGGGCCATTGCCGGTCTCATTGACGAGATCATTGGAGCGAATCCGCAGCAGGTGGCGGATTATCGGGGGGGCAAGGACAAGCTCCTGGCCTTCTTTGTGGGCCAGGTCATGAAGGCCAGCAAGGGCAAGGCCAATCCCGACCAAGTCAATGCCTTGTTGCGGGAAAAGCTGAAGGCTTGATCTTGCAGGGGCAGGGCGCTGAACAGCGCCCTGCTTCTCCCTTTTTTTAGCGGCTTACGGGGCGGAATCAGGCAGCAGGAGCGACCTTGTCGTTGCCGGGCACTTCCTTGACCAGCTTCAGGAATTCGGAGAAGGGGCCCATGTTTTCCATGGCTTCCATCTTGGGACCCTTGAAGTTGAGGCGTCCGAACATCATGGCGGTCATGGGAGAGCCCATGTGATGCCAGTCGTGGGTGGTAGCCCACATTTTGTAGTCGTAATCGTAGTTGAGATCCTTTGCCTTGACGGCACCACCATAGGTGCATAGGGCCTTGCCGTCTTTGGCGGCAATCTCCAACTGGACGGGGGGTACATTTTTGTAGTTGGAGTCCGAGATCTCCATGATCTTGTAACCCTTGCCGCCGTTGTTCTTGATCCAACTGCCGCCCAGCTTGTCCGTGAGGGTCGCGTTGCTGTTCCACGCCGTGCAGAGTTCCTGCGCCCAGACCGGCGACATGAAGACCGGCACGTCAGCCAATGCGACCGTTGATCCTGCGAGACTCAACCCCATGACCATAGCCAATGCGATCTTTTTGTTCATAGATTTTCCCTCTGTGTGTGCTGTTGATGTGCCCGATGACGGGCATGCTGGGAGTATATCGGGAGGGTAAGGGCTTACCAAGCGCGTATTTTTTGATCGCGCTATAAAGTAGAAGAAAATCAGCATATAAGATTATATGCTGGGGTTGGAATCCGCTCTCCCCTCCTGGGGAGGGGCGCCGTCCGCAGAACGAAATCGACGGCACACAACGGATGTGGGCGCGACCCTGAACGTCGCTTCCCTGCTTATGCCGCCGCCGTTCGCACGGCCTTTGCCGCCTTCTTTAGCGCCACCCGCTTACCCGGTTCGCCAAAGACCTCCTGCACAAAGCACCAGCCATAGACGCCGGAAAAGAGCAGCACGGCATTGCTGAGCAGAGCCGCCAAAATGGCCGCGTTGACGGTGGCGATGATCCCCGACAGCGCCGTAGCCATGCCTTCGATCAGCAAGGATGCCAGCAAAAAAGCCATCCACACCCGGATATTGCGTAATACGCCGGAAAAACCGGCAATGAATGCGATGCTGGCGTGCCGAGTGACTCCCATCAGCATGATGCCGATGGACAGGATCAAAAAGGCATTGCCGACGGTTTCCTGGGTATTGCCCAGGGCGTTGCTGATCCAGGAGCGTATCCATAGGGGCAGGGCCAGCCATTGGCTCTCCCGGGCATGGCCCAGGTTCGCCGCAGCGGACAGGTGGTCCTGGCTGAGGATGTTGCCCAGGAAGCGGTGCAGCAGAAGCATGAGGATCAGTATGGCGAGGATCAGCGCCGTAATTTCGGCCAGCAGGCGCAGGAGACCCAACCAGGGGAGATCGCGAATGGCGCGCAAGACTCCCGCCAGATCCGTGATCCCCCCATGCACCGCCATGGCGCAGCCCATGATCAGTACGCTGGTGCCGCAGGCAATGGGAAAACTGAGCAGGGCAGGCTGCCAGGTCATATTGATGGCCGCGAGCGCCAGGTAAAGCACCGTGAAGGGAATCGGCCCGGCACGGAGGAGATCCCGCGATTCGCGCAACCAGCGCAGGCCCCAGCCGCGCTCTACCGTTTTCGGATTCAAGGCGTTGCCCACGAAACCTCCCTTTCCGTCCGCGCTGCCGGGAAAACATCCCCACTCCACTTCCGGAATGGAGGCACAGATTTTCGAAAGCCCTTACCGCAGCCATCAACTTCAACAATAGCATAACGGCTGCCGGGAAACGCCAGAAACCCGGACTCTATGAGACCAGGAAAAGCCGTCGGGGTTCTATCTGCGCGCTCCAAGTTCGGATAAAATACGTCAACGGAGGTGTGGCAGAGTGGTTGATTGCACCGGTCTTGTCCCATCGAGCCCCGGGGGGGAAACCCTCCGGGTGTCAGGAATCAAATTCGGCGAAGCCCCTGCGGACCAGCGAGGTAACGCCGAGCCAAGCCGGCGCCGCCGGAAGGTGTAGAGATCAGACGGTTCCCGCCTAAGGCCATTGGCTATGGCGAAGGCATGATCCAGACCGCAAACAGCGTGGCTGGTGGCGAAAGCCATAGTGGTACGGAAAACCGGCAGGGGTTCGCGCCCCTCGTGAGTTCGAATCTCACCGCCTCCGCCATTCATTCGTTGTATCCTGTTGATGTTGTTTGCTGTTTCTGCGCAACGCTTGTCTTTGGTCTTATCCGGCGTCAAAGTCGACGATCACGATAGAGAGGAAACCATGGAATCCTGCATCGAAGTTTATCCGGTCAAAATGAACGGCGCGCCACTCTGGAAGTTCCGGGTGAGCCGCGATGCCGGCGTGATCTACGGCTTCTCCAAGCATGCGACCCGCGATGAGGCGGTAGCGGCAGCCAGGAGCAACCCGGCCAACGCCAAGCTGCCGGTCAGAGAGATCCTTCCGCCTCGCCCCTAGCGGGAGTGCCGTGATCCGAACGTTTCGGCTGCTCCATTTGCGCTCCCGCCACCGGGGTAAGATGCTTGGCGCTTGCAAAGCGCTCCATGGGGGTTCGGCTCGCCGGGGATTGGCAATGCAGGGGCCTCGTCATGGGCAGCGGGCGATTTTTGCGCTGCATATCCGGGCTGGTGCCGGGTGATGCGCGGCCATGGCCGCTGCGCCATTGCTCTGGCGCTGGTCATCCTGGGGATGCCCGGATGGGCCCGGGCCGAAGACTGGTGGGCAACGGCCAGGACGGCGGTGGCGGAGCGCTGGTCGGCGGCGACGGCCAATCTACCGGCTTCACCGAGCACGGTACCTGCCGTGGGCAGCATCCAGGTGGCCTTTTCGCCGTCAGGGGGCGCGACGGCGGCCATCGTTGCGGCGCTGGGAGAGGCGCGGCAGCGGCTTTGGGTGCAGGCCTATAGTTTCACCAGTGCGCCCATTGCCAAGGCGGTGCTGGCGGCGGCGAAACGCGGGGTGCAGGTGACCGTCCTGCTGGACAAGAGTCAGCGTACCCAGCAGTATTCCGAGGCCGATTTTTTCGCCAATCAGGGAGTGCCGGTCTACATCGACGACCAGCATGCCATCGCCCACAACAAGGTGATGATCATCGATGGGGGCACGGTCATCACGGGCAGCTTCAATTTCAGCAGGGCGGCGGAGCAGTCCAACGCGGAGAACCTCCTGATTTTGCGCGGCAACCCTCCCCTGACGGCACTCTATGCGCAAAATTTCCGTTTTCACCTCGGCCACGCAACGCCCTACCGGCCGCGCCACGGTCGGGATTGAACGCCAAAGCTGGCCGGAATGGCCTTGCCGCCACCCTGATCCTGCCAACTGCCGGATTTAGGTTTATACCAGCCCCTCCAGGATCTGGACGTCCACCCATTCGCCCGCCGCTGCCCCGGCGCTTTGGGCAGGGAGGACGATGAAGCAGTCGGCATGGGCCATGCCGCTCAGGATATGGGAGGACTGGGCACCGACGCCGGCCACCTGCAAACCGGTTTCGCTCCGGAGCAGTCGGCCGCGCTGGAAATCGGTGCGGCCGGGTTTCTTCCGGAGGGCCTCGGCCAGGGGCAGGCGTAGGGTAAGGGGCAGCCAGGGACCGAGGCTGCCCATGCGCTTGAGGATGGCTGGCCGGACGAATTGGTAAAAGGTGACGATCATGGATACCGGATTGCCGGGCAAGCCGAAGAAGGTGGCTGCGCCGAGCTGGCCGAAGGCCAGGGGCCGTCCTGGTTTCATGTTGATTTTCCAGAAGTTGACCTGGCCCAGGCTGCGCAGCAGGCCCGAGATGTAATCGGCATCGCCCACGGAGACGCCGCCCGTGGTGATGACCATGTCGGCCATGCCGGCGGCCTGCTGGAGGGCGGCTTCCAGGGCCCCAGGGTCATCGGCGACGCGGCCCAAGTCGAAGACCTCGCAGTCCAGTCGCCTGAGCATGGCGTGCAGGGTATAGCGGTTGCTGTCATGGATCTGGCCGCTGCCCAGGGTCGCTCCGAGAGAGCGCAACTCGTCGCCGGTGGAGAAAAAGGCGACGCGCAGACGGCGATATACGGAGACTTCGCTCACGCCGAGGGCGGCGAGGACCCCCAGCCGGGCGGGACGCAGCAGAGTGCCGGCGGGGAAGGCGAGGGCGCCTTGGCGCAAGTCTTCCCCGGCGAAGCGGACGTTGGCCTTCGCCGCCACCGGGGCGCTGGGCGTGACCATGTCGCCATGGATCTCGGCTTCCTCCTGAATCAGTACGGCATCGGCTCCCTCGGGAAGCACGGCGCCGGTCATGATGCGCACGCATTCACCGGGCCCCACGCGACCGGCGAAGGGATGGCCGGCAAAGGCCTTGCCGATGACGCGGCGCGCCGACCCCAGGTCCCCGCTGCGGAGGGCATAGCCGTCCATGGCGGAATTGGGCCAGGCAGGCACATCTGCGGGGGCCAAAACGTCCTCGGCGAGAATCCGGTCCAAGGCGGCGTAGAGGGGGAGGGACTCCCGATCCTGGACCGGAAGGCTCGCGGCGAGGATGGCGGTGGTGGCTTCCGCAACGCTCCGGGCGTTGGGGTCGTGCTCGTTATCGCTGCCGCAATGGGCCATTTGTCTGCTCCTTTGAGTACCAATGCCAGATAAATTCGGCCACCGCCCGGGGCGCATTGAGATCCAGCCGCGGCTGGTGGCCGGGGATGGGCCCATCGCTGGCCACCGCCAGGATCCGCGCATCGTCCGGGGCCAGCAAGGCCTTGCCCTGGGCCGGACGGTGGACCTCGATCTTGGGAATGGCCAGGGCCTTCCACCCCTCCACGAGCACCAGATCCGTCGCGGGGTCCAGGGCCTCCAGCAACTCCGCGAGTCCTGCCGCAACGGGTGCCTGGCGGGCCATGAACCAGCGCCGGGGACCGGTGAGGAGCACGGTCTCGGCACCCGCTTCCCGCAGCCGGTAACTGTCCTTGCCGGGCTGATCCCATTCCACATCGTGATGGGTGCTTTTCACCGCGGCCAGACGCATGCCCCGTTGCCGCAGCAGGGGCAGGATTGCGCAGAGCAGGGTGGTTTTACCGCTACCGCTATATCCTACAATACCAAGCGCGATCATTCCAGGTCCTCGGGACGGTTGCAGTTGCGGAAACTCTCTGCCGGCAGGGTCAGGGTGCGATAGTCGAGATCGCGAAACCAGTCCTGGGCGCGCCGCCCACCCCTTTCCAGATAATGAAGCAGGTGGGGGGCGAGCCCGCTCCGGCACAGGCAGAGCACCGCCTGCCAGTGGGTCTCGCTGCGCGCCACCACGATATCGCTTTGCCCCCGCGCCTCCCAAAAGCGCGCCGCGATATCTTCGGGAAGGGCAGGGCTATCCACCGGGAGGCTCAGCAGCCAGGGTTGCCGCGCCGCCTGCAGGCCCGCCAGGAGGCCCTGGAGGGGGCCCTGGAAACCGGGTTGAGGATCCGTGAGCACCGGATAGCCCAGTTGGCCGTAGCGATCCAGATTGCGGTTGGCGCTGATGACGATCTCCGCAACGGGGCCTTTGAGGCGTTGCAAGGCCTGATCGATCAAGGGCCGGCCGTGCCAGGACAGCCAGCCCTTGTCTGCGCCGCCCATGCGCCGCCCGGCGCCGCCGGCCAGAATGAGACCCGTAATGGGCAAAGGGGCGGTCACGGGATGCCGCCGTTCCGCTGCTTCGGTCCCGGCGCCGGGCAATGGCTGTCTTTCCAATTTCGTTACCATCGGTCATCGGGCACAGCGGAATCTGTGAATGGAGCCGCCATGGCACCCCCTTCTGCCGTGAAAAAAGAGTTCATGTTATCCTTTCACAAATAGGTTCCGCTGGGAATTGGGAGAACTCCATGTGGGATTGGTTACGCGGGAAAAATCACCCGGCCCGGGCCCCGGCCGGCGTACTGGTGGATGCGGGCATACCACCACAGGAACGGGTGGCCGAACTGCCTTTGCCGGAGCCCTTGTTTATTGCCCATTATAACGGCTTCGGCGAGCTGGCCGAGAACGCGGAGTTGCGGGCCTTGCTCCTGGCGACGGCGCGGGCGGGCGATTTCCTGCGCGATTTGCCGCGCCGCAGCGCCCAGCGCTTGGAGGCAGAGGCCGGGCTGGAAGCGCGTTTCGGCGTTTCCGCGGATACGGTGGCGCGCTTTTTCCGGGTCTTGCATGGGGAAATCACCCGGCGTATGTATCTGGAGGCCGCACGCCAGCGCGAAGGGGCGGTCGGGGTGAGCTTTTCCCTGACCCATCCGGAACAGGCCACCGGGCCCCAGCGCCGCATTGTCGAGGCCGATGACTTTGGGCTGGGCGCCGGGGTTTACCCGTTTACCCATATCCCCGAAAATCCCGAGCCGGGAAAGGAAAATCCCTATATTATCCGCGTTGTCATGAAAAAGGATCTGGCATGAAGAAAATCGCCATTTTTGCCGGCGACGGCATTGGCCCGGAGATCGTCGCCAGCGCTCGCCTGGTACTGGATGCGGTCAATACGGCCGCAGGCCTGCATCTGCAGTGTATGGAGGGAGCCGTGGGAGGGGCGGCCATCGATCGGTGCGGCGACCCGCTGCCTCCGGAATCCCTGCGGATGGCCCTGGAGGCCGATGCGGTCCTCCTCGGCGCCGTGGGGGGGCCCCAATGGGACGCCCTGCCGCCCGCCCAGCGTCCGGAGCAGGGTCTGCTGCGTCTCCGCAAGGGATTGGATCTGTACGCCAATCTGCGGCCGGTGCAGATCTTTCCCCAACTCCTGGCCGCATCGCCGCTGCGGCCGGAATTGGTCCGGGATGTGGATATCCTGGTGGTGCGCGAACTCACCGGGGATATCTATTTTGGCCAACCGCGGGGCAGTGAGACGGGTCCCGACGGCTTGCGTCGCGCCTTCAACACCATGGTGTACGATGAAGCCGAGATTCGCCGTATCGCCCACGTGGGCTTTCGGGCGGCCCAAGGGCGGCGCAAGCAGTTGTGCTCGGTGGACAAGGCCAATGTCCTGGAAACCACCCGTCTTTGGCGGGAGGTCGTTACGGAGGTGGCCCGGGAGTACCCCGATGTGGCCCTGAGCCATATGTATGTGGACAACGCCGCCATGCAACTGGTCCGCGCCCCGGCGCAATTCGACGTGCTGCTTACGGGCAATATCTTCGGCGATATTCTCTCCGACGAGGCGAGTCAACTTACGGGATCCATCGGCATGCTGCCGTCGGCCTCCCTGGGGGAGGGACGGGCCATGTACGAGCCCATCCATGGATCGGCGCCGGACATCGCCGGCCAGGACAAGGCCAATCCCCTGGCCACCATCCTTTCGGTGGCCATGATGTTGCGTTATTCCCTGGGGGCCGAGGCCTGGGCCGAGCGGGTGGAGCGGGCGGTGCTGCGCGTGCTCGACAGCGGCTATCGGACGGCAGATATTGCGAGCCCGGGAACGCATCTGCTCGGGACCCGGGCCATGGGCCAGGCAGTCGTCGCCGCACTGGCGCAGATTGATGAAGGAATATGATGAAAAAACAAAATTACAACATTGCCATTCTCGGCGCCACCGGCGCCGTCGGGGAAACGATGCTGGAGATCCTCCAGGAACGCCAATTCCCGGTGGATCAACTCTTCCTTTTGGCCAGCAGCCACTCCGCCGGCAGCAAGCTGCTGTTTCGCGGCCACTATCATACGGTGCAGGACGCGGCGGATTTCGACTGGTCGCAGGTCGACATCGGCCTTTTTTCGGCGGGGGCCAAGATTAGCGCCGAATATGCCCCCAAAGCCGCGGCGGCCGGCTGCGTGGTCATTGACAATACCTCGCAGTTTCGCTACGACGACGAGATCCCCCTGGTGGTGCCGGAGGTGAACCCGCAGCGCATTGCCGATTATCGCCGCCACGGCATCATTGCCAACCCCAACTGTTCTACCATCCAGATGCTGCTGGTCCTCAAGCCCATCGCCGATGCCGTAGGCATCGAACGGGTGGTGGTGGCCACTTATCAGGCGGTGAGCGGCGCCGGGCACCGCGCCATCAACGAGCTGGGTGCGCAGACCATGGCGATTTATACGCATCAGGAACCGGTCTGCGAGGTCTTTCCCCAACGCATCGCCTTCAACTGCCTGCCGCAAATCGATGTCTTCCAGGACAACGGTTATACCAAGGAAGAAATGAAGATGTTGTGGGAAACCCGCAAGATCATGGAATTACCGGATCTTGCCCTGACCGCTACCTGTGTGCGCGTGCCGGTTTTCTATGGGCACTCCGAGGCCGTCAATGTGGTCACCAAGGGAAAAATATCGGCTGCGAGCGTGCGCGCCCTCCTTGCCGATGCCCCCGGGGTGACGGTGATGGATGATCCTGCGGCGGGCCTGTGGCCCACCGCCCTGGACGCTGCCACCCACGACGCCACCTTCGTCGGGCGTATCCGTGAGGATTGTTCCCATGAGCGGGGGATCAATTTCTGGGTGGTGGCGGACAATATTCGCAAGGGTGCGGCCCTCAACAGTGTGCAGATTGCGGAAATATTGATCCGCGACTATTTATAGCGCTGCGGAGTTACCTGAAACCAGGGCTTGATCGGGCGGTCGTCATCGAAAGAGGAAGGAAATATGGATAAAAAATGGTTGCGTACCCTGCTCGGGGTGGGGATCCTGCTGCCGGGAGTGGCCCAGGCCGTGGGGCTGGGAGAACTGCAGGTCCTGTCTGCGCCAGGGGAACCCTTCCGCGCCGAGATCCCCATCCGCTCCTTGACGCCCCAGGAAGCCGGCGATGTACGGGTATCCCTGGCGTCCAGCAGCGCCTTTGCCATGATCCATCTGCCCGTGGCCCAGGGGCTGGAGCACTGGCATTTCCAGATCCGTACCGACCAGCATCCGGCGGTCCTGATTACCAGCCCCGTGCCCCTGCCCACGCCCAGCCTGTCCTTCCTCGTTCAGCTCGACTGGTCCGGCGGGCGCATCGTGCGCGAATACACGGCACGGAGCAGCCTGGGCAGCTATCTCGCCGCCGCGCCGTCTGGCGCCGAAACCCCCAGCGCGCAAGGGGCTCCCGCGTATGCGGCCCCCGCATCGCGCCCGGCAGCCGCTGCGCCCCTGGTTTACGGCTGGGCCGGGGTAAGGCGATACGGGCCGGTGCGGAATAACCAAAGCCTCTTTCAAATCGCCCAGTCCATCACCCGCAGCAATGCCGTAACCCTCGATCAGGTCATGGCGGCGCTGATCAAGGCCAACCCCGCGGCCTTCAAAAACGGCAATCCATCCTATCTGTACGCTGGCAGCATCTTGCGTGTGCCCACCCTGGGTCAGGTGCAGGGCATGGCGCCGGCTCAGGCAACGGCCTTCCTCGCCGGACAGCGCGCTACGCCTGCTGTCCAGCCCACTGCTGCGGCGCCCGCTGGCAAGGCAGGGCCGGCCACGCATCTGGTGCTGTCCAGCGCACCGGCAACGGCCGTTCTTGCCCCTACGGCCTCGGCCGGCAGCGCCGCTGCGGACCTCCTTGGCCAATTGCAGCAGCGGACCGCCGCCCTGGTGAAGGAAAATGGCGCCCTTGCGGCGCAGGTGCAGTCCCTGGGCAATCGGCTCGCTGCGGAAGAGCGGCTCATCGCCAGTCAGGGAGCGCAACTCGGCGCCCTGGCCAAAGAACAGGGGGCGACGGCGAATCCCTTGCATAACCCGCTGTTGTGGGCCTCCTTGGGCGGCAACGTATTGCTGCTCCTGCTCTTCCTATGGCTGTATGGGCGGCAGAAACAGAACGAAAAACGGCAACGTGAAATTTCCCAGAAAATAATGACCATGGCGTCCGCTCCGAGCCCGGCCGCAGCGCCGGCGCCGAAACCTACGCCAATACCGGTGGCCGTAGCGCCTGCCGCGTCCATCGCCGCGGCGCCGGCCGTAGCGCCGCCGGCACCCATGCCCACCCCGGTGGAAAAGCCGGTGGAAGAGATCGTGGATGTGGACCCGGTGGAACAGGCCGATATGTATCTTACCTATGGCAAAGCGGAGCAGGCGGCGGCCGTTCTCTCCGAGGCCCTGGAGGACGCACCCCGGCGCAAGGACCTCTATGTAAAGCTGCTCGACGTCTATGCCGGCATGGATCGCCGTGACGATTACCTGGAACTGGCCGAGCGGATGCGCGGGCGTTTCGGGCCGCACAATAGCGCCTGGCAAGAGGTCGCGGCGCAGGGTGCGCAACTCTTCCCGGGCAATGCCCTCTTCGCCGCACCGGAAGAGGCGGCGGCGGCCTCCGGGGGCGCGGCCGTTCCCGCAGAGGCCACCATTGCCGCCACTGTTCCGGAAGTGGTCCCGGCACCCTTCCAGGGGGAGGCGGCAGAACATCCCGCCGCGGCGCCGGAATCCGTTCCATTGGCTGCGGATGTGCTCGAATTCGACCTCGGTGCGGCCTTTGGCGAAAAACCTGCCGAAACGACTTCCCCTCCCGTGGAGGAGGCGGCTGCCGAAGAAGAAGCCCTGCGTTTTTCAGAGGTGGAAAAGGAACGCCTGTTGCGTTCCATCGACGAGCAGTTCCGCGCCTTGGATGAAGCGCCGGCGCGCAGCGCAGGGCTTGCCCTTGCCGCAGAGCCGGCAGCCGTTTCCGCCCCGGCCGGTGCCGAAGGGGAGGAGATCGTTGGCGCAGCCAGTGCCTTGGACTGGGACGCGGTGGGAACCAAACTGGATCTCGCCAAGGCCTATCTGGAAATGGGCGATGGGGAGTCGGCGCGGGAATTGCTTGAGGAGGTCGTCAAGGAAGGCGGCAGCGAGCAGCAGGGGGAAGCCCGGCAGTTGCTGGCAGCCCTTTAGTTACTCCGATGGCGGCTGGCAGCACGCGTGCGGAGACGTCCATCGTTCGCTGGGCTTTGGGCATCGAGTATGATGGCAGCGGCTTTTGCGGATGGCAGCGGCAGGTGGGGCAGGCCAGTGTGCAGGGGGCCGTCGAAACGGCTTTGGCGCGAATAGCCCGACAAGCTGTGGAAGTGGTGGTGGCCGGCAGGACCGACACGGGCGTTCACGCCCTCTGTCAGGTGGCGCATTTTGATACGACGGTTGATCGGCCCGAAAGCGCCTGGGTGCGGGGAGGGAGCGCATATTTGCCCGAGGCCGTGAGCATCCGCTGGGCCCGGTCGGTGGGGACGGATTTTCACGCTCGCTTTTCGGCCACGGCACGCCGCTACCGTTACGTCATTCTCAACCGCCGCCAGCGCCCGGCGCTGTTTCGCCAGCATTATGCCTGGGTGTATCGGCCTCTGCAGGTGGAGCGGATGCAGGCGGCGGCCCAATCGTTGCTGGGTACCCATGATTTCTCCGCCTTTCGGGCCGCTGCCTGCCAGGCCCGGCAGCCGGTTCGCGATCTGCGCCTGTTACAGGTGTGTCGCCGGGGTGAACAGGTGATCATCGATGCCGAAGCCGATGGCTTTTTGCATCACATGGTGCGCAATCTGGCCGGTGTGCTCATCGCCATCGGCGCCGGGGAGCGGCCCGTCGCCTGGGCCGCGGAAGTCCTCGGCAGTCGGGACCGGCGCCTGGCGGCCACCACTGCCCCCCCGGGCGGCCTTTATTTCGTGGCGCCGCGTTATCCTGACGCCTTTGCTTTGCCCATTGATCCGGTGCTGCCCTTTGCCGGATGACCCGGAGCGGAGCCCTGGGCCGGGCCATGTTCCCGCAAGGGCGCAGATGTTAGAATCCCCTGATGGTGCGAATCAAGATTTGCGGTATCACTACAATGGACGACGCCCTGGCGGCCGCCGAGGCGGGAGCGGATGCCATTGGTCTGGTCTTTTACCCGCCCAGTCCCCGAGCCATCGGGGTGGCGGCCGCTGCTGGCATCCTGGCGGCATTGCCGCCCTTTGTGAGCACGGTTGGCCTTTTTGTGAATGCCCAGAGATCGTGGGTGGAGGAGGTCCTGCAGTCCTGCCCCCTCGATTTCCTGCAATTCCATGGCGATGAGACTGCTGCGGACTGCTCGGGCTTTGGTCGGCCCTATATCAAGGCGCTGCGGGTATTGGGCGAGGAGGATTTGCGGCCGAAGCTGCGAACCCATCCCGACGCCCGGGGTTTTTTGCTGGATCGGGCGGCGCCCCGCTTGTGGGGGGGCTCCGGTGAGCCCTTTTCCTGGTGGCCCTTGCCGACGCTGGACAAGCCGCTGATCCTGGCCGGGGGCCTGTCGCCGGATAATGTGGCGGAGGCCATCGCAGTCACCCGGCCCTACGCAGTGGACGTGAGCAGTGGCGTCGAGGCATCGCCGGGACGCAAGGATCATGGCAAAATGCGGGACTTTGTGGCGCGTGTTCGCGCAGCGGATCGGCGAGCGGAGGGGTGATGGCAGCGTATACCTTACCAGACAAGTTGGGACACTTTGGGCCCTACGGCGGGCGTTTCGTGGCAGAAACGCTGGTCACGGCCCTGGAGGAGCTGGATCGGGCTTATGCACTGGCCCAGAAGGATCCGGAATTCCTTGCGGAGCTGCACAGCGAACTGAAGCAATTCGTCGGCCGACCCAATCCGCTCTTTCATGCCGAGCGCATCTCCCGAGAACTGGGCGGAGCGCAGATCTATCTCAAGCGGGAAGACCTCAACCATACCGGCGCCCACAAGATCAACAATGCCGTCGGCCAGGTGCTCCTGGCCCGCCGCATGGGCAAGCGGCGAATCATTGCCGAGACGGGGGCCGGCCAGCACGGGGTGGCCACGGCCACGGTGGCCACGCGCAATGGCATGGAATGCGTGATCTACATGGGCGAAGAGGACATTCAGCGCCAGTCCATCAACGTATTCCGCATGAAACTCCTGGGCGCGCGGGTGGAGGCGGTGAGCAGCGGGACGCGCACCCTGAAGGACGCCCTCAATGAGGCGATGCGTGACTGGGTGACCAATGTGGAAGATACCTTTTATGTGATCGGCACGGCGGCCGGTCCCCATCCCTACCCGGTCATGGTCCGTGATTTTCATCGGGTCATCGGCGAGGAGGCGCGGGCCCAATGTCTGGAGCTGACCGGCCGCTTGCCCGACTGCTGCATTGCCTGTGTGGGCGGCGGCAGCAATGCCATGGGTCTCTTTTATCCCTTTATCGAGGATGAAGGGGTGCGCCTGATTGGTGTGGAGGCGGGCGGTCTGGGCTTGGCCAGCGGCCAGCACGCGGCGCCCCTGTCGGCAGGGCGGCCAGGGGTGCTTCACGGCAACCGTACCTATCTCATGGAAGACGAAGACGGCCAGATCCTGGCTACCCACTCCATTTCCGCCGGGCTGGACTACCCCGGGGTCGGGCCGGAGCATGCCTATCTCAAGGATATCGGGCGGGCCGAATATGTGGCTGCCACGGATGTGGAGGCCTTGGCGGCCTTCCATCGCCTAAGCCGTACCGAGGGGATCATTCCGGCGCTGGAATCGGCCCATGCCCTGGCCTATGCCTTTCAACTGGCCCCGGGCATGCGCCCCGAGCAGACCATCGTGGTCAACCTGTCCGGCCGGGGCGACAAGGATATTCATACCGTAGCGGCACGGGAAGGGATCCGTTTATGAGCCGTCTGAGCGGTCTTTTTGCCGGTTTGGGAAAGCAGGAGCGGGCGGCGCTCATTCCCTTTGTAACGGCGGGGGATCCCTCCTTGGCGGTGATGGTGCCCCTATTGCACGCCCTGGTGGCGGCGGGGGCCGATGCCATCGAACTGGGGGTGCCTTTTTCCGACCCCATGGCCGATGGCCCAACGATCCAGCGCGCCAGTGAGCGCGCCCTGGCGCGCGGCGTCAAGATGCGCATGGTCCTGGAGTGGGTGCGCGAGTTTCGCCTGCATAATCAGCACACCCCCATCATTCTCATGGGTTATCTGAATCCGGTGGAGGCCATGGGGGCGGAGCCCTTTGCCCTGGCCGCCAAGGACGCCGGGGTGGATGGGGTGATCCTCGTGGATCTGCCGCCGGAAGAGGGCAGCGATTATGCGGAACTGCTCAAAAACCATCAAATCGATCCCATTTTTCTGCTGGCCCCCACCAGCGGTGCGGAACGGGTGGCGGCGGTAAAGGCCATTGGTAGCGGTTTTGTCTATTATGTTTCCTTGCGGGGCATTACCGGGGCAGCACAGGCTGACTGGCAGGAAGTGCTGGACCGGGTGGCCAGCCTGCGCCAGACCCTGTCCATGCCGGTGGCCATTGGTTTTGGCATTCGCGATGCGCAGACGGTGGCTTTGGTGGCCCCCGGCGCGGATGCCGTGGTGGTGGGCAGTGCGCTGGTCGAGCGGTTGAGTGCCTGTACGTCCGATGCCGAGGTGCTCGCCGCGGCGCAGGCCTTCATGGCGCCCCTCGCCAAGGCGATTGCTGCGCCTGGGGGGGCATCCGCGTGAGCTGGTTTGATCGTATCCTGCCGCCGAAAATCAAAAAAAACACCATGCCGGCGGCAAAAGCCGCCGAGGGGAAGCGCTCGGTTCCCGAAGGCCTGTGGTCCAAGTGCCCGACCTGTCAGGCCGTCTTGTATCGTACGGAACTGGAAGAGAATCTCTATGTCTGCCCCCATTGCGGCCACCATCAGCGCATTAGCGCCCGGCAGCGTCTGCATTTTTTCCTGGACGCCGAGCCGCGCCTGGAGATCGCGGCGCAATATCTCCCCGTCGACCCCCTGCGCTTCAAGGATCAAAAGCGCTACAAGGAAAGGCTGGCCGAGGCCCAGGCCAAGACCGGCGAGAAGGATGCGCTGGTGGTGATGCGTGGACTGCTGCAGGGGCGGCCGTTGGTGGCGGCGGCCTTTGCCTTCGAGTTCATGGGCGGCAGCATGGGGTCGGTGGTGGGCGCCCGCTTCGCCAAGGCCGCCGAGACGGCCCTGGGGGAACGTTGTCCCCTGGTATGCTTCAGCGCCAGCGGTGGGGCACGGATGCAGGAGGGTCTGTTCTCCCTGATGCAGATGGCCAAGACGGCAGCGGCCGTGGAGCGGCTCGCCAAGGCCGGCATTCCCTATATATCGGTGCTTACGGATCCCACCATGGGCGGCGTTTCCGCAAGCCTTGCGACCCTCGGCGATATCCTCATTGCCGAACCCCAGTCCCTCATCGGTTTTGCCGGCCCGCGCGTCATCGAGCAAACCATCCGGGAAAAATTGCCCGAGGGTTTCCAACGCGCGGAATACCTGCTGGAACATGGGGCCATTGACCAGATTGTCGATCGTCGTCGACTGCGCTCGGTGATTGCGGAGATGCTGGGCATTCTGCGGGGGGTCGAGACTGCTGGCTGAAGGGTGTATGGGCATGGATCCCCTTAGCGCCTGGGTCAGCGCCCTTGCCGGCCCGCCCGAAGGGATGGTCATGGGCCTGGAGCGTATGCAGGCGGTGATGGCGCGCCTGGACCTGCAGGCGCGCTTGCCCATGCCCACCATTCTGGTTGCGGGTACCAATGGCAAGGGTTCCACCGTGGCGACCCTGGAGGCCATCTACGCCGCTGCGGGCTACCATACCGCCGCTTATACCAGCCCGCATCTGTGGCGATTCGAGGAACGCTTGCGCCTTGATGGGCGTGTCGCCAAGGCAGAGTTGTGGCAGACCCATCTGTGGCGAGTGAAAGACGCCAGCGCCGCTACGCCGCTGACTTTTTTTGAAATATCCACCCTGGCGGCGGTACTCATGATCGCGGCGGCGGCGGTGGATGTCGCCATCCTCGAAGTCGGCCTCGGCGGGCGCCTGGATGCGGTCAATGCCTTTACTCCCGACTGCAGCGTGGTCACAACCGTGGATCTCGACCATCAGGCCTGGCTGGGAGCCAGCCGCGCGGCCATCGGCCGGGAAAAGGCCGGGATTCTGCGCCCGCAGGTGCCGGCCGTATATGGCGATCTGGATCCCTGTCCCAGTGTGGAGGCCCAGGCCCGCGTCCTAAATGCGCCCTTATACCGCTTGGGGCGGGATTTCCGGGTGGACGGCCATGGCGGGAAAAGGGTCTGGGAGGGATGGGGGGGCGTGCGCCTTCCCTTGCCTCCTCCCCGCCTTTGCGGAGAAGGACAGTGGACGAACATCGCCGTGGCCTGGGCGAGCGTCCAACTGCTGCAGAAGCGTCTGCCGGTGCCGGTACAAGCCTTGGCGCAGGGGACGGAGCGGCTGCGCTTGCCGGGCCGTTGTCAGGAATTGCGGCCGTGGGGTCCGGCGGGACCGATACTGCTTGCCGATGTGGCGCACAACCCCCAGGCGATCCGTCAGCTCGCCGCCTTTCTGGCCGCCCGGAAGGGAGGGGGCCGCTGCCATGCCGTGGTGGGCATGTTGAAAGACAAGGACTTGGCCGGCAACCTGACCCCTTTGCTGCCCTTGGTAGATGCCTGGCATTGTGTCAATATTAACGATACGACGCGTGCGGCCACAGCCGGGGAGCTGATACAGGTGCTCCAGGTTCTCGGCGTGGGATCCGGCACCGCGCATCCGGGAGTGCCTGAGGCCGTGGACGCGGCGCGGCGGGGCTTGGGTCAGGGGGATTGCTTGCTGGTCTTTGGATCCTTTCATACGGTGAGCCAATTGCCGGCGGCGTGGCTGGTGGAGGAGGGATAATGGCGGGGGATGGCGGCGCAACCGGCCAGCGGGGTTGGCGGGCGGTGATGCTCGCGCTCCCGGTGTTGCTCCTGGGTGTCGGGATGGCCTTTTATCTCGGGCATCGGCAGGTTCCCGAGATGCCCCGCGTCGCGGGGCCGACCGTGCTTTTGCCCTTGCACGGGGAATCCGCCGCCATGGCGCCCGCTCCCTCCGCGCCGCCGCCCCCAAGCCCCATACGTGCAGAGCCGCTTTCCCCGCGGGCCGCAGCGGCGGCGCCCGTCATTTCCCGCAAGGCATGGCCATCCGGGTCAAAGACGGCGATGGTGGAGCGGCCAGGCCGCGCGGCAAGCCAGCCGAGCCCGATCACGAATCCAGCGGCGCTGTCTCCGTCATCGCTCGGACATCCGCCGCTGGCCGCAACGGAACCAGCGCGTCCTGCCCCGGGCTGGTATGTGCAAGTGGGCGCCTTTGGCACGCTGCGACCGGCTCGGCAACTCTTGGAGCGAGTGCGCAGCAGAGGGTTTAGTGGGCGTCTGGCAGTATTGCCGGATAGCGCTTTACAACACGTATGGATCGGGCCGCTTCCGGATCGGGCCGCAGCCATGGCGGTCACGGCCCGGCTGCGGCAGGATCTCCGGCTCTCGGGTTTCCCGCGGCACTGGCCTTAGGAGGTGCCTATGCTCTGGGTCGATGGCATGGCGTTGGGGGTGGTCGTCGTTTCGGCGCTGTTCGGACTATTGCGGGGGATGATTCGCGAAGTGCTGTCGCTGCTGGCCTGGGTCCTGGGTCTTTATGCGGCCTGGCGCTTCGGCCCCCACGGACTCGCGCCCGCCCTGCCGCCGGTGGTCCCCCAATGGCTGCGAATACCCCTGGCCGACCTGCTCATCTTCCTTGGCTTTGTGATCGCTGGTACGCTGCTGGCCCTGCTCGTTCGCAAGATCTTTTACGGGGTGGGCTTGGGCGGCCCTGACCGACTGTTGGGGGCATTTTTTGGCGTCTTGCGCGGTGTGCTGTTGATTGCGGTGTTGGCCTTCGGCGTGCAGTCTTCGGCGCTGGCACAGGCCTCCTGGTGGCGACAGTCCTGGCTGGCCCAGGCCGGGGTCGTCTTGGTCTCCCACGCGGTGACAGGGCCCGCCGTTGCCCTGCTGGAGTCAAGTTCCCTTGCAAAATGAAGCCCTTTACCATTCCACGCAGGATGATGATCACTTTCACGACGAGTGTGGGGTCATCGGCGTTTTTGGCCACCCCGAGGCCGCAAACCTCGCCTATCTGGGCCTCTATGCCTTGCAGCATCGGGGCCAGGAGTCCGCCGGCATCGTCTCGGCGCAAGAGGGCAAGCTCTACGCCCAGCGCGGGATGGGGCGTGTAGCGGAGGTCTTTGGGCCGGGAGAGATTGCCAAGTTGCCGGGTCAGCAGGCCATCGGCCATGTGCGCTACTCGACGGCTGGAGATTCGGTCCTGCGCAATACCCAGCCGGTGTTCATCAATTATCGGCATGGCGCCTTTGCCATCGGCCATAACGGCAATCTGGTGAATGCCGATGCCTTGCGCACCCAATTGGAGCGGGAGGGCGCCATTTTCCATACCGACATGGATACGGAAGTGATCGTGCATCTCCTGGCGCGGATGCCGGGCAATGATGCGGGATCACGTCTGGCGGCGGCGCTGCGGCAGGTCTCCGGGGCTTATTCACTGGTCTGTCTGACGGAGACGCGGCTCATTGGCGTGCGCGATCCCCTGGGCTTCCGTCCCTTGGTGCTGGGGCGACTGATTGAGTCCGGTGGTTTTGTTCTGGCCTCGGAGACCTGTGCCCTGGATCTGATGGGCGCCGAATTCGTGCGTGATATCGAGCCGGGGGAGCTGATCATCATCTCCCGCGAGGGTATCGAAAGCCGCCGCCCCTTTACTGCGGAAGCGCGGCGCATGTGCGTTTTCGAGTATATTTACTTCGCTCGTCCCGATAGCGTGCTGGATGGCATCCATGTCTATTCGGCGCGCAAGCAGATCGGCCGTGCCCTGGCCAAGCTGCATCCCCGCGATGCCGACGTGGTGGTGCCGGTCCCCGATTCCGGGGTCGCCGCCGCCCTGGGTTATGCGGAGCAGTCGGGGCTGCCTTTCGAACTGGGGCTCATCCGTAACCACTATGTGGGACGTACCTTCATTCAGCCGGCGCAACGGGGCCGCGATTTCGGCGTAAAGGTCAAACTCAACGCACAGCCCCATATCCTGCGCGGTAAACGGGTGATCCTGGTGGATGACTCCATCGTGCGCGGTACCACCAGCGCCAAGATCGTGAATCTGGTCCGCGCGGCCGGTGCCAGGGAGGTGCATTTCGTGGTGAGCGCACCGCCCACCATTGGGCCTTGTTACTACGGCATCGATACGCCGGACCGCTCTCAGCTCATTGCCGCGCAGCACAGTATCGAGGAAGTGCGCAAGATGATCGGCGCCGATACCCTGGGCTATATTACCCTGGATGCCTTGTATGAAGCCGTAGGCGGGCGCGAGAAAGGGTACTGCGACGCGTGTTTTAGTGATGATTACCCGTTGCCGACCCCCGAGGGGAAGGGTCCTCGCCAACTATATCTCATGCAGGAGGTGCGATGAGCGCCCAAGACTGGCAAGAGGGCCTGCGGCCCGAAACCCTGGGCATCCGTGCCGGGATCCATCGCACGGCAGAGCAGGAACATAGCGAGCCGATTTTTCCTACCTCCAGTTTTGTCTTCCAGTCGGCGGAGGAGGCTGCGGCGCGCTTTGCGGGCCGCAGCCCGGGCAATATCTATGCGCGTTTCACCAATCCCACCGTGCGCACCTTTGAGGAGCGGCTGGCGGCTCTGGAAGGCGCCGAGGCAGGTTTGGCCACGGCATCGGGGATGGCGGCGTGCCTGACCACCTTCATGGGCCTTCTGCAGGCGGGCGACCATGTCATTGCCTCCCGTTCCATTTTTGGCACCACGGTGCAACTGCTGAGCAATATCCTGGGGCGTTTTGGCGTGGAGACCAGTTTTGTGGCCCTTGCCGATCCGGCGGCCTGGGCGGCGGCGCTGCGCCCCAATACCCGCATGCTCTTTCTGGAAACGCCCAGCAATCCCCTGACGGAGATCGGCGATATCCGCGCCCTGGCGGATCTCGCCCATGGGCATGGCGCTTGGCTGGTGGTGGATAACTGTTTTTGCACCCCGGCCCTGCAAAGGCCCCTCTCCCTGGGGGCGGATCTGGTGGTGCATTCGGCGACCAAATACCTGGATGGTCAGGGGCGAACCCTGGGCGGGGCCATCTGCGGCAGCGCCGAGATGCTCACCGGGCCGCGCAATTTCGTGCGCACGGCGGGCCCGAGTTTGAGCCCCTTCAATGCCTGGGTTCAGCTCAAGGGGCTGGAGACCCTTGCCCTGCGCATGGAACGGCACTGCCAGAATGCCCAGGCGCTGGCGGAGTGGCTGGAGGCGCGGCCGGAGGTGGCGCGGGTCTATTATCCGGGGCTGGCGAGTCACCCCCAGCGCAGCCTGGCGGCGGCACAGCAAAGCCTGCCGGGTGGAATACTCTCTTTTGACGTGCGCGGGGGGCAGCCGGCGGCCTGGCGCTTCGTCAACGGTCTGCGTCTCCTGTCCCTGACCGCCAATCTGGGCGATACGAAAAGCACGGTTACCCATCCCGCCAGCACCACCCATAGCCGGATCAGCCCCGAGGCGCGGGCGGCGGCGGGGATCGGGGACGGCCTGCTGCGCATCAGCGTGGGTCTGGAACATGTCGACGACCTGCGTGATGATCTCCTGCGCGGCTTTGCCGCCATGGCCGTGCCGTGATTTGCGCTATGCTGAAGGCATGGGATCCCCTGCTCGGCCTGTTTTTCCCTGATGCAATCGATTCGCGATGAATGCTGCGGCCGTTTATCGAAAAACCGACTTATGGAGACAATGACATGACCAGATTCCGCCCCTTACATCGCAGCCGGCTCCTGCCCGGCACGCTGATTTGCTCTTTCGATAGCGGCTTGCCGGCGCGGGTGGAGATTACCGATCCGGCCCTTGCGGTGATGACCGATCTGCGCCGGGTGCCTGCCGTGACGATTCCGGCCGATAGCGCCATTGATGTGGCCATGCAGCGCATGATGCATGCCGGGGTGCGTTTGCTCCTGGTGCTGGGGGAGTACGCCGCCGTGGTCGGTCTGGTTACGGCCCGTGACATCATGGGCGAAAAACCCGTGCGGCTCGCCGCCGAAAACCGGATCCCGCGTGATGCCGTGAAAGTGGGAGAAATCATGGTGCCGGAGGGCCAGATCGAGGTCCTGGATCTCGCCGAGGTGGAGCGCTCCACCGTCGGGGATGTGGTGCTCACCCTGCGCGAGGCGGGACGACAGCACGCTCTGGTCATGGAGGCCGGTGACCCGCCGCAGATCCGGGGGATCTTTTCCATCAGCCAGATCGGCCGACAGTTGGGGGTCAAGATCCAATCGACGGGTGTGGTGCAGAGTTTTGCGGAGCTGGAACATCTCCTTGCTAGTTCCAGTTGATCTGAGGCTTTCCTCTCTTTTTGCGGGTGATGATGGTGCATGACCTCCTGGGTCTGCTGCTAGCCCTCCTGCTCATTTTGCTCAACGGTTTTTTTGTGGCCGCGGAGTTTGCCCTGGTTCGCCTGCGCGGGACGCGGGCGCGGACCATGGCTCAGGACTTTGGACTGCGGGGCCGCATCCTCCTGGCCATGAGCCGTCATCTGGATGTTTACCTCTCCGCTACCCAACTCGGCATCACCCTGGCCTCACTGGCCCTGGGCTGGGTGGGGGAGCCGGTGGTGGCGCGGCTGTTCCAGCCGGTCTTTGCGGCATGGGGTATCGGGCATGGCGAAGTGCGGGCGGCGCTGTCCTTCACCATCGCCTTTGCGCTCATCTCTTTTACCCACATCGTCCTGGGCGAGCTGGTGCCGAAATCCCTGGCCATCCGTAAGGTGGAAGCGGTTTCCCTGTGGACGGGGGTGCCCCTTTATGCCTTTTATTGGCTTTTTTATCCGGCCATTCGGGTGCTCAACGGGGCGTCCAGCCTGGTTCTGCGGCTATTCCGCCTGAACGGCCAGCGTGCCGCAGAGGATGCGCCCCATACCCGGGACGAACTCAGCATGATCCTGGCCTTGAGTCAGGCCCAGGGGGCGCTGGGGCGACGCACCGGCGATATCCTGGAACGGGTGCTGGAATTTACCGAACTGACGGCGGGGGATCTCATGCGTCCGGCGGCCGAGATGGTGTGCCTGCTGCTGGACGATTCGGCGGCGGCCAATCGCCAGGTCATGGAGCGCCATCGTTTCACCCGCTACCCGGTCTGTGCCGGCGATCGCCAGCATGTGGTGGGCCTGTTGCACGTCAAAGACGCCTTTGCGGCCTTTGCCGGCCGCAACGCCGAGCCGGACTTGCGCCGCCTGTTGCGGCCCTTGCCGGCGGTGCCCAAGCACCTTCCGGCCATGGACCTCCTGGCGCATTTTCGCAGTGGCCATCCGCATTTTGCGCTGGTCGTGGATGATTTGGGTACCATCACCGGATTTGTTACCCTGGATCATGTCCTGGAGGCATTGCTGGGCGAAATTCAGGATGAATTCCGGCATCACAAGTTCGACTGGAAGCGCCGCGCCGATGGCAGTCTGATCGGTTCCGGCAGCTTGTCCGTCTACTCGCTGGAACGGGCGCTGGATTTTCCCATCGAGGAAAGCGAAGCGGATACGGTGGGTGGTCTCTTGATGCGCCGCCTGGAGCGCCTGCCCGACGAGGGCGAGCGGGTGGTCTTTCCGGATTTTGATGTGCTGGTGCTCAAACGCGAGGGCCCGCGTATCCAGTTGGTGCAGGTACTGCCGCATCCGCAGCAGACGGGCGAAGAATGGTTCAGCTAGCAGGTTTTTGTGCAACGTAAAGACTTTTATTACGAATTGCCTCCCGAGCGGATTGCCCAGGCGCCCTTGGCAGAGCGCAGCGGCGGCCGACTGCTGCAGGTGGATGGCGGCAATGGCACCTGGGCGGATGGCCAGGTCCGCGACTTACCGCAGATCCTGCGCCCCGGCGATCTCCTGGTGCTCAATGACACCCGGGTCCTCCCGGCACGGCTGCAGGCCCGCAAGCCGAGCGGTGGTTCCGTGGAACTCCTGCTGGACCGGATCGTCGGCGATACCGAGGCGTGGTTTCTGGCCCGCGCCTCCAAACCGCTGCGTCCCGGCGGCATCCTGCTGCTGGGCGGCGGCGTGGAGGTCCACATTCACGAAAAAGCGGATATGCGCGTGCGCCTCGGCATTCCCGCAGGGGGGTCCTGGTTGGCCCTTCTCCAGGCTCAGGGCACTACGCCCCTTCCGCCTTATATTCATAGAACGCCCTCAGCGGAGGATGCGGAGCGCTATCAGACCGTGTACTCGGCAAAGCCGGGGGCGGTGGCGGCCCCTACGGCGGGCTTGCACTTCGACGCTCCGTTGCTGGCCCTGCTGGCCGAACGGGGGGTGGATACGGCCTTCGTGACCTTGCACGTGGGGGCTGGCACCTTTTTGCCGGTGCGCAGCGAGCGGGTGGAGGATCACGAGATGCATGCCGAAAACATGGAGGTGCCTGCGGCCACGGTGGCGGCCATTGCGGCCACCAGGGCCCGGGGCGGACGGGTGGTGGCGGTGGGAACCACGGCCTGTCGGGCACTGGAGAGTGCCGCCGCTTCCGGGTTCCTGCGGCCTTTTGCCGGGGAAACGCGACTCTTCCTCTATCCCGGCAAGCGCTTTCATGTGGTCGATCTCCTTCTCACCAATTTCCATCTGCCCGAATCCACCCTGTTGATGCTGGTGAGCGCCTTTGCCGGGCGGGAGCTGATCCTGGCCAGCTATGGTCACGCGGTGGCGGCGGGATATCGTTTTTTCAGCTATGGGGACGCCATGTTGATCTACCCGAGTACAGCGGCACGATGAGTATCTTGCAGATCCTTGCGGAGCAAGGGGCGGCCCGCCGCGGCCTCCTGCAACTTCCCAGAGGCACCATCCAGACCCCCGCCTTCATGCCCGTGGGCACCTATGGCACCGTCAAGGCCATGACCCCCGAAGAGTTGCAAACGCTGGGGGCGGAGATCATCCTGGGCAATACCTTCCACCTTTTCCTCCGCCCCGGACTGGAAGTCATCGGCGCCCTGGGCGGTTTGCACCGGATGATGCACTGGGATGCACCCATCCTCACCGATTCAGGCGGTTTCCAGGTCTTCAGTCTCGGACCCCTGCGGCGCCTGAGCGAGGCGGGGGTCCGCTTCCGTGCGCCCAGTGACGGGCGCGCGGTTTTCCTCGGTCCGGAAGAGTCCATGGCCATTCAGGGTGCCCTGGGATCGGACATCGCCATGGTCTTTGACGAGTGCACGCCCCATCCGGCCACCCGGGAGGAGGCGCGGGCCAGCATGGAATTGTCCCTGCGCTGGGCCGCCCGTTCCCAGGCCGCTTATGCGGGGCCCGGGCAACTTTTCGGTATCGTGCAGGGGGGTATGTACGCGGATTTGCGCCAGCGCTCCCTGGACGGCCTGGTCAGGCTCGATTTTTCCGGCTACGCCATTGGCGGTCTGTCGGTGGGGGAGGGCAAGGCGGAAATGTTGCAGGTGCTGGATGACCTCCTGCCCCGGATGCCCCGGGATCGGCCGCGCTATCTGATGGGGGTAGGCACGCCGGAGGACATCGTCGCGGCGGTGCAACGGGGGGTGGATATGTTCGATTGCGTCCTGCCGACGCGCAATGCCCGCAACGGCTGGCTGTATACCCGCAACGGCATCCTCAAGCTGCGCAATGCCCGCTACGAAAAAGACCCTCTGCCGGCGGATCCGGACTGCGCCTGTTACACCTGCCGCAACTATAGCCGCGCCTATCTGCGCCATCTGCAGCGCAGTCACGAGATCCTCGGTGCCCGCCTCAATACCCTGCACAACCTCCACTATTATCAGGAATTGATGGCGGGTTTGCGCCAGGCCATCAGCGCCGGCCGTCTGGATGCCTTTGTTGCCGATTTCCATCGCCGCTATGGTGCCGCCGCCGGCATTTCCGCCAGCGGTTCCCTCGCCGACGCCTAGCGGCTACAATGGCGGCCCTCTGCCGAATCCAGGAGCGTCCATGAATCTCTCGCCCATCACCAGCGCCTTCGCTGCCGGCGCCCCTGCTGGGGCCGCCGGCCCGGAATCCGTCTGGCTGCAGTTTGTCCCGCTGCTGGTCATCTTTGCCATTTTTTACTTTCTGCTGATCCGCCCCCAGATGAAAAAGGCCAAGGAGCAGCGGCAGCTCATCGCCTCCGTCGCCAAGGGCGATGAAGTGGTGACCCAGGGTGGGCTGTTGGGGCGGGTCATGCAGGTAGGGGATGAATATCTGCACCTGGAAGTGGCGGAAGGGGTGGTGGTCAAGATCCAGAAGGCGGCCGTCACCCTGCTGCTCCCCAAGGGGACCATCAAGAAACTCTAAAGGCTTGTCATGACCCGCTATCCGTTCTGGAAGTATCTCATCATCCTGGCTGTCGTCCTGCCATCCCTGCTTTATGCGCTGCCCAATCTCTATGGCTGGCACGCTGCAGTGCAGGTGCGGGCGCCGGTGGGCACCATCCTGCCGCCCGTTGCGACCATGGAGCAATGGCTGCAGGGCGCCGGAATCGGCGTGACGCGGGTCAAGAGCGATGCCCAAGGCAGCACTTTTTTCTTTCCCAATGAAAACGCCCAGGGCCAGGCGGAAACCCTGCTGCAGGGCAAACTGCCCGCCAATGCGCAGGTGATCCTGTCGCAGGTCTCGGCGCAGCCCGACTGGCTGGCGGCCATCGGCGGCAAACCCGTCAATTTGGGCCTGGACTTGCGCGGTGGCGTTTATCTGCTCTTGCGCGTCGATACCGGGGCGGTGATCAAGCACGCCGTGGAACGCGACAGCAATGACCTGCGCACCTTCCTGCGCCATGAGAACCTTCAATACCTGGCCATCAATCAGACCGGGCCCCAGGCCTTGACGGTGGAAATGGAGAATGCCGGCGTAGCTACCCAGGCCCAGGCGGCCATTACCCAGCACTTTCCCGATCTGGCGGTCAAGGTGGACCATGGCGCCGTCCTGGATGTGGGACTGCAACCCGAGGCCATCACACGCATGACCGACGAAGCCCTGCAGCAGGCCATTGTGGTCATCCGCAATCGGATCGACCAGTTGGGCGTGTCCGAACCCGTCATCCAGCGCCAGGGACAGGATCACATCGCCGTCCAACTGCCCGGCGTGCAGGATACCCAGCGTGCCAAATCCATCATCGGCTCCACCGCCCAACTGGAGTTCAAGATGGTGGACGAGCAACATAACCTGGCAGCGGCCCTGAAAGGGGATGTGCCGCCGGGAGACGCCATTTACTACGGGAGCAACGGCACGCCCTATCTCCTGGAAAAGCAGACGGTGCTGACGGGCCGTTACCTGAGCAACGCCAGCGGCGGCATCGACAACAACACTGGTCAGTCGGTGGTCGATGTGAGCTTCGACAGCGAGGGGACACGGATCTTCGGTGAACTCACCAGCCAGCATGTGGGCCAGCGCATGGCCATCCTCCTGGACAACAAGGTGGTCACGGCGCCGGTGATCCGTGAGGCCATCACCGGCGGGCGCGCCCAGATCGACGGCTTTGCCAACCTCAAAGAGGCCAGCAATGTCGCCATCGAGCTGCGCGCCGGGGCCTTGCCCGCGCCGGTCAATGTCTCCGAGGAACGCACGGTGGGGCCCACCCTGGGCCAGGACTCCATCCATGACGGGGTGATGGCGGTGATCTTCGGCATGGCCTTTGTGGTCCTGTTCATGACCTTCTATTACCGGGCCTTCGGCCTCATCGCCGACCTCGCCATTTTCGTCAACATCCTGGCGATCCTGGCGGTTCTGTCCATCATGGGCGGTACCCTGACCCTGCCGGGCATCGCCGGTATCGTGCTCAAGATCGGCCTGGCGGTGGATGCCAACGTACTGGTCTTTGAACGGATCCGGGAGGAGCTGCGTCTGGGCATGAGCCCCCGGGCGGCCATTGATGCCGGCTTCAAAAAGGCCTTCGCCACCATCGTCGATTCCAACGTCACCGTGCTCATCGCCTCCCTGGTGCTCTTTCAGTTCGGCACCGGCGCCATCAAGGGCTTTGCCCTGGTCCTGACCATTGGCGTGCTCACCTCCATGTTTACCGCCACGATGATGAGCCACGGCATCATCGAACTCATGCTGGGCAAGCGGCGCGTCCAGAAACTGTATCTCTGAGGAAGCCATGGAACTCTTTAAACGTCGTACCCATGTGGATTTCATGTCACGCCGCTGGATCTTCATGGGCGTTTCGGGTCTCCTGATCCTTGCCTCCATCGCCGTTTTTCTCGTGCGCGGCCTCAATTACAGCATCGACTTTACCGGCGGCACCCTGGTGGAACTGGCCTTCAGCAAAACGCCGGCCCTGGGCGACGTGCGCAATACTCTGGCGCAGGCCGGATTCTCCGACGGCGTCGTACAGACCTTCGGCGGTGACCGGGACCTCCTCATCCGCCTGCGGACGGTGCCGGGGGAGACCAGCGCCGTGGGCCAGAAGATCCTCAATGTCTTTCAGCAGGCCAGTGCCGATTATCCCGGCGTGCAGTTGCGGCGCACCGAGTATGTCGGGCCCGAGGTGGGCAAGGAGTTGCGCAACAAGGGGATGATGGCTCTCCTGCTGGTGACGGTGGGCATCCTCATTTATGTGGGGTTGCGCTTCGAGTGGCGCTTCGCCGTGGGCGGCGTCGTGGCCATGCTCCATGATCCCATCCTCGTGGTGGGCTTTTTCGCCGTCACGCACATGGAATTCTCCCTGACCGTCATCGCCGCCCTCCTGGTGATCATGGGTTATTCCCTCAACGACACCGTGGTGGTCTTCGACCGTATGCGCGAAGACCTGCGCGCGGAGCGCAACGCCAACGTGATGCAGGTCTTCAACATCGCTATCAACGAGACCTTGTCGCGAACGGTGATCACCAGCTTTATCACCTTCATGGTGGCCCTGGCCCTGTTCCTCTTCGGCGGGCCGGTCATCCACGGTTTTGCGACGGCCCTGGTGATCGGCGTGGTCGTCGGCACCTACTCGTCCATCTTCGTCGCCAGCCCCGTGGCCCTATGGCTGGGTCTGAAGCGCGAGCATGTCCTCAAAAGGCAATTCCTGGGTGCGCGCGACCGTAATGACGGGGCGCGGCTTTAGGTCCTTGGTGCAGGTTCGGGAAACGCTGCAGGGGTATGTAGTGGCGGGGTGAAATTTGCCGGTTACCCATACGACCGCAGCCCGTCGGATACGCAAGACCTATCCGGCACTTGCCGGCAGGCCGGTGAAAGATTACCTTATGCACTCCCGGAGAGGTACCGAAGTGGCCATAACGGCGCCGACTCGAAATCGGATGGGCGGCAACGCCACGTGGGTTCGAATCCCACCCTCTCCGCCATTCTCCATGCAATCCCGCGCTTGGGATTGTGGTGGGTATTCGGTCATTCGGTCCGAGGCCGAAGCGCCAGATCATGCATGATTGCGCGAATTTTCTGTTGTGTTATCGTAGCGGCTCCAATGCATGGACAGGCCATGCCCCAAGTGACTGGGGTTGGGGCGAATCATAAAGATACCAGGTTGATTATCCATAACTTTTGTTCTCGGTTGGTGATTCCTTCCCGCTCCGTCGGAAATGGCCCGCAAAAATTATGGGGCTCCACGCTTTGAAAAACTCTATGGCGACAATAATCGGTCCCCTCGCAGTGGTAAGTGGTGAACCCCGTCAGGCCCGGAAGGGAGCAGCGGCAGCCACCGATCCAGGTGCCGGGGTGTGGCTGATTGGCGTCGCCACCCTTTTGCGCCAGCGATGAACGCCTATCTGGCTTTGGCGCGTCGCTGGCGCCCCCAGCAGTTCGCCGACTTTGTCGGCCAGGAGCCGGTGGTTTCGGCCCTGCGCCATGCCCTCGATTCCGGGCGCATCCATCACGCCTTTTTATTCACCGGCACGCGCGGCGTGGGGAAAACCACCGTGGCGCGATTGCTGGCCAAATGCCTCAATTGCGAGAAGGGCGTGAGCAGTACCCCCTGCGGGGAATGCAGCGCCTGCCGCAGCATCGCCGCCGGGAACTTCGTGGATCTCATCGAGGTGGATGCCGCCAGCCGCACCCGTGTCGATGAAACCCGGGAGTTGCTGGACAATGTGCAGTATGCGCCCAGCATCGGCCGCTACAAGGTGTACCTCATCGACGAGGTACACATGCTTTCCACCCATAGTTTCAACGCCCTATTGAAAACCCTGGAAGAGCCGCCGGAGCATGTCAAGTTCCTGTTGGCCACCACGGACCCGCAAAAATTACCCATCACCATCCTGTCCCGCTGCCTCCAGTTTACCTTGCGGCGTCTCTCCCTAGAGCAGATCCAGGGGCGGCTGGAGCAGATCCTGGGCGCCGAAGGCATCGCCGCCGAAGGCCCCGCCCTCCGGCATCTGGCTCGGGCTGCCGACGGCAGCCTGCGCGACGCCTTGAGCCTGCTCGATCAGGCCATCGTCCATGGCGGTGGCAGCGTTCGCCTGGACGCGGTGGTGGAAATGCTCGGTCAGGCGAACGGAGAAATCCTTTTCCATCTCCTTGCCGCTCTGGCGGCGGATGACGCGCCACGCCTTTTCGCCCTGCTGGAAGACACCCAAGCGGCGGGGATGGATGCCGCCGGTCTCCTCGATGGGGTGATCGAATGGGTGCACCGGGCCAGTCTGGCGCAATTCCTGCCGGTTGCGGCAGGTGATGTGGACGGGGAAAGGATGGCGGCGCTGGCGCAAAGCATCCCGCCGCTGGAGATGCAGGCCTTGTATTATCTGCTGCTTTCGGCGCGCCGTGATTTTCCCCTCTACCCCAATGCCCGCATGGCCCTGGAAATGGCCTTTTTGCGGCTGTTGAGCTTTCGCCGGGGCGATGCCGCGACGCCGCCGGACCAGCGCCGGCCCCCGCCCGCGGCGGGGCCCGTTATCGCGGCCCCGGTTCCGGCCCGACCGGCAGCGCCTGTCCCTCCCCCTTCGGGCGACTGGGGAAGCGTGCTGCGGGGCTTGGACATTTCCGCATCTCTGCGCGCCTTCCTCGCCCATGGTCGGGCCGAGCGCTGCGACGGGGAGGCCGTGATCCTCGCCCTGGAACCCGCCTATCTGGCCATGGCCGAAGCGGGACGGGAGGCCCTGCAAAGGGCCTTGACCCGCCACTTTGGCAATGCCCCGGCGTTGTCTTTTCGGACCCTGGAGGCGGAAACGGGGGGCGTTAGCCTGGTCCGGGAGGAAGCCAACGCCCGTGCCGCATGGCAGTTGCAGGCGGAGGCGCAGGCGGCCGCTGATCCCACCGTGCGCGCCATCATGGACCATTTCGCGGCCCGTATCGAGAGCGTCGGCGACAACGCGGATGGCGAGCGCCAGGGACCCGCTACGGCATAGCGGTTCCAGTGGCGTCTGTTACAATGCGCAGTTTTACGGAGATGGGGAGAAGAGAGACCATGAAAGGCGGGTTAGGCAATATCATGAAGCAAGCGCAACAGTTGCAGGAGCGCTTGCAAAAGGCCCAGGAAGAGCTGGCGCAAGTGGAAGTCCAGGGCAACGCCGGCGGCAATCTGGTGCAGGTCACCATGACCTGCCGTCATGATGTGCGCCGGGTTCACATAGATCCCTCCCTGCTGGCCGAAGGGGATCGGGAGATGCTGGAAGACCTGGTGGCTGCGGCCTTCAACGACGCGGTGCGGCAGGCGGAGAAAACCAGCTCCGAGCGGCTTTCTGCGGTGACCGGTGGATTGCAGATACCGGGCATGAATCTGCCGTTCTAGGCAATGTTCGGGATTGCGGCGGTTGACGACTTGGTATCCCTGCTGCGGCGCTTGCCCGGCATCGGGCCCCGCTCCGCGCAGCGGATCAGCTTTGAACTGCTGGTGCGCAAGCGCGAACTGATGCCGCTGCTGGCGGCCGCTCTCCTGAGGGCGCATGGAGAGATCCGCCATTGCCAGCGCTGCAACAATCTGGCCGATGCCGATCTTTGCGCCATTTGCCGCTCGGAGCGGCGCGATCATGGGGTGCTCTGCGTGGTGGAGTCGCCGGCGGATGTCCTGGCCATTGAGGCTACCGGGGTTTATAACGGCGACTATTTCGTCCTGATGGGACACCTCTCGCCCCTGGATGGCATCGGGCCCGAGGCGCTGCATCTGGAGCGCTTTGCCGAGCGCATCGCCCTGGCGGACCTGCGCGAAGTCATCCTGGCGACCAATCCGACCGTGGAAGGGGAGGCTACGGCCCACTTCCTGGGTGGAATGATGCACCGGGAAGGAGTGGTGGTGAGCCGCATCGCCCGTGGGGTACCCGTGGGCGGTGAACTGGAATATGTGGATCGCGGCACGCTCGGCCGGGCCTTGAGTGGCCGGCGCGCCCTGGAAGATTAGAAGGAATCAGAGAATGCTCGAACCTGCATCGCATCTGCATGGGGGAAATGTGTTTTTTCTCCTCATGGGTGCCATTTTGGTCTTGTCCATGCATGGCGGATTCGCCTTTCTGGAGTTGGGCACGGTGCGCCGCAAGAGCCAGGTCAACGCCCTGGTCAAGATCCTCAGCGACTTTGGCGTTTCCACCCTGGCCTATTTTTTTGTGGGTTACCATATCGCCTACGGCATCAGTTTTTTTACCGGAGTGAACACCCTGACCAGCCAGGATCACGGCTTTGCCATGGTCCGTTTTTTCTTCCTGCTGACCTTTGCCGCCGCGGTGCCGGCCATCATCTCCGGCGGGATAGCCGAACGCGCCCGCTTTTATCCGCAATTGCTGGCCACTGCATTGTTGGTGGGTTTTGTGTACCCCTTTTACGAGGGTATCGTCTGGGATAACCACTACGGCGTGCAAAACTGGTTTACCCAGAACTTTGGCGCACCCTTCCACGATTTTGCCGGTTCCGTCGTGGTCCATGCCATGGGCGGCTGGATTGCCCTCATGGCGGTATGGCAACTGGGGCCGCGGCAGGGCCGCTACGGGCGGGATGGGACGATCCACCCCATGCCCCCCTCCAACATTCCCTTCCTTGCCCTGGGTTCGTGGATATTGATCATTGGCTGGTTCGGCTTCAACGTCATGAGCGCCCAACGCCTGGAGGCGGTGCAGGGTTTGGTGGCCCTGAATTCCCTCATGGCCATGGTGGGCGGCATGCTCGCTGCCCTGGCCGCCGGGCGGGGGGATCCCGGCTTCGTGCATAACGGCGCCCTGGCGGGGCTGGTGGCCATCTGTGCCGGGTCCGACGTGGTGCAGCCCATGGGCGCCCTGCTCATCGGGGCCCTGGCGGGCGTCCTTTTTGTGTATCTCTTCACCTTCGTGCAGCATCGCCTGCGCATCGACGATGTCCTGGGCGTGTGGCCTTTGCATGGGGTCTGCGGGGTCTGGGGCGGCATCGCCGTGGGCATTTTCGGCCATCGTTTTCTGGGCGGCGCCGGCGGCGTCAGCATCTGGTCGCAACTGCTGGGGACCGTGATGGGCGTTGCCCTGGCCAGCTTGGGGGGATGGCTGGTCTACGGCGCCCTGAAGCGCCTCATCGGTATCCGTCTCGATCCCGAAGCGGAATTCGCCGGAGCGGATCTCAGCCTGCACCATGTCAGCGCTTATCCCGAAGAAGATATCCAGCGGGCGGGATGATGATGCCCGCGATGCTCCTCCACTGGGATAGCCTGCGCGGCCCGCCCCTCCGGGTGCGGGAGGCGCACAAGGGCGACTTTGGTCACGTCTTCGTGCTAGGAGGCGGGCCGGGGATGGGGGGAGCCCTGGCCTTGGCCTGCAGTGCCGCCTACCGCGCCGGTGCCGGGCTGGTGACGGCCATCGGCCATCCCGGCGCCGCCATCTACTTGGCGACGCAGTTGCCCGAGGCCACCTGGCGCGACTGGCCCGCCAGCTTTGCCGATTGTCTCTCCGCGACGGCGATACTTGCGGTGGGCCCGGGTCTGGGCCAGGGCTTGGCGCCCCACAATCTCCTCCAGGAGATCGGGAGCATGGCTCAACCTCAGGTCTGGGATGCCGATGCCCTCAACATCCTCGCCCGCCTGGGCCCGGCGCTGCTGCGCAGTGATGCCCCACGCATCTTCACTCCCCATCCCGGCGAGGCCGGGCGTTTGCTGGGCATTTCCGCCGCCGCCGTGCAGGCGGACCGGGAGAGTGCCCTGGAGCAATTGCTGGCCCGCTATGGGGGCATCTGGGTGCTCAAGGGGCAGGGAACCCTGGTCGGCGATGCGGCTCGGCGGCGGCGTTGTGATCTCGGCAACCCGGGGATGGCCACGGGGGGCAGCGGCGATGTGCTGACCGGCCTGCTGGCCGGACTCCTGGCCATTGGCATGGCGCCCTGGGAAGCGGCCCAACTCGGGGTCTGTCTCCATGCCCGTGCCGGGGATCTCGCCGCGGCACGGCTCGGGGAAGAAAGCATGCTGGCCGGGGACATCCTGCGTGCCCTTCCCGACGTCCTGCAGGAGTTGCCCCGCCATGGATGAACGGCAGCAGTTGCAGGAATGGGATCGCCGCTACTTCTGGCATCCCTTCACCCAGATGCAATGTTTTGGCGATGATGATCCCTGGATCATCGACCACGCCGAGGGCAACTATGTCTATGACCTGGATGGCCGCCGCTGTCTGGATGCCATCGCCAGCCTGTGGTGCAACATCCACGGTCATCGTCATCCGCGCCTCGATGCGGCCCTGGCCGCGCAACTGGGCAAGGTCGCCCACAGCACCACCCTGGGCGCCTCCAATCCGCCTGCCATCCTCCTGGCCAAAGCCCTGGTGGAGATCACTCCTAGCGGTCTGGAACACTGTTTTTTCTCCGAGGATGGCGCCGAGGCCGTGGAAATCGCGGTCAAGATGGCGGTCCATTATTGGCGCAATGTGGGCCGGCCCGAAAAGCGGACCTTCGTCACCCTGGAAAATGCCTATCATGGCGATACGGTGGGGGCCGTTTCCGTGGGGGGAATTCCCCTCTTTCACGAGGTCTACGGCCATCTGCTCTTTCCCACCCTGCGCCTGCCCAGCCCCTACGGCCTGGCGCGGGAACGCTTTGCCGCCCCCAGCGGCGACAGCAGCGCTGCGGCGGCCGCCTGGCTGGCGGAGCTGGAGGCCCTGCTGGCCGCGCGTGGCCATGAAATCGCGGCCTTGATCCTGGAGGCCGGCATACAGGGCGCGGCGGGCCTGCTGCCCTTCCCCCGCGGTGTCCTGGCGGGTGCCCAGGCCCTCTGCCGGCGCTTCGACTGCCTGCTCATCGTCGACGAGGTGGCCACCGGCTTTGGGCGTAGCGGCAAACTCTTTGCCTGCGAGTGGGAAGACGTGGAGCCGGACCTCATGGCCTTGGGCAAGGGCTTGTCCGGCGGCTACCTGCCCTTGGCCGCCACCCTGGCGACCGCGGCGGTCTACCGGTCCTTCCTCGCCCCCTTTGGGGAAGCGCGGCAATTTTATCATGGCCATACCTACACGGGTAATCCCTTGGCCTGCGCCGTCGCCCTGGAAAATCTGGCCATTTTCCGTGAGGGGGAGGTGCTGGCCCGGCTCGCCGCCAAGGTTGCACGGCTGCGGGACGGCCTGACCGCCTTCCGGGATCGGCCCTGGGCGGGGGCGGTGCGGCAGTTCGGCCTGATGGCCGCCATCGAACTGCGGAATCCCGTTACCGCTCAGCCTTATTCCTATGGCGAGCGGGTGGAATACCAGGTATGCCGGCGGGCCCGGGAAATGGGAGTCTATACGCGCCCTCTGGGCGACGCCATCATCATCGTCCCGCCTCTGTCGGTGACAGAGGAGGAAATAGACACTATTCTGACGGTCCTTCATACCGCCATGTCCCAAGGGAGCCATCCATGAAAAGCGCCAGAGAGTTGATGACCACTGCATTCGTGGCCGTTCAGGCCGATGACCCCGTCGAGAAGGTGGGCAGCGTCCTGCTGGAGTCGGGCCATCATAGTCTGCCCGTGCTGGACAAGGACGGCCGCCTGGTGGGCATGATCGGCGAACGCGACCTCATCGACGCCCATCGCCGCGTGCACCTGCCCACCCTCGTCACCATCCTGGATGCCCTTATTCCCCTTGGCGGAATGCATGAATACAAGGAGGAATTGCGCAAGGTGACGGCGGTCACTGCCGCGCAACTGGCCAGCACCCAGGTCGTTACGGCGGCGCCCGATGAAGATGCGGATGCCGTGGCCGAAAAGCTCCTGCGCAAGGATATCCATGCAGTGCCGGTGGTGGACGGCGAAAAGCGCGTGGTCGGCATCATCACCCGCTCGGATGTCCTGCGCAATCTCCTCAATCCCTGAGGCCATGGGCTGGTCCTTCCCGAATCCCGAAGCCTGCCATGCCTGGGGCAAGGGCTTGGGAGAGACCCTCGCGATCCCCGCCGTGATTTATCTGGAAGGCGATCTGGGGGTGGGGAAAACGACTCTGGCGCAAGGGGTGCTCCAGGGTTTTGGCGTTCCCGGTCGGGTCAAGAGCCCCAGCTATACCCTGATCGAAAGCTATGCCACCGCCCGCGGCCCAGCATTGCATCTGGATCTGTATCGCTTGCGTGATGGGGAGGAGTTGGAGTTTCTCGGTATCCGCGATTATTTGGATGAAGCGGCCCTCTGGCTCATCGAGTGGCCGGAGCGCGGCAGCGGCTTCCTGCCGGAGCCCGACCTGCGTTTGCGCCTCTCCATCGCCAGCCCCGGGCAGCATCGCCTGGAGGTGCTCCTGGCCACCGCCAGGGGGGCGAGCTGGCTTCCGCCCGCAGGAGAAAATCATGACGACGGCTGAGGCGCCTCCCCGGATTCACCGCCTGGCGGCCACCCTGGCCAATCAGATCGCCGCCGGCGAGGTGGTGGAAAGGCCTGCGTCCATTCTCAAGGAGCTCCTGGAGAACAGCCTGGACGCGGGTGCGCGGCGGATTACCGTGCGTCTGGAGGGAGGCGGCCTGGATCTGCTGCAGGTGGAGGATGACGGGATAGGCATCCTTCCCGATGACCTGCCCCTGGCCCTGGAGCGCCACGCCACCAGCAAACTGCACAGCGTCCAGGACCTCCATGCCATCGCCACCCTGGGCTTCCGCGGCGAGGCCCTGCCCGCCATCGCCTCGGTGGCGCGCCTGGACATCCTGTCCCGGGCCACGGGCTGCAATCAGGCCGCCCGCCTACAAGTGGCCGGCGGTACAGCCATCATCCACGAAGCGGCGGCCCGGGCCCCGGGTACCACGGTGCGGATCACGGAGCTCTTTTTCAATGTCCCGGCACGGCGCAAATTCCTCCGTGCCGCGCCGGCAGAACTGGCCCGCAATCAAAAGGTCCTGCGGCAGGCGGCCCTGGCCCATTTCCCCGTCGCCTTCCAACTGTACCAGGGCCCGCGGGCGCTGCTGCAGTTCCCGGCCGCAACGGATGCCCAAGGGCGTGCGGAGCGCGTGGGCGGTGTGCTGGGGGAGGAATTCTTGCGCCATGCGGTCTATTTCGAGCTGGAAGATCAGGGCTTGCGCCTGAGCGGCTGGCTGGGCCTGCCCACCCATAACCGGGCCCGCGGCGATGAGCAGTATTTCTTTGTCAATCAAAGGCCGGTGCGGGACCCGGTCATCACCCACGCGGTACGGGCCGCCTATGCCGATGTCCTGTACAAGGAACGCCATCCGCTCTTTGTACTGTACCTGAATCTGGCCCCGGAACTGGTGGACGTCAATGTCCACCCGGCCAAGGCCGAAGTGCGTTTTCGCGACGCCCGCCTGGTCCACGACTTCCTGTTCCACAGCCTGCAGCGGGTGATCGCCGAACAGCGTCCCGGTACGGTCGTCTCCACCACGCCGCCGCCATCCAGCCAGCCGGCACCACCAAGCCCCGCCAATCTCCCCCTGTCATTGCGGGCGCCGGCGGTGGAGGAAGGGCGGGGGGATTATTGGGAGCGATTGGTGGCACCGGCCGAAAGGCTGGGCCCAATGGCACCTTCACCGCCTGATGATGCGCAGGCCGACCAGCCCCTGGGTTACGCCCTTGCGCAGATCCACGAGCGCTTCATCCTCGCGCAAAATGCAGCGGGCATCGTCCTGGTCGATCAGCACGCCGCCCATGAGCGCATCCTCTACGAGAAGATGAAGAAATCAAGACAACAGAATGATATACAAGAATTCATCATTCCTGAATATGTGCATGTGAGCCCTGCGCAGATGGCCCACTTCGAGCATGCCGAAATGATGCTGCGCAAGGCTGGGCTGGAGATCTCCGTGGCCGGCCCGGGTACCCTTGCGGTTCACGCCGCCCCCGTGGGGATGAATGCCGAGTCTTATGGGCAGACCATTGCCCGGCTGTTGACGGAAGAGGGGGCATGGGCAAGGGGGGATGAGGACGAAGTGCTGGCCAGTCTCGCCTGTCGTGCGGCCATCAAGGTGAACCGCAAGCTTTCCTTGGGTGAGATGAATGCGTTGCTGCGCCAACTGGAAGCAACACCCCGTGCCGGCCAGTGCAACCACGGCCGGCCGACGGTCATCGAGCTGAGCCTTGGCGAGCTGGATCGGCTCTTTTTGCGCGGCCGATGATCCCCGCCATCGCCCTCATGGGTCCTACCGCCAGTGGCAAGACCGCCCTGGCCCTGCTCCTTGCCGATGCCTTTCCGGTGGACATCATCAGCGTCGACTCGGTGCTGGTGTACCGCCATTTCGACATTGGCACGGCCAAACCGGATCCGGCGCTGCGCGCCCGCTATCCCCATGCCCTGGTGGATATTCGGGAGCCCGATCAGCCGTATTCGGCGGGCAGCTTTCGGCAGGATGCCCTGGCCGAGATCGCCGCGGCGCGGCAGCGCGGCCGGATCCCCCTGCTGGTAGGGGGGAGTGGCCTCTATTTTCGCGCCCTGGAGCGGGGGATCGGGGCGCTGCCGGCGGCGGACCACCGGCTCCGCCAATGTCTGAGCGAGGAGGGTGCCGCCCTCGGCTGGCCAGCCTTGCATCAACGCCTGGCGGTCCTGGATCCGGTTACCGCCGCGCAGATAGCCAGCCACGACCGCCAACGGATCCAGCGGGCTCTTGAGCTGATCCACCTCACCGGCAAGCCCCTGGCCGGTCAACGCCAGTGGCAAGGAGAGTTTCCCGGAGCCCTGCGCAAGATCATTCTGCAAGGACCGCGCGGGTGGCTGCACCGGCGCATCGAGCAACGCTTAGAGGCCATGCTCGCAGCGGGCTTGCTGGACGAGCTGCGCCATTTGCAGGCGCAACGCTATGCGCCAGAACTCCCCGCCATGCGGGCCGTGGGTTATCGCCAGCTAATGCCCTATCTGGAAGGGCTGTGCCCCTTACCCGAGGCCCTCGCCGCAGCGGCGGCGGCCACCAGGCAATTGGCCAAGCGCCAGGAAACCTGGTTGCGTCAGGAAAGCCGCGATCTCACCCTCGACCCCAGCGAGGAAACGGCGGCAAACAGTCTCTGCGTTGCCGTGGGCGACTGGCTGGCGATGGCCGGATACCCGCATTTCCGGCCATGGGGCCATTGAGAAAGGCGGTGCGGCAGCCGCGGAGAGGGTCTGGTGGAAGGCGCGGGAGATCCTGGCGCCCAAGTCTCGCGGGGCTCGGCGGACAGCTTTGACGGGTCATGGTGTTTTCCCTCCCGTTGAGCTAGTCTAAGTCCGGAAGTGCTACGCCAAGAAGCGCCATAAATTGAGCTAAGGAGATAAAAATGGCCGGACAACAAAAGGGACAGATCCTTCAGGATCCATTTCTCAACCTTCTCCGCAAGGAGCATGTCCCTGTCGCCATTTATTTGGTGAATGGCATCAAGCTGCAGGGGTTCATTGAATCTTTCGATCAGTTCGTCGTGTTGCTGCGCAACAATGTCAGCCAGATGATCTACAAGCATGCGATCTCCACGGTGGTACCGGGCAAGGATGTACGCCTGCCCCTGCCGGATCGCGGCCCCGAAGAAAGCACCGAGGTGGAGGCGGAATCCTGATTACCGAACCGGCCGTCCCGGAGCAGCGGGGACGGGAGAAGGTCATTCTGGTCCACATACTCCTGCGTGGGGAGGCGGATGGGGATGAAGGCGAGGAATTCCGTCATCTGGCGGAAGGCAGTGGCGCCATCGTGGAGGCCATGTTTACGGTGCGCCGCGATCGGCGCGACCCCGCCACCTTCATCGGTAGCGGGAAGGTGGCGGAGCTTGCGGCCGCCGTGGCCGGTTCGGGGGCGGAACTGGTGCTTTTCGATCGGATCCTGAGTCCCGTTCAGGAGCGCAACCTGGAACGGGCTCTGGGATGCCGGGTAGTCGATCGGGTGGGTTTGATCCTGGATATCTTCGCCCGCCGGGCACGCACCCACGAAGGCAAACTGCAGGTTGAGCTGGCACAGCTCTCCCATCTGCGTACCCGGCTGGTGCGGGGGTGGACCCATCTGGAACGCCAACGGGGTGGTATCGGCCTGCGCGGACCCGGCGAAACCCAATTGGAAACCGACCGAAGACTCATCGGCGATCGGATTCGCATGTTGCGTTCCCGACTGCTCAAGGTGGCGGGCAACCGCGATACCCAGCGGCGCGCCCGCCTGCGCGCGCCGCTGCCCACCGTGGCCCTGGTGGGTTACACCAATGCCGGCAAGTCCTCCTTGTTCAATGCCCTCAGCCATGGCTCAAGCTATACGGCCGATCAGCTTTTCGCCACCCTGGATCCGGCCATTCGCCGCTTGGCCCTGCCTGGCCGTGGCACCGTGCTCCTGGCGGATACCGTCGGTTTCCTGCGCGAACTCCCCCATGAGCTCATTGCCGCCTTCCGGGCCACTTTGGAAGAGGTCAACCAGGCGCAATTGCTGCTCCATGTCGTGGATGCCAGCGATCCGTGCTGGGAGCAACAGGCTGCGGCAGTGGAAGGGGTGCTGGAAGAGATCGGGGCGGCGGCCATTCCGCGGCTTTTGGTCCGCAACAAGATGGATATCGCCGGCGCTGCGGCGGGTATCGAATATCAGGCCTCGGGAGAAGTGGCGGCGGTTCGTGTCAGCGCGCTAACGGGAGAGGGCTTGCCGGCTTTGCTGGCGGTCATCGCCCAGCAACTGGCGGGCAAGCGCGTTCGCGCCGAAGTTATCCTGGGTCCCGAAGAGGGTGCCCTGCGGGCGCGCTTGCAACGGCTCGGGACCGTCCTGGAGGAAACCTTCACGGATGCGGGTGCTTCCCATCTTTTGGTGGATATGGATGAACTGGCGTGGCATCGGCTGTGCGCCCGCCATGCCGGGCGCCTGAGTGGTTGTCATGCCATAGAGACGCCCCCTACAATGCGTGTTCAGGACTGAGGAAGGAGAGCGGCATGCCGTGGAGTGATCCGGGCGGGAACAAGAATGATAATCCCTGGGGACGGCGCCCCAATCAACAAAAGCCACCCTTCGACATCAAAAAAATCACCGCGGAACTGCGCCGTCTCGGCGGCGCTCTGGGGGGGAAGGGCGGTCCCGGGGCGTCGCGGGAATGGATGAACAAATTGCCGATGATCGTGGCCGGGGTCGTGGCGCTGACGTGGCTTGCCTCGGGCATCTACGTCGTAGGGCCCGACGAGCAGGGCGTGGTGCTGCGCTTCGGCAAGGAAGTCAACATTGTCGAACCGGGGCTGCATTATCATCTTCCCTATCCCATCGAGGAGGTCTACACGCCCAAGGTCACCCAGAGCCTGCGCCTGGTCCTGGGCTATACGGGCAGTGGTGACGCCCTCAACCCGGGCATGATGCTGACGGCGGACGAAAATGTGGTCGATGTCCGTTTTGCCGTGCAATACCGGATCAGCAACCCGAGCCAGTATCTCTTCGCCACCACCAGTCCGGAACAACTGGTGCGTTACGTGGCCGAATCGGCCATGCGCGAAGTGGTGGGGCGGAGCAAGATCGACGGCCTCCTCACCGCCGGGCGCGGGCCTGTGGAGCAGCAGGCCATGACCATCATGCAGGACCTGCTCAACCGTTACCATGCGGGCATCACGGTGGATGCCGTGCAGTTGCTGGAGGTGGGCCCCCCCAAGGCGGTGCAGCCGGCCTTCCTGGATGTGACGGCCGCGCGGGAGGACCTGGAGCGGGCGCGCAACGAGGCGCAGGCCTATGCCAATAATATCGTCCCCCGCGCCCGGGGTGAGGCGTCGGCCATGGTGACGGGCGCCGAAGCCTACAAGCAGCAGGTGGTCGATCGCGCCAAAGGGGATAGCGCCCGTTTCCTCGATATACTGGGCGCTTATGAAAAGAATCCAAAGGTCGTGAGTGAACGCATGTACCTGCAGACCATGCAGGACATCCTCAGCCATACGCAAAAGGTCATTATTGAAGGCAAGGGGCAGCCTGTGATTTATATGCCGATGGCCGGCAATCAGATGCACGAAGCCAGCAGTACCGCCGGCGCCGCGGCGCCCACCGTTTCCGCAAAACCCCTGCCCATCGCCCCGGCGCAGAGCGCCGTCGCGCCCGTGGTATTGCCTGGGGGTGCATCATGAAAAATGCCGGCTGGAGCGTAGGCATGCTGGTCCTCCTGGGCATACTGCTCCTGGTGTCCGCCAGTTTTTATACCGTCCGCATGACCCAGAGCGCGGTGGTGCTGGAGTTTGGCAAGCCCGTGCGCGTGGTGGAACAACCCGGTTTGTATTTCAAGTGGCCCCTGGTTCAGGACGTGATCTTCCTGGATAAGCGCCTGGCCAGCTATAGCACCCAGCCAGAGTCTTATCTGACCGTGGAGAAGAAGCCGGTCCTGGTGGATTTTTATGCCGAATGGCGGATCACCAAGCCTTTGGTTTTTTATACCAGCGTGCGTAACGCCGCCACTGCCCAGGCCCGCATCGGTGATATTGTCCGCTCCTTCCTGCGCGGGGAGGTGGGCAAGATGCCGCTGGAGGCGGTCATTACCGGCAATCGCAAGCAAATGATCGACCCCGTCCTCGCCAGCGCCAATCAGCGCCTCCAGGCCTTGGGCATCCAACTGGTGGACGTGCGCATCCTGCAGGTAGGTCTGCCGCCGGAAGTCCTCCAGGCCGTGTACAAGCGGATGGAGGCGGAACGTACCCAGGAAGCCAATGAGTATCGCTCCCGCGGCGCCGAAGCGGCAGCGGAGATTCGTGCCCAGGCGGACAAGGAGAAGACCCAGATCCTGGCCGATGCCTATCGTCAGGTGGAGGAGTTGAAAGGTCAGGGCGACGCGGAAGCGGGCAATATCTACGGCCAGGCCTACGGTAAAAATCCGGCCTTCTTTTCCTTCTATCGTAGTCTGGAGGCCTATCGGCAGAGTCTGGGCGGAAAAGATGTCCTGGTGCTCAACCCCGACTCGCCGTTCTTCAAATACTTCCGGCATACCCTGGGGGCGGCGGGGAAATGAAGGCGCAGGCCCCTTCCGCCTATCCCGCCTGGCTGTTGCCCAGCGGCTTCGAGGATACGCTGCCGGAGCGTGCCGAGATGTTGGAAACCTGTCGCCGCGGCCTGCTGGATCTCTATGCCGGATGGGGGTACCGTCAGGTCATCCCACCCCTGGTGGAACACCTGGAAAGCCTGCTAACCGGCAGTGCCGCCGACCTGGATCTGCAGACCTGGAAGCTGGTGGATCAGGCCAGCGGACGGCTGGTGGGCTTGCGCTCCGACATGACGCCGCAGATGGCGCGCATCGATGCGCAAATCTCGGCTGATGGCGAGACCCGGCGCCTCTGCTATGCCGGCACCGTGTTGCGGGCGCGCCCTGACCACCTGGGCGGCAGTCGGGCGCCCTTTCAGGTGGGGGCTGAACTCTTTGGGGTCGCCGGGCCCGAAGCGGATCTTGAGGTGCTTTCCCTGATGGTGGAAAGCCTGTTGCACTGTCGGGTGGGCGATTTGCTCTTGGATTTGGGGCATGTAGGGATCGCCCATGCCTTGGCCGACGCCGCCGGCTTTCACCAGGACTTGCGGGCGGAACTGCTGCGGCTGCTGGAGCGGAAAGCGTGGCCGGACATCCGGCTCTGGCTGGACAGCAAGGGTTGCGGTACGGAGCTGATGGATGACTTCGGCATCCTTCTGCGTGCCCATGGGGGGCTGGAAGTGCTGGAACGGACCCAAGGGCAACTGGGACACCATGGCGCCGTTCGCGCTGCCCTGGACCAGTTGCTCTTCATCTGGACCCAGTTGCAACAACGTTATCCCCAATTGCAGTTGCAATGCGACCTGGCCGAGGTGCATGGCCACCAGTATCACACCGGGCTCCTCTTCTCCGCCTATGGGCCGCAGCAGGGTGCAGCGCTGGCGAGCGGCGGGCGGTATGACGGTATCGGACTGGCCTTTGGCGTGAGTCGACCGGCGACGGGCTTCAGCCTTGATCTCAAGCCCATTCTCCCGTCCGTGCGGGAGGGGGGTGGAACGCGAACGATCTGGGCACCAGGAGGGCAGGCGGTCGATCTTTGGCAGGCCATCGCGGCCTTGCGCCAGCAGGGGCAGCGGGTCATTCAGGATTTTAGCGCAGAGTTGGCAGCGACCGATCCGTATCTGGTCGAGGAAGGATATGGATCCGTGTTAGAGAAAAGCGGCGGGAACTGGCATGTAAGGCCGTTGACCGGCCCAGACATCACCATCGAGGAGGATGCGGAGTAGTCCGTGTTATGGCAAAGAATCTCGTAATCGTGGGCACCCAATGGGGTGATGAAGGCAAGGGCAAGATTGTCGACTGGCTGACGGAGCTTTGCCAGGCGGTGGTGCGCTTTCAGGGCGGCCATAATGCCGGGCATACACTGGTGATCGGATCACGCAAGACGGTCCTGCACCTCATTCCCTCGGGCATCCTCCATGCCGGCGTGGAGTGCTATATCGGCAATGGCGTGGTGCTGGATCCCCTGGCGCTTTTTGAAGAACTGGATACCCTGCGGGAGGTGGTCCCAGACGCGGCCCAGCGCCTCTTCATCTCCGCCGCCTGTCCGCTGATCCTGCCCTATCACAAGAGCCTCGATCTGGCCCGGGAACTGGCCAAGGGGGCGGGCAAGATCGGCACCACCGGCCGCGGCATCGGTCCGGCCTATGAAGACAAGGTGGCCCGCCGGGCCTTGCGCGTGGCGGATCTCTTCCATCGGGAACGCTTTGCCGCCAAACTGGGCGAGGCGCTGGATTATCACAACTTCGTCCTGCAGCACTACTTCCGCCAGGAACCCGAAGATTTCCATGCCATCCTGGAACGCTATCTGAGTCTGGCGGAACGCCTGGCGCCCATGGTGACCGATGTCTCCCTGCGTCTGGCCCATCTCCAGGAGCGCGGTGCCCGCATCCTCTTCGAGGGCGCCCAGGGCACCTTGCTGGACGTCGATCACGGTACCTATCCCTTCGTCACTTCCTCCAACACCGTGGCGGCGGCGGCGGCCGTGGGCAGCGGTGTCGGGCCTGAGGCGTTGGGCTATGTATTGGGGATCACCAAGGCCTATACGACCCGGGTCGGTTCCGGGCCATTCCCGACGGAGCTTTTTGACGAGACCGGCATTTATCTTGCCGAACGGGGAGCGGAAATCGGCTCCACCACCGGCAGGGCGCGGCGCTGCGGCTGGTTCGATGTGGTGGCCCTGCGCGCGGCCTGCCGGGTCAACGGGGTGTCCGGATTGTGCATCACCAAGCTCGATGTGCTGGACGGCCTGAGCGAGATCCAGGTGGCCGTGGGCTATCGTGTCAATGGCGTGGCCCGGGAAGATCTGCCCTGCGGGGCGGAGGCCCTGGCCGCCTGCGAACCGATTTATGAAACGCTGCCCGGCTGGAAGGAATCCACCGCGGGCGCACGGCGTTGGGAGGATCTCCCGGTCAATGCCCGCCATTATCTGGAGCGCGTCGCCGCACTGGTGGGGCGTCCCCTGGCCATTATTTCCACGGGTCCGGACCGGGAAGACACCATTTTGCGCGCTGAATTGCTTTGATCATGGAGGGTTGCGCAGTGTGTGCGACTTGTACCGCGCATTCCGGCAGCGCCCATAAAAAAGGGCAGGCGTTACGCCTACCCTTTACTTTTTGGTACCGAGGACTGGACTCGAACCAGCACAAGCTTTCGCCCACTAGGACCTGAACCTAGCGCGTCTACCAATTCCGCCACCTCGGCGTGGAACGGATTTTCATCAATTGAGGAGCATTTGTCAATGCCGGAAACACAGAACCCCAAGGACGCGTCGCTCAGCGAACGCGATCCGATGTACGGCCGGGAAAAAGAAAAATACGAACGCCCCATCGTCAGCCGCGAATACATCCTGAGCTATCTCGCGGAGGCCGGAAAACCGGCGACCCTGGAGAGCATCGCCGGCGATCTCGATGTTGTGGAAGATGACCTGGAGGCGCTTCGCCGCCGCTTGCGCGCCATGGAGCGGGACGGGCAGATTGTCCGTAATCGGCGCGGGGCCTATGGCATCGTCGCAGCCATGGAACTCATCCGCGGGACGGTCAGCGCCCATCCCGACGGCTTCGGCTTTCTCATTCCCGACGAGCGCGGCAAGGATCTCTTCCTTTCGCCGCGGGAAATGCGCAAGGTCCTCCATGGGGACATCATTCTCGGGCGGGCCATTGGCGAGGACCGCCGCGGCCGCACCGAAGGTGCCGTGGTGCGAGTCCTGGAACGGGCGGTGAAACAGGTGGTGGGACGCCTCTACAGCGAGGAGGGGGTGCACCATGTCATCCCCGAAGATCGGCGCATTGCCCAGGAATTTGCCGTGGTGGAAGGCGGCTGCGGCGGGGCGGTCCACGGGCAAATCGTGATCCTGGAGATTACCCACTACCCCGAAGGGCGCAATGTGCCCCAGGGAAGGGTGGTGGAGGTCCTGGGCGAACACATGGCGCCGGGCATGGAGGTGGAGATCGCGGTACGCAACTACGGCTTGCCCCATCAATGGCCCGAGGCCGTGCTGGCGGAAAGCGCGAAATTTTCCGCGGAGGTTCCCGAGGCCATGAAAGAGGGCCGTCGGGATTTTCGCCATCTGCCGCTGGTCACCATCGATGGTGCCGATGCCAAGGACTTTGACGATGCCGTCTATGCCGAGGAAAGTTCCGAGGGTTTCCGGCTGACGGTGGCCATTGCCGATGTGGCGACCTATGTGCGCCCCGGGAGCGCGCTGGATCTGGAGGCCCAGGCGCGGGGGAATTCCGTCTATTTTCCCCGGCGGGTGATACCGATGCTGCCGGAGGTGCTCTCCAATGGCCTGTGTTCCCTCAACCCCCATGTGGACCGCCTATGCATGGTCTGCGAGATGGACGTGGGCAGGGATGGCGAGGTGCTCCGCTTCCGCTTTGCACGGGGAGTCATGCGCTCGCGGCGGCGCTTCACCTATGATGAAGTGGCCGCCATTCTCGATGGCGATGCCCAATTGCGCGAGCAGGATCGGGAGATGGTGCCCCACATAGAGGCCTTGCGGGCCCTGTATGGAAGCCTATCCCGTGCGCGGGAGCGGCGGGGTACCATTGAATTCGATACCCAGGAAACCAAAATCATCTACAACGAGGAGGGGCGCATCGAGCGAATTGCGGCCCTGACCCGCAATGTGGCGCACCGCATCATTGAAGAGTGCATGCTGGCGGCCAATGTCTGCGCGGCGCAGTTTTTCCGCATCCATGAGATGCCCATGCTCTACCGGGTGCATCCCGAGCCCTCCGTGGACAAATTGGAAGACCTGCGCCGCTTCCTGAGTGAGCTGGGGGTGCCGGTGCGTCTGCCCGAGCGCCCGCGCAGCGCGGATCTCGCCCAGATCCTGGAGCAGACCCGGGAGCGCAGCGATGCCAGCCTGATCCAGACGGTGGTCCTGCGCAGTCTTTCCCAAGCCTATTATACGGTGGATACGGGGATGCATTTTGGTCTGGCCTTTCCGGCTTATACCCATTTTACCTCGCCTATCCGCCGCTATCCGGACCTCCTGGTCCATCGCGGCATCCAGACCTTGCTGGAGGAGGGGGGCACGGAGCAATCCCGGTGGATACCCAAAAAGGCCCTACAGGACCTGGGCCAGCATTGTTCCATGACGGAAAGGCGGGCGGACGAGGCCAGCCGGGAGGCGGTGAACTGGCTCAAATGCGAGTTCATGCTGGACAAGGTTGGCGAGGTCTATACGGGCATCATTACCGGTGTGACCGGCTTTGGTCTGTTCGTGGCGCTGCGCGAGGTCTATGTGGAAGGGCTGGTGCATATATCCACCCTGGGCGAGGATTATTTCCATTTCGACGCCCAGCACTACCGCCTCCTTGGTGAGCGCACCCGGGAGACTTTCCAGTTGGGCGATGACATCATCGTCCGGGTGGCGAACGTCAATCTGGATGAGCGCAAGATCGATTTCGAGCGGGTGACGGATACCGCGGAGAGCCCGAAAAAGAGGCGTAGCCGTAAGAGCAAGTGAAAGGCGCCTGCCATTGCCCAGTGTTGTCTGTCTCTCAGGTATTCGCGGCGAAAGCCGCATTGACAACGCACTATGTTTGCAGCGAATGAAGGCTGGTAGGGAATGATCTTCCGCCATTGCCGTTCATTCCATGCAGCCTGTTGCGATATAACCCCGCTTTTCAGTTAAAGGGCATGGCAGCATCACTCCGCTTCCCCTGCCTGATAGGCGGCCATGGGGGCGTGTCGGGCCTGCGCATAGGCCTTCAGGTAGCGCATCTCCCGCGCATAGGCCTTGGTTCCTTTGGCCGCAATCCATTCCTGTTTCATCTGCTCTGGTCCGGGGACCTTGAGCAGGGTGGTGGGTGCGTATGCCTGGGTCTTGCGGGGAGCGGGCAAACTGGCTCCATGGCTGCTTTGATGGGCCTGATACCAGTCTGGAGACAGGGCATGCCCAGTGACTCCCGCCTCGCGGCGCAGCAGGGTGTAGTGGGTGCATTTTCCCGCATTGAAGGTGACGGGCACCTGCATGGGAAGGACCTTGGTGGGCGTGAAGTCCGGATGGTCGGTCCACATCCCCGAGAACACGCTGGCATTCTGATCCCACTGGGACAGGGGCGGCAGGCCGAAGATGGCTTCGGTGGTCTTGAGGATATTGACCTGTGAATAGAGATTGCTTTCGAGGAAGCCTTTTTTCACCCAGGGACCCATGGCCAGGGCGAAGGTGCGATGGGCGTTGATGTGATCGGCGCCGGACTGGGCATCGTCCTCGGTGAGGAAAACCACCATGTGCCGCCATTCCGGGGTGGTGGAGAGGTAGTGGATGAACTTGGCCGTGGCATGGTCGTTGTTGGCGACGTAATAGTCGGGATTGTAGTAGCACGCCGAGCGCCCGGCGGTATGGTCGTCAGGCAGCCAAATGTAGATGAAATGGGGGAAGCGGGCGCCGGGATGGGCCTTGAGCCAGTTTTCGGCCATTTTCTCCCGATAGGTGTCGAGGATCATGCGGTCCCAGCCGGGGAAACCGGTGGCCAGGTGGCTTTTCATGGCCTTGGAGATATTGCCCGCCTCGGAACGCGAGACAAATTCCCCGAAGTCCTCAAAGGGGACCTTGTGCCCCAGCAGGTCGTTGAAGAGAAAGAGGCGCGCTGGATAGCTGATCCAGGGATTGGACCATTTGCCAAGGGCCGAAAGGTTTTTGTAAATGGCGTAGGGGTCGTCCACGCCGAGGGGGACTCCCCCGGTACCCGCAGCTCCGCCGGGAATGAGGGACTGCGTCCAGCCCGGATTGGCCACCAGGCCGCGCCCTGAGTAGTACTCCGGCCAGGTGCGCTGCACGAAGTCCGAGTCCGAAGCGCCGGTAGTCCACTGATGGCCCTGGGCGGTCACCTCACCGTCGGCCATGAAATTCACAAAGAGCGTATAGTCATGGGCCAAATTATACAGGTTAGGCAGTTCCTTGGGCCCGTAGAGATCCAACTGTGGATCCGCCCAGGCTCCTGCCGCTTTATAATCGCCAAAGTCCTCATCAAAAGTTTTGTTCTCGCGCAGAATGAAGACCACATAATGGATGTGCTTGCGGAGAAATGCGCTGGTCTTGACATCCTCCGCGTGGCGCGTGGCCCGCTGCGCGGGCGTAAATCCGTCATTGTACAGACTCTCCTGGGTCCAGGCCGGCAGATGAAATGTCAAATCTCGGAGATTCACCTTCTGCACCAGACCATCCATCATGTTGCCTACCCATTGGTGCTCCACGTTTGGCCCGGATCCCAGTCCTTTGGCCGCAACAATGTATAACGCTTTTTGGGTATGGGTGATCGCGGTGGGGTACCAACCTGTGGGAATGAGCCCCAAGCCCTTACCGGTCTGATCGTTATAGACCGCAACGTCATTATTGCCGGCATTGGCGACAAAGAGTTTGCCATTGGCAATGGTCAGGCCATCCGGATAACTGCCCGGAGGCGCATCAGGATAAGGGCCGTCATTGATGAAGCCTTTGACCCGTAGATCGGCAGTATCCACCTCGGCAATGCGATCAATGTTAGCGAGGGCCACAAACACGTTAGGCGAGTGCGGCACCGCCGCCAGTGCAGTGGGATGCACGCCGGCCTGAGTGTTATCGGGACCTGTAGGAGGCCCGACGCGCACCGTGCCCAGGAGCTTCTTGCCGTGCGGATCGACGATGGCTACGGCATTACCGCCCCAGAGGCTGACGACAAGGCGCTTGCCGCCATCGGCAAAGGTGACGGCAAAGGGGTAGGGGCCGACGTTGAGATAGTCGGTGTGCCCCGTTTGAATATCGATGCGCGCCAGGCTGTTGGCCAGCATGCCGGTCACATACAAGTGCTTATCCAGCGGACCGACGACGACCGCATCGGGGTAAAAGAGGCGGGGTTTGCCGACGTGATGGCCCTGATATTGGTATGGATACTGATTCTTGGGAAAAGACTGCCAAGTGAGTGGGTAACGCCGCAACAACATGGGTGTGCCTTCTTTCATGGTGAAGGCCGCCACGTCATTGCTATCGCCCCCAGCGGCATAGAAGGTGTGATCCGGGCCCGCAGCCAACCCCTGGAAAAAACTCTGATGACCGATCATGGCGCCGCGCACGTCGGTCACGTTCGCTGGTCGAGGCGCTTGGGCAGGAGGCGCCTTTTGGTAGGCAGCGACCTCTCCCTCATGCTGTAAGGAACCCTGCGCATAGGACGTGATGGTTTGTGCGCGCGTCGCGCCATTGGCCATGGTGAGAGTAGTGCGCTGATAGCCGGGTTCTGTACAGCGACGGCGCTGCACAGCACGGTCATCTTTCGCGGCGCGACCCCGGATCCGCTGCTTATCCTTAGCGTGACCATCGCCTTGCTGGCCTACCTGCGCGGGTATCTTCTGCCCGAAGAGCGCACACGCGATCTCCTCATCACCTATGCAGCGATGGCATTGGCCACTCTAGACAAGGGGCCCATCGGTTTTCTTTTGCCCGGGTTGATCATTGTGCCTTCCTCCTTGCGCGACGCGACCTGGCGTTCCTCTGGCGGGAGGGCAGGCTGGCGTCGGGGCTTCCCATATTTTTCTTGGTCATGCTCCCTTGGTATGTGGCCGTGGGAGTAGAAACCCATTGGCGGTGGGATCGTGCTTTTCTCATTCAACAAAACATCGGGCGTTTTAACAAGAGCATGCAGGGGCATCATGGGCCTTGGTTTTATTACCTAATCAGCATATTTGCGGGAATGCTTCCCTGGTCCGTCTTTTTGCCACAAACCTTCACGGCCTTGTGGGCACGCCGCCGCCGGTTGTCCATGGAGTGCCCAGCCGATACGTTCATGCTCATTTGGGCGATCACTTGGGTTGCTTTTTTCAGCCTCTCGGCGACCAAACTGCCAAGCTATGTCTGGGAGGTTTACCCACCGCTCTTCGTACTGCTGGCAGCCCATTTTCAAAAAATAGTTTCTGCCCAGTTGATACCCGGCCAACGAGGTGCAATGATTTCATTGGGGACGCTGTTCTTCTTAGGACTGGCACTGACGATATTTGCTGGGTGGATCGTCCCCCGCCTGGAGCCTCATCTCCCTTCCATGGCGATGGTGGGCCTGCCTTTCATGCTGGTGGCCGTGATCGCCATGGTTTTTGCTCGGCGCGGGCGCTGGACCGGAGTCCTGATCACCTTGGGCGCTGGCGCTATTACCTTGGCAGCCTTGCTGGTCCTAGCCATTACACCGATGGCCAATAAGGTAAAACCGTCCCGGCGTATGGGGGAAAGGATCGCCCTGGTGCAAGGTGATCAACCCTACACACTTGCTTCCTGGCAATGGTTTCAGCCCAATTTTCTTTTCTATGCCGGGCGGGAGGCCATGCCAATCCATCATTTGCAACACCTGGCAGAACTGCCTCAAATCCTCAGGAATGGAACGGTTTATCTGGTTTGCCCGGCAACAGATGTCTCTCGGGTCAGCGTCAACATACCGGCATCGTATCGCTTTCAGACCGTCATGACCCGATATGAGATCTATGATCACGAAAAAATCGCCCTATTGCGCATCACGCCGAAAACATAGAATGGTTCCCAGAATCATTAGAGAGAGAAGCGGCGATGCCATCGCGCCAATACGCCCGCACAGATCCCATTGATTCATGCCTCCCCAGGTCTAGCCAAGATTCACGGGTTGTTGTGGGACGAGACTCTATTTGTAACGCGAAATAGAACCATCCCCCTTTCGATATAAAGAAAACGAAATCCGGTAATCTTATCCAGCCGAATAATATTATGCTTAGGGCGCGATCATGCCATTGTCCAGATAGGCGGCATCGTAGTCGAAGATGATATCATTGTCGGGCAATACCAGGTTTTCGTCTTTATCGGCGTAGGTGAGCCTGCTCAATAATCCCTTGATGACATTGATGCGGGCTATTTTCTTGTCATCGGCATGGACTATGGTCCACGGGGTCAGGGCGGTATGGGTGCGGGCGAACATGGCGTTGCGGGCCTGGCTGTAATCGTCCCAATGTTTGATGGCTTTTTGGTCGATGGGGCTCTCTTTCCATTGTTTCAAAGGATCTTTCTCCCGATCCGCCAGCCGCTTTTTTTGTTCTTTTTTTGAGATATCCAGGTAAACCTTGAAAAAATGCAGTCCCGAACGCAGAAGCATGCCTTCAAAATCCACCACTTCGGCCATGAATTCCTCATACTGCTCATCGCTGCAAAAACCCATGACCCGTTCAACGCCGGCGCGGTTGTACCAACTGCGATTAAACAGGACGAATTCCTGAGCTGCCGGCAAATGCGGCACATAACGCTGAAAATACCATTGGCTTTCTTCCCGGTCCGAAGGTTTGCTCAGCGCCACCACACGGGTTTCCCGCGGGCTGAGATGGGCGGTGATGCGCTTTATGGTACCATCCTTGCCCGCGCCATCGCGGCCTTCAAAGAGAACCAATATTTTGTCATTGCGGCGGATGAGGTGGCGCTGAAGTTTGACCAGCTCGATCTGCAAGGCGCGCAGTTCCTTTTTGTAGAGCGATTTTCCCTGCTCCGGATGTTGCTCGTCTGTCATGGCGTTTCCTTTCTCAGAAGATGCTTCGTGCCGCCTTGCCAATCCCTTCCGCACTCATGGGATGCTGATCGGCGAAGGCCGCCAGGTCATGGGCGGTCAAGCCCTTGGCTACCGCCAAACCGATTTCGCCGATGAGTTGGCCGGCGTCGATGCCGACAATCCAGCCGCCCAGCAGGCGTAAACTGCCGGGGGCGAAGAACAGCCGGATGCCGCCACCCATGGCTTCGAGAATTTGCGCCCGGGAGTCTTCGCTGAAATCGTAAGCGCCGGCAATCACCTCCATTCCTTGGGCCGCCGCCTGGGTGGCGGTCAGGCCGATATAGGCCGCTCCCGGGAGGGTGAAGATCGTCGTCGGGACATGGTGGAAATCGGCGTAATCCAGCGCCCGATCCCCGCCCAGAATATTGTGGGCGGCAACCAGGGATTGGCGCACGGCGGCGTGGAAAAGCGGTACCTGGCCGTTGACGTCGCCGGCCGCGTAAATGTGGGGAAATCGCGTCTGCAGGGATGGGCCGACGACGATGCCGTGCTTTCCGACTTCAATGCCGATCTCCGCCGTCCCCGCCGGAATCACCGGATGGCGGCCCACAGCCATGAGCGCCACATCGCCTTCCGCCTGCTGTTCGGCCCCCCCCTGCCGATAATAGACCCGCCGTTGGGAGCCCCGTGCCTCAACCCGCTCCACATCGGCATTCAGGATCATCTCGATGTTGGGGCTGAGGAGGGGCAGCAGCGTTGCGACCATGTTCGGGTCCATACCGGACAGGATTTGCGGACCTTTTTGCAGCAGCACCACCCGGGTACCGAAGGCGGCAAAAAAAGAGGCGGTCTCCAGGCCGATATAGCCGCCACCGATCACCACCATGCGCTTGGGCAGGATTTTGAGGACAGGGTCGGGCTTGTAGAGGTCGTGGCTGGTGAGACAGTGCTCGGCGCCGGGGATGGGAGGGACAAAGACGTCGGCGCCGCTGGCGATAATGACATGCCGGCAATGAAAGCGGCGTTCGCCCTCCCCGGTGGCCACGGCGACGGTATGCGGGTCAATAAAACGGGCGCTGCCGGGAATCAACTGCAGATTGGGGCAGGTCGCCAGTTCCTGGGCATGCTGGGCATAGCGGCGGGCCTGAATGGCGTCCTTATGGGCCACCATGCGCGGGTAATCGACCTGCACCTGCCCGGAGAGGCCCAAATCGGCAAAACGGCGTTGGCTCTCCAGGATCTCTCCCGTCTCGCGAATGGCCTTGGACGGTACGCAGCCTTCATAGAGGCAGTTGCCGCTCATTACCCCCTTGGGGTCCGTCATCACCACGGATAATCCGGCCCTGGCCAAGCGAAAGGCGGCGGGATAGGCCCCGCCGCCTGCGCCAATGGTCAGGACATCCACGGTTTCCCTTTGCATCGTCATGCGTTACTACCTCCGTAACGGCCGGCAAACCGCCACTGTGATATACGGCAATACAGCCACCCCTTTGCTCGTTGAAAGTATAGTAGGAAGGGACGACGACGCAAGGCGGGGCGGGGCCATGACTTGCAATACCGATGGATTGCGGTTAAAAAAAACGAATAAGGGAGGAAATGGGGTCGGAAAAGGGGGAGAGTTTGCCGAGAGGGTTGGACCGGTGACGCAATGTATCTTGCGCAGTCTTTTGGGCGTCGTTCTGGCCTGCCTTCTTCCGGGAATGGGAGGGGCCCAGGCGAGCGGTCTGGATCGGGAACTCCTGGGTGTCTGGCAAACGGCCCATGGGCATGCCTATATCCGGATTTATGGCAAGGGTGGCGCATACTTCGGGCAGAGCGTCGCCCAGCCGGCGGATTCCGTGCAGCAGGCCGAAGCCGCGGGTCAGCCGCAAATACTGGCGCACTTCCTGCCGCAACGTCCCGGTGTCTGGGCCAATGGCACCATCTACGATCCGGACAACAAAACGCATTTTCAGGGCATTCTGACCTTGCTGAGCCCCGATCGGCTCCAGGTTTACGGTTATGTCGGCTTCCGCTGGCTGGGCGGAGAGACGATCTGGACCAAGGTGCGGGGGCGGGAAGGGGAGTGGAGCCCTTATGACCAGGATGGTTAACTTGCGCTTTCCGGCGCTTCCTCATGGGAGCTTGCATCGTCGAGGGGGACAATGGTCAGCCCTTCCGCCCGCAGGCGTTGCTGGAGATCCGCCATGGCCCTTGCGACATCCGCCGGGAGGCCCGCCACGCCGAGCTCAAGCTGCATGCCATGTTGGCGCAGGCTGGGCAGACTCGAAAAGGCGATGCGGGGATGGGTGGCGCAGAAGGATTCCATGAGCGGAACGAGTTCTCCTTCCCTGGCACCCGGCAAGAGAATCCGCTGCTCCACGTTCCCTGCGCGGGGCGGATAGTATTGCGCCAACACCCATTCGCTCATGGGTTCCGCCATTTGCGGAAAACCGGGGAAGAAGTGCTGTTTCCCCAGAGAAAATCCCGGTACCTTGTTGATGGGGTTGGGGATCAGCGTGCCGCCATCGGGCAGGTCGGCCATCCTGACCCGCACGGGTTCGGCGGCGGCACCAAACTGGGCGCGGATGAGTTGTTCCGCTTCCGGGTGCCGCCGCAGGGGAAGGCCGGCGGCGGTAGCGGCACAGGCGCGGGTGAGGTCATCGGGCGTGGCGCCGAGGCCGCCGAAAGAGAAGACGGGCTCCGCCCGCGCCATGGCCCAACGAAGCTGATCCACCAGAATATCCGCCGTATCGGGCACGACCAGGCACCAAGCCACTTCGTAACCGCGGGCGGCGAGCTGGCGGCGCGTGCGGGCGAAGTGGGCATCCTGGCGTTTACCGCGCAGGATCTCGGTGCCGATCACGACGATGCCGAGGGCCGCCGTCATCACTGATCCTCCGTGCCGGGCCAGATGCAAGATGGGAGTTCACCAGCCTGTTCGCCGTCGATGGTGACCTTTCCCTGCTCCAGGCGCAGGCGGTCGCTCACCAGCCAGGCGATGGCCCGGGGGTAGATGCGATGTTCCATCGCCAGGACCCGCGCCGCCAGGCTATCCACGTCGTCTTGCGCCAGGACCGGAACGGCGCCTTGGACGATGATGGGGCCCGCATCCAGATCGGCCGTCACGAAGTGTACCGTGGCGCCATGGAGCTTTACCCCTTCGGCCAGGGCCTGGGCATGGGTATGCAGACCGGGGAAGGCGGGGAGGAGGGAGGGATGAATATTCACCATGCGGCCCCCGTAATGCTGGGCGAACTCCGGTGTGAGCCGACGCATGAAGCCGGCCAGGGCAACATGGTCAGGCGCAAACTCGTCAATCTGGGCACGCAGCGCGGCGTCGAAGCCGCTGCGATCGGCGAAGCGGCGATGGTCTACGCAACGGCCGGGAATCCCTGCCGCCGCGGCCAGCGCCAAGGCCGGCGCCTGCGGACGGTTGCTGATCACGGCCACGACCTCGGTGGCGGGGATTTGCCCGCTGGCGCAGGCGCCCAGGATCGCCTGCAGATTGCTGCCCCGCCCGGAAACGAGCACTACCAGGCGCTTAGGCAAGAAAACGTACTCCCGGGCCTTTACCACGGGGCAGGAGGCGGCCGATGCGGTACGCCCTTTCTCCCGCGTCCTCGAGGATCTTTCGGGCATCTTCGCGGGATTCCCAGGGGACCATGGCAACCATGCCCACTCCGCCATTGAAGACCCGCCACATTTCCGCGTCGCTCACCGCTCCCTGCTCCTGCAGCCAATGAAAGATGGCCGGCCGTTCCCAACTCCCGGCATCGATCTCGGCGGCCAGATGGGCGGGCAGGGAGCGGGGCAGGTTCTCCACCAGGCCACCGCCGGTGATATGCGCCAGGGCGTGAACGGGAAGGGCGGCGCGCAGGGCGTTGATGGCCCGCACGTAAATCCGCGTGGGGGCCAGCAGGGTCTCCACGAGGGGTTGCCCGTTGACGCGGTCTTGCAGATCGGCATTGCTGCGCGCGAGGATCTTGCGGATCAGGGAATAGCCATTGCTGTGGGGCCCCGAAGACGCAATGCCGATCACCGCATCCCCTTCCTGGCAGCGCGCCCCCGTAAGGATCTCGGATTTCTCCACGATACCCACGGCAAAGCCTGCCAGATCATAGTGATCCCCGCTGTACATGCCCGGCATTTCCGCCGTTTCGCCGCCCAGCAGGGCGCAATGGGCCTGGCGGCAGCCCTCGGCGATGCCGGCGATGACCTGTTCGGCCACATCCACCTCCAGGCGGCCGCAGGCATAGTAATCCAGGAACCAGAGGGGCTCGGCCCCGGCCACCAGGATGTCGTTGACACACATCCCCACCAGATCGATGCCGATCCCGTCGTGCCGGCCGGCCTCCAGGGCCAGGAGCAGCTTGGTGCCGACGCCGTCCGTGCCGGATACCATGACTGGCTCCCGAAAGCCCTTGGGCACTTCAAAAAGGCCGCCAAATCCGCCCAATCCGCCCAGGACTCCAGGGCGCCGGGTGCTTTGCGCCAGCGGTTTGATGCGCTCGATGAGGGCATTGCCGGCATCAATATCCACGCCGGCGGCGTGGTAGCTAAGGGGAGGTCGAGAACTCATGCGTGCTCCAACGGGGATCCAATGCCTGCATGTTATGGACAGGCCCAGCCCCTGTCAAAAGGGTGAACGCGGGGTGCTTTGGGCGCGGGCCTTGGGGCAGTGTGCGCGGAGTGTCCATCAGCCACAAAAAAGGAGCGGCAAGGCCGCCCCGGTACCGATGCCGGGATGTACCTGCCAGCGCAGGTCATCCATCCGTATTCAGAAGCGCTTGAAGATCTGCCCGCTTTTGGCGGCCTGATAGCGCGCCTCCACGATGCTCCAGTTCATGTTCTTGTGGATGGCCGCCAGATAGTCGGCGCGCCCCAGGGCCTTCCAGTCCACCATATAGGCATGCTCGAAGACATCGACGATGACCAGGGGCACAAAGCCGCCGACATTGCCGTCTTCGTGCAACTGGATGAAGTGGTTGTTGATCTGCCCCGTCGTGCCATCATAATAACAGATGGCCCAGCCGATGCCGCGGCTCTTGGCCGCCGACATGAGGTCCTCGTGCCAGGCCTCGAAAGTGCCGAACTGCTCCACAATGGCCGCCTTGAATCCCGGCGCCTGCTCGACGGTCACGCCCGCTTTGAGTTGCGCAAAGTAATACTCATGCAGAACCATCCCGTTATACTCGAAGCCAAAGCGGCGGCGACGATCGGCATAGGCCAGGGAGGCGGTTTTGCCCTGTGCGCGCAATTCCGCGAGTTCTTTGCGCAACGCATTGCTTTGATTTACATAACCAACATAAAGACCCCAATGATCGTTGATCTGGGCAACGGATATGCCATCAAGATCGCCGGGCTTCAATTCCTCGCGTACGCTGTAGTCGGTCATCCTTCACTCTCCTTGTGTTCAAAACTAGAACAATGCAAAACATTTATGAATTATAGTCGCTGCCCAGGGAAGCTGCAAACGGTCTCCAGCGCGGACGGCGCCGGGTGAGGCGGCATCCATGCCGTTTCATTCTTGACAGGTTCGCCCTGCTCCCCTAGCGTCACGTCCATGAACGTCCCCAATATGCTGACCATGCTGCGGCTCTTCCTGGTGCCGGTGCTTTTTTATGCACTGGTGGAGGGGCGTTACGGCTGGGCCTTGGCAATCTTCCTCATCGCTGCGCTCAGTGACGGCCTGGACGGCTGGATCGCCAGGCGCTTCCACCAGCAAACGCGCCTGGGCGCCATCCTCGACCCCATTGCCGACAAATTGCTGGTGGTGACGGCGGTGATCACTCTGACCTGGCTGGGTTTCCTGCCCCTCTGGCTGACGGTGCTGATCATTTCCCGGGATCTGCTCATCATCGGCGGCAGCATGGCTTATCAGTTGCTCATCGGGGCCATCGAGATTGCGCCGACCCGCCTTTCCAAAGTGAATACGGTCGTGCAATTCCTCTTGATCGTGCTGGTGCTGCTCCATGCGGCGAGCGGCTGGCAATATCCAGGTTTATTGATGATTTTCTTTGTCGCGTCGGCCGCAAGCACCCTCTCGTCGGGTTTGCAGTATGTCTGGGTATGGAGCCGCAAGGCCATCGCCCAGGAAAAAGGCACGACCGGCCCATGAGCACCGACGGGCAACTGGTCTTGCCCCTGGGTCTGCGGCCACAACCCTTGCTGCAGCACTTTTCCACCCTGGGCAACGAGGAGGCCGTCGCTGCGGTGCGGCAGATGCTGGGCAATCCGGGGCCCCGCTGTCTCTACCTTTCGGGGCCGGGCGGAAGCGGCAAGAGCCATCTGCTCCAGGGCGCGGCGCTGGCGGCAGATCCGTGGTCGCCTTATCTGGACCTGGCCGAATGGGCCCGGCACGGCCCCGCGCCCTCGGTCCAGGACGGGTTGCACAGCCTCGGTTCCGCCGTCCTGCTGTGCCTGGATGGCGTCGATGCCGTTGCCGGACAGAGGCCCTGGGAGGAGTTGCTCTTCGCACTCTATAACGAGCGGCTGCGGAGCCAGCGTCCCCTGCTCATCGCCGGGCGGCTGGGTCCCCGCAGCGCCCCCTGGCAACTGGCGGACTGGGGCAGCCGCTGCAGTGCCTGCCTCCATTACGCCCTGCATCTGCCCAATGAGGACCAGCGCTTGCGCATCCTCCAGCAAATGGTCCGGCAACGTGGTCTTTTTTTGCGCGAAGACGCCGCTCAGTATCTCTTGCGCCACTGGACACGCGATCTCGGTCAACTGGAGCAGATCATCGATCAACTGGACAATCGGTCCTGGGCCCGGCAACGGGAACTGAGCATCCCCTTCATCCGTTCCTGCCTGACGGCCGCCGGACAGGGCGCACATCTGGCGGAGGGGACATCAAGGTGAAGGCTACTGCCCCGAAGCAAGCAAGCCCGGTTTTTGCCGAAATGCGGGACGGCGGGGGGGGGAGAAGAGGGGCGGGTGCGAGAGGACCGCCAGATGCAGGATCGCAGGGCAAGGGGCAAAACGCTGCGGCGCTGGCTGCTCGTCCGCCCCCCCGCTTGTTTTCTCCGCGCCTGGCGCCGCTTTTGGCAGGATGACTGCATCGACCGCGCCGCCCTGCTTGCCTATACCACCCTGCTGGCGATCATTCCGCTGGCGGCGGTAGTGCTCTGGTTGTGGAATCGGGTCGGCTTTGGGCCTCTGGATCGCGCGCAACTGGCCCGGTATATCTTTGAGAACTTCCTGCCGCAAACCGGCAATGCCATCCTGGGCCATATCGATACCCTGGCCGCACGCGGGGCGCAACTGGGGATTTTCGGCGTATTGGGCCTGGCAGCAACGGCCATTTTATTGCTGCATGCGGTGGAGCGGCACCTCAATGCCATCTGGCGGGTGCATCCGCGCTGCTGGTGGTGCCGCTTTTTGCGCTATGTCGGAATACTGGTCCTCGGCCCCACCGGTCTCGCCTTTGTGGCCTCCTTGCTGCTCCCTCTGCAGCCCATGCTGGCGCAAATAGTACCCATCCCGACGCTGCCGCCTTTGGCTACCATCGTCCTCGCCTTCCTGGTGGAAACCATGGTCCTCACCGCCGTTTATCATGGGTTGCCGGCAACCCGGGTGCGCTGGCGGGATGCCATGGCGGGCGGATTGTCGGCTGCGGCGCTTTTCGAACTGAGCAAGATTGGCTTTGCCTGGTATCTGGAGTTTTCCACCTTTCAGGCGATTTATGGCGCGCTGGGCGTTTTCCCGGTTTTTCTGTTGTGGATTTATGTCGCCTGGGCCAGCGTTTTGTTTGGTGGTGAAATGGCCGCCAGTTGCGGTGAAAAGCAGCGCACGGCATGACCAAATGCGTCGCAGAGGGATTGGGAGCGACGCGGCTTTGCGCAGCGTCAACCAGTGGTCATTCCGCAAGAATGCTCAATCCGTCAGCGGAGCGCTGCAGGAAATACTGACAAAAGTCGGGGGCTTCGCGCAATACCACCCCAAGCTTTCTGATCCATTGCCGATCTCCCAGCCGGATTTCGATGATGCCTTCCGGCGACCCGATGCGCGCCGCCAGAATCAATACCTCTCGATGCCCCAGGCGCGCCAGCAAGGCTGGACAGGATGGGCCATTCCGACCATCCGGCGTCACCTGGACCGATACCGGGTTATCCCCCAGGCGCCTCACCCCCATCAACAACTCGCTTTGCCGGCTGATCCGCAGCCAGCGGACCTCAACCAACAAATTGCGCACCGTCAGAGCGATATCCGGGTGGCTGATCTCTCCGCGGAGCAGTTGTTCAAGGCCCAGAAAAGCCCCGGGCTGCAACAGGGACGCCATCGATCCGGGACCGCGCAAGAGGAGACCGTCCCCGTTCCAGTCGACGATATACCAGTGAATATCCCCTGGAGCAGGTTCCATGAGATCGTGGACTTGCCAGTCGCCGCGCTGGGTCCAGGTGCTGGCAAAATGGCGATAGCTATGGGCGAAGTCGGAATGGAGGCGGATGGGCAGATGATTGGCCAAAAGGCGATCCTGGCTGCGCCGCCAAGGCAGTAATGCGGCGCGCACGTTCATGAAGAAAGCGAGGCGGTGTTTTTCGGGGAGGGCCGCGAGGGCGGGATGGGTGCGGTGCAGACCGTTGGGGTCGCGCAATTGCCGTACGGATTCGCCCAGGGCCGCTGCCAGTGCCTGGGTGTCAAAGACCGCGCAGGGTTGGGGAGGGCGCACTTTCTGCCACCAGGGGTGATCCGGCCCCAGGGCACCCAGATGCATCGGCCCCTGTTCGGCTTCCAGGGCCACCGCAAAACGGTAAGGATGCCTGCTTTCCCGTTCGGCGTCGGGGATCAGCCCGGCTTCCAGACGAAAGGGGACGGCATCGACGTAGTCGCCCAGCCAGGGATCCAGCCAGCGGATCTGCTGGCGCGGCAGGTGCGCGGGGTCGCAAATGAAGGACAACGTCAGCAGGGTGAAAAAACGGCGAATGGCGTAGCCCAAGCCATCCTGGCCGTTGCCATCGGCGGAAATCAGGCCCAGCTCGGCCGCTCCCTGCATCAGGGCTCCGCCTTCTCCCCAGATAATGCCGGAGGGAAGTTCCTGGCGGCGCTCCGCATGGAGCCTGAACAAATAATAAATCACTTCCAATGATGATCCTATCGCATTGTTCATCATTGATTTATCAGCGCCATCCTTTATGGATACATAAAAGGATAGGCGCAATGTTTTCAGCAGGCGTATCACCGCATGCCAGAAGGCATCGTCGTCAGGGTTGCAGAGATGCTGGCCCTGTTTGGCCAGCAGGCTGCGCGCCATGGCCAGATATGCCGTCGCCCCGCCCAGGCGGCGTCCGGGCTCCATGGCGCGCAGATTGATGTCGGCAAGGGCCGCAATGACGGCGTTCAGGGTGGAGATATCCGCGCTCGCCTCCGGTTTTGGCCAGCGCAGCGGTCGCCACCAGGAGGAGCGTTGCTCCGGCGTGACCAAGCGTTCCTTCCAGGCATCCTCCCGGTTCATCAAACCCTTTCCCTTATTGGCCATTCATTGGCATTATTAGGCGCATTCGCAAGAATGCCAAGGCATGCCCGCATACCGGCAGTGAGGACCCCATGGACGAAGAGAAGATTCCGTCGCGCATTCTGGTGATCGAGGATGAGGAGGGTATCCAGGAGTTGCTGCGCATGAGTTTGCAGCGTCAGGGTTTTGAGGTGCGTTGCGCCGACTGTGTGGAGGCGGCCGAGGCGATCCTGGGCGAGTGGGAACCGCAGATCCTGATCCTGGACTGGATGCTGCCCGGCGAGAGCGGCTTGGGCTGGTGCCGAAGCCTGCGCCGCCGCGAGGCCTACAAGAAATTGCCCATCATCCTGCTGACCGCGCGGGGAGAGGAGGCGGACCGGATTCACGGGCTCGAATCCGGGGCGGATGATTATCTGGCCAAACCTTTTTCGCCGCGGGAGTTGGTGGCGCGCGTCAACGCCCTGCTGCGCCGTGCCTATGGTGAAATGACAACGAGTCGGCTGCGGCTGGGTGAGCTCCATCTGGATCTGCGCGCCCATCGCGTTTATGCCGGAGAAACCGAGGTCCACCTCGGGCCGACGGAGTTCCGGCTGTTGCGGCTCTTTCTGGCCAACCTCGAGCGGGTCTTTTCCCGGGAACTGCTGCTGGATCAGATTTGGGGCCGGCAGATCTATGTGGAAGAGCGCACCGTGGATGTGCATATCCGCCGTCTTCGCCGCGGCCTGGAGAAATACGGCTATGCCCATATCATTGAAACGGTGCGCGGGGAGGGGTATCGCTGTCGCGGTCAGGTGACGGGCGGTGATGATCGGGGAGCGCCGTGAAAAGCATTCGTGCCTGGGCTCTCCCCCTCTTCCTGTGGCTCCCGCTCCTGTTGTCGCTGCTCCTCTCGCCCCTCTCCTGGGGCGCCATCATCTGGCCTGCGGTCCTCGGGCTCCTGCTTGCCTTGTGGGTGGGCTGGCACCGCCAGCAACTGCTCCATCTCACGGCATGGTTTCAGCAGCCCCGCGCGGTACTGCCGCCCCTGGCGGCGGGCATCTGGGAAGAAACCTTTGCCGCCGGATACCATTGGCGACGGGATCAGGAAACGGTCCATCGTCAGCTCACTGCCCAGATCGTACAGTTGCGGGACGCCCTGGAGGCCATGCCGGACGCGGTGCTGCTCCTGGATGGCCGCGGCCAGTTGCGCTGGGTGAATCAGTCCAGCACCCAACTCCTGCAGTTGCAATGGCCGGAGGACATGGGCAAGCCGCTCCGCTACTGGTTGCGCACGCCGCAGATGCAGCGTTTTGTGGCCGGGGAGGCGACCAGCAGCATTCAGATGCCCGCCCCGGCCAATCCTCAGCACCTCCTGGAAGGTTTGCGCTACCCGCTGGCCGATGCCGGAGCCCTCATCATTTTCCGCGACATTACCCGCATCCGCCACCTGGAAATGGTGCGTCAGGACTTCGTGGCCAATGTGTCCCACGAACTGCGCAGTCCGTTGACGGTAATCCGTGGTTTTGTGGAAACGCTCCTGGACGGCCCCCTGGGGGGCGATGCAGAGGTGAGCCCGCAACTGAAGCTCATGGAGCAGCAGACCCTGCGCATGCAATCCCTGGTGGAGGACCTGCTGACCCTGGCGCGCATGGAAACGGCAGGAGTCAATCCGCACGAGTGTGAAACGGTTTCCGTGGCGGGCCTGGTGGATGATTACCTGTGTGCCCTGCAAGACCGGATCAGCGCCAAGGCATTGATCCTCACGCTACGTATGGATCATGGGCTGGGTATCTTCGCTTTAACCATCGACCTCGGCAGCATTGTTCGCAACTTGCTGGAAAACGCAGTGAAATATACCCCCAGCGGCCGCCGGATCGAGATTGTCTGGGAAAGGCGGGACAACGGCCTGTGCTTTGCGGTCAGCGACTCCGGTGATGGCATCGCCCCGGAGCATCTTCATCGCGTTACCGAGCGTTTTTACCGGGTGGACAAGGGCCGGTCCCGCCAACTTGGCGGGACCGGACTCGGCCTCGCCATCGTCAAGCATGCCGTGGAGCGCTACCAGGGGTATCTCGAAGTGGAGAGCGAATTGGGCCGTGGTTCGCGTTTTACGGCACGCTTTCCACTGCAAATGGCCCGCCCCCTGGCCCTGGCAGGGGCGACGCCCGATGCCGGGTGAGCCGTGGGGGAAGACAAAGGAGGCTCGGCGCTGTCATCAAAGTGTCACATTGATCCGCTATGCTAGTAACCGCAGTAACAATAATTTACCTCACATGGAGAGCGTGCATCATGATGCTGAAAACCATCACCTTGGGAATAGGACTCGCCGGCCTGGGCGTGGCGGCCCTCGCCCAGGCGGACGCCCTGTCCGCTGCCGGCGGAACCGCCATCTACCCGGTCATGAGCAAATGGGCACAGACTTACAAGGAGAAAACGGGCACCGCCGTCAATTATCAGGCCATCGGCTCGGGTGGCGGGATCGCCCAGATCAAGGCCAGGACGGTGGCCTTTGCCAACAGCGACATGCCCTTGAAGCCGGAAGATCTGAGCAAGGACAACCTCATCCAGTTTCCGGCGGTGATCATCG
>NZ_JBMFWL010000002.1:0-127099 GCF_049965315.1 Acidithiobacillus sp. | reverse complement strand
TTTTTTGGCCTGCGCTTGTTTTCTTATGTCTGTCTCTGGGGAAGTCCGTGAATCGTAAAATCCGCAACATCGCCATCATCGCCCACGTCGATCATGGCAAAACCACTTTGGTCGATCAGCTCCTGCGCCAGTCCGGCACCTTCGCCGCCCATCAACATCTGGAAGAGCGGGTCATGGACAGCAATGACCTGGAAAAGGAGCGCGGCATCACCATCATGGCCAAGAATACCGCCGTGCAGTGGGGCGATACCCACATCAACATCGTCGACACCCCCGGCCATGCCGACTTCGGCGCCGAGGTGGAGCGGGTGCTGGGCATGGTGGACGGCGTGTTGCTCCTGGTGGACGCGGTGGAGGGCCCCATGCCCCAGACCCGCTTCGTCACCCGCAAGGCCCTGGAGCTGGGCCTCAAGCCCATCGTGGTGATCAACAAGGTGGACCGCCCCGGCGCCCGTCCCGATTACGTCATCAGCGCCACCTTCGACCTCTTCGACAAGCTCGGCGCCAGCGAAGAGCAGCTCGACTTCCCCATCATCTACGCCTCCGGCCTGCAGGGCTACGCGGGCATGGATCCCAACGTGCGCTCCGGCGACATGAAGCCCCTCTTTGAGCTGATCCTGAGCCACGTGGCGGCGCCGGAAGGGGACCCGGAGGGGCCCCTGCAGATGCAGATCGCCGACCTCGACTACTCCAGCTATGTGGGCCGCATCGGTATCGGCCGCATCCGGCGCGGCACCCTGCGGCCGGGCCAGGATGTCGTCCTCATCCACGGCGTCGACCAGACCCAGACCCGCGCCCGCATCCTCCAGCTTCTCGGCTTCAACGGCCTCAAGCGCGTGCCTTGGGAGCGGGCCACGGTGGGGGACATCGTCGCCGTCACCGGCATCGAGGAGCCCTCCATCGGCGCCACCATCGCCGCCGTGGACTGCCCCGAGGCCCTGCCCTGGAAGCCCATCGACGAGCCCACCCTCAACATGACCTTCCAGGTCAATACCAGCCCCTTCGCCGGGCGCGAGGGCAAGTTCGTCACCAGCCGCCAGTTGCGCGAGCGCCTCTATCGCGAATTGCTCACCAACGTCGCCCTGCGCGTGGAGGACACCGACAACGCCGATGTCTTCCTGGTCTCCGGCCGCGGCGAACTGCATCTGACCATCCTCGTCGAAAACATGCGGCGCGAGGGCTACGAGCTGGCCGTATCCCGGCCCCGGGTCATCCAGCGCCAGGTGAACGGCGTCTGGGAAGAGCCCTATGAGGCCCTCACCGTGGACGTGGAGGAGCAGCACCAGGGGACCATCATGGAGCGCCTCGGCATCCGCCGCGGCGAGCTGCAGGACATGGTTCCCGACGGCCGCGGCCGCGTGCGCCTGGAATACCGTATCCCGGCCCGCGGGCTCATCGGCTTCCACACCGAGTTCCTCACGGCCACCTCGGGCACCGGCGTCATCAGCCACATCTTCGATGACTATGGTCCGGTGAAGGGGACCATCCCCGCCCGCAACAGCGGCGTGCTCATCTCCGCGGAGGAAGGCGAGGTGGTGGGCTTCGCCCTCTTCAACCTGCAGGAGCGCGGCCGCATGTTCGTCAGTCCCGGTGACAAGGTCTACGAGGGCATGATCATCGGCATCCATACCCGCGACAACGACCTGGTGGTCAACCCCCTCAAGGAAAAGAAGCTGACCAACATGCGCGCCTCCGGCTCCGACGAGAACATCATCCTCGTTCCGCCCATCCGCCTCACCCTGGAGGCGGCGGTGGAATTCATTGCCGATGACGAACTGGTGGAGGCCACGCCCCAATCCATCCGCATCCGCAAGCGTTTCCTGACGGAAAACGAGCGCAAGAAGGCCTCCCGCAGCGGCGGGTGAAGCTCTACCGGGCAGTTGGCAGAGGGGTGTTTCGCCGCGACTCCGGCCCGCGCCGTCGTTGTTCTAGGCGAAAGCCCGCGCCCGGCAGGCGAACTGTCTGAGCCCGCAGGGCGAGTTTTCGCCTGCCAGCGGGATGAGCCGTAGAACAACAGGCAAGGGCCGCCGGAGCAAAAAACCCCTCTGCCAACTGCCCGGTAGAGTGATGAACAACGTCACCCCTGCGGCTCGTCCTTGTGCAGCCGAATCAGGCGGAACCAGCCGTTCACGGCCGCCGGCTCGTCCGCAATGCAGCGCAGCTCCGGACAGGTGGCCAGGATCTCCTCAAAGACCAGGTCCGTATGGGTGGCGATGGGCCCGAGCAAGGGGCCGATGAGGCGGCGCAGGGGGGCCCTTTGCCCGGGGCGGAGAAACTTGTCCAGCACCAGGATCCGGCCCCCCGGCCGCAATACCCGCGCCGCCTCCCGAAGCGCCGCCGCAGCATGGGCGGTGACGGCGAGGATGAGGTGCAGGACCACGATGTCGAAGCTCGCGTCGGGGAAGGGCAGGGCCTCGCAGTCGCCCTCCACCAGCAAGGCGGCGCCCTTGCGGCGGGCGCGCAGCAGCATGCCGTGGGTCAGGTCCAGAGCCACGGTGACGCAGTCCTTGGGAATGTAGGGCAGATCCAGGCCGGTGCCGGCCCCCACCAGCAGGACGCGGCTGGGCCCTTCGCCGTGGATGGCGGCGAGGCTGCGCTGGCGCAGGGGCGCCGAGAACCCCGCCACCATGGCGTCATAGATGGGCGCCCAGACCCCATAGGCAGCGCGCAGACTGCGTGCGCTCAATGAAATACCGTGGCGACGGCCAGACGGAAAGGGGGAATGGGCACTTCAAAGCTGCGGCCGTCGTCGGCTACCATCTCATAGCTGCCGTGCATGCTCCCCACGGGGGTGGGCAGTACGGCACCGCTGGTGTACTGGAAGCGCTCTCCGGGATGGAGCACGGGCTGCTCGCCGATGACCCCCGGTCCGCGCACCTCCTGCACATGCCCTTCGGCATCGGTGATGATCCAGTGCCGGTTGAGCAGTTGCGCAGTGCGTTGCCCCTTGTTCTCAATGGTAACCTGATAGGCAAAGGCGAAATGCGTTTGTTCCGGGCTCGATTGCTCGGGCAGATAGCGCGTTTCCACGCTGATGGCGATTTCTGTTGGATGGTCCATGGCCTGCTCCTGATGACCGACCGGGTCGGCGCAAATCAGGAATCAGTCTATAGCTCCGGCAGCGAACTGCCAAGCTGCCGGGACCGGCTTCAGGCAGCGGATTGGGGGCGGTAGAGCATGACGATGCGGCCAATGCGCCCGACCAGGTCCGCGCCGCTGGCCGTGGTCAGGGCCTCGATCATTGCCGTCCGGTCCGCTGCTGCCAGGGCGGGCAGACGCACCTTGATGAGTTCATGGGCGGTGAGGGCGACCTCCAGCTCTCCCAGCACGCCGGGGCTGACCCCCTGATTGCCGATGATCAGCACGGGCTTGAGCAGGTGCGCGCGCCCTTTGAGGGCATGTCTTTGTTTGGCGTCAAGCATGGTATCCTCTGCCATCGGGACTCTGGAACGGGGCTGGCCGGCGGCGCAATGTCACCGCACCGGCCGCCGCAGGGCGAGTGTACGGATTAGTGGGAAACAGGTCAAAAGCATTGAGCAAAAGCAAATCCAAATCCAGTAGCCGCTGGCTGCAGGAGCATTTCAACGACCCTTTCGTGCAGCGTGCCGCCAAGGAGGGGTATCGTTCGCGGGCGAGCTACAAGTTATTGGAAATCCAGGAGAAGGATCGCATCCTGCGGCCGGGGATGCGGGTCCTGGATCTGGGGGCGGCGCCAGGCGGCTGGTCGCAGGTGGCCGCCCGGCTGATTGGCGGCAACGGGCGTCTGGTGGCTGTGGACCGTTTGCCCATGAATCCGATCCTGGGCGCGACGGTGATCTGTGGCGATGTTTACGACGATGCCATCCTGGCGGCGTGCGAGGAGGCCTTGGCTGGTGGCGCCGACTTGATTTTGAGCGATATGGCCCCAAATATGTCAGGGATAGCGAGCGTCGACCAGGCTCGTGCCATCGCCCTGGCGGATATCGCCCTGGACATGGCGCAGCGCTGGCTGGTGCCCGGCGGGTCCCTGCTCATGAAGGTCTTCATGGGGGCCGGGGCCGACGGCCTGCGCCGTGATTTGCGCCAGCATTTCCGGCGCATCGTGGTACGCAAGCCCGCGGCATCCCGGGCACGCTCCGCCGAGCAATACTGGCTTGCCAGCGATTTTCGGGGCATCCGGGGCGGGCCCTTGTCAGGATCGGTATAAGGGGGCTAAGATCAAAACCTGGACTTCAATTTATAATCTGTCTAAATCCCCAGACGGGGGGGCATCGGAATGAACAACGTATTGAAAAACGTGCTGCTGTGGGTGGCCATCGGAGTCATCCTCATGCTGGTTTTCCAGAATCTGAACCACAGCAGCGCGCCGGCGCAGGTGATGGATTTTTCCACCTTCGTCAGCAGCGTGAAGCAGGGGTCGGTGAGCGATGTGACCATCGATGGCAATCGCATCGACGGTGCCCTCAGCTCCGGCCAGCAGTTTCGCGTCTATACGCCGCCCAACGACACCCAATTGGTGCCCCAGTTGCTGGCGGCCGGGGTGAAGATTTCGGTGAAGCCGCCGGAAGGGCAGTCCTTGCTGCTATCCATTCTGATTTCCTGGTTCCCGATGTTGCTGTTGATCGGCGTCTGGATCTTTTTCATGCGCCAGATGGGCGGCGGCGGCGCGGGCGGGCGCGGGGCGATGACCTTCGGCCGCAGCCGGGCGCGGATGCTGACGGACGAGAACAACAAGGTCACCTTTGCCGACGTGGCGGGCGTGGAGGAAGCCAAGGAAGAATTGGCGGAGATCGTCGACTTTCTGCGTGATCCCCAGAAATTCCAGCGCCTTGGCGGGCGTATCCCCAAGGGGGTGCTGCTCATGGGTTCGCCCGGCTCCGGCAAGACCTTGCTGGCCCGCGCCATTGCCGGCGAGGCTCGGGTACCGTTCTTTTCCATCTCCGGTTCGGACTTCGTGGAAATGTTCGTGGGCGTGGGCGCGTCCCGGGTCCGCGACATGTTCGAGCAGGCCAAGAAACATGCCCCCTGCATCATATTCATCGACGAGATCGATGCCGTGGGCCGGCAGCGTGGCGCCGGTTTGGGGGGCGGCAATGACGAGCGCGAACAGACCCTCAATCAGCTCCTGGTGGAGATGGACGGTTTCGAGGGTACCGAGGGGATCATCGTCGTGGCTGCGACCAACCGTCCCGATGTGCTGGATCCGGCCTTGTTGCGGCCGGGGCGCTTCGACCGCCAGGTCACCGTTCCCTTGCCCGACATTCGCGGTCGGGAGCAGATCCTGCAGGTCCACATGCGCAAGGTGCCGGTGGCACCCGACGTGGATGCCCGGGTCATTGCCCGCGGCACGCCGGGCTTCTCGGGTGCCGATCTGGCCAATCTGGTCAATGAGGCGGCGCTGATGGCGGCCCGCAAGAGCAAGCGCCTGGTGGACATGCACGATTTTGAAGACGCCAAGGACAAGGTCATGATGGGCGCCGAACGCAAGTCGGTGGTGATGAGCGACAAGCAGCGGGAAACCACGGCCTACCATGAGTCCGGCCACGCGGTGGTGGCCAAGCTCCTGCCAGGCACGGATCCGGTCCATAAGGTGACCATCATTCCCCGCGGCAGGGCCCTCGGCCTTACCATGCAGTTGCCCACGGAGGATCGCTTCAACTACGAGCGCAATGATCTTCTCAACAACATCTCCATCCTCATGGGCGGCCGCATTGCCGAAGAGGTCTTCCTCAATCAGATGACCACCGGCGCCGGCAATGACATCGAGCGGGCCACCGACCTGGCGCGGCGCATGGTCACGCAGTGGGGTATGTCCACCTTGGGGCCCATGGTCATCGGCGAAAAGGAAGAGGAGGTATTCCTCGGCCGCGAGATCACCAAGCATAGCAATATCTCGGAAGAGACGGCGCGAACGGTGGATGAGGAGGTGCGCCGCATCATCCACGACCAGTACCAGATTGCGCGGGGCCTCATCGAGGACAACCGGGACAAGGTGGAGGCCATGGCCCGCGCCTTGCTCAAGTACGAGACCCTGGATGCCAATCAGGTCAATGACATCATGTCCGGCCATGACCCGCGGCCTCCCCAGGAGGGAGGGGCGGGGCCGACGCCGTCCAACCCGGACGGGGCGGTCGCCGAAGCCGACAAGACGGGCAAATCCTTGCCCGGACTGCAACCGGGAGAGCATCCCGTCTGAGCGCCATTCTGGACTGCCAGGGGCGCCTGCTGGATCTGGGGCGCCCTTGCGTTATGGGGATTCTCAACGTCACCCCCGATTCCTTTTCGGATGGCGGCGAGGCGCTGGGGGTGGATGCCGCCGTGGCCAAGGCCCGCGCCCTATGGCAGGCTGGCGCGGATATCCTGGACATCGGTGCCGAATCCACGCGCCCGGGAGCGCTTCCCGTGGGCGAGGAAGAGGAGTTGCGTCGCCTTGTGCCGGTCCTGGAGGCGGTGGCGGACCGCATTCCCATCCCCATTTCCATCGATACCAGCAAGGCCGGGGTGATGCGCGCGGCCTGGGGGTTGGGCGCCGGCCTCTTCAACGATATCACCGCCCTGCGCGGCGATCCCCTGGCCTTGCCGACCGCCGCGGAACTGGGGGTGCCGGTCTGCCTGATGCATATGCGTGGCCAGCCCCGGGATATGCAGCAGCACACCCATTACGAGGATGTGCTCATGGAGGTGCGGGATTTCCTGGCGGAGCGTATCGATGCCTGCGTCCGGGGGGGCGTCGCGCGGGAACGGATCGTGATCGATCCGGGTTTTGGTTTTGCCAAGGATCTGGCGGATAATCTGACCCTCTTGCGGCACCTGGATGTTTTGGGCGAACTTGGCTTGCCGATCCTGGCAGGTGTGTCGCGCAAGGCCATGATTGGCGCCATCACCGGCGCCGGAGGCGCCCAGGATCGCGTCATGGGGAGCGTCGCCGCTGCCCTCTGGGCCCTTGGCAAGGGTGCCGTCATCCTGCGGGTACATGACGTTGCCGAAACGGTTCAGGCCGTGCGGATGTGGGGAGCGCTGGCGCATGGGAAGTAGGCGCGAGGGTCACCCGTCCAGGCCGCAATTTCATTGCCGGCGCCTGCCGGCATGCGCAGCGCACTTGGGAAGTTTATGACAAGACAATGGTTTGGCACCGATGGGGTGCGTGGCACGGTGGGTGATTCCATCATCCATCCGGAATGGATCTTGCGCCTGGGCTGGGCTGCCGGGCACGTCCTGACGGCGGGGGTCACTAGCGCCCGGGCCAAGGTGATCATCGGCAAGGATACGCGCCTGTCGGGCTACATGCTGGAGTCGGCTCTGGAGGCGGGGCTGGCGGCGGCGGGAGTGGACGTCCTCCTCGTCGGACCCTTGCCCACGCCGGCCATCGCCTATCTGACCCGCACCCTGCGGGCCGATGCGGGCATTGTCATCAGCGCCTCCCATAACCCTTTCCCCGACAATGGCATTAAATTTTTCTCTGCCGACGGCTACAAGCTGCCGGACCGGATGGAGGAGGAGATCGAGTCATGGATCGCCCGGCCCATGACCCTCCCCAGTCCGGAAAAGCTGGGGAAGGCGCGGCGGGTAGAGGATGCGGCGGGACGCTATGTGGAGTTTTGCAAGACCACCTTCCCGGCGGGAGAAGACCTGCGCGGCCTGCGCCTGGTCCTCGATTGCGCCCATGGGGCCAATTACAAGGTTGCCCCCATGGTCTTCGGGGAGCTGGGCGCCAGCCTCCATCTGATCGGCGCCGAGCCCAATGGCATCAATATCAACGATCAGGTGGGATCCACGGCGCCCGAAGCCTTGCGCGGGGAGGTGCTGCGCCAGGGAGCCGATCTGGGGATCGCCTTCGATGGGGATGGTGACCGCCTGATCCTGGTGGATCATGACGGCCATTTTGTCGATGGCGACGAGATCCTTTTGCTCCTGGCCCGCGAAATGCAGGCCCGCGGCGGCCTGGCCGGGGTGGTGGGCACGGTGATGAGCAATCTCGCCCTGGAGCACGCCTTGCATGAGTTGAAGCTGCCTTTTGTGCGGGCCCCGGTAGGGGATCGCTATGTGCTTGAGGCCATGCGCCGGGAGGGTTATCCCCTGGGCGGAGAGTCATCGGGCCATATCATCACCCCTGCCAACAGCACGGGCGACGGTATCCTTGCCGCCCTGGGCGTTTTGGCCGTCATGCGCCGGCGCGGGGTGTCCCTGGCGGAGTTGCGCCGGGGCTACCGGCCCTTCCCCCAGGTCCTTACCAGTCTGCGCCTAAGGGGGGGCAAGGCCCTGCTCGCCCAGCCCCTGGCGCAGGGTTTCATTTCCAGCGCCGAACAGCGCCTCTTGGGTTGCGGTCGCTTGCTGGTGCGTCCGTCGGGGACCGAGCCCCTGCTGCGCATCATGGTGGAGGCCAGGGATGCCGCCCTTGCCGCCATGGTCGCCGACGAATTGACGTCGGCCCTTGCCCATCTCGCGCGACAAATTGACCCGGCGCAGGCGAGTCTTTAAACTGCTGCGGCTATGACGGGAAAGGAAGGAAAATAAAGTGCGGCAGATCATGGTTGCGGCTAACTGGAAGATGAACGGTCTGAGCGCCGACGCCGTGCATTTGACGAGGGCCATCCTGGATGCGGGTCTGGATCCGACCCATCCCGAGGTGGTGATCTTCCCTCCGTATACCTTGCTTCACGTCGTTGCGCAGGAGGCCAAGGCGAGCGCCCTGCGCTGGGGTGGCCAAAACCTCTTTTGGGAGCCCAGCGGGGCCTTTACCGGAGAGATTTCCGGCGCCATGCTGCGGGATCTGGGCTGCCGGTATGTGCTGGTTGGCCACTCCGAACGCCGCCAGATCTTCGCCGAGAGCGATGCCGATGTGGCAAGAAAATTGAAAGCGGCCCAGGCCGCCGGCCTGATTCCCGTCGTTTGCGTGGGCGAGACCGAGCAGGAGCGCCTGGCCGGGGAAACCGAAGCCGTCCTGCAGCGCCAGATGAAGCATATACTCCCCTACGTGGGCATTGGCGCCCAGCCCGGTCTGGTGATCGCCTATGAGCCCATCTGGGCCATTGGCACCGGGCAGACGGCCAGTCCCGAAGAGGCGCAGCAAGTCCATGCCTTTCTCCGTGGTCTCGTTGCCGGGCAGTCGGAGGCCTTGGCCAGCCGCCTGATGATTTTGTATGGAGGTAGCGTGAAAGGGAATAACGCCGCCGCACTTTTTGCCCAGGCCGATATTGATGGCGGGCTGGTTGGCGGGGCATCCTTGCAGGCGGGAGAGTTCCTGCAGATTTGCCGCGCCGCAGAAGCCAATGGTCGAGGAGGATAACGCATGTATACCACACTGATGGTGATCCAGGTCCTGTTATGTATCGTGCTGGTGGCCTTGGTGCTGGTGCAGAAGGGGCAGGGCGCCGACATTGGCGCCGTTTTTGGCGGGGGGGCGTCCCAGACGGTATTCGGGGCGCGGGGCGCGGGCAATTTTTTGAGTCATATCACGGCCATCGTCGGGGCCCTGTTTTTTCTCAACAGCCTGGGGCTGGCCTATCTTTCCGATCATTCCCAAAGCAGTGTGGTATCCGGCATCGCGTTGCCCAGCACGGCGCCCATGGCGGCGCCGGTTACCCCGTCCGGCAACAAGCCGGCGACCTCTCCGGCCGTCGCGCCTGCGGCATCGGCCTTGGCGGGGGCCGCGGCTTCCGCTGGCGGAGCCGCGCCCAAGCCTTGACGCGTCCGCGATAGCATGAGAAAGTTCTCAACGTAACGCCGAAGTGGTGAAATTGGTAGACACACCGTCTTGAGGGGGCGGCGGCGCAAGCCATACCGGTTCGAGTCCGGTCTTCGGCACCAAATTGCAGCCTTTGATGGCTGCTTTTTTGTCTCAAAAGTCTGATAACGCATTGATTTATTAATATAAAAATAAACTTATGACGGGCGCAGACAGGTCGTCGGGCTAGACCCTGCTGCAGCCTGCTTGGCGGGGGGTGGTGCGGATGTTGACTCACTATTTGCCAGTACTCATCTTCTTGTTCATCGCGTTGCTGGTGGGCGTGGTGCCGCTGCTGTTGGGGGCGGCGCTGGGTCCCAGCAAGCCCGACAGCGAGAAATTGTCTCCTTACGAGTGCGGTTTCGAGGCCTTTGAAGACGCGCGCATGAAGTTCGATGTGCGTTACTACCTGGTGGCCATTCTCTTCATTCTTTTTGACCTGGAAATCGCCTTCCTGTTCCCTTGGGCCGTGGTTTTCGACCAGATCGGATTGGTGGGTTTTGTGGCGATGCTGATTTTTCTGGGCATCCTGGTGATCGGGTTCATCTATGAATGGAAAAAGGGGGCGCTGGAATGGGAATAGAAGGCGTTCTGGAGAAGGGCTTCGTCACCACCACCATCGATACGGTGGTGAACTGGAGCAGGACCGGCTCTCTTTGGCCCATGACCTTCGGGCTGGCCTGCTGCGCGGTGGAAATGATGCATGCGGGCGCCGCGCGCTACGACCTGGACCGGTTCGGTATCGTTTTCCGGCCCAGCCCGCGGCAGTCCGACGTCATGATCGTGGCCGGTACGCTGGTGAACAAGATGGCCCCTGCCCTGCGCAAGGTCTATGACCAGATGCCGGAGCCCCGCTGGGTGGTCTCCATGGGTTCCTGCGCCAATGGCGGGGGCTACTACCATTACTCCTATTCGGTGGTCCGCGGCTGCGATCGCATCGTCCCCGTGGATATTTACGTGCCGGGCTGTCCGCCCACTGCCGAAGCGCTGCTTTTCGGCCTGGTGCAGTTGCAGAAGAAAATCCGTCGTACCAATACGATCGCCCGGTGACCCATGACGGACCTACTGGAAAACTTGCGTCTCCACATCTACGAGGGCCTCGGGGAAAAGATCCGCGATGCGCGCCTGCGCCTCGGTGAGCTGACCATTGAACTGGACCGCGACGGCTTCTGGGCAGCCTGCCGCTGGTTGCGTGATGACTCGGCCTGCGCCTTCGATCAACTGGTGGATCTGTGCGGTGTGGATTATGGGGAATATGGCGACTCCCCTTGGGAGGGGCCGCGCTTTGCCGTGGTTTACCACCTCCTCTCCTTGCGCCATAACCAGCGGCTGAGGGTGCGCGTCTTTCTGGATGACGAGATCCCGGTGGTGCCGTCCGTGGTGGATTTGTGGAGCGCCGCAAATTGGTTCGAGCGGGAGGCCTTCGATCTTTTCGGCCTGCTTTTCGACGGTCATCCGGATTTGCGCCGCCTGCTGACGGACTACGGTTTTGTCGGCCATCCCTTCCGCAAGGACTTCCCCCTGGTGGGGACCGTCGAAATGCGCTACGACGCGGACCGCCAACGGGTGGTCTACGAGCCGACCCGCACCGAAGAGCGGGATGTGGTGCCGCGCATCATCCGCGCCGATGAGGAGGGCCGCTACAATGCCAGAAATCAATAACTTCACCATGAATTTCGGGCCCCAGCACCCTTCGGCCCATGGGGTGTTGCGCCTCGTCCTGGAGCTGGATGGAGAAGTGATCGAGCGCGCCGATCCCCATATCGGCCTACTCCACCGGGCCACGGAGAAGCTCGCCGAGCACAAAACCTATCTGCAGGCGCTTCCCTACATGGACCGCCTCGATTATGTGTCGATGATGTGCAATGAGCACGCCTACTGCATCGCCGTCGAGCGCCTGCTGGGGGTGGACGTACCCCTGCGCGCCCAGTATATCCGCACCATGTTCGATGAGATCACGCGGGTTCTCAACCATCTCCTCTGGCTTGGCGCCTATGCCCTGGATGTGGGGGCCATGAGCGTCTTCCTGTACTGTTTTCGCGAGCGGGAAGACCTGATGGATTGCTACGAGGCCGTGTCGGGCGCACGCATGCACGCCGCCTATTATCGACCCGGCGGCGTCTACCGCGACCTTCCCGAGCGCATGCCCCAGTATCAGCCATCGCCCTATCGCGACACCAAGCGCCTGGGCGAACTCAACGCCAATCGCCAGGGCAGCCTCCTTGACTTCATCGACGACTTTACCCAGCGCTTTCCGGCCTATGTGGATGAGTATGAAACGCTCCTGACGGACAACCGCATCTGGAAGCAACGCACGGTGGGGATTGGCGTCGTGAGTCCGGAGCGGGCCATCCAGCTCGGCTTTTCCGGTCCCATGCTGCGCGCCTCCGGCGTGGCCTGGGATCTGCGCCGGACCCAGCCCTACGCGGCTTACGACCGGGTGGATTTCGACATCCCCGTGGGTAGTGCGGGTGATTGTTACGATCGTTATCTGGTGCGCGTGGAGGAAATGCGGCAGAGCAATCGCATCATCGCCCAATGTGTGGACTGGTTGCGGCATAATCCCGGTCCGGTCCTGACGGATGATTACAAGGTGGCGGCGCCCCATCGGGAAGAAATGAAGACGAGCATGGAAGCCCTCATTCATCATTTCAAGTTGTTCTCCGAGGGCTTTACGGTGCCGGCCGGAGAAGTCTATGCGGCGGTGGAGGCGCCCAAGGGGGAATTTGGTATTTATCTGCTCTCCGATGGCGCCAACAAGCCCTATCGGCTGAAGATCCGGGCTCCCGGTTTTCCCCATCTGGCGGCCATGGATGAAATGGCCCGGGGGCACATGATTGCGGACGTGGTGGCGATTCTGGCGACCATGGATATCGTTTTCGGCGAAATTGACAGGTAGGCGATGTTATCCCCACAGGCTCTTGCAGAAATCGCCCGGGAACGGGCCAAATATCCGGAGGACCGGGCCCAGTCGGCCTTGCTGGCGGCCTTGCGCATTGCCCAGGAGGATCGGGGTTTTCTCGCCACGGAAGTGATGGATTATGTCGCCCATTTGTTGGGCGTTGAACCCATCCGCGCCTATGAGGTGGCTACCTTTTACTCGATGTATGATTTGCAGCCCGTGGGTCGCCACAAGATCTGTGTATGCGGTAGCGTATCCTGTTTCCTCCGCGGTTCGGACCAGATCCTCGCCCATCTGGAGGAGCGGCTGGGCATCCAGGTGGGCGAGACGACTCCCGATGGTCTCTTCACGTTGCGGGAAGTGGAGTGTCTGGGGGCCTGTCTGGGTGCGCCCATGATGCAGGTGGGCGACCGTTATTATGAAAATCTGACCAAGGATCGGGTGGATGGCATTCTCGCGGCCCTCCGCGAGGGAGGCGACGATGTGGGTTAATGGGGTTACCTTGCAGAATCGCGGCCTGGAGGATTCCCATCGGCTGGCGGTATATGAGGCGAGCGGCGGTTACCGGACCTTGCGCGACGTCCTGCTCCGGCCCCTGGCACCGGAACAGATCATTACCGAGATGAAAAAATCCGGCCTGCGCGGCCGCGGCGGCGCGGGTTTCCCGACGGGTCTGAAATGGAGCTTCATGCCCAAGGGAGTTAGCGGCACGAAGTATCTCCTGTGCAACGCGGATGAAGGCGAACCCGGCACCTGCAAGGACCGGGACATCATGCGCTATGATCCGCACCGGCTCATCGAGGGGATGCTCATCGGCGCCTATGCCATGGGTGCGCGGGCGGGCTATATTTATATCCGCGGTGAATTCATCGAACCCATTCACATCGTCGAGGCCGCCCTGGCCGAGGCCTATGCGGCGGGCTTGCTGGGAAGTCATATTCTCGGTACGGGATTTTCCTTTGATTTGTCTGTGCATCGGGGCGCCGGCGCCTATATTTGCGGAGAGGAAACGGCCCTCATGGAGTCCATCGAGGGCAAAAAGGGGCAACCTCGCTTCAAGCCGCCCTTTCCGGCGAGCTACGGGCTCTATGGACAGCCCACCACCATCAACAACGTCGAAACCTTCGCGTCGGTGCCCGATATCATCAGCAAGGGCGGCGACTGGTTTCTCAACCTGGGCAAGCCCAACAACGGCGGGACCAAGATTTTCTCCGTGACCGGCCATGTGCAGCGGCCGGGGAACTATGAAGTCCCCATGGGGACGCCCTTCAAGGACCTCCTGGCCATGGCCGGCGGGCTTTTCCCGGAGCGGAAATTGAAGGCGGTGATTCCCGGCGGGACGAGCACGCCCATGGTGGCCGGCGAGGTCATGATGGATACGACCATGGATTATGATGCCATCTCCAAGGCGGGATCCGCCCTGGGGGCGGGGTCGGTCATTGTCATGGATGACAGCGTCTGCATGGTGAAGATCGTGGAGCGGATTGCGCGTTTCTATATGCATGAGTCCTGCGGCCAGTGTACCCCTTGCCGGGAAGGCATGGGGTGGCTGTGGCGGGTGATGCACCGTATCGAGCATGGTCAGGGCCGGGAGGAGGATCTGCAACTGCTGCTGGATGTGGGGGCACGCATCGAGGGCCGTACCATTTGCGCGCTGGCCGACGGGGGAGTGGCGCCGGTGGTCAGTTCCATTCGCCTTTTCCGCAGCGAGTACGAGTACCACATTCAGCACAAGCGCTGTCTAGTGACGACGGGAGCAGGGTGATGCCGATTATCGAGATCGACGGTAAGCCGATTGATGTTGCGCCGGGAACCACCATCATGGAAGCGGCGCAGGCGCTGGGGATTTATATCCCGTTTTTCTGCTATCACCCCAAGCTTTCGGTGGCGGCCAATTGCCGGATGTGCCTGGTGGATGTGGAGAAGGCCCCCAAACCCCTGCCCGCCTGTGCAACCCCCGTGGCGGATGGGATGAAGGTCTCCACGGCGTCCCGCAAGGCGAAAATGGCGCAGCAGGGAGTGCTGGAATTCCTCCTCATCAATCACCCCCTGGATTGCCCCATTTGCGATCAGGGCGGCGAATGCCCCTTGCAGGACATCACCATGGGCTTTGCCAATCCCCACAGCCAGTATACGGAAGAGAAGCGGGTGGTGGAGGACAAGGATATCGGTCCTCTCATAGCCACGGAAATGACGCGCTGCATCCAGTGTACGCGCTGTGTGCGCTTTGGTCAGGAAATTGGCGGCATCATGGAACTGGGGGCAACGGGGCGGGGCGAACGCATGGCCATCGGCACCTATGTGGCCCAGGCGGTGCGGTCCGAATTGTCGGGCAACATGATCGACTTGTGTCCGGTGGGTGCGCTCACCAGCAAACCCTTTCGCTTTACGGCCCGCAACTGGGAGCTGAAACACACCCCGGGCATTTGCCCCCACTGTTCCACGGGCTGTCATATCGATATCCAGAGCCGTGGCCGGGAAGTGATGCGGGTCTTGCCGCGACCGGCGGAGGCCGTCAATGAGGAATGGATCTGCGACAAGGGACGCTTCGCCTATGCGGGGCTGGCGGCCGATGATCGCGTGACCCAGCCGCTGCTGCGGGTGGATGGCCAATGGCGTGAGGTGAGCTGGGCAGAGGCCCTTGATGCCGCCGTCGGGGGAATAGAACATCTCTTGCGCGAACATGGCGCCCAGCAACTGGGAGGATTGATCTCGGCGCGGGCCAGCGTCGAGGAACTTTTCCTTTTCCAGGGATTGCTGCGCGGGATCGGCAGCCCCCACGTGGATCATCGTTTGACGCAGCAGGACTTTCGCGCCGATGCCGCCATGCCGCTCTACCCGGCCTTGAACATGGCCCTGGAGGATCTGGAGCGGGAGCCGGTGATCCTGATCTGTCACGGCTTTCCGCGTCACGAACAGCCCCTGACCAATCATCGCCTGCGCAAGGCGGTCCTCGCGGGCGGGCGGATTTTTGTCCTGGCCGAGCAGCAGCGGGACTTCAATTATCCGGCAACGCAAATCGTTGCCGACGCCGGGGCGGACGTCGCGCTTTATGAGCGGCTGTGCCGATACCTTGCACAGCCCGAGGTCATTGCCGAACCGCCGGGGGATACGGCCCTGGCAGGGGCGGCACAGGCGCTGCGTGGGGCGGACAACCCCGTGATCCTGGTGGGCAGCGGCGTCCTGCGTCACCCCCGGGCAGCCGAACTTTTGTACTGGATCGGGCAAGTCGCAGCCCTTGCCGGCGGACGGCTCAGTTGGCTGGGAGAAGGCGCCAACAGTGCCGGAGCCTGGATTGCCGGATGCGTTCCCCATCGTCTTCCGGGCGGCGCTGCGAGTCCCCAGCAGGGGCTGCCGGCGGGGTCCATGTGGACACCGGGGCTGAAGGGCTACGTCCTCATGGACTGCGAGCCCACCCTGGATTGCTGGGATGGCGCCGCAGCGGAACACGCCTTGGGCGCAGCGGAGCTGGTGATCAGCATCGGCTGTTTTTCCCGGGAGGCGCAGCGCTACGCCCATGTCATTCTGCCGGCGGTCGCCTTTGGCGAAGGGGCGGGGCGTTACATCAACAATGAGGGGCGTGAACAGCCTTTTCGCGCGGCGGTGCGGGCAGCGGGCGAGGCGCGCCCGGGCTGGAAGATCCTGCGGGTGCTGGGGCATAGCCTGGGGGTGGAGGGTTTCGCCTTCACGGAGTTGGAGGAGGTGACCCGGGCATGGCAACGGGCGGTGGGCGAATTCCCCCTCGATGTAACGCCCCTCGCCCCTTTCCCCCATTGTGAGGCCGGGGCGCACAGCGCGGCGCCGCTGTTGCGCATGGGAGAATGGCCCTTGTATCGGAGCGATCCGCTGGTCCGGCGCTCGGCACCCTTGGCCCAGCAGGCCGTCGCGCGCCTGCACCCGGAGCAGGCGGCGGCCCTGCGCCTGCATCCCGGGGTCGTGGAAATCACCACGACTGCCGGCAAGGCCCTGCTGCCGCTGGTCCTGGACCGCAAGATCCCCATGGGCGCCGTATGGGTGCCCATGGGCTTCCCGGAGACCCGGGACCTTGGTCCGGCCGTGGGTCCTTGTGCCATCGCCTCGGCCCCGGCGGTTGCGGCCGCCGCTGCCTTGGCGACGGGTTAGGGGGCGCCGTGAATATCCCAACCCTACAAGACCATTTCTGGTGGCCGGTGCTCTGGTCGGTACTCAAGATTCTGGTGGTCGTGGTGCCTCTCCTGCTGGCCGTCGCCTACCTGACCCTCGCCGAACGCAAGGTCATCGGCTATATCCAGGTGCGCCTCGGCCCTAACCGGGTGGGCATCAAGGGTTCCTTGCAACCCATTGCCGATGCCATCAAGCTCCTTTTCAAGGAAATCATCATTCCCAGCAGCGCCAACCGCTTTCTGTTCCTGGCGGCCCCGGTGCTGGCCTTTGTCCCCGCCATGCTGGTGTGGGCGGCCATTCCTTTTGGACCGGGCATGGCCATCTCCAATATGAATGCCGGCTTGCTCTATGTGTTGGCCATTGCCGGCCTGGGGGTGTATGGGATCATCGTCGCGGGGTGGGCATCCAATTCCAAATATGCCTTCCTCGGGGCCATGCGTGCTGCTGCCCAGTTGGTCGCTTACGAAATCGCCATGGGTTTTGCCCTGGTTGGGGTGTTGATGGCGGCGCAGACCCTGGACCTCAGCAAGATTGTGGAGGCCCAGGCCGGGGGGGGATTCTGGTCCTGGTACTGGCTGCCGCTATTTCCCTTTTTTCTGGTGTACTTCATCTCGGGCGTGGCGGAAACCAATCGCGCTCCTTTCGATGTGGCCGAAGGCGAGTCGGAAATCGTGGCGGGATTCCATGTGGAATATTCGGGCATGGCCTTTGCGCTTTTTTTCCTGGCCGAATATGCGAACATGATCTTCGTTTCCATACTGACGGCCATCCTGTTCCTGGGCGGGTGGTATCCCCCCGTCAATCTGCCGCCCTTCACTTGGGTCCCAGGCACGGTGTGGCTGATCGCCAAAACGGCTTTTCTCCTCTTTGTCTTCTTATGGATCCGCGCCACGTTCCCGCGTTACCGTTATGATCAGATCATGCGGTTGGGATGGAAGGTATTCATTCCCGTGACCATTGCCTGGATCGTGGTCATTGGAATCGCCCTAGAGACGCCCTTGCGCGCAGTCTTGCGCTGAAGAGAGGAAAGCGAATGCAATTCAAGCCAAGGCAGTGGTTCCAGACCTTTTTTCTCACCGAAATGCTGCGCGGCATGGGGCTCACGGGGCGCTATCTTTTCGCCCGCAAGATCACCGTGCAGTACCCGGAGGAGCGTACGCCGCAGTCACCCCGTTTTCGCGGGCTACACGCCCTGCGCCGCTATCCCAATGGCGAGGAACGGTGCATCGCCTGCAAGCTTTGCGAGGCCGTTTGTCCGGCCCTCGCCATCACCATTGAAAGTGAACAGCGTGCGGACGGGACGCGGCGGACGACGCGCTATGACATTGACTTGAGCAAGTGCATTTTTTGCGGGCTGTGTGAAGAGTCCTGTCCCGTGGACTCCATCGTCGAAAGCCGGGTTTTTGATTATCATGGGGAAATCCGGGCCGACCTGATTTATACCAAAGACATGCTCCTGGCCAACGGTGATCGGCTGGAGGCGGAACTCGCCAGCGACCGTGAGTCCGATAGCCGTTATCGATGATAGGGGGAAAGACGGGAACATGCTGAATATAACCTCCATACTGTTTTACGCCTTTTCCATCGTCCTCCTGGGGGCGGCGACCATGGTGGTCATCGCGCGCAATCCGGTATATGCCACCCTCTATCTGGTGCTGACATTCTTTAGTGCCGCAGCGATTTTTCTCCTGCTCGGGGCGGAATTCCTCGGCCTGATCCTGATCCTGGTGTATGTCGGGGCGGTCATGGTGCTCTTTCTTTTCGTCGTGATGATGCTGGACATCAATCTGGCCAGACTCAAGGAGGGCTTTCTCAGTTACCTGCCCCTCGGATTGGCCATCGCCGCCCTCGGCGTCCTCGAACTGGCCATGGTGTATTGGACGGCACCCCTGGGTCACATCCCGGCGCCAGTGCCCTTCCCGGGGAATTACGACAATACCCGGGCGCTGGGCTACCTCTTGTACACCCAATATCTCTATCCCTTCGAAATAGCCGCGGCCATACTCCTGGTGGCCATCATCGCGGCCATTGCCCTGACCCTGCGGCGGCGCAGCGGGACCAAAAGCCAGCGCACGGAGGAGCAACTGCGGGTCCGGGCCAAAGACCGGGTACACCTCGTTGATTTGCGCGCCAACAAACATTGAGGTGATCCATGCCAACCTTATCGTCCTACCTCATCCTTGCAGCGCTCCTTTTTTCCATCGGGGTGATCGGCATTTTCCTCAACCGGAAAAACGTGATCATCCTGCTGATGGCCATCGAATTGATGCTGTTGGCCGTCAATATCAACCTGGTCGCCTTTTCCTATTATCTCGGCAATCTTGCCGGACAGGTCTTCGTTTTTTTCATTCTCACGGTGGCGGCAGCCGAGGCGGCTATCGGATTGGCGATCCTGGTGGTGTATTTCCGCAATCGGCACAGCATCAATGTGGACGATATTGACGAGCTGAGGGGGTGAGATGTTCGTTTTTGACTGGCTGAGGCTGTTCCCGGCCCTCCCGATCTACCTGGCCATTCCCCTGGCACCCCTGCTCGGGTCGCTGATCGCCGGTCTGGGGAGCCGCCAACTGAAGGAAAAGGCCCACTGGGCACCCATTGTCGGTGTGGCCATTGCTTTTTATCTGGCGCTGTTCGTGCTCTGGCAAGTCACCCAGGGTGTGACATTCTATGGGAATGTCTACACCTGGGGCGTCATGGGCAATCTCCCCCTGCACATCGGCTTTGATATCGATGCGTTGACGGCAGTGATGCTGGTGGTGGTGACTTTCGTGTCTCTGTGCGTGCATGTGTATACCGTTGGCTATATGCATGGAGATCCGGGGTATGCGCGATTCTTCAGTTACATCGCGCTGTTCACCTTTGCCATGATCATGCTGGTGATGAGCAATAATTTTCTGCAACTGTTTTTCGGCTGGGAAGCCGTAGGCCTGGTGTCCTATCTGTTGATCGGTTTCTGGTTCCAGCGGGAGAGCGCCAATGCGGCGGCCATCAAGGCGTTTATCGTCAACCGGGTGGGGGACTTTGGCTTCCTGCTCGGCATTGCCGCCATTTACAGTTATTGTGGAAGCCTGGATTACCGCACGGTTTTCGCGCAATTGCCCAATCTGGTTGGCCAGACCGTCGCAATCATTCCGGGACATCCCTGGAGCGTGATCACCTGGATCGCCATCCTGCTCTTCATCGGGGCCATGGGAAAGTCGGCCCAGGTGCCCTTGCACGTCTGGCTGCCGGAGTCCATGGAAGGCCCGACCCCCATCTCGGCGCTGATTCACGCTGCCACCATGGTGACGGCGGGCATCTTCATGGTCGCCCGGATGTCGCCCATCTATGAGCTGTCGGCGACGGCGCTGGCGGTGGTCCTCATGGTCGGTGCCATCACGGCGCTGTTCATGGGTCTGATTGGCCTCGTGCAAAATGATATCAAGCGCATCATTGCCTATTCCACCTTGTCCCAGCTCGGGTACATGACGGCAGCCCTGGGGGCATCGGCCTTTTCGGCGGCCATCTTCCACCTCATGACCCATGCCTTCTTCAAGGCCCTGCTCTTTCTCGCGGCGGGTTCGGTAATTCACGCCATGAACAATGAGCAGGATATTCGCAAGATGGGCGGGTTGCGGCGGTACATGCCCGTTACCTATGTGACGTTTCTCATCGGCAGCCTGGCCCTTGCGGGCATCCCGCCCTTTGCCGGATTTTTCAGCAAGGATCTGATCATCGAAGCCGTGGGTCTGGCGCAGGTACCCGGAGCGGGGCTGGCGGAGTTTTTCCTGGTTGCGGGCGTGCTGGTCACGGCATTGTATACATTTCGCCTGTTCTTTCTGGTCTTTCATGGCCAGCCGCGGATGGATGCCCATACCCGCGCTCACCTCCACGAGTCGCCCCGGGTAATCACCGTTCCTTTGCTGGCCCTGAGTATTCCGTCCATTTATGCCGGTTGGGCCTATATCCAACCCATCGGCCTGGGTTCGTTTTTCCAGGGCGCCATATCCGTGGCGCCGCAATGGAATACCATTGGCGAGATCGCTGCCCACTGGCACGGCTCTCTCGCTTTCATGATGCATGGGCTGATCAGCCTGCCCTTTTGGCTCGCCGTCACCGGCATCATGACGGCGGCCTATCTTTATCTCATCCTTCCGGGGCTGCCCGTGGTGCTGGCTCGGGCGCTGCGGCCATTCACCTGGATTCTGGAGCACAAGTATGGCTTTGACGCCCTGAACCGCGTGCTTCTGGTCAATGGCGTATTGTTCTTCGGGCGCCTCTTTTGGCGGGTAGGCGATGTCCGCATCATCGATGGGATCATGGTGAATGGCACGGCGCGGGAAGTGGGGAAGGCCGCCCTTTCCTGGCGGCGGGTTCAGAGCGGCTATATCTATCACTATGCCTTTGCGATGATTATAGGATTGATCATGCTAATGACGTATTTTGTCGTGATGAGGGGCTAAGTCCATGGCGTATTTTCCGCTCCTCAGTCTGGCCATCTGGACACCGGTGATCGGTGGGATCCTCACCCTGGCCGTCGGCGACCGGCGGCCCCGGGCCGCGCGCTGGGCCGCGCTGCTTTTTTCCATTGTGGCCTTTGCGCTGACGATTCCTCTCTATACGGGTTTCAACGATCACACGGCGGCGATGCAGTTCAATGAGTATGCGGCCTGGATACCATCCCTGAACATTCATTATCACCTTGGCGTGGACGGCATTTCCCTGTGGTTCATATTGCTGACCAGTTTTTTGACGATACTGGTTGTGATCAGTTCATGGACCAATATCCAACAGCGTGTGGCGCAATACATGGGCGCCTTTCTCATCATGGAAGGATTGATGATCGGCGTGTTTTGCGCGCTGGATGCCATCCTTTTCTATGTCTTTTGGGAGGCCATGCTGATACCCATGTTTCTGATCATCGGCATTTGGGGCGGCCCCAATCGCGTCTATGCGACGATCAAGTTTTTCCTGTATACCTTTCTCGGTTCGGTATTGATGCTGGTGGCATTGCTTTACCTCTATTTTCACGCGGACCACAGCTTCAACCTGCTGACCTTTCAACAGATCCCCATCGGATCTACGGCACAGATCCTGATTTTTATTGCCTTCTTCCTAGCCTTTGCCGTGAAGATTCCCATGTGGCCCGTACATACCTGGTTGCCGGATGCGCATGTCGAAGCGCCGACGGGGGGATCGGTCATCCTTGCGGCGGTGATGCTGAAGATGGGCGCCTACGGCTTCCTTCGCCTCAGCCTGCCCATCGTGCCCGATGCCAGCCGGGAGCTGGCGTGGATCATGATCGGATTGTCGCTGATCGCCATCATTTATGTCGCTTTGGTCGCCGTCGTCCAGGAAGACATGAAGAAGCTCATCGCCTATTCCTCCATTGCGCACATGGGTTTTGTCACCCTGGGGTTTTTCGTCTTCACCGCCGTAGCCATGGAGGGCAGCATTATCCAGATGCTCTCCCACGGCTTCGTCAGTGCCGCCATGTTCCTGTGCGTGGGGGTGCTGTATGATCGCATGCATACCCGCCAGATCAAGGCTTATGGCGGCGTGGTGAATACCATGCCCATATTCGCCTCCCTGATGATGCTTTTTGCCATGGCCAACGTGGGGTTGCCGGGCACCTCCGGTTTCGTCGGCGAATTCATGGTCGTCCTGGGCACCTATCAGGTGTATCCATGGCCCGCGATTCTTGCCGCAACCAGCCTGGTCACGGGTGCAGCCTATACCTTGTGGCTCTTCAAACGGGTGATTTTCGGTGCCGTAACGCAGCCGGCGGTGGCGGCGTTGAAGGATGCCAACGGGCGGGAAGTATTGGTCCTGGGCGCGCTGGCTTTTTTCACCCTGTTGCTGGGCGTCTGGCCGGCCCCCTTTCTCGATATTCTCCATAGTTCCGTTCACCACCTGGTTGAACAGGTGGCCATTAACAAGATTCCGGCGTAAAGGACTTCCCCATGACCGACATCACCGCGCACTGGACGTTGGCTCTCCCCGAAATCTGGGTATTGAGCATGGCCTGCGTGACTCTCCTGGCGGATCTCTTTTTCGCGGAGAAACTGCGCGACATCGCCGCCGTGCTGACCGGGCTGACCCTGCTGGGTGCCGCCGCCCTGACTTTCATGCTCATGGACCAGCGGGGCACGGCATTCGCCGGGATGTTCATTGCGGATCCTTTTGCCAACGTAATCAACCTGTTTAGTTATCTGGCAGTATTTTTGGTCGTGATCTATTCCGGTCGCTATCTTCGTGAGCGGGGGCTGTATCGAGGGGAGGTCTTCGTGCTCCTCCTCTTCGCGCTGCTGGGAGTCATGATCATGGCATCCGGCGGGAACCTCCTGACCATTTATCTGGGGCTGGAATTGCTGGCCCTCAGTCAATATGCGCTGGTGGCCATGTACCGGGATAGCCTGATGGCGACGGAAGCGGGCCTCAAATACTTTGTCCTCGGCGCGCTGGCTTCCGGCCTGCTTCTGTATGGCATGTCCCTGCTTTATGGGTTGACCGGAAGCCTCGACGTGCGGGATATCGCCGCTGGTCTGGTCAACGTGACCGGTGCCAATCTGGTCCTGGTTTTTGCCATGGTATTCATCACGGCCGGCATTGCCTTCAAGCTGGGGGCGGCTCCTTTTCATATGTGGCTGCCGGATGTTTATCAGGGCGCGCCGACGGCGGTTACCCTGTTTCTGGCGTCGGCCCCCAAACTGGGCGCATTCGCCCTGATTATCCGTCTGCTGGTGGATGGGAGTTATGGAGTGATGGCGGTCTGGCAGCAGATCTTCATCGTCCTCGCCATCGCTTCGCTGGTGGTGGGCAATGTGATTGCCATCGCCCAAGGCAATATCAAGCGGATGCTGGCGTATTCCACCGTGGGGCATGTGGGATTCCTGTCCCTGGGGGTTCTGGCCGGGACCTTGAACGGCCTTGCCAGCGCGCTATTTTATACGGTGGTGTACGTGCTGATGTCCCTCGCAGGTTTTGGCATGATCCTGCTTTTGACCAGGGCGGGTTTCGAGGCCGAGCGGATTGACGACTTCAAAGGGCTGGCGCAACGGAAACCCTGGTATGCGGCGATGATGCTCATTATCATGTTTTCCATGGCCGGCGTTCCGCCCACGGTCGGTTTCTATGCGAAACTTGCGGTATTCCAGGCCGTCATCGCGGCGGGATATGTCTGGATTGCGGTTATTGGTGTGCTGCTGGCGGTCATTGGCGCATTTTATTATCTCCGGGTGATCAAGGTGATGTATTTTGATGCGCCCGAGGATGCCGCTCCGGAGATCGCGCGCGATGATGTGGCGGCGGCCTTTATGAGCGTTAACAGCGTGGCCTTGCTGATCCTCGGTATCCTGCCGGGGCCGTTGATGGCCTTTTGCATTTATGCCCTGCAGGGAGCGATATGATGAACGTACATCAGCTTGTTATCGGCTATATTGCCCTGGCCTTTGTCGCCGCCAATTTGCCCTGGTTGAGTGGTCGGATATTCTTGTGGTTCTCCACCGGGCAGGGTAAGGCGTTTTTCTGGTATCTGGCCGAATGGCTGGTTTTATACCTGGTGGTGGGTAGCATCGGCTTTGGCCTGGAGCGGGTCGCGGATGGCCAGGTGCAAGGGCAGGGATGGGAGTTTTATGTGATTGCCTTGTGCATGTTCGCGGTGTTTGCCATACCGGGATTTATCTGGCGATTTAACGTCTTGCCATTGCTGCGCGGCTCTTGACGCGCCATCTTGGACTTGGTACTTTTGCACCTCGCAGGCGCGTAGCTCAGGGGGAGAGCGCTACCTTGACACGGTAGAGGTCGGCGGTTCGAAACCGCCCGTGCCTACCATAACCCGCACCGGGGGGCCATGCTCGCTGGTGCTTTTTCTTTGGGGGGTTCATGCCGGACCTACAGTTGCCGGATGGCAGTCTTCGTCACTTTGATGCGCCCGTTAGCGGCCTGCAGCTCGCTCAATCCATTGGGGCGGGCCTGGCCAAGGCGGCGCTGGCGGTCAAGGTGGATGGCGTGCTGCAGGACCTTTCCGTGCCCATTGCCCATGATGCCGCAGTAGCGATCATCACCCGGGATGCTCCGGAGGGGCTGGAGGTTCTGCGCCACTCCACGGCCCATTTGCTGGCGCAGGCGGTCAAATCCCTCTATCCCGAAGCGCAGGTCACCATCGGCCCCAGCATCGATAACGGATTCTATTACGATTTTGCCTTTCCGCGCGGATTCACTCCGGAAGACCTGGCGGCCATCGAAGGGCGCATGCAGGATCTGGTGCGGGCCAACCTTCCGGTACGGCGGGAGGAGCTGGACCGGGATGCGGCCATCGCCCTGTTCGAGGGGATGGGGGAGCATTACAAGGTCGAAATTATCCGCGCCATCCCGGCCGGCGAAACCCTGAGCCTGTATCGGCAGGGCGATTTTGTGGATCTCTGCCGTGGACCGCATGTTCCGGCGACGGGCTTGCTGGGGGCTTTCAAATTGACGCGGGTGGCGGGGGCCTACTGGCGGGGAGATGCCCGCAATCCCATGCTGCAGCGGATTTACGGGACGGCGTGGCCGGATCAGAAGGCACTTGATGCCTATTTGCGGCAGTTGGCCGAGGCGGAAAGGCGCGATCACCGGCGCATCGGCACGGAGCTGGAGCTGTTCTCCATCCAGGAGGACGCCGGTGGCGGACTGGTGTTCTGGCACCCCATGGGGGCGCGGGTGCGGCGGGTGGTGGAGGACTTCTGGCGGGCGGCCCATGTCGATGCCGGCTATGAACTCCTCTATACGCCCCACATCGCCCACGAGCAGCTTTGGTTTACTTCGGGGCATAAGGACTTTTATAGCGATTCCATGTTCCAGGCCATGGAGGACGAGGGGCAGCCCTACCAGCTCAAGCCCATGAACTGCCCATTCCATATTCTGATTTACAAGGACCGGATGCACTCCTACCGGGATCTGCCCATACGTTGGGCGGAGCTGGGTACGGTGTACCGCCATGAAATGTCCGGCGCCTTGCATGGCCTGATGCGCGTGCGTGGCTTTACGCAGGATGATGCCCATGTTTTTTGCCGGCCCGATCAGATCGAGGCGGAGATCGTGGGAGTCCTGGAGCTGATTCAGGAGATCCTCGGGGCTTTCGGCTTTGATCGCTATGAAATCAATCTCTCCACCCGCCCCGAGCACTCGGTGGGGAGCGATGACATCTGGGAGGCGGCCACCGGCGCCCTGCGCAACGCCCTCGACAAGAAGGGCATGGCCTATGGGGTGGATGCGGGCGGCGGCGCTTTTTACGGGCCCAAAATCGATCTGAAGATCGAGGATGCCATCGGGCGGAAGTGGCAGTGCAGCACGGTGCAACTGGACTTCAACCTCCCGGACCGCTTTGCCATGGAATATGTGGCCGAAGATGGTTCGCGGCAGGCGCCGATCATGATTCATCGGGCGATCTTTGGCTCGCTGGAGCGCTTTTTTGGTGTCCTGATCGAGCATTATGAGGGGAAGTTTCCCTTGTGGCTGGCTCCGGTGCAGGCCGTGGTTCTGCCCATCAGCGAGCATCAGGCCGATTATGCGGAGAAGGTGCACAGGCATTTTCTCGACGCGGGACTGCGTTGCGATCTGGACTTGAGAAACGAGAAGATCGGCTATAAAATACGCGCCCACACTTTACGCCGCATTCCCTACCTCCTGGTGGTCGGGGAGCGCGAGAAAGAGGCGGGCACCGTCGCCGTGCGTACCCGCGACGGCCTGGATTTGGGTAGCGTGGCCGTGGCTTCGGCAGTTGAGGCATTGCGGTTGATGAATCAGCGGCGTGTCAACGTCCTGGAGTGGCAAGGCGAGCGAGGGGGATAAAGCGATCGCGACGGAAAAAGAGATTAATATCAATCGGGAAATCACGGCGCCGCGGGTGCGGCTGATCGACGCGGAAGGGCAGCAGATGGGCGTCGTTTCCTTGGCGGAGGCCCTGGCGGCTGCCGAGGCGGCAGAGTTGGATCTGGTAGAGATAGCCCCTCAGGCGGAGCCGCCGGTTTGCCGGGTCATGGATTTTGGCAAATTCAAATTCCAGGAAAGCAAGCGTCTCCACGATGCCCGGCGCAAGCAGAAGCAGACGCAGGTCAAGGAAATCAAGTTCCGGCCGCGTACGGATGATGCAGACTATCAAATCAAATTGCGTAACATCCTCCGTTTTTTGGAGGATGGGGACCGGGCCAAGATTACCCTGCGGTTTCGGGGGCGGGAGATGTCCCATCCGGAATTGGGGATGGAGTTGCTCAGCCGGGTGGAAAATGATCTGACGGAAGTGGGTGTGGTGGAGCAGCGACCACGATTGGAAGGGCGACAAATGGTGATGATCATCGCGCCGCGTAAAAAATAGGAGGCTATCATGCCAAAAATGAAGACCAACCGCGGGGCGGCCAAGCGTTTCAAGCGCACCGGCTCCGGCAAGTTCAAGCATCGTCAGGCGTTTTTGAATCATATCCTGACGAAGAAATCGACCAAGCGGAAGCGTCATTTGCGCCATGCCATCGTTACCGCCGGTAGCGACCAGGCCAATTTGCGACGTTTGCTGCCGTACGGCTAAGGTGAAAGGAGTAGGACAATGGCGAGAGTAAAGCGCGGCGTTACAGCCCACGCCCGGCACAAGAAGGTTCTCGAACGGGCCAAAGGGTTTCGGGGACAGCGCAAGAGCAATTATCGCATCGCCCACCAGGCGGTGATGAAGGCGCTGATGTATGAGTATCGCGATCGGCGGACCAAAAAGCGGGATTTCCGCAGTTTGTGGATCGTGCGTATCAATGCCGCGGCGCGGGTTGAAGGTTTGACCTATAGCCGTTTTGTCAGCGGTTTGTACCATGCCGGCATTCAGTTGGATCGCAAGGTCCTGGCGGATCTCGCGGTTCACGACAAGGCCGCGTTCAGCCGCCTCGTGGAGGTAGTGAAGGGTCAGTTGGCCGCCTGAGTGGCTGCGGGGAACGAGATGGATGCAGGAAGGTTGCTTCCTCTGGAGGAGGCGGCACGGGCTATACGTGCCGCCTTTGATTTGTCCGCCCTGGAGCAGTTGCGGGTGCAGTACCTGGGGAAAAAAGGCACGCTGACGACCGCCTTGCAGAATCTATCCCAACTGCAAGGCGAGGAACGGCGGGCGGCCGGATTGGCCCTCAATCAGGTGAAGTCTGAAATCCAGGCGCTCTTGCAATCGCGCAAGGAGGAACTTCAGGCGCTCGCTCTGGAGGAACGGCTGCGCGCGGAAAGGCTGGATGTGACCCTGCCGGGCCGGGGGCTGGCAGGGGGGACCACGCATCCCATCGTGCAGACCCTGGAGTGGATCAAGACCTACTTCCTGGGCTTGGGTTTTCTGCCCAGTGACGGGCCGGAGATCGAGGACGATTATCACAACTTCGAGGCCCTCAACATCCCCGCCGATCACCCGGCGCGGGCCATGCACGATACCTTTTACCTGGATGCGAACCGGGTTCTGCGCACCCATACCTCGCCGGTTCAGATCCGCTTTCTCGAAAACCACGAACCGCCCGTGCGGATGATTGCCACCGGGCGGGTGTACCGCCGCGATTCGGACTTGACCCATACGCCCATGTTTCATCAGGTGGAGGGCCTGCTCTTGGATGAGCAGGCCAGCTTTGCCGATCTGCGCGGGCTGCTGCAGGATTTTTTGCAGGCCTTTTTCGATCGTGCGGATCTGCCGGTCCGTTTTCGTCCATCCTACTTTCCCTTCACCGAACCCTCCGCCGAGGTGGACGTGGGCTGCGTGATCTGCGCCGGTCAGGGATGCCGGGTCTGCAAACAAAGCGGCTGGCTGGAGGTGCTGGGTTGCGGAATGGTGCATCCGGCCGTCCTGGAGAAGGCGGGAGTGGACGGCGAGCGCTTTACCGGCTTCGCCTTCGGCTTGGGGGTGGAGCGCTTGAGCATGCTGCGTTATGGTGTGAATGATCTGCGCCTCTTTTTTGAGAATGACCTGCGTTTTTTGAAACAGTTTTCCTGAGGACCCGGCATGCGCGTCAGCATCCAGTGGTTACGAGAGATGCTCGATACTCCATGGGAGTTCGAGGAAATCGCCCGCCGCCTGACCATGGGCGGCATCGAGGTGGAGGGCAGCGAAGAAGCGGCGCCGCCCTTCGAGCAGGTGGTGGTGGGGCGGGTGCTCGCCGTGGAGGCGCATCCCCAGGCGGATAAATTGCAGGTGGCCGCCGTGGATGCGGGCGGCGGGCAGATACGGCAGGTGGTGTGCGGTGCGGCGAATCTCGTCCCGGAACTGCGCGTGCCCCTGGCGCTGCCGGGAGCGGTCCTGCCGGGTGACCGGGCCATCGCGGCCAACGCCCTGCGCGGGGTGATGTCCGAGGGGATGCTGTGCTCGGCCGGGGAATTAGGCCTGGAAGATGGCAGCAGCGGCCTGCTGGTCCTGGACCAGGACGCCCCTGTCGGCATGGATTTGCGGCGCTATCTGGGGCTCGACGACCGGATTCTGACCCTGGGTATCACCCCCAACCGCGGCGACGCCTTGTCCATGCTGGGGGTGGCGCGGGACCTGGCAGCCCTGGGGGCGGGTACCCTGCGGCCCTTGCCCGACCATGACGACGGGGAGTGGCCGCAGGTCTTGGGTGGCCGAACCGCCTTTACGGCGGCGCAGACGGGGCTGGATTTCGCCATAGAGGTCCTCGATCCGGCCGCCTGTCCACGCTATTGCGCCCTCGTCCTGGAGGGCTTCGGAGCCGGGCAGCGGGTGCCCGATTGGCTGCGGGAGCGTTTGCGGCGGGCGGGGCAACGGAGCGTGCATCCCATCGTGGATGTGATGAATTATGTGATGTTGGAGTTGGGGCAACCCTTGCATAGCTTTGATGCCGGGCAGGTGCAGGAAGGGATTGCGGTGCGCCCGGCCGCCGCCGGCGAACGGCTGGACGCCCTGGATGGCCAGTCCTTGGCCCTGGAGCCGGACATGCTGGTCGTCGCCGACGCCGCCGGGCCGGTGGCCTTGGCCGGCATCATGGGCGGGCAGCGCACGGCCGTTGGCCAACAAACCCGGCGCATACTGCTGGAGTCGGCGTTCTTCGCCCCCCAGGCGGTGCAGGGGCGGGCGCGGCGTCTGGGCCTGCAGACCGAGGCGGCGCTGCGCTATGAGCGGGGGGTGGATTTTGCCCTGCCCATGCTGGCCGCCGGGCGGGCGTCGCGCCTGCTGCGCGCCCTTCTCGGGGCGCAATTGCGGGATGGCCGCTGCCTGGTGGAACCCGCGGCCTTGCCGCAGCGTGCGCCCATCCTGCTGCGGCGGGCGCGACTGTCGCGGATCCTCGGTCTGCCCATTGCCGATGCGGAGGTAGAATCGGGGCTTGTGCATCTGGGCATGGCGCCGGAAGAGACCGAGGCGGGCTGGCAGGCCGTGCCCCCGGCCCATCGCTTCGATGTGCGGATCGAGGCGGACCTTATCGAGGAAGTGGGGCGGATCTATGGCTATGAGCGCCTGCCCACCCATCGCCCGCGCGGTATCCTGGCGCCCTTGCCCATGCCCCATGCGCCGCTGGAGGGCACCTTGCGCCAAGGCATGTTGGGGCGGGACTACCATGAGGTCATTACTTATAGTTTCATCAGTGCGCAATGGCAGGAGCGCTGCAGCCCGGGGGCGGCGGCGCTGGGATTGCGCAATCCCCTTTCCATGGATATGGCGGTCATGCGCAGCAGCCTCTGGCCTGGCCTCTTGCAGGTTTTGCAATTTAATCTAAAAAGGCAACAGGAGCGGGTGCGCATCTTTGAGTTTGGCCGCGTATTCGAGGGGGATACGCAACGTCAGGTGCTGGCCGCATGCGCAATGGGTCCGGTGACCCGGCAGGGTTGGGCGGATCCCAGGCGGATGCTCGATTTTTATGATCTCAAGGGCGATGTGGAATCATTGCTGGGCCAATGGCATGGCGTTGATTTTACCTTTGCACAGGCGGATCATCCTGCCCTCCATCCGGGCCAGAGCGCCCAAGTCCTGGCCAACGGGAAGGCGCTGGGTTTCCTCGGGGCATTGCACCCGCGGCTGGTGGCGGAGCTGGATCTGGATGGCGCCCCTTTTCTTTTTCACCTGGAATGGGCGCAACTGGCGGGGCTGGCCCGGGAACCGCGCTTTCAGGCGATTTCGCCGTTTCCGGCATTGCGTCGGGATCTCGCGCTGCTTGTCCCCGTTAGCCTGACGGCGGGCAGCGTGGCCCAAGCCCTGCGTGGGGCGGCCTCGCCCATCGTCCGGGAGATCACGCTCTTTGATCGCTACCAGGGGGAAGGGGTTGCCCCCGGCAGCTATAGTCTGGCCTTTGCGGTGGTGTTGCAGCATGCGGAACGCACGCTCACCGAAACGGACGTGCAGGCGGAACTGGACCGCTTGATAACGGCTGTCCAACGCCTGGGTCCCATACAGTTACGTGCTTGAGGGAGGAAAGATGGCGATAACCAAGGCAGAGATTGTGGACATGCTTTTTGAGAAAATGGGCTTGAACAAGCGCGAAGCGAAAAGTGTTGTCGAGGCGTTTTTCGATGAGATTCGCAGCAACCTGGCCAAGGGTGAAGAAGTCAAGCTGTCCGGTTTTGGTAATTTTACCCTCCGCCAGAAAAATCCGCGGCCCGGGCGCAACCCGAAGACGGGTGTGGAAATCACCATTACGGCGCGCCGGGTTGTGACTTTTCATGCGAGCCAGAAATTGAAGGCGCATGTGAATGGCAGTGACGCGCCCACCTAAAGGCAGGCTTTCGGCCTTGCCGGAAATCCCGGACAAGCGCTATTTTTCCATTAGCGAGGCGGCTGTTTTGTGTGGGGTCAAGGCGCATGTCCTGCGTTATTGGGAGCAGGAGTTCCCCCAGCTTGACCCCCTGAAGCGGCGCGGCAATCGGCGTTATTACCAGCAACACGACATTCTTCTGGCGCGGCGTATTCGCGCGTTGCTCTACGCCGACGGGTATACCATTCAGGGTGCCCGTGAGCAGCTGCATCGGGGTGTTGCGGAAACGGAAGGGGGGGGCGAGCCGGCCCAGGCACCGTCGGGTACGGCCAGCAGCGACAGGCGCTTGCGCTATTTGCGTCAGGAATTGGAGGCCATGCTGGATTTGTGCCGTCAAGGCCATTGACCGCAGCGGCGGTTTAGCGTTTAATGGGCGCTGTTTCGCGGGGCGTAGCGCAGCCTGGTAGCGCACCTGAATGGGGTTCAGGTGGTCGGAGGTTCAAATCCTCTCGCCCCGACCAATCAAATCAGCAAGTAGACCTTTCGATCCGCCATCCCCAGAACGGATCATCCGTCATTCCGGATGACGCTTTGCGTCGCATATTTTATGTAATCCTAATTGTTTTTCAATGGCTTGCGGCCGCGTAACGGCATGGATACCTGGGGCATGCACGAGATAGCCAGCATGATCCATCAACTGGACGCGCTTCCCAACCTGCCAGCGGGGTTATTCGCCCGCTGTGGCGTCCATGGGCATGGCATTGCCGCGCTGCGGCCCTCCGGGGAAGGATACGCAGCGATTACGGCGGCGCGACTGGAGGAGGACGTCCGGTTGCGGGCGCGCGGCCTGTTGCGGCTGGGAGTGAAGCCCGGCCAGCGGGTTCTCCTGATGGCGCCGAATTCCGTCGACTGGGCCATCATGGATTTTGCCATCCTCGCCGTCGGCGCGGTTACGGTTCCCGTGTATCCGAGCTATGGCCCGGCGGATATCCGCCATGTCCTCCGCGATAGCGGCAGCGACTTCTGCCTGCTGGAAAGCCCCGCGGAACTGGCGCGCCTGGGCTCCCGGGAAGGGTGGGGGGTGGCGGCCGAGCATGTTTTCCTCCGCGAGGCAGGCGCCGATCTGCGCCCCTGGTCGGCATTGGCCGAATTCGGCCGGGGTGTGGCCGATGCCGACCTGGACCGGCGCGTGGCGCAGATCCGGCGGCAGGACATGGCCACTCTCGTGTATACCTCGGGCACCACCGGGGAACCCAAGGGGGTGGTGCTCAGCCACGGCAACATCCTCAGCGATATCGCCGGCTTCCTTCCCTGCGTACCTTCCCTGGAATCCGGGCAGCGCGTCCTCTCGTTTCTCCCCCTTTCCCATGTCTTCGAGCGCGTGGTCGACCATTTCGGGCCCTATCTTCTGGGTTTGGAGGTCGCTTATGGGGAGCGGCCGGACACGGTTCTGCGCGACCTTCGCCGGGCTCGGCCGCACCTCCTCATCGCCGTTCCGCGGGTCTTCCAACTCCTCTATCATCGGCTCCAACGGGAGATCGAAAGCCGCCCTGGTCTGCTCGCCACACTCCTGCGCCGCGAACTCGATTTTCGCGCCGGCGATCCGCCCACCTGGCGCAATCGCCTCGCATCCCGCCTCGTCGCTAGCCGCCTCCGTCGGCAACTGGGTGGGCGTCTGCAATTTTTCGTATCCGGCGGGGCGCCGCTGCCCCAAGAGATTTCCCGTTTCTTCCTGGGACTGGGGCTGCCCATCCTGGAAGGATACGGCATGACCGAGGCTACCGCGGTGATTGCCGCCAATCCCCTGACCGCCATTCGCCCGGGCAGCGTGGGGAAAATCCTGCCCAAGCTCCAGTGCCGCATCGCCCCCGATGGCGAGATCCTCGTCCAGGGACCCGCCGTCATGGAGCGCTACTGGAACAACGAAAGGGCCAGCCGGGAGGTGCTTGCCGATGGCTGGCTGCACACCGGCGATAGCGGCTTCCTGGATGCCGACGGTTACCTGACCATTGTCGATCGCAAGAAGGATCTCATCGTCAACGCGGCCGGCGAGAACATCTCACCCCAAAAGATCGAGACGCGGCTGACCATGCACCCGCTGATTGGGCAGGCGGTGGTTTTCGGCGACCGTCTTCCCTATCTGGTCGCGCTGATTTATGCCAATCCGGAGTATGCGCAGAAGCTGCTGGGGGGCAGTTATGGCCGGGATGCCTTGGTCAAGGCTACCCATACGGCCATTCAGGAGGCCCTGGACGGGCTGCCTTCCTATGAACAGGTGCGCCGTTTTTCCCTCCTGGAGCAGCCCCTTGGGCAGGAAAGCGGCGAACTGACGCCTACCTTCAAGGTGAAACGCAGGGTGGTGCGGGAACGTTATGCCAAGATCCTGGAGGGCCTCAGCCAGTGAGGCGTTTTGTCCTCCCTTGGAGGACGCGCAGGCCATTGATCTTCTCCGGCCGGGGCATGGCTGGCAAGCCATCGCCGGCAAGCGCGGGGAAGATCCGGGCTGGATATGCACATTGGATGCTGTCGGCGGTCTTTTTCCGGGGGGAGGAATCATGATGGATAACGTATTGCCCGCAGGTCTTTTTCATTGGCGCTCGCCTTATGGCGTAGCCGAAACGGCGCGACGACTGGAAGATGCCCTCAAGGCCCAGGGTTTTACCATCTTCGCCCACTTCGATCATGGCCACGCGGCGCAGGAGGCCGGGCGCCAGATGCCGCCGACGGAAGTCCTGGTTTTCGGCAACCCCAAAGGCGGCACGCCGCTGATGCTCGCCGCCCCCACGCTGGCCATCGACCTTCCCAGCAAGATCCTCGTCCGCCAGGATGAGGACGGTGCCGCTGAGGTCTTTTTCAACACCATGGCCTATCTCAAGGAACGGCACCGCTTGATGGATATGGATAAAGAGGTGATTGCCTTCGATCGGAAGGTAACGGATATCATCAGGTCATCCCTGACATGACCTCAGGCGGATCCGGCCCTTGGCCAGAGGGCAATCCGGGCGGATCAGCCGGATTTCCCCTGTCCGCAGGTATTGATGCCAAGCACCGCCCATAATGGGCAAAAGCGGACGATTCCGGTAATCAGCGCGATTGCCGCGAGGATCAGCACCACTACCTGCCAGATGAACCCCAAGGGCGCCAGGAATCCCACCAGCAGCAAGACAACGCCGATGATAATGCGAATCGCCTGGTCTATACGGCCAACATTGCATTGCATAGCTGCACCTCCAAGAAGGGTTTCAGTCAAATCATTCCCATTGCATGGGCTTTTTGCTGCGACACCATTATGAACATAGTTGAATGACGGGAAGATGCAAGGGCCGCTGTGGCAAACGCCGGCAGCCTTCGCAGCGGTGGCTGGCGGGCCGTGTATTTCCGAAGTCCATGGCAATGGGCCGCCCGGGGAATGTCCGGGCGGGAAATCCCGGCGGCAAGTGATCCTGGGGATCCAGGAATCGCGCCTAGGCCAGGAAGGCTGACGGATTTAAGAAAACTTCCATGGCCGGACCCGGGTCCCTTCCCAGCGCGGACCCAGGGTGCTCCTGGAGCAAGCGGAGATAGGCGGGTGATATTTTCTGATCCGGGAAAAAGGCGGCGGGCAGCAGGTTGATAGGGGGTGGGGCAAAAAGGAAATCCTGCTTCTGCGCCACCATGTGGCACTGGATGCAGGATCTCGCTTTGCCAAAAGCCAAGAGTTTGCCCTGGTCTGAGTAGGCGGCCATGACCCAGTTACGGTCGGCTCCATCATAATGGGGGAGCTTGAGCATGGCCGTCACTCCCGCCAGCTTTTTCCGGGCATTGAAATTTTCCTTGATCAGGAGGCTCCCGGCCGGGTAGCGCGTCACCCGAACTACTCCGCCTGCGGCGGTTACGGCGCCATGGGCGGTTTCGTTCACTTTGTCGGCGGGGTAATAATCCACCATTCTGATCCCGGCTGGTATGCAGTGCTGCCCCCGGCAGGAGATGCCCTTCATCCACGATGGCGCGGATGCTGCGCCACAGTTGGACAGGGCTTGGGATAGTCTCGGGGAGATTCCCCGCCCACGCCGGGCTGATGTTGGTCACGGCCACGGCCACGGCCACGGCCAGGCGTAATTGCTGGTGGATCTGCTTGGTAAGCATGTCATTCATCGGCAAATGGCGTAACATGAAAACAAGAGCGATAAAAACCCATCATCCCGGATCGGCGGCCGGCACGGCGTTTTCAGGGCATGATGGTCTAATAGTCATTGGATGCCATGGCCTGGGGAGGCTGTTATGGTGAAGCGGAAAATTGGCACCATCGCCCTTGCGGCGCTGCTTCTGGTTGGGGGGACCGGTTGCGTTTCTTATCCCTATGCGACGGAAGGCTATTATAGCAACGGCCCCATGGCCGGCGTTTATCCCGGCTATTCCTGGTATCCTTCTGCCGCTTACCTCAACTACTACACGCCTGATCTGTATCTGCAGACGGAACTGTGGGATTACTACCCGCAGGTCTATTACCAGTATTTTTCCGCTCCGCCCCCGCCGCCTCCGCCGGGAGCGCCACCCCCGCCCCCGCCGCCGCAGGGGATGCCACCGCCCCCGCCGGCGGTGATCTACGGTGCGGTGCCGCCTTCACCTCCGCGGCCGGGCATGGTCCCAGGCCCAGGCCCCGGCGCGCCGCTGCCACCGGCAGGGCCCGGCGTCATGGCGCCTCCTCCTCCGGGGCCTGCCCGTCCGCCCCAGAGGGCTTTCTTTGCCCCACCTTCTGCCCCGCCGCCCGGGTCGCCCGGGGGAGTTTCTCCTCGCCCTGGCTTCGTTGTACCGCCATCGCCTTCCGCGCCGCTGCCGCCACCTGGTGCTGCGCCGCTCCCCGGGCCGGCTCTTCGTCCCCCTTCCGGACCGCCGAGCCCGGAGCCCGTGGCGCCGGCACCGTATCACCGCCGCCGCCGGCAGGGACCTCCTCCAGGGCCGGCTTTCGCGCCGTCCCCCGAGCGCCCGCCCAATCCCGGCTTCGCCGCGCCGCCGCCGCCCCCACCCTCGGGCGGACCCCATCAGGGACCGGGAACTCCGCCGCCGCCTCCTTTCTGAGGGCATGCGCAGGGGGCGATCAGGAACTCTTGGCGGCCCTCCGATAAAAGCGGTGGGAGGGGCCGTTTGTTCGGGGTTGGGGATGTTGGCGAAGACCGGGCATCCGGACTATGCTGTGAAAATAGGCTTTGCCCAAGATTTTTGGTGGAGATGGAAACCCGGCAAGTCCCGACAAGGGGGCTTCAGCTTGGTGGCGGCTTCGCTAGGGCAAAGGATATTCACGTTGGTTTTCCAGCAAAGGAGTCTGCTCATGCATTTGCACAAGCGCAAGGCCTTGGGGGGCGCGGTGGCCCTGACCTTGGCACTCGGATCCCCCCTGGCGTCAGCGGAAACGATGGCCCACCCTTGTGCTCCCAGCCAAAAGACGGCTACCGGTGTCCAGCCCACGCCCTTGGCCAAGGCACAGCCCGGCTCCACCGCTGCAACGGCCAGTCGGCATCCTTGTCAAAGCGCGAGCTGTGGGGCAGCCAAGACCAAGAAATGACGGGGCGGGAGTCGAATCCTGGCCCATCCGGGTAGCGGCACCGGACCTGAGCCGCCTTGGCCCTTGCCAGCAGCGGCGCATGCGCAAGGCGGGCATGCAGGTGGAGCGAATCATGGCCGATTTGGCGGGTTGTGGGCTCAATGTGGTCGCCGACCTCCTGCGCGGACAGGAACCCTTCACCGAGGGCCTCCACTACCCTCCCGATGATGCGACGGACGCCAGGACCGGTGCCCGTTTTTATTACCATGCCCACGCCGGTCCCCTGGACGAACATGGCCACTTTCACCTCTTCGCACCGGTTTCTCCCCAGCGGCGGGAGGTGGGAGAGCGTGGCAAAGACCTGGTGCATCTGGTCGCCATCTCCATGGATGTTTGGGGCATGCCGCAGGCTTTGTTCAGCATCAATCACTGGGTCAGTGGCGGGCGCTGGCGGGATGCCGGAAAAACCCTGGATCTGCTGGGACGTTATCGCGTCGAACATGCCTATCCGTCCTGGCTGGTGAACCGCTGGATCACGGCCATGCTCCGCCTGTTCCATCCTCATATCACCGCGTTGTTGGCGGCGCGGGATAAGGCCATCGGCGAGGTGGCAACGGGCATATCGGTCGCAGCCGTCCGGGCCGATCGGCGGCGGCCGGTGGTCGCCATCATGCCCATCGACGTGGGGGAATTGCTGGCCGGGCTCCAGCAGCTTGAATTGCGGGCCGGGGGAGGCCAAGAGGTGGAGTCTTCGCCATTGGAACGTCTGGGCAAAGGGGCGGTGCAGGGCCGGGATGGCCTGTCGCCGGCAGGAAAGTAGGAATACACCCCCTGCCGGAAAAGGTGAGGGGGCGTTGCCACTGACTATTTAGCGAGGATGATCACGCCCCTTTGGCGGCGTAGAGCATGCACCAGCCGTCGGGGCTGACGTTTCCGGAAATCACCGCGCAGGTGCCCATCGCGGTGGGCGATGCGCCCGCCGTGAAAAAGGTGCAATTGGAGCAGTGCGCCTTCCCGTTGGGATGATCTTGATACTTGGCGGACGCTTTGGACATGCCCCCGGCCAAGGCCGTGCCAGGCGTGATTGCCGCTCCGAGCGCTGCTGCACCCATGAACACCACCACCCCTTTGAGCATCTCCCGGCGCGAGAGCTTGCCATCCTTTGCAATTGCTTTTTCGGTATTCATTGTTACCTCCTGGTTGTTGCGGATATAAGCGAATGATTGAATGGATCGTGGTGCTTCAAGGCATGGGCTATTTCACTGGTCCGTGTTCACCCCCTTTTCAGTACGTCATTCATCTTTCTCTATCTGGACAAGGGTGGATGATCCGCCTCCGTCCGGCGGCCATCTCGCGCTTGCGTCACGAGACCCAAGCTCCGGTGGGGATGGATTGCCGAAAGATAATAGACCACATCTAATATAAGATCAAGGCCAATATAAGGGCCAAGGCAAAGCGCTTGCTCATCCGTTCACGCCCCGGTGCGGGTCTGTCCAATCCGGTTTTCCGGTCATTCCGTCATGGTCTGCCTTGCTTGCGGCCATGGGACGCGCTGCTGGATGGGCTTGGGTTTGACAGGGGGGATAGGGAATGTCTAATATCCGCATCATCAAATATAGGCCGGATATGGGGAGCGCAAGCAATGGTCATGGAGCCGGTCACCGGTTTTTTCCAACTCCTGTCAGACAAGACCCGACTGAGTGTATTGCAGTTGCTCTGGGCGAAGGGGGAGCTCTGTGTCTGTGAGATCACCGGCGCGCTGGAGGAATCCCAGCCGAAGATCTCCCGGCATCTCGCGCTGTTGCGCGAGGGACGCCTCATTCTCGACCAGCGCCGCGGGACCTGGGTGCATTATCGCCTCCATCCGGATATGCCGCAGTGGCAGCGCCTGACCCTGGCGGAATGCTTTGCGCAGCCGTTGATGGGGGCGGTGCTGGAGGCGCATCTGGCGCGCTTGGGCGGGCCGGCCGATGGCGTTCGCCATTGCGCGGCCTGATCTTGCCGCGCCACGGCATTTTCCGGTGCGGGTCAGGCGGACCTTTTCTCCGATACGGAACGGCAGCGAAGGGCGATCGCGCATCTTCCATCCAGCCTGCCGGCTTTCCTTCGGGACGGATGGCGGTTTCCCTTTTTTTGCCCTTAATAATATGGAAAACCATATATTATAACCTTGGGGATTTTCGGCCATTCCGTGGTGCCCTTCAGATCGCTCCGTATTGGGTGTCGAGCCACTGCTGGTAGCTGCCGTCCATGACCCCTTGCCACCAGGCGGGATGGTCGAGGTACCAGCGGATGGTGCGCGCGATGCCCGCGGCGAAATCGGTCCGGGGGGTGAAGCCGAGGGTGCGCGCGATCTTGTCGGCGTTGATGGCGTAGCGGCGGTCATGGCCGGGACGATCCTGGACATGGTGGATGAGGGAGGCGGAGGGCTGGCCCCGGGCGGGAGTGGCGGCGGGGAAGCGTTGGGCCAGCCCGGGATCTTGGGCAAAGGCTGCGTCCATGTGGGTGCAAATGAGCTGAACGATGTCGATATTGGCCCATTCGTTGCGCCCGCCAATATTATAGCTTTCGCCTTCTCGCCCGTGCCGGAGTATCGAATCAATGCCGCGGCAGTGGTCCTCGACATAGAGCCAGTCGCGGATCTGCCGGCCATCACCGTAAATGGGCAAGGGCCGGCCATGGAGGATATTGACGATCACCAGCGGGATGAGTTTTTCGGGAAAATGGAAGGGACCGTAGTTGTTGGAACAGTTGCTGGTGCTCGTGCGCAGGCCGTAGGTGTGCTGATAGCTGCGCACCAGGTGGTCCGCGGCGGCCTTGCTGGCGGCATAGGGTGAATTGGGGGCGTAGGGGGTGTCCTCGGTGAAGGGCGGATCGGCAGGGCCCAGGGTCCCATACACCTCATCGGTGGAGATGTGATGGAAACGGTGGGGAACGGGGCCTTGGGGGCCCTCCAGCCAGACGGCCCGGGCGGCGCGCAGGAGGCTGTGGGTGCCGAGGATGTTGGCGCGGATGAAGGCGTCGGGATCGTGGATGGAACGATCCACATGGCTCTCGGCGGCGAAATGGACCAGGGTATCGATGGCGTGTTCGCGCAGGAGCGCCATGACCAGATCCGTATCGTTGATGTCCCCCTGCACAAAGCGGAAGCCGGCTAGCGCATCAAGGTCAGCGAGGCTGTGGCGGTTGCCGGCATAGCTGAGGGCGTCGAGGACGACGAGGGGTTGTTGGGGATGCTGCTGCAGCCAGTAGTGGCAGAAGTTGGCGCCGATGAAGCCGGCACCACCGGTGACCAGGAGTCGCTGGGGGCTATGGCGGCTTGCGGGATCTGTAGGCTTAAGGGGCATGGTGCGGGCTCGCTGCGGGGAGGAGTTCTTGCAGCATGGCCCGTAGGGCCACGCGCCAGTGGGGGGCGGTGCCGAGTTGCGCGTAGCTGCCGCTCTTGTCGAGGACCGCGCAAGCGGGGCGCCGGGCCGGGGTAGGGTAGTCCATGCTGCGAATGGGGAGGATGGGGATGGTGCGGGAAAGCAGTCCGCAGGCCAAGGCTTCCTCCTGTATGGCGACGGCAAAATCATACCAGGAGGCGATGCCGGCATCGGTCCAGTGTTGGGTTCCGCGAAAATCTTTCGTCTCGATGGCCCGCCAGATGGCCTGGGCGAGCCCTGCCGCCCAGGTGGGGCTGCCGATCTGATCCGCCACGATGCGCAGTTCTGCGCGTTCGGCCATCAGTTTCAACATGGTTTTGACGAAATTGTGACCGTGACTGCTGTAGACCCAGGCGGTGCGGAGGATCAGGGCGTCATCGCCGAGGATCCGCCGCACCGCCTCTTCGCCGGCGGCCTTGCTGGCGCCGTACACCCCGAGGGGATGGACGCTGGCGTCGGGGGCGTAGGGGCTGGGACTTTGCCCGTCAAAAACGAAATCCGTAGAGATGTGCAGAACCTGGCAATGGATTTCCAGCGCCGCCTGGGCGACGTGGGCGGCGCCGTCGCCGTTGATGGCGTAGGCGTCGGCGGCTTCGCTCTCGGCGCGGTCCACGGCGGTATAGGCGGCGGCATTGATGATCCAGTGGGGCTGCCAGTGCTGCACGGCGGCGCGGACGGCGTCAATTTGGGTGATATCGGCATCTTGCCGGGCCAGGGCCCGGACGCTCATCCCGGCGGGCGAGCTGCGTTGCAGTTCCCAGCCTGCCTGCCCCGCGGCACCAAAGATCAGGACGCGCATCATTCCACCTTGGGGGGAGGGGGTGGATAGAGGGCTTCGTAAATGTTGTCCATGGCATAACCCTGGGTATCGTAGGCGCGGACCAGGAGATGGTTGCCCTGGACGCCGACGCTGACCAGGCAGGCGTGTTGGGCCGGAAGGTCCTGGGCCAGCACGTAGGCTGGCCCGGGACCGCAGGGATTGTGCGGATGGATCCGGTTCCAGTGGGCGACCAGGAGCCGGGCGCTGCGTTGGGCGGCAGCGGCATCGGCCGTGGCGTCAGGGGGGAGCTGGCGGAGGGTTTCCAGTGCCAGCCACAAATGCCTGCGCACCGGTGCCTGTTGGACGATGGTATGGATGCTCAGGAAAATGGCCCAGAGACCATAGATGGCGATGGCGGTAAAGAGAAAAGCGGCAAAACGCCGGGTGGCCCGGGCGGTCGGTGCAGTCATCAGGATGAGCGTCGTTTGTCGGGGGAGGTGGGAGCCGCGTTGTGCGCAGGCCGGGAGGTCATGCTGCCTGCTTCCTGGCGTATCTGGAGCTTGTTTTCCTGGGCAAAGCGCATGATCTCGGCGAAGGCTTCGGGATGGGCGGCCTCCAGCGCCTCGTCCATGATGATGGCCGCGTTGCCGTTGATGGTGGCGGGCTCGATGAAAGGCAGATAATGGATTTTGTGATCGGCTCCGAAATGGGCGAGGCCTACTCCTTCGATGAGCATTTCGGCCCATGCCGATGGGCGGAATTTGCCTCCACTTTCGGTTACACCATCAATGATGATCATGCTGCGGAATACTCCTCTCGAAGCGTGGCGACTTGTCTATCCCGGCTCAGGGGGGAGCCATTCAGGGATAACATGGGGCCTCTGCCAATGGGCTGCCCGCCGCATCCTTGGGCGCCAGCAACGGCTCGCCCTGGAGGGGCCAGTCGATGGCGATGTCCGGGTCGTTCCAGATGATGGTGCGTTCATGGGCGGCCGCGTAGAAATCCGTGGCCTTGTAGAGAAAGTCCGCAACCTCGCTCATGACGTAGAAGCCGTGGGCGAAACCGGGCGGCACCCACAGAAGGCGATGGTTCTCTGCCGACAGGGTGGCACCCACCCACTGTCCGAAAGTGGGTGAGGAGCGCCGCAAATCGACGGCTACGTCGAATACCTCGCCGCTGACCACCCGCACCAGCTTCCCCTGGGGCTGCCGGATCTGATAGTGCAGACCGCGCAAGACGCCGCGGCGGGAACGACTGTGATTATCCTGAACGAAATCCAGATTCAGGCCGTGCTCGGCGAAGCTGCGCCGATTCCAGCTTTCCAGGAAAAAACCGCGCGCATCCCCGAAAACGCGGGGTTCCACGAGAATCACTTCGGGAATGGCCAGCGGCGTAAAGTTCATGGCAGCGTCCGTTCCGCCAGGATGCGGCGCAGATAAATGCCGTAGCCGCTTTTATCCAGGGGCGCGGCGAGACGGGCGAGCTGCTCGGCATCAATATATCCCATGCGGAAGGCGATCTCCTCGGGGCAGGCCACCTTGAGCCCCTGACGCTCTTCGATGGTGCGGATGAACTGGGCGGCGCTCAGGAGGTCACCGTGGGTACCGGTATCGAGCCAGGCGGTGCCGCGTCCCAGGACCTCCACCTGGAGCTGGCCCGCTTGCAGATAGAGGTTGTTGAGGTCCGTGATCTCCAGCTCGCCGCGGCCCGAGGGACGGATTTCCCGCGCCAGGGCGCTGCCCTGGCCATCGTAAAAATACAGGCCGGTGACGGCATAGGAAGATCGCGGTTCCTGCGGCTTTTCCTCGAGGTGTACGGCGCGGCCATCGGCGGCGAATTCCACCACCCCATAGGCCGTGGGGTTGGCGACATGGTAGGCGAAAATGGTGGCGCCGTCGCTGCGTACGTTGGCTGTTTGCAAGGTGGTGCTGAGTTCATGGCCGTAGAAGACGTTGTCGCCCAGTACCAGGGCGGAGGGTGCGCCATCCAGGAAGGCTTCCGCGATGAGCAGCGCCTGGGCCAGCCCTTCGGGCCGGGCCTGTTCGGCGTAGGCAAAGCGCATCCCCCACTGTTGGCCGTCCTCCAGCAATTGCTGGAAGCGGGGCAGGTCGTCGGGGGTGGAAATGACGAGCATTTCCCGGATGCCCGCCAGCATGAGGGTGGCCAGGGGATAGTAGATGAGGGGCTTGTCATAGACGGGCATGAGCTGCTTGCTCACGGCCCTGGTGAGGGGATAGAGGCGGGTTCCCGAGCCTCCGGCCAGGATGATGCCTTTACGCGCCTTGGACATCTTCCCCCCGGGGGTCGGCGGATGCGCCTTGCCGCTCTGCGCACAGGGCATTCAGGTATCGGGTGAATTCCGCTCCCACTTCCGGGTGGCGCAGGCCAAAGGCGATGGTCGCCTGCAGGTAGCCGAGCTTGTCGCCGCAGTCGAAGCGCTGGCCCGCAAAGCGATAGGCGAGGACCTGGCGTTCGCCGAGGAGGCCGGCGATGCCATCGGTGAGCTGGATCTCGCCGCCGGCGCCCTGGGCGGTATTTTCCAGAAAATCGAAGATGCGGGCGGGCAGGATGTAGCGGCCCACGACGCCGAGATTGGAGGGCGCATCCTCGGGACGTGGTTTTTCCACGATGCGGCTCACCTGGTAGACCTGGTCATCCCAGGGGCGTGCCGCGACGACGCCATAGCGGCTGGAGTCTTCGCGGCGGATCTCCTCCACCCCGAGGATGCCGGCCTGAAAGCGCCGATACTGCTCCATCATCTGCGCCAGCACCGGCTTTTCGGCGAGCATGAGATCGTCGGCGAGGAGGACGGCGAAGGGCTCATCGTTGACCACCGGGCGCGCCATGAGCACGGCATGGCCGAGGCCCAGAGGGTAAGGCTGGCGCAGGAAGATGGTGCTGACGCCGGGGGGCAGGATGCCCTGCACCTGTTCCAGAAGGGCCTGTTTGCCCCGCTGTTCGAGCTCCTTTTCCAGTTCGTAGGAGACGTCGAAATGATCCTCGATGGCGCGCTTGCCGCGGCCGCTGATGAAGATGAGCTGCGTGCAGCCGGCCGCGATGGCCTCCTCCACGGCGTACTGGATGAGGGGCTTGTCCACCACCGGCATCATTTCCTTGGCGCTGGCCTTGGTGGCGGGCAGGAAGCGGGTGCCCAGCCCCGCCACTGGAAAAACCGCTTTGCGAATCTCTGGCATCAGTATCCCCGTTTGCAGTGCGCGCAGTATAATAAGACCTGGAAGGGAGCGCAAAATTTCATTACGTTCCGGGTCATTGCTTCCTGGGCGTCGCGGCCGTGTCCGGGTGCCCCGTCACCCGGTTTTTCGCCCCGCCAACACCGCCCGCCATGGCGAAACGCAGGGCCTGCTGCGGACTGAGATCCGGCAGGGGGATCACGCGGTCCCGTGGCACGATGCAGGTGAAGCCGCCGATGCCATAACTCATGGGGATGAAGACGGCGATGCAGTCTTCGGGGAGATGGGGCAGTTCGGAGAGGTCGTCGCGGGTGACCAGGCCGATGATATATCCCATATCGCCACCCTGGCGCAGCAGCACGGCGCTGCGAAAGCCTCGGTCATTGCCCCCAAAGAGGAGGCCAACCGTTTCCTGGATGGTGCTGTAGAGGCTGTGCAGCACGGGAATCCTGGCGAGCAAGGCGTTGAGGCGATCAAAGATCCACGCCGTCAGGACGTGGGAAGCGAGAATGCCGACGCCGAGGATGGTCAGGAGGGTCAGCAGGATGCCCAGGCCGGGAATGTTGACATGGAAAATGGCATGGATGGGGCCGTCAAAGAAGCTGTCGATCCAGGAACCGATCCACAGCACGACATAGATGGTCAGCCCGATGGGCAGCGAGATGAGCAGGCCCTGGGCGAACCAGCGGCGCAGATGCAAGCGCTGGAAAATGGATTTGTTGTTGGCTGGGGAAGGTAGATTCATGGGCATTTTTGACGGCGTCTAAAATGCTATGAGGATAACAGGGTCGTTGCAGAGTGCAAGGACTTCATTCCGGATCCGGCAACGGGCGAACACGTTTTGCGCGGCTTCGATTCCGGCCGTCGTGGTCCTTGGCGGATGCCGTTTTTCGAACTGTCTACCGGGCGATGCTTCATGTGCTTTCTCCGTCCTGGGGGTAATCCGTTTCCACTGCGGGGGTTGATGGGTCCGGGATGGCTTGGCCGAGCATGATGACCTCGATTTCATTGGTAATCTCCTCCTGGCGCAACTGGTTGCGCTGTCGCCGCAGTTCTTCCATCCGTTGCTCCAGGCGGTGCGTGGCGTTGTCCATGTGCTGCAGGCGGCGCCGATTCTCCACCATCAGGGAGCGGTACAGCACGGCATAGAGGGCGGCGAGGAGATAATGATCAGCAAACTCCACAAGGAAATCCGCCGGGGCGAGGTTCAGGAGGGGCGGGTTGGCAAAGACCGGCGCTTCCCGCTCCGGATGCCGAAAGGGCGCAAAAATGGATAGGCGCACGCCATCGCCGCCATCCTCTGCATGGTGCAATACGCCGAGGCGCAGAAAACCCTGGGCGGGGCGTTGGCGGTCGAGCCACTCCGCCAGGCGGCTGAGGACGGGCTCGACCTCCTCCGTGGCGTTGGGGCCGGGGAAACGCGCAGCCAGGGGCAGCACCCCCTCCAGGCGTTCGGCGAGCTTGCGGCCTACGGCGATGACGGCGGGTTGCTGCCCGGTCCCGGTGAGTTGCGGGCGGAGGGCGGCGAAGGCATCCCGGAGTTGTTCATTGAAGTCGCCGCAGAAACCCCGCTCGGAGCCGATCAGCAGGTATACCGTGCGTGCCTCCCCCATCCTTTGGGGCGCCTGGGGGTAGAAACGCAGAAAGTCGGCCAGCAGGTCTTCCATGCCGGCGAAGAGCCGCTGCTGGTCCTCCAGGTATTGGGCGAGTTTGCGGGTCTCGGCGAAGGCGAGATTTTTCATGGCGCTCATCACGCCGTGAATGTCGTCCAGGGCCCGCAGGTGATAGGCCAGGTCGTGGCCCTTGCTCAACTCCCGGCCTCCCGGATCCAGGCGGTGGCGGCCTGTATCCAGCGCTCCCGCTCCATATCCAGCGTCAGCCCTGCGGCGGCGGCCCGTGCCGGCAGGGCCGCCAGCAACGCCGGGATGGCTGCCGGGGCCACGCCGTCCAGCAATCCGTCATTGAAGGCCACCATCCACAGGAGTTGGGCCTCAATGGTCCAGGGTGTCAGGCGATCCTGTTTGAGGATGTCGCGCAGCATGCGGCCGCGCCGGATCTTTGCCTCCATGGATGCCTCCAGGCGCGCCCCGAAGCGGGTGAAGACCTCCAGTTCGAGAAACTGGAGATAGTCGAGCTTGAGCCGCCCGGCCTCTCGTTTCACGGCGGGATCCTGGGCGTTGCCGCCGATGCGCGAGACGGATTTGGTGACGTCGATGGCGGGCAGGAAGCCGGCGGCGAAGAGCCGCTGCTCGAAGTAGATCTGTCCGTCGGTGATGGAGATGAGGTTGGTGGGGATATAGGTGGCGATCTCTCCCAGTTCGGTTTCGACGATGGGCAGGGCCGTCATGCTCCCGCCGCCCTGGGCGGCGTTCAGGTGTGTCGAACGCTCCAGGAGGCGGGAATGGAGATAAAAGATGTCGCCGGGGTAGGCCTCGCGTCCCGGCGGCCGGCGGAGCAGCAGCGAAAGCTCCCGGTAGGTCCGCGCATGGGTGCTGAGGTCATCGTAGACCACGAGGGTATCCCGCCCCTGGCGCATCCACGCCTCGGCCACCGCGCAACCGGCGAAGGGGGCCAGATACTTGAGGCCGGGCAATGCGCTTGCTTCGGCGACCAGGACGGTGGTGTGGGCCAGGGCCCCGGCGCTGCGCAGGGTCTCGATGACGCTGACGACGCTGGAGCGCTTCTGGCCCACGATGACGTAGACGCAGTAGACCCCTTTGCCCTTTTGGTTGATGACCGTGTCCAGGGCGAAGGCGGTTTTCCCCAGGCCGTTGTCGCCGATGAGGAGCTGGCGTTGCCCCTTGCCGATGGGGACCATGCTGTCCACGATCTTGCTGCCCGTGTACAGGGCCTCGTTGACGAAGTCGCGGGCGACAATGGGCGGGGAGGGAGCGTCGATGGCGCCGCGCGCCGTGGCCTGGGGCGGCGCCAGGCCATCCAGGGGGGCGCCCAGGGGGTCGATGACCCTGCCCAGCAGCCCATCGCCCACCGCAATGCTCAGGCGCAGGCCGGAGACCTGGGCCACGGTTCCCGCGCTGAGGGCGGGCGACTCTTTGAGCAATATGGCGCCAAGGAGGTCCCGCCCCAGATGAAACACCAGGGCGGTGCTGCCCTCGCTGAGGGCGAGCAGGTCATCCATGGCCGCCGAAGGCAAACCGCGGACCCAGATGATGCCGTCGCCGACGGCAACCACGGTCCCTTGCTCGGCCACCCGCAGGCCCAGGCGGTAAGCCTCCAGCCAGCGTGCCTGGCGGGCCAGGGGTGCGTTGTCCGGCAGGGGATCAGTCGCTGCCATGGGGGGCCACTTCCGTAAAAAAGCGCAGTTCGTCGCGCAGATCGGCGGAGAGCACCCAGGGGCCGAGGCTGGCGTGTACCCCGGCCAGCAGGCCGTCATCCACGGCGAATGCGCAGGGGAGTTCCCGCCCGGCCAGTTCCGCCAGGGCCCTGCGGATGGCTCCTTGCCGTTCTTCGGCCAAGGGAAAGGCGCTCAGCACCCGGATTGCCGGCGTCGAGTCTTCCGTCAGGGCGGTGCGCAAGGCTTGCCGCCGGGCCTCCGGCAGTCGTTGGAGATCCTCGATGAACAGATCGGCAAGACGCGCCTCCATCTCGGGACCCGCCAGGCGTGCCAGGAGGCGGGCAACGAAGCGGCCGCCCTGGGCGACGGCCTGTTCCTCGGCGGCGCGCCGGCGCTCTTCGTCCAGATGCTCCGTCAAGGCCTGGCGTCGCGCGCGCTCTGCTTCGATTTCCGCATCCAGGGCATGGAGGCGGCGCCCATGCTCGGCCTCCAGCTCCGCCCGCAACGCCGCGCCGGCTTTTTGTTTCTCCGTCTCCCAGTTGGCCAGGCGATTTTCGTACTGGGTTTTCAATGCCCGGGCTTCCTGCTCCCGGGTTTGCGCCTCCGCAATGCTTTGTTCCACGGCCGCCTGACGGCGGGCGATGACGCCCATCACCGGGCGGTACAGGAAGTGCTTGAGAAGCCATACCAGTACCAGGAAATTGATGATTTCCAGGACAAAGGTGGTCCAGTCGTATTGCATGGGCAGGCCCCGCTACTTGAGCAGATAGGGCATGAGGGGGTTGCGGAACAGGATGATGAGGACAATGACCAGGACGTAGATGGCCAGGGATTCGATCATGGCCAGGCCGATGAAGAGGGTGCGGGTGATGGCCTGTTCCGCCTCGGGCTGGCGCGCCAGGGCGTCGAGGGCTTGGCTGATGGAACGGCCCATGGCCAGGGCCGGCAGCATGACTCCCAGCGCCATGGCGAGGGCGGCGATGAGGGTGGAGGCGAGGACAAACCAGGTCATGTTCGCCATATTTGGCTCCTTTCAGGTGTCTTTGGTGGTTTCTCGGGATTGGATGGCTCCGGCGATGTAGATGAGGGCGAGCATGCCGAAGATGTAGGCCTGGACCAGGGCCTCGATGACGTGGAGCATGAGGATGGGCACGGGCACCAGGAAGCCCGCCACCAGCAGGATCAGCAATGCCGCCATGTCGAGGCTCATCATGTTGCCGAAGAGGCGCACGGCGAGGGCGACGGAGCGGGTGATCTCGCTGATGATCTGAAACGGGAAGAGGAAGACGCTGGGCTGCAGGTAATGACGCAGGTACGCCCTGAGGCCGCTGCTGCGGATGCCGAACCAGTGCACCGAGAGAAAGACCAGGACTGCAAGGGCCGTGGTGGTGGACAGGTCCGCCGTGGGCGAGGCCAGACCGGGGATCAGACCCGCCAGGTTGGCGGCGGTGATGAAAATCCACAGGGTGGCGATGAAGGGCAGCACCTGCGATGCCTGTTCCGGGAGGACGGAGCGCACCGCCTCATCCATGGCCGTGACCGCCCCTTCCACGGCCACCTGCAAGGGGCCGGGGGTGACGCGCAGGCGGCGGGTGGCCAGCCAGGAAAAGATCACCAGGGCCAGCATGAGCAGCCAGGTGACCACTACCGTCTGGGTGATGGCCAGAGGGCCGATGCGGAAGGCGATGGGGATGAAGAGGCCCTGGCCGGTCATGCTTCAGTCCTTGATCAAAAGATATACGTTTACGGCCCCGATCACGACGCCGAGGACGATCAGACTGAGGGTCCAGCGCATGGAATAACCTCCCGCCAGGCTGTCGAGCCACAGCCCGAGATAGGCGCCGGCAACCACCGGCAGCACCATGACCAGGCCCAGGGTGCCGAGATAGACGGTTTGCGCAAAGAGGCTGCGGCGCGGCTTGTCCAGGCGCCGGACTTGGCGATCGATGCTTTGCTTCAGCCTCTTGGAGATGTCCATGGTCCCCCTTTTTCTCCTTCCTGCAAGCGCCAGAGCCGGTGAAGCATCTCCTCCTCCATGTGGTGCAGGGCGGTCTTGACCTCCTGGAGCGCCTTTTCTTCCGCTGCGATCCGTTCTTCCAGGGCTTGCCGGATGCGATGATGGTCGGAATCGCGCAAATAGCGCCGCGTATAGATATATAGCCCATTGTCGAAGAAATAGAGCAGCGCTCCGGGCATTGCCAGATATTGCCAGGGTGCATCGGCCTGGCGAAAGCGGGCCAGCCCGAAGCTGAGGGCGGTCATGAAGCGAGCATGGCGGGCAAGGATGCCGAAGCTGCCCGAGGCATCCTCACCGAGGAAACTGGTCACGCCTGCCAGCTCCTCGTGCCCGGTGGCGCTTTGCAAGTGCAGGGTAAAAGTGCTCACGGCCCCTCCTGCATGCTGCCGCGCAGGTAACAGCGGTCTTCGGGCGTGTCATCATAATCGCCGCGCAGGAAGGCCTCGCAGTCGGTCAGGGTGGCGGCGAGGGGCACCGACACGCCGGGGATGGCGGTCTGTTCGGCGATCACGTGAAAGGGCTGGGTGAGGTAACGCTGCAGTTTGCGCGCCCGCAGCACGATGCGACGGTCTTGCTCCGAAAGTTCCTCGATGCCCAGCATGGTGATGATGTCCTCCAGTTCCTGATAGCGGGCCAGATGTTCGCGCACCGCCTCGGCGACGGCGTAATGGCGGTCGCCGAGGAAATGGCGGTCCATCAACTGGCTGGTGGACTGTACCGGATCCACGGCGGGGTAAATGCCTTTGCCGGCCTGGGCGCGGGAAAGAATGACGGTGGTATCGAGGTGGGCGATGATCGCGGTAACCGCCGGGTCGCTCATGTCATCGGCCGGGACGTAGATCGCCTCCACCGCCATCACCGCGCCGGCGCGGGTGGAGAGGATGCGCTCCTGTAAGGCCGCCACCTCGGTCATGAGGGTCGGCTGGTAGCCGACGGTGGCGGGCATGCGCCCGAGGAGCCCGGAGATTTCGCTGCCCGCCTGCACGAAACGGAAGGCATTGTCCATCAGGAACAGCACCTCCTTGTGCAACTGGTCGCGGAGGAATTCGGCATAGGTGAGGGCGGTGTGGCCCACGCGAAAGCGCACGCCGGGGGACTCGTCCATCTGGCCGAAGATCATCAGGGTATGGGGCATGACCCCGGCCGCCTCCATCATGTGCCAGAGCTCGTGCCCTTCACGGATGCGCTCGCCCACCCCGGCAAACACCGACACCCCTTGATGCAGGGTGACCATGGCGTGCATGAATTCCATGATGAGCACGGTCTTGCCCAGACCCGCCCCCCCGAACAGGCCGGTTTTGCCGCCGCGGACGAAAGGGCAGAGCAGATCGATCACCTTGATGCCGGTTTCGAGCACATCGCTGGGCGCCATGGTGTCGGGCAGGGAGGGCGGCGCCGCCAGGATATTCCGATACTCGCCGGCGGGAAGCGGTGCGCCGCCGTCGAGGGGGGCACCGAAGACATCCAGCAAGCGCCCGAGGCATTCCGGCGAGACCGGCACCTGCAGGGGCGCGCCGGTGTCGTAGACCGTCATGCCCCGGCGCAGGCCCGAGGTGCTGTGCAAGGTGATGGCCCGCACATGGGCGCTGTCCAGATGCTGATGGACCTCAAAGAGGAAGGTTTGCTGATTGTTGCGGGCGCAGAGAGCTTCGTGGAGCGGCGGCAGGCGGAGGCAGGCGATATCCACCACCGGCCCGCGCACCTCGACGATGGTGCCGATGGCGGCATCGGCACCGGGCGGCTGACGGGCATCCTGGCTTTCAGTCGCTTTCACTGTCGTTGCCCTTGAACAGTTGCGGGGCTAGGCCGTGTTTGCGCATGAGCTTGTAGAGGTCGGTGCGGTGGCGGCCGGCGATGCGGGCGGCGCGGGAAATATTGCCGTCGGTGGCGCGCAGGAGGTTTTCCAGGTAAGCGCGCTCGAAGGCCGTCTTGGCATCCTGGAGGGGGGGCAGGGCGCTTTGTCCCCCCTGACGACCCGCGTCGGGGATGGCCTCGGCGGCTACCCAGCCCCTTTCGGTGACGGCGGCGGCGTAGGTGATGGCGTTTTCCAGTTCGCGGACATTGCCGGGCCAGGGGCGCTGGACGAGCTTGTCGAGGGCCTCGGGACTGAAGCCCTGGATCTCGCGGCCCAATCGGCCGCTTTCGCGGTCGAGGAAATGCTGCGCCAGCAGGGGAATGTCTTCGGGGCGTTCGCACAGGCTGGGGACGCGCAGGGGAATGACATGCAGCCGGTAGTAGAGGTCTTCGCGGAACTCGCCGCTGGCGGTGAGGGCGTGGATGTCCTGGTGGGTGGCGCTGATGACGCGCACATCGACGCTGATCTCGCGGCTGGCGCCGACGGGACGCAGGGTGCCTTCCTGGAGGACGCGCAGGAGCTTGACCTGCAGGGCCAGGGGTAGGTCGGCAATTTCATCGAGAAAGAGGGTGCCGCCGTCGGCGCTGCGGATCAGGCCGGGGGCGTCGTGGGCGGCGCCGGTGAAGGAGCCTTTGACGTGGCCGAAAAGCTCGCTTTCGGCAAGTTCGGCGGGAATGGCGCCGCAATTGACGGCGACAAAAGGGCGTTCCGCACGGGGGCTGGCGGCGTGGATGGCGCGGGCGATGCGTTCCTTGCCCGCGCCGCTTTCGCCGGAGAGGAAAACGCTGGCCGAGGAGCCGGCAATGCGTGCCAGTTCATCCACCAGGGCGGCCATGGCGGGGCTGCGGTGGAGTACCAGTTGGCCCGCCTGCGCCCGCAGGGTGGCTCGCAGGGTGCGGGTTTCCTGGCTGGCCTGGCGCTGGGAGAGGGCGGACTTGACCAGATCCTGCAGTTCTTCGCTGCTGAAGGGCTTGCTGAGATAGCCGAAGGCGTTGCCGCGCATGGCCTCGACGGCGTTGGGAATGCTGCCGTGGGCGGTGAGGAGGATGACGGGGAGGTCGGGATCGAGGCGCTGGGCCTCTTCGAGGATGCCCATGCCGTCAATGACCGGCATACGCAGGTCCGAGATGATCAGGTCGGGAATCCGGCTGCGCAGGCGCGCCACCCCGGTTACGGGGTCCGAACTGGCGAAGACGTCATGGCCTTCGCTCTCCAGCCAGAGGCCGAGGAGGCGAAGGAAGTCGGGATCATCGTCGAGGATGAGAATGGAGCGGGAGGGAAGCGTCATGGCTGCCGCGGCTGCAATTGTTGGAGGGTGTCCTGGGCCTTGTGGCGGAGGAGGCTCTCCAGACCGGCGAGGCGCGCATCGGCGGCGTTGAGCCGGGCTTGGGTGTCGCGGAGCTGCGTCCTGGCGGCGTCGAGCTGCGCTTCGGCTTCGCGCCCCTTGCGCAGGGCGTCGCGCCAACCCTGCACACTGCGGTAGAGCGGCGCCGTCTCCCGGGCGACCTGGGGATTTTGCGCGGCCAGGGCCAGTTCACTGGCGGCGCTGTCGAGGCCGGTTGGGGTGATGGGGTCGGCGCGCAGGTAACCCTCCGCCAAGGCAAGATGCACTTTCGCGCAGCTTGCGCCGGTGGCGGATCCGCAGCTTTGCAGGCCGCCGAGGAGGGCGCTACGGCTGCCGGCGGGCGTGGATCGCGATGGGGAGACGAAAGGGGCGCAGGCGGAGAGCAGGAAGGCGCCCAAGCCCAGGGCCAGCCAGCGGTGCGGATTCATGCGCTGCCTGCGGCAGTGGGGGAAGGGAGCCAGATCTCCGCGCAGAGCCCCCCTGCAGGGCGATTGCCGAGCTTGATCCAGCCCCCCTGGGCAGTCACCAGCTCGCGGGTGATGGCCAGTCCCAGGCCGGTGCCGCGGGGGAGGCCGGAGCCTACGGGTACCTGGAAGAAGCGGTCGAAAACGCGCTCCAGCAGCGCCGGGGGGATGCCGGGTCCATCGTCTTCGACGCGAAACTCGACGCCTCCCTCCCGCCCTTCGGCGGTAACGCGGATCTTGCCGCCGGCGGGGCTGTATTTATGGGCATTGCTGACGAGATTGCTGAGGATCTGGCGGAGCCTTTGGGGATCGGCGAAGACGCTGAGGCCCTCGGCGCTTTGGCACTGGAGGTACTGGCCCTTCTTCTGGGTCAGGGGGAGGAGCCGCTGGCAGAGTTCGGCCAAGGCGGCGGGTACGGGCACCTCCTGGGGGGCGAAGTCGAGGGTGCGTGCTTGCAGGGCGTGCATGTCGAGCATTTCCTGGATGGCGGCGTAGAGTTCCTGCACCTGACGGGCGATGATCTCCAGTACCTCGCGCTGGCGGGGCTGGAGGGGACCAAGGCGTTCGCTGAGCAGCAATTCGCTCCCGGAGCGGGCCGAGGCCAGGGGTGTCTTGAGCTCGTGGGAGACCTGGCTGAGGAATTCGTGGCGCAGCCGTTCCTCCTCCTGCAGGCGGGCCTGCATGTTTTCGATGCCGCGGGCCAGTTCGCGCAGCTCGGCAGGACCTTCGTCCGCGACGGTGGTCAGGCGCCCGGCGCCGATTTCTTCCAGGGCCCGGCGAAAGGCCTTGAGGGGGCGGGTGAGGGCGGCGGCGACGCGCCAGGGGATGAAAATGCCCAGGCAGGCGGTGGCAAAGATGAGCCCGTACAGGAGGTCGATGGCCTGGTCGCGTGCCCGGGCGGCCTGTTGGCCTTGGCGCGCCAGGAGGGCGCTGATGGCCGTCTTGACGGCCTGGAAGCTGGCCTGCAGGGACTCCTTGCGCTGACTCCGGAGGACGGGGTCCATGGTGGCGGCGTTGGCGTAGGCGGCGAGGTTTTGCTGGAGGACGGCCAGGGCCGCGCCCAGTTCGGGGTGATGGGCCGCGCGCTGCTGGAGGCTGATCACCTCCGCCTGTTCCTGGTTCACCATGGCCTGAAAGGCCCTTTCATAGCCCGCATGGGGGAGGACGCTGGCAATGCCGAGGAAAAATTCCGCCTGGCGCTGGGTATCTTCCATGCGCAGGAGTTGTTCCTGGAGGGGTAAACCCACGCGCAGCAGGGTTTGCGTGCTCTCGCCCAGGGTATGTACGGCGCGTACGGCATAAAACACGACCCCTCCGACCAAGAGGAGAATCAGCCCGGATACCAGCAGCACGCGCCGGGGGATGGACACCGCGCGGGATGATGGCCCATGGGCGCGATCGGTCGCCGGGTTTTCTTCCATGCTGAGGACTTCCACCGCCATGATCCGCTCCTTTTTTATAGTGTATGCGCTAGCCGGGCCGGGGCATAGTGTAGGGATTTGGCCACAGTAGGTGTGCCCACCGTACCATGGATTGCCAGGGCACAAGGGGGAAGGGCTGCGGGAAATCGGCTACAGGAAATGCCTCGGCACCGGCTGGATAAAGGAGTTGAGCGCCCCGCCGATAAAAATGAAAGTGGATGATAGTTAAAGCGATAAATCGGTTTAATGGCCATTGGCATGGTCATTGCATTAGAAAATTGGTAAATACTGATGTTACCAAGGAGTGCCTGCCATGCATATTGAACAACGGTCTTCCCCGGAGGTGACGCGCTGTCGGTATATTCTCTGGGATCCCGAAAGCCACGACTGCGCTTTGGTGGATACCTTTCCGGAAGATGTGGAAGCGGATCTGGACTGGGTGCTGGCACGGGATCCGGCGGCGCAGATCCGCCATATCCTGCATACCCGCCATCATGTCGCCTTGGCCACGGCGGCCGAGCGCCTATGCCTCTTGGCCCCGGAAGCGGGCGTCGTTGCACCATTTGCGGGCGTCACGGACCCGAGCGCCAGGACCTCGATTCCGGTGGGGCGGCAGAAACTCCAGGCGGTGCAGACCCATGCTGCGCCGCCCCGCATGGGTTTTTACTGGCCTGGTCATTTTCTTGCCGGCTTCGCTCTGGGTTTCGACGGACGTGGGCGGGCGCAGTGGCGGGGAGATGCGGGGGCTTGGGGCACCCTGGCGCAACTCCCGGCCCAGACCCGGATTTTTGCCGGGGAGCGGGGCGGGGAGGATCTTTCCCTGCGGGACTGGCAGGCGCAGATCGGTGCCCAGGTGGTTTCCCTGGCGGCCTGGCGGGGCGCGCGTTGGGGAGTTCAGGCGACCGCGCGGCCAAGACTGCGCCTGGGCACCTAGGGCATGGCTTCGGCGCGGGCGAGCATTTCCGCGGCGGCGTTCCTGACCTGGTCAGTGATGGTCACTCCGCCCAGCATCCGGGCGATTTCCGTCAGGCGCTCGGTCGCGCTGAGGGGGCGCACGCGGCTGTAGGTGGCGTCGCCGCGCACTTCCTTTTCCACCTGCAGGTGCTGGTGTCCCTGGGCGGCGACCTGGGGGAGATGGGTAACGCAGAGAACCTGCTGGCGGCCGCCGAGCTGGCGGAGCAGGCGGCCCACGGTCTCGGCGACGGCGCCGCCGATGCCCACGTCCACTTCGTCGAAGATCAGGGTGTCGATGCGTTCGGGGCTGGAGAGGATGACCTGCAGGGCGAGGCCGATGCGCGAGAGCTCGCCCCCGGAGGCTACCCTGGCCAGCGGCTGGGGAGGATGCCCGGGATTGGCGGCGATCCAGATCTCGGCGCTGTCCCAGCCCGTTTCCCGCCAGTGCCCTCCCTCCGCCGGGGTGCTCTCCAGGCGCAGTTCCACCTGGGCGTGGGCCATGCCGAGCTGTCGGACCTGGGCGGCGATGGCCTCGGCCAGAGCAGTGCTGTGGGCTTGCCGGGCCGCGCTCAGGGCCTCGGCCTGCCGGCGATAGGCGGCTGCGCGGGACTGGACGGCGGCGGCGGCGGCGTCCAGTTCGGTGCCGGCCGCGCTGAGGAGGGCGAGTTCGGCGCGCAGGGTGTCGCGGCGCTCCAGGAGGGCATCGGCGTCGCAATGGTGTTTGCGTTGCAGCCCTTGGAGGAGCACGAGGCGGTTGGCGACGGCTTCAAGGCGCAGGGGGTCGGCCTGGAGGCCGTCGACATAGTGACGCAGGGCGGCGGCGGCTTCTTCCACCTGGATCAAGGCGCTGCCGACCAGTTCTTCGGCAGGCGCCAGGCGCTGATCCCGTTGGCTGGCATTGGCCAGTTCCCGCTGGGCGCCGGCGAGTTGGGCGACCGCGGCGCCGTCGGCGTCATAAAGGGCTTCCAGGGCGGTGTTGACGTGCTGCTGCAGTTGCTCGACGGCACCCAGGAGGGCCTGTTCCCGGCGCAGGGATTCCCATTCCCCCCGCTGCAGATCGGCGTCTTCCAGTTCGTTGAATTGAAAGCGCAGCCAGTCTTCCTCTTCGCCCCGGCGGGTCTTGGCCGCCTGCAACGCATCCCAATGTTGCACGCTGCTCCGCCACTCCTGGTAGGCCTGGGCGATTTCCTGGCGGGGGCGGGCAAGCTGGGCAAAACGGTCGAGGAGGAAGAGCTGGCGTTCGGGGCGCAGCAGGCTCTGATGGGCGTGCTGGCCGAGGATATCCACGAGGAGTTCGCCCAGTTCGCGGAGGAGGCCGGTGGTAACGACCTGGCCGTTGATGAAGGCGCGGCTGCGGCCGTTGCGCTGGAGGATGCGGCGCAACAGGCAGGCATCATCCGCATCCAGTTCATGTTCCGCCAACCACGCGCGGGCCGGGTGGTCTTCGGAGAGGAGCAGCTCGGCGCTGAGGTCGGCCTGTTCGGCCCCGTGGCGAATCAGGTCGGTACTGCCCTTGTCGCCCAGCAGGAGGGCGATGGCGTCGACGAGAATGGATTTCCCGGCTCCGGTTTCACCGGTCAATACGGTGAGACCATGGCCAAACTCGACACTGAGCTGATCGATGAGGGTGAAATCGCGGATGTGCAGGGAAAGCAGCATTCAATCCTCGCCGGGGAGCGCGGCCCAGTGGAGTTTGCGCCGCAGGATTTGATAAAAATCCTCGTCTTCGGGGTGAATGAAGACCGCATCGCAGGTGCTGCGGCGGATCCGGATCGTGTCGCCCAGTTGCAGGGAAAAGGTGTCATGGCTGTCGAGGCTCAGGGCGGCGGGCTGCCGGCCGGCGATGAGCTCGATCTGCACGCTTACCTGGTCGGCGATGGTCAGGGGCCGGGCGTTGAGGGTGTGGGGGCAGATGGGCACCAGGACCATGGCCGGGAGCCGGGGGCTGACGATGGGCCCGCCGGCGGACAGGGCATAGGCGGTGGAGCCGGTGGGGGTGGCCACAATGAGCCCGTCGGCGCGTTGGGTATAGATGAACTGGCCGTCAATGTGGACCTGCAGTTCGATCATGGTCTCGCAGCAGCCCTTGTGCACCAGGACTTCGTTGATGGCGATACCGTTCTGGAGACACTGCCCCCCACGCCAGAGCTGGGCCTGGAGGACGCTGCGCGCATCATTTTGGTAATGGCCGGCGAGGATGGGCGGCAAGGTCTTTTCGATGTCGTGGATGGAGATGTCGGCAAGAAAGCCCAGCCGCCCCTGATTGACCCCGAGGATGGGCACGCCGCTGCCCGCAGCCTGGCGGGCGGTGCCGAGAATGGTGCCGTCACCACCCAGGGCGATGATGAGGTCACCGTCGGGCGAGAGGGCGTCGAAGGCCCCCTGGGGCAACTCCATGTCGCTTTCGAGCTGGGCCGCGCTCTGACACTCGATGATGGTGGCGACGCCCAGGCTGGCGAGGAGGGCGCGCAAGCGCCGCAACCCCGGCAGGACGGAAGGGTCGCGATATTTGCCCACAAGGACGACGCGCTGAAAGGCTTTTTCCATCGCCATAGCGTACATGGGGCGCGCAAGGGCGCCAAGGGGGAATAATGCTTTTTGCCAGGGGGCGGAGGCATGCTCCCATGGGTCTATAATCATTATAAAGATAGCTATGATCCACTTTATCGGGTTATGATCCAGCGAAGTTGATGAGGGTCGCGTAAGGTGATGCAACGGATTGTGCCGCTGATGTTGCGCTGTCTATTGGTCCTGCTGGTTTTCCTGCAGGCGGTGGCGCCTTTCGTGCATGCCCATACGGGGTTTACCCCGGCGGGCAGCGGTCTGCATCTGCATTTCTATGAAAACGCTTCCGATGAGCTCCCCATGGCTGACGGCAATGCCGTGGGGGATGCCGATCCCGCCCCTGTCCTTCCGCCGGCTACGGACATGCAGGCCTGGTTCGGGGATGGCGGTTTCCATGGGGTCGATACCCTCGCCATTGGCAGCTTTGTCAAGGAGCGCGCCGCTCCTTCGGCGCTGCTGGCCGGCGTGTTCCTCTTTCTGCTGATCCTGAAGCTCCTGGCCAGGGATCGGCCAGCGCCTATCCTTCCCTCCAGCGTCCCCCTCCCGGATTTTTGGCGTAACGGTCCTATCCTTACGCGCGCCCCGCCAGCCTTCCCCTAACCTTCCTTTTGCCGGTGGATGTAATGGCATTGCCCCAGGGCGGTGCCGGGAATGTTTGGTTATGGAGAGAGCGCCATGGCGGCAAGGCTTTTGCGGGTTTTGGGCGGTGTTTTATGGGGATGCGCGAGCTTTTGGCTCGGTGCAGCTCAGGCCGGGGTGCAGGCCAAAGGGCAGGAAATCGCACTGCAAGCCGGGCAGGTGCAGGCCCTCGGGGTGCGGTTGATGGCCTTGCAGGAGGGGGCGCAGGCCTTGGCGGTGAGCTATCCTGCCCAGGTGCTGGTACCGCCCCAGCAGGAACTGGTGTTGACGGCACCGGTAACGGGTCTGGTGACGCAGGTCCTGGTGCAGAGCGGACAGCGGGTGCGGGCCGGTGCGCCGTTGTTGCGGCTGCAGAGCCCGGACTTGGGGCAGATGCAGATGCAATACCTGCAGGCGGCCAGCCGCGCCCGACTGGCCGACGAAACAGCGCGGCGGGAAGTGGCGCTCTTCGGCGAAGGGATCATCCCGGCGCGGCGGGTGGCGGAGGCGCGTGCCGCCCGGGAGGAGGCCGCTGCGGCCCTGGTCCAGACCGCATCGGCCTTGCGCCTGGCAGGGATCGGCAGGGCTGAACTGCGGGAAGTGGAGCGCACTGGGCGATTGCAGGATGGCGTCACCCTGCGCGCTACCCGGACGGGGGTAGTGCTGGCGCTGGAGGCCCGGATCGGTCAGCGGGTGGCCCCCGCCGATCCCCTGCTGCGTCTGGCGGATCTCCGTCGTCTGTGGCTGGGCATCGAGGTTCCCCTGGAGGTTTCCGCCCACTGGCAGCCGGGGGCGGAGGTAACGGTGCAGGGCCAGGCCCTCAAGGCGCGCATCCTGCGGATGGCGCCCCAGGGGAACATGGCCAGCCAGTCGGTGCTGGTGACGGCGGAGCTGCCCGCGGATGCGCCCCTGCGTCCGGGCGCCTTTGTCCAGGTAGCCTTGCCCGGGGCGGAGCAGAAGGGCTGGAACCTGCCCCTGGCCGCGGTGATACGGGAGGGCAGCGCGGCCTATGTCTTTGTCCGCAACGCCCAGGGTTTTGCCGTGCGGCCGGTACACATTATCGCCGCTTCCGCTCAGGAGGTGCGCGTGCAAGGGGATCTGCGCGCCGGCGATCAGGTGGCGGTGGCCGGCGTGGTGGCGCTGAAGGGCGCCTGGCAAGAAAGTCGCGGGGGTAAATGATGCTCTCCCGTCTGATTCAATTCGCCCTCGCCCAGCGTTTGCTGATCCTCCTGGCCTTGCTGGTCCTGGTGGCGACGGGCTGGCGGGCCTTCCAAAACCTGCCCATTGACGCCTATCCCGATGTCTCCACCACCCAGGTCAAGTTGATCCTGAAGGCGCCGGGGCTGACGCCGGAGGAGGTGGAGAACCGCATTACCCAGCCCATCGAGACGGAGATGCTGGGCCTGCCGCGGCAAAGCATGCTGCGCTCCGTAAGCAAATACGGGCTGGCGGACATCACCGTGGACTTTGCCGAGGGCACGGACATCTACTGGGCGCGGCAGCAGGTGGCCGAGCGCCTCTCGGGCATTCTCGGCAGCCTGCCGGCGGGGACGACGGGTGGGCTGGCGCCCATCACCACCCCCCTGGGGGAGATGTTCATGTTCACCGTGGAGGGGGGTGGGCTTTCCCTCATGGAGCGGCGCAGCCTCCTCGACTGGGTGATTCGCCCGGCCCTGCGCACGGTGCCGGGGGTGGCGGACGTGAATGTCCTCGGCGGTGAACTGAAAAGTTTTGAGGTGGTGCCCGATCTGACCCGCATGGCGGCGACGGGGATTTCCATGGACGCGCTGATGACGGCCCTGGCCATCAACAACCGCAACGATGGCGCCGGCCGCCTGGAGGAAGGCGGCGAGGTCCTGCTGGTGCGGGCGGAGGGGCGCGTCCGCGACCTCGCCGATCTGGCCGCGATCGTGGTGGCCAATCGCGAGGGTGTGCCGGTGCGGGTGGGGGACATTGCCAAACTACGCATCGGCGCCATCACGCGCCTGGGGGCGGTCACGGAGAACGGCCGCGGCGAGACGGTGGAGGGTCTGGTGCTGGGTCTGCGCGGGGCCAACGCCCGCCAGGTGGTGGAGGGCGTGGAGGCCCGTCTGGCGGAACTGCGGCCGACCCTGCCCAAGGGCGTGCGGATCCGGGCCTTCTACAATCGGGCGGATCTGGTCAACAAGGCTGTGCATACGGTGAGCAAGGCCCTGAGCGAAGCGGTGGTGCTGGTACTCCTCCTGTTGCTCGTTTTCCTGGGGAACCTGCGGGCGGCCCTGAGCGCCGCTCTGATCCTGCCGCTGGCCGCCTTGATGACCTTTTTGCTCATGCAGTATTTCGGGCTCTCGGCCAATCTCATGAGCCTGGGCGGGCTGGCCATTGCCATCGGCATGCTCGTGGATGCCGCAGTGGTGGTGGTGGAGAATATCGTCCAGCATCTGGCCCACGATCCCTATGCGGGCAGGCTGCCGCGTCTGCACCTCATCTATCGGGCGGTGCGCGAGGTGGCGACCCCCATCAGCGTCGGCGTGCTCATCATCATTACCGTCTTTTTGCCCTTGCTGACCCTGCAGGGCCTGGAGGGCAAGCTCTTCATCCCGGTGGCGCTGACCATCATCTTTGCCCTGGCGGCCTCCCTGCTGCTGTCGCTCACGGCCATTCCCGTGCTCAGCGCGTATCTGCTGAAAAAAGTGAAACATGAAGATCCCTGGTTGTTGCGTCATGTGGATGCCCTGTATCAGCGTCTGCTGAATGCTGCCCTGGGCCGACCCGCATGGGTGGTGTTTCCGGCGATGTTGCTCCTGCTGGCGGCGGTCTTTGCGTATGCCCAGGTGGGCAAGAGCTTCATGCCGCAGATGGACGAGGGGACGGTGGTCATTGGCCTGGAGACCCTGCCTTCCATCAGCCTGGCCGCCAATGAAACGCTCAATCTGCGCATCCAGCGGGCGATCCTGGCGCAGGTGCCGGAGGTGGAGCGCATCGTGGCGCGCACCGGCGCCGACGAGATCGGCCTGGATCCCATGGGCCTCAACGAGACGGATACCTTTCTGGTCTTGCGGCCCCGGGAGCGCTGGCGGATGCGCGACAAGGCGGCGCTCATGGACGCCCTGCGCAAGGTCCTGGGGGAGTTCCCCGGCGTGCAGTTCAGCTTTACCCAACCCATCGAGATGCGTGTCGCGGAGATGCTTTCGGGGGTGCGGGGGGATGTGGCGGTAAAAATCTTCGGGCCGGACCTGACCACCCTGGAGCGGCTTTCCGGACAGGTGGAAACGGTGTTGAAAGGCATTTCCGGGGCCAAGGATGTCTATACGGCCCGCAATGAGGGGGTGCAATACGAGGAGGTGGTCATTGACCGCCTGGCGGCGGGTCGCTTCGGCCTGTCCGGCGACGCCATCGAGGACGCCCTGCGCGCTTACGTGCAGGGCCGCGTGGCGGGGGTGGTGATGGAGGGGGTGCGGCGCACGCCCTTGCAGGTCCGGGGGCCCGAGGACTTGCGCGCCTCCCCGGCGGATTTTTCCCGTCTGCGCCTGGTCCTGCCCGACGGACAGGCCATCGCCCTGGCCGCGGTCGCCCATTTGCGGCGGGCCGACGGACCGGTGAAGGTGGAGCGGGAGATGGGCAGCCGCTACCGGGTGGTCATGACCCAGGTGAAAGGCCGGGATCTGGTGGGCTTTGTGGACGAGGCCAAACAGCGGATCGCGCAGCAGGTGCCTTTGCCCACCGGCTATCGCCTGACCTTCGGCGGGCAGTTCGAAAACCAGCAGCGCGCGGCAAAACGCCTCGCGGTGGTGGTGCCGGTGGCGCTGGGGATCATTTTCTTTCTCCTCTACCTCACCTTCCGCTCGCTGCGCCAGGCGCTGCTCATCATGAGCAATATTCCCTTTGCGCTGGTGGGCGGGATTTTTGCGCTGTGGCTGACGGGCGAATATCTCTCGGTGCCCGCCTCGGTGGGCTTCATCGCCCTGTTGGGCATAGCGGTCCTCAATGGAGTGGTTATGGTCAGTTATTTCAATCAGTTGCATGCACAGGGACTAGCCCTTGCCGAAGTGGTCCGGCAGGGTGCGCGACGGCGTCTGCGGCCGGTGCTGATGACCGCTTCCATTACCGCCTTTGGCCTCATTCCGCTGCTCTTTGCCGCAGGCCCCGGGGCGGAGATCCAGCGGCCCCTGGCCATTGTCGTCATCGGCGGTCTGCTCACGGCGACCAGCCTCACCTTGCTCATTCTGCCCATCCTGTATCAGCGCTTTGCCTTTGGCAAAGGGGAGAGTCTCCATGTCTGAGGAACCTTGTTTGTTGACGCTCCTGCTTCCGGAGTCCCTGGGAGAGGAAGTATTGGACATTTTACTGCTGACGGAGGGCGTGCAGCGCTTTACCAGCACCGCCTTGTTTGCCCATGGCGTGGGGCTGGATCGCCTGGACGATCGGGAACAGGTGCTGGGGCGGGCGCGGCGGGTGCAGGTGCAGGCCCTCCTCAGTGCAGCGGTGGGCCAGGAGATTCTGGGCCGGCTGCGCGCGCGCTTTGCGGGGGCGGGTTTGCACTACTGGATACAGGCATTGCCTGCAGCGGGGGAAATATGAGAAAGCGCATGCTTGCCGTGCTGTTGCTGCTGCTGGCTGCCCCGCCAGAGGCCCCGGCGGTGGCCTTTTCCCCTCCGGACCTGCCGGCGGCGGAACAGGTGCAGCAGGCCTTGACGCAGAGCCCCCTATGGGCGGCGGCGCGGGACCAGCAGGGGGTGGCACGCTACGAGGCGGAGGAATTGGCCAGCGGCCCTTACGAGTTTTCCGTGCAGGTCCAGGGGCAATCCCGCTGGGTCCGCGGCATGGGCGATTACGGCGAATGGTGGACGACCCTGCAACGCCCTGTGCGCCTGCCGGGCAAGGCGGCGCTGGATCGGCAGATCGGTGCCGCGGGGGAGGGCGTGGCCCGCGCCGGTCTTGCCGAGGCGCGCCTAAGTCTGGCCCACGAGTTGCTGGGAAGCTGGCTGGACTGGCTGGGTAGCGTGGAGCGGGAGCGCCTGCTGGTGGAGCAGCAGCGTCTGGCCGGGGAGAACCTGGCGGCGGTGCAGAAACGGCTCCAGGCGGGGGATGCGGCGCCCATGGATGTGCAGGCGGCCGAGGCCGACATGGAGGAGGTCATGCGCAGCGTTGCGGAAGCGCGGACCCGTAAAGACATGGCCTTGGCGGTCCTGAATGGACGCTTTCCCGCCGTGGGGACGCAATCGCCGCCGCCCCTCGGTGATCCCCAGCCTCCCACAGGCGCGCTAGGGGACTTGCGTCGGGCGGTGTTGACGGACAACCCGCGCCTGCAGGTGCTGGAAAGGGCGGTGGCCAGGGCGCGGGCGACGGCGGCGCGGGCGCGGGCGGAACGCTGGCCGGATCCAACCCTGGCCGTCTTTGTGGCCTCCGAACGCGGTGGTGACGAAAGGATTTGGGGTGGCATGATCACCATGCCCATCCCCGGCCCCCGGCGTGGCCAGGAGCAGGCGCGCACCCAGGCGCTGCTGCGGGTGGCGGAAGATCGCCTGGCCGCAGGGCGGCAGATGCTGAGGGCCCAGGTGGCCGGTCAGATAGCTGCGCTGGAGGGAAACCACGCCGCTTTTTTGGCCGCGCAGCGGGCTGCGGCCGCCATGGCCGGCCAAGCGCAGATGATGCAGCGCGCCTATGCCCTGGGAGAGGCGGACTTGCAGCGGCTCCTGCTGGCGCGCCGCCAGGCGGGGGTGGCGGCGGTGGCGGCCTTGGAGGCACGGTTGGCGGCCCTGCAGGCCACTTATGGCTTCTTGCTCGACGCCCGTGTTTTGTGGAATGAAGAGGTGGCGCCGGCGAGTTAGTGGATGCCAACGGTCGTTTTCATGGGAAACAATGATCCTGCCGTCTCCGCCAGATCCTGCGCTTCATGGCGCCTAAGTATGCCGTAGCGCATGATCGTCAGATTCAAAAGAATTCGATGTGCAGACGCAGGATGCCCACCGTGGCATTGGGTTCAATGCCGCCGGGATGGGTGATGTACTGGATATCCGGCTGCAGGGTGAGATGGGGGCCGAGTTTGGCGGCATAGGTGATCTCATAGGCGGTTTCGGCGGCATGTACCGCGCCCGCTGCCACCCCCAAGCCCGCGGCCACGGCGCTGCTGCGCAGCCAGGCCCGGGCCATGCCCACGGAGAGGCTGTCGTCGGGGCGGCCCGGGAAGGGATGGCCCAGGCGCAGGCCCAGGCCCAGGTACCAGGGGACGGGGTTGAAGTCCTGGGGAGCGCCGCCCATCTGCACGAAGGCGCCCAGGTCGCGGCCCCCGGAGAGTTCCCAATTGCCCTCCGCCACGGCATAGACGCCCGCGGTGGAGGGGGAGAGGCCGGGGAGGTCCGGGTGCGGCTGTTCGTAGCGCCAGACCCCGACTTTCAAGACATATTTGCCGTAATCATCGGCATCGTTATCGAGATCGTCGTCACCCTTCTCGCCCCAGTGTATGCCGCCCTCCCAGAGGGCCATGTAGCCTCGCTCAAAGGCGGATCCGCGATGTTGCGGGTCGCCTTGGAAAACCCCCGCCTTGCCGCTCCATACGGCGCCGTGAGCGCCGATCATGGCCCCCAGGCCGGAGTAGGGGAAGGTGGCGGTGCCCGGGACATTGGCGGTCAGGGTGGGATTGATCCCGAAGGAGGAATTGACCAGTTGCAGGGCATTGCCGGTGACATCGAAGTAATAATTGATGTCGGTGATGCCGATGCGGGCGTTGAGCCAATGGGTGAATCTTTGCCGGTAGGCGGCGTCGTAGATGCGCAGCGCCGACGGCGCCCAGATGTTGCTGGCCGTCTGGAGGTCGCCGCTGTAGTCGGGCTGCACCCCGCCGCTGTAGATGCCCATGACCGAGAAGGTGAGTTTCCCGCCTCGCCAAAGCCCTGCCTTCCGGGTGTCGTATTCTAAACCGAACTGGCCGACGAGGTTGGGTTCGCTGCCGCGCCGAACGCCCCCCGAATAATTGGAAAAGATTTCCGAATCGACGTGGCCCGCCCAGGACAGGCCATCGACGATGCGGCTGTAGGCCGGTAAATACTGCGCGGAAAGGGCGTTGATGTTGGGGATGGGCCCATTGCCGTCGGCGGCGGGATCCGCCTCGGCCATGACGGGGTGGGCAAGGCTCAGATCGCTGCAGGCGAAGAGGATGGCCGTAGCGAGGGGGCGAAGGTAGGAGCGCATGGGCAATTTCATCTATCAGATAATAATAATTGCTATTATCATATTTGTGCATTCACTGATCAAGGCACGGCAGTTCCCTGGACGGGATGCTTTCCCGCAATGCATCAAGGCATTACCGCCGTATGCCTGGCCTAGGAAATATATGCAACAAAGTTGCGTTAATCAATAGGCAATTTTTACCGGCGCCCCGCCCCTGTCGACCCGCCCTTGCCGTCTTTTGGGACGGGGGCGTAAACTCGGCCTTTTCCATGGGGGTGGCAGTACATGGGCGAGATACGCAGGGTGCTCATCAGCGTCTCCGACAAGCACGGAATCGTGGATTTTGCGCGCCGTTTGGCAGACTTCGGGATAGAGATCCTGTCCACGGGAGGCACGGCGGCGGCGTTGCGGGCGGCGGGTCTGAAGGTGCAGGAAGTGGGGGATTACACGGGCTTTCCGGAGCTGCTGGAAGGCCGTCTCAAGACCCTGCATCCCAAGATCCACGGCGGTCTGCTGGGCAAGCGGGGAGAGCCCGGGCATCTGCGGCAGATGGCCGAACACGATATCCCGCCCATCGACCTCCTCTGCGTCAATCTCTATCCCTTTGCGCAGACCGTAGCGCGGCCCGGATGCAGCCTGGCTGAGGCCATGGAGAACATCGACATCGGCGGCCCGACCATGTTGCGGGCGGCGGCCAAGAACTGGGAAGGGGTGACTGTCCTGGTGGACCCGGACGACTACGCCCTCGTGCTGCGAGAGATGGAGCAGAGCGGCGGCGGGGTCGGGGCGGCTACCCGCTTTGCCCTGGCGCGCAAGGTCTTTGCCCATACGGCGCAATATGACGGCGCCATCGCCAACTATCTCTCCAGCTTGCGGCCCGATGGGACGCGAGAGACATTTCCCGATACCCTGAACCTGCATTTCAGCAAGGTACAGGATCTGCGTTATGGCGAGAATCCACATCAGCAGGCGGCCTTTTACGGCGATGGCAGCGATACCGGCATTGCCATGGCCCGGCAGTTGCAGGGCAAGGAGCTGTCCTACAACAACATTGCCGACAGCGATGCGGCCGTGAATCTGGTGCGGGAGTTTGCCGAGCCCGCCTGTGCCATCGTCAAACACGGCAATCCCTGTGGGGTGGCCGTGGCGATGGATCTGCTCGGGGCCTATCAGCGGGCGCTGGCCGGCGATCCGGTCTCGGCCTTTGGCGGGATCATCGCCTGCAACCGGCCCCTGGATGGGCAGACGGCGCAACTGGTGGCGGAGCAGTTTGCCGAGGTGGTGCTGGCGCCGGAGATCCTGCCCGAGGCGCAGGCCATCCTGGCCCGCAAGAAAAATCTGCGGGTGCTGGCCTTTGGGGCGGACAACGACTGGCGCGGCGCGGGCTGGGATTTCAAGCGCGTGCGCGGCGGGTTGCTGGTCCAGGATTTTGATCAGGGCGATCTCGATGAGAGCGCCTGGCGGGTGGTCAGCGAACGGGCCCCGACGGCCCTGGAACATCGCGATCTGGCCTTTGCCTGGCGGGTGGCCAAGCATGTGCGTTCCAACGCCATCGTCTATGTGCGCGAGGGACAGAGCATGGGCATCGGCGCCGGACAGATGAGCCGGGTGGATGCGGCCAAATGCGGTGCGGCCAAGGCCCTGGAACTGGGCTTCGATCTGCACGGGGCGGCACTGGCCTCCGATGCCTTTTTCCCCTTCCGCGACGGCGTGGATGCGGCGGCGGCGGCAGGGGTGAAGGCCATCATCCAGCCCGGCGGCTCCATCCGCGACGAGGAGGTGATCGCCAGCGCCAACGAGCATGGCATTGCCATGATCTTCACCAGCATGCGCCATTTCCGCCATGGTTGAGGAGGGGCGGATGGGTGCCAGGGTGCTGGTCCTGGGCAGTGGTGGGCGGGAGCACGCCATCGCCTGGAAGCTCGCCCGGTCGCCAATGGTGGAGCGGGTCTATTGCGCGCCCGGCAATCCGGGGACGGCGACCGAAGCTGGGGTGGAGAATCTCGCCCTTGCCGCGACCGATGCCGAGGGCCTGACGGCGGCGGCCTTCGCGCTGGGCGTGGAGCTGGTGGTCATCGGCCCCGAAGCGCCCCTGGTGGCGGGGGTGGGGGATCGCTTGCGCCGGGCTGGTTTGCTGGTCTTCGGCCCCGACGCGGCAGCGGCGCAACTGGAAGGGAGCAAGGTCTTTGCCAAGGCATTCCTGCAGCGCCACCGTATCCCGACGGCCGGCTATCAGCGCTTTACCGAACTGGCGGAGGCCGAGCCGTATATCCGTCGGCACGCCCTGCCGGTGGTGGTCAAGGCCGATGGTCTGGCGGCGGGCAAGGGGGTGGTGGTGGCCATGAGCCATGATCAGGCCCAGGCGGCGGCGGCGCAGTTCCTGGCCTGGGGTCCCATCGTGGTGGAGGAATTCCTTCACGGCGAAGAGGCGAGCTTCATCGCCGTGGTGGTGGACGGCCAGGTCCTGCCGCTGGCCGGTTCCCAGGACCACAAGCGGCTCCTGGACGGCGATCTGGGCCCCAACACCGGCGGCATGGGCGCCTATTCGCCGGCGCCGGTCCTCGATGCCGCCATGGGCGAGCGGGTCCTGCGCGAGGTGATGCGGCCGGCGGCGCGGGGCCTGCTTGCGGATGGCCTGCCCTATCGCGGCTTTCTCTACGCCGGGATCATGGTCACCGCTCAGGGACCCAAGGTGCTGGAGTTCAATTGCCGACTGGGCGACCCCGAGACCCAGCCCCTGCTGATGCGCCTGCGTTCGGACCTCTTTGCCCTGTTGCGCCGGGCGGCGGCGGGCGATGCCCTGCCTCCCGCCCTCGATTGGGATCCGCGCCCGGCGCTCTGCGTGGTGCTGGCGGCGGCGGGCTATCCCGATGCCCCGCGCAACGGCGACGCGATCCTCGGCTTGTCTGCGGCCGACGAGCCCGATGTCAAGATCTTCCAGGCGGGCACGGCGGCTCGGGACGGCGCTGTCGTCACCGCCGGCGGCCGGGTTCTGGGGGTGACCGCCCTGGGCGCGAGCCTGGCCGAAGCGGCGGCGCGGGCCTACGCTAGGGCGGGGACCCTTCGCTGGCCGGGGATGCAGTACCGCCACGACATCGGCCATCGCGCCCTGCAGCGCGGGAGATGAAGCGCAAAACGGCAGCCGGATCCACGATGAAAGGCCCTTCGCAGCGCAGCTTGCGGCGTGCGGTGGCGGCCCTGCGCCGGGGCGCGGTCATCGCCTACCCTACGGAGGGGGTATGGGGCCTGGGCTGCGACCCGCGCAATCGGCGCGCCGTGAAACGGCTCCTGGCCTTGAAGGGACGTCCCCAAAAGAAGGGGCTGCTCCTGGTGGCCGGTCAGTTTTCCCAGGCCGAGGCCTATTGCGCGGCCTGGCGGGGGCCGGAGCTCCAGGAGCGCATGGCCGCCCTCTGGCCGGGAACGACCCTGGTCCTGCCCGCTGCGCGCCGCGCTCCGGCCTGGTTGCGGGGGCGGCATCCGGGGGTGGCCGTGCGGGTGAGCCGGCATCCCGGCGTCGTCGCCCTCTGCCGCGCCTTCCACGGCGCCGTCATCTCCACCAGCGCCAATCCCGCCGGCAAGGCACCGGTTCGCTCCCGGCGGCAACTGCATCGCTATTTCGGGCTGGGGCTGGTGGTGTTGCCCGGGCAACTGGGGGGAGCACCGGGCCCGAGCCGCATCGTGGATGCCCGCAGCGGGCGGGTCCTGCGGCCTTGAATCGGGAGGAGAGAAGCCATGCGGCCTCGGCTTGACGAGATGGAAGGATTCCTGCTTGGGTTGCAGGAGCGGATTTGCGCGGCGCTCGAAGGGGCCGACGGCGGCGTGCGTTTCCGCGAGGATCTCTGGGAACGCCCGGCGGGAGGCGGAGGACGGACGCGGGTGATCGGCGACGGGGCCCTGTTCGAGAAGGGCGGGGTGAATTTTTCGCGGGTGAGCGGCGGGCAGCTACCGCCTTCGGCCACGGCCCAGCGTCCGGAACTGGCGGGTCAGCCCTTTACGGCCCTGGGGGTGTCCCTGGTGTTGCACCCGCGCAATCCCTATGTCCCCATCGTGCATATGAACTACCGCTTCTTCTCGGCGGGCGATCTGTGGTGGTTCGGCGGCGGCGCCGACCTTACGCCGATTTATGGCTTTGAAGAGGACGCGCGGCATTTCCATGCCACCCTGAAAGGGGTCTGCGACCGCTACGATACGGCCTTTTATCCGCGCTTCAAGGCCTGGTGCGATGCGTATTTCTTCATCAAGCACCGCGGCGAGATGCGCGGGGTGGGTGGTATCTTCTTTGACGACCTGAGTGGCGACGGCGGGAAATTGCAGGCCTTTTGGGAGGCGGCGGCGGAAAGCTTCCTGCCTTCCTACCTGCCTATCGTCGAGCGCCGCCGCCATCTGTCCTACGGCGCGCGGGAGCGGCATTTCCAGGGCTTGCGGCGCGGGCGCTATGTGGAGTTCAACCTGGTCTATGATCGCGGCACCCTCTTCGGCCTGCAGTCGGGGGGGCGCACCGAAAGCATCCTCATGTCGCTGCCGCCCTTGGCCGAGTGGCTGTATGACTGGCAGGGCGAGCCCGGCAGCCCGGAGGCCGAGCTGCGCGAGCGCTTCCTGACCCCCAGGGATTGGCTATGATCTACAAGATGCTGCGCCGTGGACTTTTTTTGCTGGACCCGGAGACGGCCCACCATTGGACCATTGCCGGCCTCGGAGCCCTGGGGCACATGCCGGCCACCCGCGCCCGTTTGGCGGCGCGCTATACCCTGGAAGATCCGCGCCTGGCGCAGGAGATCTGGGGGCTGCGTTTCGCCAACCCCCTGGGCCTCGCCGCGGGTTTCGACAAAAATGCCGAGGCGCTGCCGGCCTTGCCGGCCTTGGGCTTTGGTTTTGTGGAGATCGGCACGGTGACGCCGCGCCCCCAGCCCGGCAATCCGCGCCCGCGGATCTTTCGCTTTCCCGAGCGGGAGGCGGTCATCAACCGCATGGGCTTCCCGGGGCAGGGGATGGCGGCGGTGGCCGCCCGCCTCGCCGCCCTCGGCGCGCACCCCGTACCCATCGGCATCAACCTGGGCAAGAACAAGGATACGCCGGCGGGGCAGGCCGCCGCCGATTATGTGGCCGTGGTGGAGGGCCTGCAGCCCTGGGCCGATTATTTCGCCATCAACGTGAGTTCCCCCAATACGCCGGGCCTGCGGGACTTGCAGGCGCTGGACGCCCTGCAACCCCTGCTGGCTGCCGTACAGGCGGCCAATCTGCGGGTGGCTAGGGAGGCGGGACGGCGCTGTCCGCCGGTACTTCTCAAGATTGCTCCGGATCTCGCCGATGCCGACCTCATGGCCATCGCCGGCCTGGCGAACGGAGAACAGCCGCTGGTGGACGGTTTCATCGCCACCAATACCACCATTTCCCGGGAGGATTTCCTGGAGGGGGCGGGGATCAGCGGCGGCCTCTCGGGCCCGCCCTTGCGCGGGCGGGCTACCGCCGTGATTCGCCTCCTCCATCAGGCGACGGCGGGGAAGGTGCCCATCATCGGGGTGGGCGGCGTTTTTTCCGCCGCTGATGCCTGGGAGAAGATCAGCGCCGGCGCGAGCCTCCTGGAGCTGTATACGGCGTTGATTTTTCGCGGTCCGGGCGTAGTCGACGCCATCCTCAAGGGCCTCCTGGCGCGCATGGAAGAGGCCGGCATCGCCAACCTGGCCGCTTTGCGCGGCAAAAATTCCTGATGCCTTTCCCGGGTCCAGGCGGCCTTGCGGCGCTTATGGATGGGGCTTGATCAGATCGCCCCGTCAGGGGGGAATGGCTTGGGCAGCCGCCCCGGGGTGCCGGGCCCTTAAGGTTATGTTAATATTTTCATTGCAATATAAACTGCCGCGTGGCGCCGATGCGAGGAAAGAAGGGGAGATGACGCATCCACAGCACAAGGCACGGCAGGATACGGCGGCAGGGAAGAGGACGTGGCGCTGTCTGCGTGTCTGTTTGCTGGGCGGTGCCCTGTTGTTGCCATCTCCTCCCGTCCTGGCGGCGGATCTCACCCTTGGGGATGCCCTGCAGCGGGCCTTGGCCAACCAGGCCCTGGTGCAGCAGGCGGAGCGCGTGGTGGCGGAGAAGGCGGCCCTGCACCGGGCCGCCCATGCCGACCTGCTGCCCAGCCTGTCTCTGGCCGCAGGCAGCATCTGGACGCAGAGCCGTAACGGCCAGCCCCTCTTCGTGGCCGCCAACAGCCCCCGAGAGGTCATCGGTCAGATTCAGCTCAACATTCCCCTCTATGCGCCCCAGGCCTATGCCTTGCAGGCCCTGGCCCACAATCAACTGGCCGTGGCCCGCTACCAGGCGCGTCAGGCGCGCCTGCTGGTGGCGGCGCAGGTCACGGCGGCCTACTATCGACTGGCCTTGTGGGAAAACGAGAGATCCGTCTGGCGCGAGGCCCTGGGTGCGGCCCGGGAACTCCTCAGCGCCACCCAAAAAAGTTATCAGGCCGGAACCCGCTCCCGTCTGGACCTGACCCAGGCCCGCCTGACCCTGGCCGGCGTCCAGGCCGGACTGGACCAGGCTACCCCGGAGGCCGCGGCAGCCCGCCGCGTTCTGGCCCTGCAGACGGATTACCCCCCTAGCGAACTGCCGGCGTTGCTGCCCATCAGCCCGCCGGCGGAAGGCTTGCCCGAGGAAACCGCGTTGACCACTCAGGCGGCCCAGGCGCAGCCCCTCCTGCAGGTGGCGGAAGGGGAGATTCAAGCCGCCCGCACCCTGCTGCGCTATCATCAGGCCGCCCGGTTGCCTGTCGTCGGGGTGATGGGCGCCTATGGCGTGGATACGGCGACGGTACCGCAGTCCCGCGACTTGGGCTGGCAAGGGGCCTTGACCCTGCAGATGCCCATCTTCGGCTTTGGCCGCAATCGGGACCGCATCGCCGCCGCCCAGGAGCACCTGGCGGCCATGGAGGCGGGTAAGCGGGCGTTGCTCCTGCAGGTCCAAAGCCGCATTGCCGCCGATTACGGGGCGGCCCAGGCCGCCGACAACGCCCTGCGCAATGACCGGACCATGGCGCAAGAGGCCCAGGCGGTATATGAAATGACCCGCAAGGGGTATCTCGCCGGGGCGCTCAGTGCCCTGGCCTTGCAGCAGGCCGAAAACAACTGGGTGCAGGCACGGCTCAAGCTGGCGGGTGCGGCTATCCGGGCCCGCCTGGCGCGGGCGCAACTGGCCCTGGACAGCGGGGTTTTGCCGAAATCCGAGGAGCAGTCATGAACAAGGCGTTTCCCAGGCCCGCGCTGGTGCCGGTCCTTCTCTTCCTGTGCGCCTGCCTGTGCAGCGCGGCCCCTGCCTTTGCCCTGCCGGTACAGGTGGTGGCGGTGCAATCGACCCCTTGGACTCGGGAGGTCCGCGTGCTGGGAACGGTGGAGAGCATCGGCGACGTGACCCTGGCTGCTCCGGTGACGGGCCGGGTCCTGGGGCCTTTCCTTCCGTCCGGCAATGTGGCGGCGGGCGCCGTAGTGGCGCGTATCGCCCCTCCTGGCCTCCAGGCCGGCATCCTCGCCGCCCAGGCCCGGGTGGCCTATGCCCGTACCCAATGGGAGCGGACCCAAAAGCTCTTTCGGGATGGGGTGATGGCACAGCAGGACGTGGACCGGGCCGGTCTGGCGCTGGCCGAGGCGCGGTCAGCCCTGCGGGCGCTGGAGGCCCAGTCCGGCGACCAAGTGCTGACGGCGCCCTTCGCGGGCACCTTGCGCTACCTGGTGCCCCCCGGCGCGGTGGTCAATGTCGGCAGTCCCGTCGCCCGCCTGGCCGGACGCGGCGAGCCCTGGGCGCGGGCCTATGTGACGCCTGCCCAGACCCAGGGGTTGCGGGTGGGGGCAAGGGTGGTGATCACGGCGCAAGGCTGGCATGGACAAGGAAAGCTTCGCTCCATCGGGCAAAGTGCCCGTCACCTCGGTCTGGTTTCCATCTACATCACCCTGCCCCCTGACAGTCCCCTCCTGCCCGGGGAATGGCTGCAACTCCTGCTGCCAGCGGCGGGGGGTACTGCCTTCCAGGTGCCCACTGCGGCGGTGGTCATGCGCGGTGCCCGCAGCGAAGTCTTTGTGATCCGCGGAGGGCAGGCGGTGGCGGTGCCGATAGCGGTGGTGGCGAGCCGGGGTGGCGATACCTGGGTGCAGGGGGCGCTCCGGGCTGGTGAAATGGTGGTGGTCACCGGCAGCAGCCGGATGGCCTCGGGTACGCCCGTGGAAACGACGTCCATGGAAACGCGCCCATGAACCGAAAAACGGCCCTTGGCGGAGGAGTTTGTTGCTCCGGCGGCCCTTGCCCGTTGTTCTACGGCTCATCCCGCTGGCGCTTGGAAACTCGCCCTGCGGGCTCAAACAGTTGGCCTGCGGGGCGCGAGTTTTCGCCAAGAACAGCGACGGCGCGGGCCGAAGTCGCGGCAAAACTCCTCCGCCAAGGGCCGAATCCAAGGAGGAAGGACCTGCAATGAAACGCTATCTCACCTTTCTCTGGGAGAATCGTTTCTCCGTGATCCTGACCGGCCTGCTCGTCCTGGGGGCCGGGTGGTTCGCGTTGCGGGCCATGCCCGAGAGCGTCTTTCCCAACGTGGATTTCCCCAAGGTCGCGGTTTTGGTCAATGCCGGCAACCTGCCGGTCAAGTTCATGGAGATCGAGGTGACGCGGCCCCTGGAGGAGGCCGCCAAGGGAGAGCCAGGGGTGCGCCTGGTGCGCTCCCAGACCGGCAATGGTCTGACCAAGCTGCACGTCTACTTCGACCCCAATGTGAACCCGGAAACGGCCTACCTCATGCTCCAGGCCCGTCTCGCCCACATCCCCCTGCCGCCGGGCGCCCGGATGAGCGTTCGCCTCATGGCGCCCAACATCTATCCCTTTGCCGAATACGCCCTGGTCTCCGACCGGATGGACAGCTCGGCCATGATGCCCACCTTCGCCTTCCAGATCCGCCCGGCCCTTCTTTCCCTGCCCGGCGTCTATCAGGTGAATGAAACCGGCCGGGGCTGGCCGGAGGTGCACATCGCCCTGGACCCCCTGCGTCTGGCGCAGTACCACCTGGATGCCCAACAGGTGGTGGGTGCCCTGCGCGCCGCCCAGGGACCATTTTTCTCCGGGGTGCTGGACGTCTTTCATCAGCAATTCATCGTCGCCACCACCCCGCGGCCCGTCGATACGGCCCGCTTGGCCGAGCTGACCCTGCCCCTGGGGCCGGCCAACGCCCAGGGCGAGCGCACGCCCCTGCCGCTGGGGGCCTTGGGGGAGGTGAGCATCGGCCCGCCTCCCTTGCTGCGGGATGCGGCGGTGTCTGGCTACCAACACGCCATGGTGATCGACGTGATGGCCCAGGCCGGCGCCAACGAGGTGGCGGTGGCCGGTGCCGTGCATAGCCGCATCGCGGAATTGCAGGCCCATCTGCCGGCCGGCGTCAAACTGGTCCCCATCTATGACCTGAGCCATCTCATCAGCACCAGCCTCAGGGATGTCTGGATCGCCCTGGGACTGGGCAGCCTCATCGCCTGGCTGGTGGTGCTCGCCTTTCTCGGCCGTCTGGACGGCGCCCTGGCTGTCCTGGTGGTGGTGCCCTTGTCCATAGCCGCCACCTTTCTCATCCTGCACACCCTGGGCTATAGCCTCAACATCATGACCCTGGGCGGCCTGACGGCGGCCATCGGCGCCCTGGTTGACCATGCCATCGTGGTGGTGGAGCGCGGGCTCCATGGCCTGCACGGCGACATCGAAGCCCGACGGCGGATGGCCCTGCGCCGGGCCGGCGAGATCCTGCCCCTCATGACGCTGGCCACACTGACCTCCTGCCTCATCTTCCTGCCGCTGGTCTTCCTCTCGGGCACGCTGGGCCTGTTGTTCCGCCACATGGCCCTGGCCATCGTCATCGCCCTGGTCACCTCTCAAGTAATGGCGCTCTTCGTCACGCCGGTGCTGGCAATCTGGCTGGCCGGACGGCAACGCCGGACCCGCCGCATCCGCGGAGAGAAATGGCTCCGCGATCATTACAGCCGGTCCTTGCTCTACGGCATGCGCCGACCGTGGCTGGCCCTGCCCGTCATCGTGGTGCTGGGCGCCGTGGGGTGGTTCGCCGTGAGCATCCTGCCTACCGCCTTTCTGCCGCGTTGGGACGAAGGCATCATCTCCGTGCCCTTCCGCACCCCCGTCGGCAGCAGCGTGACGGAAACCACCCGCGTCGGCCGCGACCTCATGCGCGTGGCCCTGGCCAACCCCAACGTCGAGCGGGTATCCCTGATGGTGGGCCGGGGCCTGCTCAATCCCTACTCCACCCCCAATAAGGGGGCCATCTCCGTCGTCCTCAAAGAAAACCGCAAGGAAAGCACCGAGGCCGTCATGGGCGTCCTGCTCCGGGAATTCCGGCAGACGGCGCCCAATCTGCTGGCCGTGCAGACCACCCAGGTGATGGTCAACCGCCTGGGCGATCTTTCCGGCGCCCATGCCCCCCTGGAGGTCTTCCTCTTTGGCTCCGACTCCACCATGCTCCGCGAGGAGGGGGGACGGCTGGCCGCCGCCCTGCGCCAGAGCCATGCCTTCCGGGCCGTAGTCTTCAAATCGCCTTCCGCCGGTCCCGAGGTCGAAGTCACCCCCTCGCCCCTGGCGGCGATCTACGGCATCACCCCGCCGGTGCTCGCCGATCAGATCAAGGCGCGCTTCTGGGGCCGGCAGGCCGGCTTTCTGCTCCATGGCGAGCAGATCCTGCCCATCCGCGTCAGCCTTGCCGGGCAAGCCGTTACCCCTGCCGGCATGGAAACGCTGCCCATCCGCCTGCCCGACGGAACCTATAGTCCCTTGTCGAGCATCGCCCATGTCCACGTGCAAGGGGCGGTGCCCTACGTGACCCACCAGAATCTCGTCCCCTATGCCTATGTCTGGCTGCAGCCGAAGGCGGATGAAGGCCTCGCCGCCGCCGCCCAGCAGGCCCGCAGCGTAGTCGCGGCCATGCACTTCCCGCCCAATGTCACCACCGTGCTGGGCGGCTATTATCGGCAGCAGGCGCAGAGCTTCCAGCAGATGGCCCTGATCCTCGCCGGCGCCCTGGCCCTGCTGCTGGTGCTCCTCGGCTTCCAGTTCACCAGCCAGCGGGCGGCTGCGTCCGCCCTGATCGCCATCGCCCTGGCCGCGCCGGGGGCCCTCCTGGCCCTGCTGCTCCTGGGCATCGACCTGGACAGCACCGCCTTCCTGGGGGTCTTGCTGGTCTTCGCCATCGCCGTCAACAACGTCATCCTCATCTTCGCCCGGGCCCGCCAGCTCGGCGGCGCCCGCCCGCGCCCGGCCATGGTCGCCCTGGCCGCCCGCAGCCGTCTGCGCCCCATCCTCATGACCATGCTCGCCGACGTTTTGGGTTTCCTGCCCCTGATCGTCGGGGTAGGGCGGGGCACGGACCTCCTCAAGCCCCTGGCCGTGGCCGTCATGGGCGGTCTGCTGCTCTCGGTGTTCATGTCCCTGTGGCTGGCGCCGGTGATCTATAGTGCGTGGGCGGGAAAGAAGGCGGTAGAGGGAGAGGCCGTCCCGGTCCCCGACGCCTGATCGCTTGCTGGGGGGGCTTCCCGCCAGGGCGGAGCTTGGCGCAATATATAACAGTGCCAGCGAGAGGTTCTGGTGCCAAGGAGGGGGCGTGAACAGGATAAAAACTTTATGGGTCATAGGATTGCTGCTCGTGCAAAGCGTCTGGCTTTCGCCCGCCGGGGCGAACGAGCTTCCGGCGGGGGTGCTGCGGGCGGGCACTTTGGCCAATCAGAAGCTCGTTCGTGACACCATGGTGGGCGTCGTCGTGCAAGTTTCCCTCCGGGGTTGCGACAAGCCCACGGCGTTTCGTCCCTATGTGCTGGCAATGCCGACGGGGCCGGTCGGCTCCCGGCATTGGGTGGAAGAGTGGGTCGTTTCCGGTTGCAACCGGGAGTACCCGTTGACCATCGATTTCAGCGAGGACGGCTTGGATGCGGCCAATTGGGCCATACGGCCGGGCCGCTGAACAGGCGCAGGCGACGGCCACGAACCCCATAGCCCGGCCGCCCATGGCCGGCTCTCGAGGTATTTCCACTCACATGGTGCACTTTCTGGTGGAGGGATGCGGAGTGCCAGCAAATGCCATTGAGGTGGTGATTGGCAGATTTGCTGGCAACAAGCAACTGCGCGTCAAATCGCCCCTAAGACGCCGGTTATCGTCAAGCAATATGTATCGCGGGAACGGCTTTCCCCCTAAGCACGGGGAATCCCGGCGGTGAGCCGGGACGGCATGGATCAAGAAACGATAATGGATGCAACAATACGAATTACTCCGGCAAACGCTGCGGACATCCCCGCGCTTTGTGCCTTGCTCGACCTCTTGTTTTCCCAGGAAGCAGATTTCAGGAGTGATCGCGAAGCGCAAAGTCGGGGCTTGGCGCGCATCATCGGCAGCCCGGAAGTGGGGCTTATCATGGTGGCCCGTCAAGGCCGCCACCTTGTGGGTATGGTGAATCTTCTCTACACCGTATCCACCGCGCTTGGCGCCCGCGTAGCATTGCTGGAAGATATGGTGGTCGCCCCCGGTGCGCGTGGCTCCGGCGTGGGGTCGCGGCTCCTTGAGCAAGCCATTCAATGCGCGCGGTTGAAGGGGTGCAGGCGCATTACTTTGCTCACCGACCGCGCCAATGAGCCGGCGCAACGCTTTTATCAAAGACACGGCTTTGGTTTTTCCGCCATGATTCCTCTCCGCCTTTCACTGGGTGAATAGCGCGCCATGAAGCAGAGCCCCCAACCCCGGTGGCGGTGTTGGCCGAAACGGGCCAGCGGGGATGGCGTTTTTGGGCACCCCGGGGCCATCCGGGGCGGGAGGGCCTTTCCCTAGCGCGGGAATGAATCTTGCCTATATTTTCTTTGGGCTTGCACTCTTTGGTGATCACGCTATGACTAAAGAATGCCCCAGGAAACGGCAGGCATAAAAGCATCGTCCACATCAGGTCAGGAGGAGTCTTCCATGAAGCGTATCATCACCACCATCACCACCGTCGTCGGCCTCTTGCTGGCCGGCTCCGCTTTTGCGGCCACGGCTGGCGAAGCCGGGCAGGCCATTGCCGCCGCCAAGGCGGCCATGGCCAAAACGGCCGCGGTCCATTATCAGTGGACGGCTACGCCCAAGTTTTTGAAGGAGGCCGAGGCGGCAGAGCAGGCCGGCAAATATGACGAGGCCGTCGCCAAGGCCAAGCATGCGGAGGAGTTGGCCCAATTGGCCTATGCCCAGGGCGAGGAGCAGGCCAAAAAAGTGGGGGTGAAGCTCACCGATCAGGGCGTGCAATTGAACTGAGGCGCGGCTGGTCAGGATCCGGCCGCGCCGGATGGACGGGCAGGATCGCAACCTCGCTGCGGGCCAGGAGGTCCGTGGCGAGTCGCGTCTTGCTCGCATTGTCGCTGGTGAAATGGAAGTGGACGCGGGCACCGGGGGGCAGCGCCGGGGCCTCCGTCGGCAGCGGTCCCAACTGCAGACGCCGCCATAATTGCCGGGCGACGCCGTCATTGCCGTCCACAATGGCCACGCCAGCGCCCAAGGCTGCTTGAATATGGGCGTCGATCCAGCAGTAGTGGGTGCAGCCCAGGACCACCGCCCGGGGTGTTTCCCGCAGTTGGGGGAGGAGATATCGTTCCAGGTACGCCCGGACGCTGCTGTCCAGTGGCGATCCTTGGGATTCGACGATTTCCATGAGCCCCGGGCAGGCGATGGCCTGCACCCGCTCGCTGGCTCCCGGCAGGCGGGAGAGCAGGGCGCGCAATTTCCCTCCGCTCACCGTCAGTTGGGTGGCGAGGAGGAGGATGCCGCCCTCCGGGTGGGCATCCAAGGCCTTTTTCACCGCCGGTTCGATGCCGATGATGGGGACCTGGGCGCGCTCCCGCAAAGGTGCTACGGCGGCGCTGGTGGCGCTGTTGCAGGCCAGAACCACCGCATCGGCACCGGCGGCGATGAACCAGTCATAGGCATAGCGGGTAAGGCGCAGGACCGCGTCGGGGTCCTTGTCTCCATAGGGGGCGTTGGCGGTATCGCCGTAAAAGAGATATTCGGCATCGGGCAGGCGGCGCAGGCAGGCCAGGAGGGTGCTGAGGCCGCCAATACCGGAGTCGAAGATGCCGATGCGCATCAGCCTCCTCCTTGCCTGGCCGCCGCCAGCAGGGCCGCGCCGCGCATGCCGGCCTGGTCGTCGCCGTTGCCGCGCCGGAGGTCCACCGTGCCGCGCAGGACCGGGATGAGGTCGGCTTCCAGCCGCTCCTGGAGGACCGGGGCAAAGCAATCCCAGGCGGCGCTCATGCCGCCGCCGAGGCGGAGCACGGAGACGTCCAGCACCTTGAGCAGGTGCGCCAGGGCCTGGCCCAGGGTATTCCCGGCCAGAGCGAAGGCCGCCCGGGCATCGGCGTTGCCTTCCCGGGCCAGTTGGGCGATGACCGGCAGGGCCGGTGCATGGCCGGTGCGCTCGGTATAGCTGAGTCTGACCCCGGTGGCCGAGGCGTACTGCTCCAGGCAGCCCTGGTTGCCGCAGCCGCAACGCCGCCCCCCCGGCACGACAATGAGGTGCCCCACTTCCATGGCGGCGCCATGGGCGCCCCGCCAGGGCTGGCCGTGGAGGATGAAGCCCCCGCCGACCCCGGTGCCCAGCCCCACATAGAGGAGGTGTTCCAGACCCGGCTGACGGCCGCGTTCCCGCACGAATTCGCCGAAGGCCGCGGCATTGGCATCGTTCTCCACCAGGACGGGCAGGCCGCAGCGCTCCTGCAGGGCCGCGCCCAGGGCCAGATGGTGCAAGCCCGGCAGATTCGGTGATTGCAGGAGGGTGCCGTCACCCTGGATAAAACCGGGAAAGGCGATTCCCACGCCCCAGAGTTGCGGGTGCCGCTGCCTTATCTGGGCAATGGCGGCGGTCAGGATGTCGAGTACGGCGCTCTCGGCGGCGGCGCTGCTTTCGGCGCGCAGGCAGCGCTCGCGCAGGTGGGCCTCCACGCGCAGGGTGTCCACGCAGTCCCCTCCACGGAATATCCCGAGGCGCAGATTGGTGCCGCCTACATCCATTCCCAGGATCAGTCCGCCTTCAGGCATGGACTTTGGCCTCCATGCGGATGCGCAGGGGATAGGATTTGCCCGCAGGCACGCGCCAGCGCAGTTCCAAGGCCAGGGCCTGCATGATCTTTTCAAAGCCCGCTTCGGACTGGGACACCGTCAGATGGGGTGCGGCCTGCCACTGGACGGGCGGGTCGAAATGAAAATGCAGCTCGCCACCCAGGACTTCGTCCTGCAGGGTGATCTCCCGGGCTTCCCCCTGGTGGGCGCTGCCGAAACCGCCGAGGAGCCTGCCGTCGGCGAAGATCCGTCCGGCCGGCCCGTCACAGCAGGGCATGGCGAGGTGGAGGCGGGTGGTGAAGGTCTGCTGCCCCTCGCCCTGGGCAGCGCTGAGGCCATAGTCGACGATGAGTCGCTGTCCCTCCAGGGTGTAGGTCTTGGTGACCGTGCAGCCTGCCGCGGCGCCGGTGAAGCGGGGCCACTCGCTGGCTGCCGCCTCCGCGTATTCCACGGCGGTCGTGTCCACCCAGTCGAGAAAGCTCTGGCAGGGGCTGGTATCGGGGACGAGGTCCGCCAGGCTGATGGTGCTCTTATAGCTGACGCGGTCATGGGCCGAGGCGATGCCGCTGCCGTTGTGCTCGCTGCCGGTGGCGCCATTGCGGATCTTGTCGTAGTAGGACTCGTCGCGCCGCGCCAGGGTATCGCCCAGGTTGTGGTGCAAGGCATACAGATCCCATTCCACCACGGCTGCCGTGGGGGCGGGGCGGATGATGAGCTGCATGAAGCCATTGTGATAAAAGAGCTCCGGGGCGCCATCGAGATCGACATCCAACTCCTGCACGGCAGGCCGCGGCTGCACTTCGTCGAGCATGGCCTCCAGACGGACAATGGCGTTGTAGACGGCGCGGCGCAGATGGGGCAGGTAGATGCCGCCAAAGAGGCCATGCCAGTAGGCATCGTTGGCCTGGGCCTCATGGAGCGCCTGGCGCATGTCGCCGCTCTGCTGTTTTTTGGCCAGACCATGAAAACGCTGGGAGAGCAGCATCATGCGCTTGTGCATCCAGTTGGATTCGGGGTAGCGGGTGAGAAAATTCTTCCAGATGCCGCCGCGAATCAGCGGCTTGCGCTCGGCAAAACGGCCCGCCGCCTTTTCCTGCTCGACGAGGCCGGCATAGGCGCGTGCCGCCCCTGCGGGCAGGGTCCATTCGTTCATTTCGCTGTAGGACACCGTAGGCAGATAGATGACCCCCTGGGGGCGATGGCCGCGCAGGTAGTCCTGGTAGCGCAGCGGCTCGATGCACGGCGAGGCGAGCACCTGGCGCAGAAACTGCTCCAGCCAGCCCTTTTCGTAGACCCAGGCATAGGTTTCTGGCCAGACCCCGAATTTTTCGATGTCATCGAAATAGATGGCCGCGCCCCCGGGGTGGGTCTGGGCCAAGCCCTCCAGGTAGGCGACGGCGGCGGCGGCCTCGGAAAAGGGCAGGCGATAGCGCAGCGCTTCGGAGATGGGGAAGACGTCGATGACCTGGCCGTTTTCTTCCGTGCGATGGAAGCAGTTGAGCTGGCTGGCGTCGGCGCCGGCGCAGAGAAAGTGATAATCGTCCACCATGACATAGCGGATGCCCGCCTCCACCAGGGCCGGTACGACCGAGGGGTCCCAGACCCGTTCCGTGAGCCAGGCGCCCAGGGGGCGTTGCCCTAGCTGTTTTTCCATGCGTTCGGACATGGCATGGATCTGCTCCACCCGGTCCACATGGGGGATGGCAGCCAGGACCGGCTCGGTGTCCCCGGCGCCCACCAGTTCGGCCTGTCCGCGGGTCACCATCGCCTGGAGCAGGGCCAGGGTGACGGCGTGGTGTTCGGCCAGATAACCCAGCAGCCAGCCGCTGATATGAATGGCAAAGGGAAACTCGGGGATGCGGTGCAGCGTTTCGAGGAAGGGGTGGTAGCAGCGGGCTACGGCATCATCAATGACATGGGGGAAATTGCCGACCGGCTGGTGGGCGTGAACACCAAGGAGCAGCTGGGTACAGGGGGGCATTCGCTTTCCTTATGGGGTGGTGCGGCGCATGGTGCCGGCGGCTGCTGCCGGTGCACCGCCTTGGCTGATGGGAGTGTCGAGGGTGCGGGGCGCCGGCATGCCGATCAATCCGTAGAGCTTGCGCAAGTTGGCCCGATACAGTTCATCGAAGTCGCGCACGGCTGCGGCGGGATTGTAATCGCCAAACCACCAGAACCAGTCGGAGCCTTCGCAGACTCCGAGCTGGCGGAGGATGAGTTCCTGCTGCGCCGGATCAAAGCGGGTAAGCCGCTGATCCACCGCCTGCTTGGCAGCGCAGAGGAGGTCCCAGGCGCGGTTCTTGGCGCTATCGCCGATCCAGGTGCTGAAATTGCCGTAGACCCAGCTTCCCGCCACCAGATGCGGGAGGGTTTCGGGCTGGGCATCATGGTGGGCCAGGTAATCGGAAAAAGTGCAGAGTTGGATATGGGGGTGGTTGGAAAGCACCTTGTAGAGTTCCGAGAGGAAGTAATAGCCATTGTAGGGGTAGTATTCCCAAGCGTTTTCGCCATCAAGAATGATGCTCACCACCGGGGTGCCCTGTCCTTCCGTGCGTCGCCAGATCTCCTCCAGGCGATGGACGAAATCCCCCACGGCATCGTGGCCAAACCATTTCTGGTAATCAAAGCCGATGGCATCCGAAAGCGCATCATCGCGAAAGAAGAGAGCAGGACCGCCGCTGGGGAGGCGGTAGGCACGGTAGAGATACTGCCAGCGTTCCCGGGCCGGCTCGTCATCGGCGGCGGTGCGCAGGCTATGGGCCAGGACGCCTTCTCCGGTGGCGGTCCAGCCGATGCCGGCCTCGCCCAGCACCTGGACAAAGGCCTCGGAAACGCCGCCCTCGGCAGGCCATTGCCCCCCGGCGGCGAGGCCAAAGCGCTGTTGATGGGCCGCCAGCGCACGGTCCACGTGCCAGCGCGCCCGCACCGCCCCGCCGGGATAACCCTTGCTTTGGGGCAGGGGGCAGTCGGGCAGGCTCTCGCGCGCCGCGCCAAAGTCCATGAGCAGGGGGCCGATGGGATGATCGTAGGGGGTGGTGGACAGCTCGATGCGCCCGGCCTCGGCCAGCCGCCGATAACGGGGGATGAGATTGTGGATGAGATCGCCCAGCAGGCGCAGAAGCTGCTGGCGGTCTTCCCGGGTAAAGCCCCGCCCCTTGGCCAGCATGGCCTGGATGAAGGGGCTGCCGCGACGCACGGTCTCGCCCGTCCAGGCGAGGTGATACCACATGACCAGATCCGCCAGGTACTGGACGGATAGGTAATCCGCCATCTCCTGGACGTCAATCTGGATATGCTGGTACAGGTCATAGAGGCGGCGGTAATCCGGGAAGGGATTGAGCATGTGTTCCTGATCGAGGCGGAAGCATTGATGCAGGAGGCTGTGGCGGGCTGCGGGGGTGAGGGTTTTGAGGTCATCGGCCGCCAGCGCCGCCAGCAGGCCATCGCGGAACTGGCCGCTGCGGAATTGTTCGCCGTAGTCTTCCAACTGCTCGATGAGGGTGGGTACAAAATTGAAGACGGCCCGTGCCAGGGGGTTCTCCTCCAGATGCGCCACCATGTCGGCGTAGTCCTTGCACGCATGCAAATAGGTCCAGGGCAGGATGTAGTGGCCATCGGCGCCCCGGTAATCGGGCTGGTGCATGTGCCAGCAGAAGATGACGTGGAGGGCGCGGGCGGGCTGCATGGCTAGCGCACGAAATGCAACTGCTGGCCCAGCAGTTCGGGGGTGATGAGGGTGACGCCGTGGGGCGTGCGATGAAAGCGCCGGGCATCCTCCGCCGGGTCTTCCCCCACCACCAGCCCCGCGGGGATGATGCTGCCCTTGTCCACGACCACCTTGCGCAAGCGCGCCCCCTCCCCCATGCGCACGTTGGGCAGGATCACCGAATCCTCCACCAGGGTGTCGCCGTCGTTGACGCGCACGTTGGAAAAGAGGAGGGAACGGCGCACCGTCGCGCCGCTGACGATGCAGCCGCCGGAGACGATGCTGTCGAGGGCGACGCCCCGGCGGCCGTCATCGTCAAAGACGAATTTGGCTGGCGGGAGTTGTTCCTGGAAGGTCCAGATGGGCCAGCGGCTATCGTAGAGGTCGAGGTCCGGGGTGACGTGGACGAGGTCGATATTGGCCGCCCAATAGGCGTCCACGGTCCCTACATCGCGCCAGTAGCAGCGCGATGAGCTTTCGGAACTGGTGATGCAGCTATTGCGGAAGCGGTGGGCCATGACGCGGTAACGGGGCACCATGTAGGGGATCAGATCCTTGCCGAAGTCGTGGCTGGAGTTCTTGCTGTCGGCGTCGCGGATCAACTGCTCGTAGAGGAATTCGGTGTTGAAGACATAGATGCCCATGCTCGCCAGGGCGCGCTCGGGGTTGCCCGGGCTGGGGGTGGGATCCTGGGGTTTTTCCGTAAAGGCCGTCACCCGGTCTTCGTGGTTGACGGTCATCACGCCAAAGGCCTTGGCCTCTTCGAGGGGCACTTCCAGGCAGGCCACGGTCATGTCCGCCTGGCTCTGCACATGCTCCGCCAGCATTTGGCCGTAGTCCATCTTGTAGATATGATCGCCGGCGAGGATCACCACATAGCGCGGTTTGTGGGCGCGGAGGATGTCGATGTTCTGGAAGATGGCATCGGCGGTGCCCTGGTACCAGCCGGTATTCATGCGCTGCTGGGCGGGGAGGAGTTCGACGAACTCGCTGAATTCACCCCGCAAGAATCCCCAGCCGAGCTGCACATGACGGATGAGGCTGTGGGCCTTGTACTGGGTGAGGATGCCGATGCGGCGAATCCCGGAATTGAGGCAGTTGGAAAGGCAAAAATCAATGATGCGGAACTTGCCGCCAAAGGGTACGGCGGGTTTGGCCCGCCAGTCGGTGAGCGCCCCCAGACGGCTGCCCCGCCCTCCGGCCAGTACCAGCGCCAGGGTATTTTTGGTGAGGTTGCTGACAAAGCGCGGTGAGTTGGATACCCCGCTGTTTCCCTCGGTCGCCATGAACTGTCTCCTTGCGTGCTATCCTTGTGACTGCAGTATAGTGAAAAACGGCGTCGTCGAGATTCCTCCACTGCCGGGCCCTTGCTGCGTGGCTCTTGCCGTCGGGGCATGATCTGGGCTAGAAATGATAGTCGAATATCGGTTTTGAACTGGCAGTTTTAAAGTAGCTGAACTGCGGCCCCCGTAGCAAGTCGCAGAAGGACCCTATCCGTCGACAAAGGACTCCCACGTATGCCCAACCAAGACATCACCGCCATCCTTGCTGCCCGACATCATGATCCCTTTGCCTGGCTGGGCCAGCACGAGGAGGGGGGGCAGGCCGTGCAGCGGGTCTTTCTGCCAGGGACGCAGGCGGCCTGGATCGAGACCCCGACGGGCTGGGAGGCGATGCAGCGCGTGCATGACGACGGCCTCTTCGTCCATCAGGGCGGCCCCCTGCCCATCCCCTATCGCCTGCGCTGGCAGGACGCGCGGGGCAGCCATGAGCGCCACGATCCCTATGTGTTCTGGCCGGTGCTTGGCGATCTGGAGGTCTATCTCTTTGGGGAAGGACGGCTCTACGAGGCCTACCGCCACCTGGGTGCCCATCTGCGCCGGCAGCAGGAGGTGGACGGCGTCCTCTTCGCCGTCTGGGCCCCCAATGCCGAGCGGGTCAGCGTGGTTGGGGATTTCAACGGCTGGGACGGCCGCGCCCACCCCATGCGCGTGCGCGGCGGCAGCGGGCTCTGGGAACTCTTTCTCCCGGATCTGGGGGCCGGCGAGCTATACAAGTTCGAGATCCGCCACCGCGACTCCGGGGCCGTCTTCGTCAAGACCGACCCCTACGCCAGCGCCTTCCAGCTCCGCCCCAGCACCGCCGCGCAAGTCGTGGACAGCCGGTACCAGTGGCAGGATGGCCCGTGGATGCAGGAGCGCCCGCAGCGGGACTGGCAGCATGCCCCCATCAACTGCTACGAGGTCCATCTCGGTTCCTGGCAGCGCGGCGCCGATGGTGCCTTCCTCAATTACCGCGAGCTGGCCGCCCGGCTCATTCCCTACTGTCAGGACATGGGCTACACCCATCTGGAGCTCATGCCCGTCATGGAGCACCCCCTGGACGAATCCTGGGGCTATCAGGTGAGCGGTTACTTCGCTCCCACCAGCCGCCATGGCACGCCCGACGACTTCCGCGCCTTCGTCGACGCCTGCCACCAGGCCGGGCTCGGCGTCCTCCTCGACTGGGTTCCCGGCCACTTCCCCAAGGACGACTGGGGGCTGGCCCGCTTCGACGGCACCCCCCTCTACGAACATGCCGACCCCCGCGAAGGCGAGCACGAGGACTGGGGCACCTACATCTTCAACTACGGGCGCAACGAAGTGCGCGGCTTTCTCCTCGCCAACGCCTGTTACTGGGCCGACTGTTTCCACGTCGACGGCCTGCGGGTGGATGCCGTCGCTTCCCTCATCTACCGCGACTACTCGCGCAAGGCCGGCGAGTGGATCCCCAACCAGTACGGCGGCCGTGAAAACCTCGAAGCCATCTCCTTCCTCCGCGAGATGAACATCATCCTCAACGAGCGCCAGCCCGGCATCCTCACCATCGCCGAAGAGTCCACCGCCTGGCCCATGGTCTCCCGGCCCACCTACGTGGGCGGGCTCGGCTTCTCCATGAAGTGGAACATGGGCTGGATGAACGACACCCTCGCCTATCTCCGGGAAGACCCCATCCACCGCCGCTATCATCACAATGAACTCACCTTCAGTCAGCTCTACGCCTACACCGAGAACTTCGTCCTGCCCCTGTCCCATGACGAGGTCGTGCATGGCAAGGGCTCCCTGCTGGACAAGATGCCCGGCGACACCTGGCAGCGCTTTGCCAACCTGCGCCTGCTCTTCAGCTACCAGTGCGCCCACCCCGGCAAGAAACTCAACTTCATGGGCAACGAATTCGGCCAGGGCCGCGAGTGGGACTGCGGCCGGGGCCTCGATTGGTGGCTGCTGGAACGCGACTGGCATCAGGGCATCCAGCGCCTTGCCCGGGATCTCGCCCGCTGCTACCGTACCCTTTCGCCGCTGCACGATCAGGATTTTCAAGGGGAAGGCTTCGCCTGGATCGACTGCCACGATGCCGAGCAATCGGTGCTGAGTTTTTTGCGTCGGGACCGGCAGGGCGATTTTGTGGTGGCCCTGTTCAACTTCACCCCGGTACCGCGGGAGCACTACCGCATCGGCGTCCCCCAGGCCGGTACCTATCGCGAGGTCCTCAACAGCGATGCCCCCGCCTATCACGGTTCCGGCGTCGGCAATGGACCCCAAGCCGCCCAGGACAGACCCTGGATGGGCCTGCCCTATTCCCTGGAACTGACCTTGCCGCCCCTGGCGGCGCTTTTTCTGACGCGGGCTTGATTGCGGCGCTTGGCCAAAACGGATAGAGGAGCAGATTGTCATGACATTACATCTTCCCCACTGGTTCGGTGACCGGGATCATCGCCTGAGCCGGCATGCCGAGGCCCAGCGGGCCGTGGCGCAGGGAATGGACCTGGAGCTGCGCAAACTCGGCGATGGCCTGGACGTGGACATGGCCTGGCTGGCCACCTTGCGCGCGGCCGTGGCGGGTTTGCAGGGCAAGGGTGCGGGGGCGGAGCAGTCCCGGGTGTGGCGCGATACGGTAGCTACCTGGGATGGGCGCATGGCGCAGGCCGAAGCCGGCGGCAAGGAGTCCCTGGAGGACTATCTCGCCACCCTGGCGGCGCGTCTCGACCACGAGACCGAAGTGCTTGTGGACAAACGCCAGCGTCTGATCGCCCTGCGTTCCGGTCTGCGCGCGTTACGGTCTATACTGAACGAGGAAATCGCCCTGGCGCAACCGCAAGGGGAGTCTCTGGCCGAAACCACCGCCTTTCTGGCCGCGCGCTTCGGGACACCCTGGGCGGCGGGCTGCAATACCGGCTTGGCGGCCATCGTCGCGGCCCTGGCCGAGCATTTCGGCGGCGATCATGCCCGGGCGAGGAGCACGGTCAGTCTCCTCGCCGAGGCCGGATATCTGCGCCATCAACGCCAGGTCCACGGGGCAACCTTGACCTTTCTCCCCGGGGAGAGCGAGTTGAGCGAGGCGGACCCCTGCCTGCGGGAGCCCACCTTTGACCAGGATGGCCAGCAGGATTCGGGGATGTGGGTTTTTGGCCAGGAAGCGGTGCCGAGCAGGGATCAGTAGGGCCTGCCGGAGCGAAAAACACCCGCGCCGGCGGCCCTGTTCAGGCTCATTGGTCCCAGTGCAGTATCCTTGACGAAGGGGGCGCCCATGCTTTTCGTGTTTCTGGTGATCGCCCTGGCCTGCGCGGTGCTGGAACTTTTTACGGGCACCTTTTATCTGGCGGCGGTGGCGGTGGCTGCCTTGCTCACGGCCATTGGCGGTCTGTGGCTGCCGCCGGACTTACTGCACTGGCTCTTTTTTGCCCTCTGCATCGTATTGCTGCCGGCGGGGATGCTGCTGCGTCACCGCCTGGCCGCAAACACCCGGGAACTGGCCGATTTTGATGTGGGCCAAGCGGTGACCATTGTGTCCGGTCCGGGACCGGATGAACACTTCCTGGTGACCTATCGCGGTTCGGAATGGTCCGCGGTGGTGGACGAGGGGCCCTTGCCTTGCCCCGGCAGTAGCGCCGTCATCCTCAAGAAAACCGATAATCTCCTGCATCTGCGGGTGAACCCCCAAGAGTCCCCTACCCTGGAGTCGCCATGTCCTCGTTCATAGTCATTCTGCTGGTCCTCATTGGTGGTTTTGCCATTCTGCGCACGGCGATCCGCGTCGTTCCCCAACAGCGGGCCTGGATCGTCGAGCGCCTGGGCAAGTTTGACCGGGTCCTGTCGCCGGGCCTGAATTTCATCATTCCTTTCGTCGATCGGGTGGCCTATCGCTTTGACATGCGCGAGATCCCCACGGAAGTGCCGGCCCAGGTCTGCATCTCCCTGGACAATACCACCCTGACCGTGGACGGCATCCTCTATTTGCAGATTACCGATGCGGTGAAGGCCGCCTACGGCTCCAGCAATCCGTTCACGGCCGTCATGCAGCTTTCCCAGACCACCATGCGTTCGGAGATCGGCAAGCTGCACCTGGATCAGGCCCTGTCCTCGCGACAGATGCTCAATGCCGCGGTCGCCAATGCGGTGGACGAGGCGGCGGTCAATTGGGGCGTCAAGGTGCTCCGTTACGAGATCAAGGATATCACCCCGCCCCAGGAGATCCTGCATGCCATGGAACTCCAGATTACCGCGGAGCGGGAAAAGCGCGCCCTGATTTTTCAATCCGAAGGCCAGCGGCAGCAGCAGATCAATACCTCCGAAGGCCAGCGCCAACTGGAGATCAACGTGGCTGACGGGCGGCGGCAGGCGGAGATTTTACGTGCCCAGGGCGAGGCCCAGGCCATCGAACTGGTGGCCAACGCCACCGCCACCGCCATTCGCGTCGTCGGCGCAGCGGCCAACGAACCGGGCGGGATCGAGGCCCTGCAGATGCAGTTGGCCAAGGATTTCATTGAAAAATGGGGCAATCTCGCCAAGGCCGGAACCACCCTGGTGATTCCGGCCGATCTGGGCAATATCGGTGCCGTGGTGGGGACGGCCCTGGAGATGGTCAAGAAAAGCGGCGGGCGCGCCTGAGCGTTGCTGCATCTTGATGGTGGTTGGCGGGGATGCTTTTTGCTCCGGCGGCCCGCGCCTGTTGTTCTACGGCTCATCCCGCTGGCGGTTGAAAACTCGCCCTGCGGGCTCAAACAGTTCGCCTGCCGGGCGCGGGATTTCGCCTAGAACAACGACGGCTTGGGCCGAAGTCGCGGCAAAACATCCCCGCCAACCACCATATCCCGCTTACGTTTCTGGCCAGGCTGCCGCGTCCAGCCATACCGTGGCCCCCACGCCCACCCGCGCGGCGGGGATATCCTCTCCCCGCCGCCAGGCCGCCAGGGCGTCGCGTTTGCCGCTGCCGGTGGCGAGGAAGAAAAGCTCGCGGCTCCGCCGGAGGCGCCAGGCGCTGAGGGAAACCCGCTCGGCGGGGGCCTTGGGGGCGTTGTGGACGGCGAGCACCGCGGGCGTTGCCGGATCCAGGCCCCAGGGCTGGCCGGGGAAGAGGCTGGCCGTATGGCCGTCCTCGCCGATCCCCAGGAGGACGAGGTCGAAGCGCTGCGGGGGAAGGATGGCCGCGTAGGCCGCGGCGGCCGCCTCCGCCCCCGTTTCGGCGGGAATGTCATGGATCTGGGCGCGGGGGATGGGCACCTGTTGCAGCCAGACGCTTGCCGCCATGCGGCTGTTGCGCTGGGGGGCTTGGGGCGGGAGACAGCGCTCGTCGCCATGGTAGATGTGCCAGGCGTCCCAGCGCCCTCCCCGGGAAGCGAGGGCGGCGTAGACCCGCTGCGGCGTATTGCCGCCCGCCAGGACCAGGTGAAAGGCCCCGCGCGCGGCGATGGCCGCGTCGGCCATGCGGGCAATGGCGCGGGCGAGGTGCCGGGCAAGGGCCTCGGCATCGGGGTGGATATGCCAGGATGGCGCCCCGCGGATCGCTTCAGTGCTCATCGCTGCTGTCCTGGAAAGCGCAACATGCCGAACCGGGGTTAGAGGCCGACATGGCCCACCAGGGTCCCTACCCCGGTGGTGACCAGCATGGAGATGGCGCCCCAGAAAGTCACCCGCAGGGCACCGATCCCCGGGGCTGCGCCTCCCGCCCGGGCCGCCAGGGCGCCGAGCAGGGCCAGCAGGATGATGGCGCTGCCGAAGATGCCGGGGAGGATCCAGACCGGCGGCGTGAAAGCCGCCGCCGCCAGGGGCACGATGGCGCCGGTGGCAAAGGCGGCGGCGGAGGCCAGGGCGGCCTGGATGGGCCGCGCCGCCGCCATTTCCGTCAAGCCCAGTTCATCCCGTGCATGGGCGCCCAGGGCGTCGTGGGCCATGAGCTGCTCTGCCACCCGTTCGGCCAGGGCCGCTTCCAGGCCGCGCTGTTCGTAAATGCCCGCCAGCTCGCGTAGTTCGGAATGGGGATTTTTCGCCAGTTCGCGCTTTTCGGCTTCGAGATCGGCGCGCTGGGTATCGGCCTGGGAACTCACGGAGACGTATTCGCCGGCGGCCATGGACAGGGCGCCGGCGATGAGTCCGGCCACACCGGCCAGCAGGATCTGATGATGGTCGGCCTGGCCTGCCGCCACGCCGGTAAGGAGGCTGGCCGTGGACAGGATGCCATCGTTGGCCCCCAGAACGCTGGCCCGCAGCCAGCCGATATTTTCATGCTTATGATGCTCGTGGTGGATGGCGGTCATGGATTCCCTTGCCCTTGTTTCCAGGCAAGAAGCATATACCGGTTGATGCCAAGAGAGAAAACTATAACATGGAACCATGGTGGTCTGCGCAGGAAGATCGGGGCACCGTGCGACAATGGGGCAAGAGGCTAGGGAGGAGGAGAGATGTTCAGTTTGGAAGAACTGGTGGGCAATACGCCGCTGTGCCGCTTGCAACGGATCGCCCCGAAAAAGACGGTGCAGATTCTCGCCAAGCTGGAGGGCAACAACCCCGGCGGCTCGGTGAAGGATCGCCCCGCCCTGAACATGATTCGTCGTGGCCTGGAGCGGGGCACCCTGCGCCCCGGCATGCGCCTGGTGGAGCCCACCAGCGGTAATACCGGCATCGCCCTGGCCATGGTGGCGGCCATGCAGGGGCTCAGGATGACCCTGACCATGCCCGAGAACATGAGTATGGAGCGGCGCCAGGTGATGCGCGCCTATGGCGCCGATCTGGTCCTGACCTCCGAAAAAACCGGCATGGAGGGGGCCATCGACCAGGCGCGGCAGATGGTGGCGGCCGGAGAAGGAATCATGCTCGACCAGTTTTCCAATCCCGACAACCCCGAGGCCCATTATCTCGGCACCGGCCCCGAGATCTGGCGCGATACCCGGGGAACGGTGACGCATTTCGTGTCGGCCATGGGGACCACGGGCACCATCATGGGTACGGCGCGCTATCTGCGTGAGGTGCAGCCGGCCATCGGGATCATCGGGGTGCAGCCGACGGAAGGGGCGCGGATCCCCGGTATCCGCCGCTGGCCCCAGGAGTACCTGCCGCGGATTTACCATCCGCAAGAAGTGGATCGCATCATCGACGTATCCCAGGACGAGGCAGAGGAAATGACCCGTCGTCTGGCGCGGGAGGAGGGTATCCTGGCCGGGATCTCCTCGGGCGGCGCGGTGGCGGCGGCCCGGCGTCTGGCGACCACCCTGGAAAGGGGGGTCATCGTGGTCATCATTTGCGATCGGGGGGAACGCTATCTCTCTACGGGTGTTTTTCCGGCCTAGCCGAATCCGCGCCGCGGTGCGAAAGGGCATCCCTTTCCATCCTTGGCCGCCCCGCCTGCGGGTGGCCTTGCCGGTCCTTCTCGGCCTGCTTTTCGCCCTGCCCGCCGGCGCCACGGACCTGGAGATTCAGGCGACGGAGATCGCGGGGGCGAACTGGTCGCTGCGCAACGTCCATCTGACGGCCAAGCCCGCCGGGCCGGGATTTTCCGTGGAATTGGATACGGGCCGGCTGCAGCTTTCCCGCCAGCGGGCATGGACGGGCGCCGCCCTGCGCTGTGCCCGTCTGGATAGCCGTTCCGGTTGGTCCTGCGCGTCAGGACGGCTCGCCCTGCAGGGCAGCCCCTGGGGACCTCTCGGCGGGCGGTTTTCGGCGGCGGTGCTGCAGGTCGGCGGAAACGCCTCGGCCCGGCTCAGGATGCAGGGGCAGAGGCCGGGCTGGCTGAATCTGGATTGGCGCGCCGTGGCGGGCCGCTGGACCGCCCGGGCGCAGGGGGATCTTCAGGTGGCGCCGCTCCTCGCCGGCGCCGGTTTCCTGCCCAAGGGCTGGCAGGCGCAGGGCCAGAGTACGCTGACGGCCCGGGCGGCGGGCCCGCGCTGGACCCGGGCCGACCGCTTTGCCCTGCATCTGCAGGGGCAGGGCCTGGGCTTCAGCAACGCTGCCGGCCTGCGGGCGGCTGAGGGTGTGCAACTGGAGATGGGGGCCGCAGGCAGCAGGGGCAAGACCTGGTCCGGTACTGCGCAATTGCGCTGGCGCAAGGGGGCCGTCTTGTGGAGTCCCTGGTACTGGAGCGCCCCGGCCGCGCAGCCCGTCAGCAGCCGCTTGCGCTGGCGCCTAGGGGCAAGGGATCTGCACCTGACGGCCTGGCAGATCATCTGGCCAGGGCTGGGGAGCGCCCGCGCTACGGCCCGCATTCCGCGCAGGAGTGGCATGGCGCGGTGGCAGGTGGAGCACGCAGACCTGGCAGTGGGGCCCTTTTACGCCACCTGGGTCAAGCCCCTGACCGCTGCGGGCGGCCTGGCCGCTGACTTGCAGGCCCAGGGCAGGTTGCGCTTTTCCCTGGACTGGCAGGGCGGCCTGCGGGCCATAAGCTGGCAGCTTACGGATGGCGGCTTGGGGGATACGCAAAAACGCATCGCCATCCAGGGCCTGGCATCGCAGGGGCGCTGGGCGGCCCAAGGGCCGGCGGCGCAGGCTAGTCTGGCGTGGCATGCCGCCGAACTTTATCGTCTCCCCGTGGGGTCGGTGGATGGCCGTTTCCGCCTGACCGGGAAGGGCTTTTCCCTGCTCCAGCCGGTGCAGATCGCCCTGCTGGGCGGATCGCTGCGGGTGCAGCAACTGGACGGGAGCTGGAGCGGGCCCCAGGCGGGCTTCCGCCTGGCCGGCGCCTTGCAGAATGCCGACTTGACCGCCCTTGCCACCGCTTTCCATTGGCCGCCTTTCACCGGCAGGGTGGCGGCCGTCATCCCCGAATTGCGCTACGCCCAGGGGAGTCTGGAGACCAGCGGCCTGCTCTCGGCGCAGGTCTTTGGCGGCAATGTCCTGGTGCAGGATCTGCGCATCCGCAATCTCCTGGGCGCCGTTCCCATCCTCACCGCCGATGTCCAAATGCGCGGTCTGCAACTGAAGCCCCTGACGCAGGCCTTTCACTTTGGCTTCATCAGCGGCGTTCTCGATGGCGACGTCCACGACCTGCGCCTGTTGAACTGGCGGCCGGACGCCTTTTCCGCCCGCTTTTATACGGTGCGCAGTCCCGACGTGGCGCAGCAGATCAGTCAGGCCGCCGTGCAAAACCTCACCCGGCTGGGGGGCGGCAACGGGGTGTCCGGTTTTTTTCAAACCTTGTTCCTGCGGATGTTCAAGACCTTCCACTACGCCCGTCTGGGTATGGGCATCACTCTCCACGACAATGTCGCCGAACTTTCCGGAGTGGGCCGTGAGAATAAGGGCTTTGTCATTTTACAGGGGGAAGGGCTGCCACGGGTCGATGTGGTAGGGTACAATCGGCGCGTCGGCTGGTCGGAGCTTCTGGCTCGCTTGGCGACGGCCATGCACTCCGGGGCTCAGGTAAAGACAGGGGAATAAGCGATGAACATTGCAAGAACGATGAACGGACGGCATGGCCGAGCCTTGCTCGGCTTGATCCTGGCCCTGGCTCTGAGCGCCTGTGTGACGGTGAATATCTACTTCCCCGCCGCCGCCGCCCAGAAACTGGCCGACAAGGTGGTGGAACAAGTATATCAGGCGGAGGCCAGGAAGCCGGCGGTGGCGGCGCCGGGGATTTCCACGGCCCCGGCGGTATCGGCGCCCACGCGCTCCGCCGTGGGTCCGCTGAGCATGCTCTCCTCTCCCTGGCATCTGGCCGGATATGTGCTGAATCTCGGATTCAGCAGCGTGAGCGGACAGGCCAGCGCAGCGGCCAACCTGGATGCGAGCAGCCCGGAAGTGGTGGCGGCCAAGGATCGTCTGGAAGACTTCGTGCCGCAGATCCGCCCGTACCTGCAAAGCGGTGCCGTAGGTTTCACCGCCGCCGGCCTGGTGGCCGTCCGTGACCTGAATGCCGTGCCGCTGGCCCAGCGGGCCCAGGTCAGCGCCCTGGTGGCTACCAACAATACCCTGCTGCAGAACCTCTATCAGGCCATCGCCAATGCCAACGGTCACCCGGAGTGGGAGGCGCAGATCCAGGCGACCTTCGCCCAGGCCTGGATCAACAAGGCGCCTCCGGGCAGATGGTTTCAGAACAGTGCCGGGCAATGGCAGCAGAAATAAGCACGCCATCCTTGCGCAACACCCTGGTTTTCGACATTGAAACCATCCCCGACGTGGCCGGCGGACGGCGTATCTACGGCTTGAGCGATGGCGACGATCAGGGCGTGGCCGAACTGCTGCAGCATCAGCGTCGGATCGAGACCCTGGGTGCTTCGGAATTCATGCGCCCCCATCTGCATCGGGTCATTGCCATTTCCGCCCTGTGGTGGCATGGCGAGCAGGTCAAGCTCAGCAGCTTTGGCGCAGTGGAGGACGATGAACCGCGCCTGGTGGCGGCCTTTTTCCAGTTCATCGAGCGCCACGCGCCGCAACTGGTTTCCTGGAATGGCGCCGCCTTCGACCTCCCCGTCCTGCATTATCGCGCCCTGCTCCATGGCATCCCCGCCGCCCGCTACTGGGAGCAAGGCCAGAATGACCAGAGCTACCGCTGGAACAACTACTTGAGCCGTTACCACGAGCGTCATCTGGATCTCATGGATGTCCTCTCGGGTTTCCAGGGCCGCAATGTGGTGCGCTTGCAGGAAATGGCCCTCCTGCTCGGCTTGCCGGGCAAGCTGGGCATGTCGGGTGGGGAGGTCTGGACGCGCTATCAGGCCGGCGAGATGGCCGCCATCCGCCAGTATTGCGAAGTGGATGTATTGAATACGGCCCTGATCCATCTGCGTTTTGAACTCACCCGCGGCCACCTCGATGCGGCTGCTTATGGGACCCGGCAAGGGCAATTGCGCAGCCATCTCCTCAGCCGTGGCGAACCCCACCTCGCCGAATTCCTTACCCTCTGGCCCGAGGATCTTCCCCATGTCCAAGGGTAAAGCGATACGCAATGCCGCTCCCGAGCGGATGGAGATCAGCGCGCTGGACGCCGAGGGCTTTGGTGTGGCGCGGGTGGAGGGCAAGGTCGTCTTTGTGGACGGGGCCCTGGCCGGCGAGCGCGTCTGGGCCCGCCGCACGGAACACAGCAGTCGTTTCGACCGGGCCGAAGTGCTTGCCGTGGAGCGAGCGTCGGCGCAACGGGTGACGCCGCCGTGCCCGCACTTCGGCCTCTGTGGCGGCTGTACCCTGCAGCACCTGGAGCCCAGCGCCCAGGTCGCGGTCAAACAGCGCCAGATGGAAGAAAACCTGTGGCGCATCGGCAAGGTGCGGCCGGAGCGCATCCTGCCGCCCATCTTCGGTCCCAGTCTGGGCTATCGCAGCAAGGCGCGGCTGTCGGTGCGGGTGCCCAAGAGCCGCGGCGCCTTGGTGGGTTTCCGCGAACGGCGCAGCAGTTACGTAGCGGATATGGGCTATTGCCTCACCCTCGATCCCCGCGTGGCCCACCTGCTCCTCCCCTTGCGCGCCTTGGTGGCGAAGCTCGGCGAGCCCCAGGGGATTCCGCAGATTGAAGTGGCCTCCAGTCCCGAAGTGGTGGCCCTGGTCGTCCGTCATTTGCTGCCCTTGAGCAGTCAGGATGTCGCGCTGCTGCGGGAGTTTGCGCAACAGCATGGCGTGCAGCTATGGTTGCAGTCCGGCGGCCCTGCCACCATTCACTGCGTCTGGCCGCCGGAGCCGGCGCCCCTGCGTTACCGGCTCCCGGAGTTCGATGTCAGCCTGCGTTTCGACCCGCTGGTCTTTACCCAGGTCAACCAGCCGGTGAACCAGATCCTGGTGCGTCGGGCCATGGCCCTGCTTCAGCCCCGGGCCGGGGAGCGGATCCTCGATCTTTTTTGCGGTCTGGGGAATTTTACCCTGCCCATCGCCCGCCTGGGCGCAGAGGTCCTGGGGGTGGAAGGCGATGCGCGTCTGGTGGCCCTGGCCGGTGAAAACGCCGAAAACAATGGTCTACAGGCATTGGCCCGTTTTGCCGTGGCCGATCTTACCCGCATCGGCCCGGAGGACCTGAGCGCTTGGGGCGCCGTGGACAAGATGCTCATCGATCCGCCCCGGAGCGGTGCCATGGAGGTCCTCAAGGCCTTGGGAGAGGTGCATCCCGAGCGCATGGTCTATGTATCCTGCAACCCCGCCACCCTCGCCCGGGATGCGGAGTATCTCGTCCACGTGCGCGGTTATCGGCTGGTTGCCGCCGGCGTGGTCAACATGTTTCCCCATACCGCCCATGTGGAATCCATTGCTCTCTTCCAGCGCTGATCCCCAAGGCCAGTGGCTGTGGGTGGATGTGTCCCGGCAGCAACTGGGGATCATGGCGGGTTGGGAAGCGGCGCAGACCTTTCCCATCTCCACGGCGGCCAATGGCCTGGGGGAAAGCCGGGGGAGCGGCTGCACGCCGCGCGGCTGGCATACGGTGCGGGCGCGGATTGGCGAGGGGTTGCCCGGCAATGCGATCTTGCGGGGGCGGCGCTGGACGGGGGAGTGCTACACGCCGGCCCTGGCCGCCGGGCAGCCGGCCCGCGACTGGATCCTGGGGCGTATTCTCTGGCTTTCCGGCCTGGAGCCGGGGCGCAACCGGGGCGGGCGGGTGGATACCTTTCGTCGGTATATCTATATCCACGGTACCGCCGACGCAAGCCATCTCGGCGAGCCGGTTTCCGCCGGCTGCGTGCGCCTGTCCAGCGATGATATGCTGACGCTGTTTTCCCAGGTTGCTGTCGGCGTGCCGGTTTTTATTGATGATGAACCGCCGCAATCCTTTCTTTCTCCAGGGAGGTCGTGAATGGCCTGGATACGTTTTCCCCGCTTTACGCAGGCCGTCAATGTATTTAATCCCAAGCTATTCGACAATCTCTCCCTGGCTGCCTTCCTCGCCTGGGTCGGGTTGGGTTCCGACGCCCTATCCTCATCGGCCTATGGTCCGCCGGAGATTTACTACGCCTTGAAAGGGCATGAATATCTCTCGGTAGTCCTGGCCATTGGTATTCCTGTTTCCGTGTTTATCATCGCTGCCGGATACAAGCAGGTCATTGCGCTGTTCCCCGGCGGCGGCGGTGGTTATCACACCGCGTCGACCTTGCTCGGGCGCAAGGCCGGGTTGGTGAGCGGTTCTGCCCTGATTGTCGATTATATCCTTACCGCCGCCATTTCCGTGGCGTCCGGCACCGAGGCCTTGCTGAGCATCCTTCCCGCTTATTGGTATCAGGAACGCATTTATCTCGATGTCGTGATATTGCTTTTCCTGGTCTTTATCAACCTGCGCGGCATGAAGGAGTCCATCAAGGTCCTGCTGCCCGTTTTCATGGGTTTCATCCTCACCCATATCCTCGTCCTGGGCTGGGGGCTGATGAGCCATGTGAGCGATGTGCCGCAAATCGTGGACCATACCGTTGCCGGAGCAAGGCATGACAGCTTGCAGTACGGCTGGCTTTTCATCATCGCCCTGATATTCCGCGCCTTCAGCCTCGGCGGCGGAACCTACACCGGTCTGGAGGCGGTGGCCAACGGCGTCCACATCATGCGCGAACCGCGGGTGCAAACGGGCCAGCGGGCCATGACCTATCTCGCCGTTTCGCTCTCGCTGGTGGCGGGCAGCCTGATCTTTCTCTACCTCATGTATGATGTCCACGGGCATGAAGGGCAGACCCTGAATGCGGTTTTGTATAATGCCATCACCCATGGCTGGCACCTGGATGGCATCGATTATGGACAGTATGCGGTATTGATCACCCTCCTTACCGAAGGGCTTCTGCTGTATATCGCGGCCAATACCGGCATCATCACCGCACCCATCATCATGGCCAATATGGCGGTGGATCGCTGGCTGCCCGAGCGTTTTTCCTACCTTTCCGACCGCTTCGTCTCGCGTAATGGCATCTTGTTGATCGGCGCGGCATCCATAGCAATACTGCTGGCGACGGGAGGCCATGTGGGTGTCCTGGTCGTGCTCTACAGCATCAACGTCTTCATCACCTTTACGCTGACCATGGCGGGGCTGATGCACCATTGGTCGGGCAGCCGCGCGACGGAATCCAGGTGGCTGATAAAACTGGCCGTGAGTGTGGCAGGTTTTATCGTTTCCGCCAGCATTCTGGCCATTACCATTTTCGAGAAATTTGATCAGGGCGGCTGGTTTACCTTGTTGGTGACCGGGATCGTCATCGTTCTTAGTTATCGTATCTATCGGCATTACAAATCGTTGAGCAAAATCACCGAAGACCTGGATGAAACGATGATGGATGTCGTGCCCGAGGGGCTGGAACCGGGCGCTCCCTTACCGATGGATCCGCGCGGCGCTACGGCGGTATTTTTCGTCAGCCGCTTCGACGGTCTGGGCCTGCACACCCTCCTGACCGCCCATCGGATGGTCGGCGGCTTCGTCAAGAATTACGTCTTTCTGCTCGCCGGCATTGTCGGCCAGGGCGAATTCAAGGGCGTCAAGGCCATTGAAGAACTGAAAGTGTATGTCGAGGCGGAGGCCGCTCAATATGTGGCTTTCTGTCAGAGCGAGGGCATGGCCGCCACCTGGTTTGCCACTTATGCGACGGATCGCATCCAGGCCATGGAAGAACTGGCCAAGGTGGCCATCCGTTATTTCCCGCAAAGCATCTTTTTCGCGGGCCGTATTATCGACACCCCCTACCAGACCCCTTTCTGGGGCCTGCTCCACGACGAGGTGAGTTTCATTATCCAGGACCGTCTGCAGCATGATGGCTTCAGCATGATGATCATTCCCGTCCATGTGCGCGGGATCCCCAGCCAACCGCCGCGTATCGCCCTGCCCATTTCCATGCCGGAGAATCTCGTCCTGATCCAGGGGGACGATAAGGGTGAAGAGGTGCGGGGGAATGAGAAAGCGGCGGTGCAACCCTCATGAAACCGCCGGTCCTCCCCCGCGGGCCTTTGCTGGTGGACTTGGCCGGGCCGGTCCTGACGGCGGAAGAGCGGGAGCGGCTCCTGCATCCGGCCGTGGGGGGGGTGATCCTCTTTGCCCGCAACTGTCTGGATGCGGCCCAGGTGCGGGCCTTGTGCGCCGATCTGCACGCCCTGCGCCAACCCTCCCTGCTCATCGCCATCGATCAGGAAGGGGGGCGTGTCCAGCGCCTGACCGCAGGGGTGACGCGTTTTCCTCCCCAGGCCAGCCTCGGCCGTCTGTGGGACCAGGCGGGGATGCTCCCCGCCGTGACCATGGCGCGGGACTGGGGGCGTCTGCTGGGAGCGGAGTTGCGCGGCCTGGGGATCGATCTGGATTTCACGCCCTGCGTGGACCTCGACTGGGGGGTCTCGGCGGTCATCGGCGACCGCGCCCTGCATCGGGATCCGCAGGTGGTGGCCACCCTGGCGGAGGCGCTCTGGCAGGGCTTGGCGACGACGGGCCTGCGGGGCGTGGCCAAGCATTTCCCCGGCCACGGGGCGGTGGCGGCGGATTCCCACATGGTCCTGCCGGTGGACCGGCGTTCCTGGGCGGAATTGGCCGCCGCGGACCTCTACCCCTTTGCAGCGCTCATCGCGGCGGGTATTCCCGGCATCATGCCCGCCCATTGCCTCTATCCCGATGTGGATGATCAGCCGGCGGGTTTTTCCCGGCGTTGGCTACAGGATATCCTGCGTGAACAAATGGGCTTTGCCGGGGCAATCATCAGCGATGACCTGAGCATGGGCGGCGCCCATGGCCTGGGCGATGTCCCCGCGCGGGCGGCGGCGGCCCTGGCGGCGGGTTGCGACCTGCTCCTGATTTGTAATGATCCCGCTGCGGCGGATCAGGCCATGGCCGCCCTTGCTCCCCGGTCCTGGGCAGATCGCGCGCAACGCCTGGCGGGGCTGGCGGGTGCCGACCCTGGGGCGGGGCTAGCTGCGGAGGAGGCCGCCGCCCTGGCGAGGCGCATTGCGGGTCTGCATGCCTCCCTGTCCTGATGGGCATTGCCTGCCGGCGGGCTCGCTTGCTGCGGCCGCAAGACGGTTTTTTTGAATGCACGCCGTTTTAACCCCTTGTTTTTCCCGCCTCGCGTATTAGAATACGCCCTCACCTTTATCTCCTTGCTCGAACAAATGGTGTTCGGGCTCCACCGTGAACCGTAAGGAGCGCATTTTGCGTCATTATGAAATAGTATTTTTGGTCCATCCGGATCAAAGCGAGCAGGTCCCCCAGATGGTCGAGCGCTATCGCGGCATGATCGAAGGGGACGGCGGTCATATCCATCGTCTGGAAGACTGGGGCCGCCGCCAGTTGGCCTACCCCATCAAGAAGGCGCACAAGGCCCATTACGTCCTGATGAATATCGAATGCACCGGTGCCGCCCTGGCCGAACTCGAAGATGCCTTCCGCTTCAGCGATGCCGTTCTTCGCCACCTGGTGCTGGCCCGCGCCGAGGCCGTCACCACTCCTTCACCCCTGGCCCGTGACGAAAACGAGCGCCGCGAGCGCAGCGATGACGTGGTGACCGAGACGGAAAGTGAAACCAACCCCAGCGACATGCTGGTAGCCGAATAAGGCCGGAGGCAGGACATGGCATTCAATCGAGACAAGGACAGGGATCGGGACAGCGATGGCGACAAGCGCGGCGGCGGTGGCAGTTTCTTTCGCCGCCGGAAGTTTTGCCGCTTCCGTGCCGAGGGCGTCAAGGAAATCGACTACAAGGACCTGAAAACATTGCAGGGTTATGTGGGCGAAACCGGCAAGATCGTCCCCAGCCGCATTACCGGCACCAGCGCCCTCTATCAGCGGCAACTGGCTACGGCCATCAAGCGCGCGCGCTTTCTGGCCTTGCTGGCCTACGTCGTGCGCTGAGGGCGATACGGCCCCGTGGCAGGGCGAGGGGATGCAGCGGCTTTGCAATGGTTCCTGCGGGGGCGTTGGCAAGCCAGCCTGACGCTGGCGATGACGTTTACCCTGGCGGCCTTGCTGCCGGTTCTGGCCGGACCGCTGCTCCTGCTTTGCGCCAGCCTGGTGGCGCTGGTGGTCACCCAGGCGGGGCGGCGCGAGAGTCTGGAGGTGCTGGCCATCGCCGGCGTGGCGACGGCGCTCTTCACCCTGGATCCCTCCTATGCCCTGGCCTTCGGCCTTGCCGCCTGGTTGCCGGGGCGATTGCTGGGAGAGGGCCTGCTGCGCCGTCAGGACTGGTCGGGGGTGGCCTGGGCCGCCCTGCTGCTGGCCCTGGGGACTCTGGCCTTGACCTTATGGGTCATTCCCGGAGCGCAGGGGGAGGCCTTCTGGCAGGCGCAGGTGGCGCGGGCCACGGCCTCCGTGGTGAAGGATCTGGGGCCGGTACAGCGGCAGATGCTGGGGGAACTGGCGCGGCTGATGCCCGCCTTGCTGGCATCGGCCATGGGGCTGTTCTGGGTGCTGGCCGCCCTGCTGGCCAGCCGCTGGCGCGATCGGCTGCTCGCTCATTCCCAGCCCGAGCGCTCGTTTCGTGATTGGACGGTGCCTGGACCGGTGCTCTGGCTCTTTTCGGCGGCCGTCCTGTCGACCTGGGCGGTCCACGGTCCGCTGCTCTGGCTGGCGCAGAATCTCGTGTTGCTCCTGGGGAGTTTTTATTTGCTCCAGGGCCTGAGTCTCATCCATCTGTGGTTTGCCGCCCGGGCATGGCCGCGGGCGGCCCTGGTGGCTTTTTATGTGGTGCTGGTGCTGCTGTCGCAGGTTCTCCTGCTGACCAGTTTTCTAGGCTTGCTGGACCGGATTTTCCATTTGCGCGAACGCATCTCGGCGCGTCGTTCCTAATGGGTGATGCTTTGATTTTTGGGAGGATGGATTGATGAAAGTGATCTTGCTGGAACGCATTAACAAGTTGGGGCGGCTGGGCGATGTGGTGGAGGTGCGGCCCGGTTATGGACGGAATTTCCTGGTTCCCCAGGGCAAGGCGGTAGTGGCTACGAACGCCAGTCTGGAGGCCTTCCAGGCGCGCAAGGCGGCCCTGGAACAGGCCGAGTTGGCGCGCTTGCAGGCGGCCCAGGCCCGTGCCGCCGCCCTTGCCGATCTGGTGGTCAAGATCGCCATTCAGGCGGGCGAGGACGGACGCCTCTTCGGTTCGGTGGGCTTGCATGACATCAGCGCCGCGTTGCTGGCCCTGGGTCAGGAAGTGGCCCATGGCGAGATCCGTTTGGCCGAAGGTCCCATCAAGCGGGTCGGCGAGTATCCCGTACGGCTGCATTTGCATCCGGAAGTCGAGCTGGAGGTGATGGTGCACGTCAGCCGCGCGTGATGCCGTACCCTGGCAGCCGGTCGGCTGGGCATGGATAGGGCGGAGGCCTTGGGGGGAGGCGGCGTCAAGGCCCCGCCCCATGCGGCGGAGGCGGAGCAGTCGGTGCTGGGCGCCGTGCTCATCGATCCCGGCAGTTGGGATCAGATCGCCGAGATCGTCACGGAATCGGCGTTTTACGAGCGCCGTCATCGGCTGATCTTCGCGGCCATCTCCGCCATGATGGGGGAAGGTCGGCCCGTTGACGCCATCACCATTTCCCAATACCTGCAGGATCGCGAACAGCTCGCCGATGCGGGCGGTTTGCAATATCTGATCCTGCTGGCCAATGAAACACCCTCGGCGGCCAATGTGGGGGCCTATGCGCAGATCGTCCGCGACCGGGCGATGCTGCGCGACCTGATCCAGGTGGGACGGGAAATCGCCGAGTTGGCCTATCATCCCGAGGGGCGCGACGCGCAGGCCTTGCTGGATGAGGCGGAGGGCAAGGTGTTTCGCCTGGCCGAAGGCCAGCAGCGCGGCAGCGAAGGCTTTACCCAGTTGAAAACGGCCCTGCCCCAGGTGATCGACCGCATCGAGCGCATCGCCCGTGAAAAGAAAGGCATTACCGGCCTTTCCACGGGTTTTGCCGATCTCGACGAAAAGACCTCGGGCCTGCATCCGGGGCAACTCATCATCATCGCCGGCCGCCCGAGCATGGGCAAGACCTCCTTCGCCATGAATATCGCCGAGCATGTGGCCTGTATCGAAAAGGCGCCGGTGGCGGTGTTCAGCATGGAGATGCCCACGGAGGAGATCGTCCTCCGCGCCCTTTCTTCCCGGGGCCGCGTGGATCAGCACCGGTTGCGCAATGGCACCCTCGGCAATGACGACTGGCCGCGCATCGCCCATGCGGTGGGCGAGTTGAGCACGGCGCCCCTCTTTGTGGATGACTCGGCGGCGTTGACGCCGGTGGAGTTGCGCTCGCGGGCGCGACGCCTCAAGCGCGATCACGGCCTGGCCCTGGTGATCGTGGACTACCTGCAGCTCATGCAAGTGCCGGGCCGGGCCGATAACCGGGTGGCCGAGATCTCGGAAATCAGCCGCTCCCTCAAGGCCCTGTCCAAGGAGTTGAGCATTCCGGTCGTCGCCCTCTCCCAACTCAATCGCGGGCTGGAAAACCGGACCGAAAAGCGGCCGCAGATGGCGGATCTGCGCGAGTCCGGGGCCATCGAACAGGATGCGGACCTCATTCTTTTCCTTTACCGTGATGAGGTTTATTTCAAGGACAAGGAGGAGGTCAAGGGCATTGCCGAAGTGATCATCGGCAAGCAGCGCAATGGCCCCATCGGCTCGGTACGCATGAGCTTTTTTGGAGAATATACCCGCTTTGAAAACTATGCCCCGCCCATGGACCACTTTGCTTCCTGATCGCGCGCCGGGCAGGCCGTCATGAGCCGCCCCATCGTTGCGCAGATTTCGGCCGGTGCCCTGCACCATAATGTGGGGGTGGTAAGGGCGCGGGCCCCGGGTTGCCGGATCATGGCCGTGGTCAAGGCCGATGCCTACGGCCATGGGGCGGCCCTCTGCGCGCCGGTGCTGGGCGCCGCGGGGGTGGACGCCTTTGCCGTGGCCTCCCTGGAAGAGGCGCAGCAGCTCCGTGCCCTGGGCCTGGAGCAGCCCATCGTCCTCCTCGAAGGTCCCTTTGCGGCGGAGGAGCTGGAGCTGGCGCTGGCCTTGCAACTGACCCTCGTCGTGCATGACTGGCGGCAGTTGCAGTGGCTCGAAGCGCGCGCCGGGGCGGCGCCCGCGCTTTTTTTCCTCAAGGTGGACAGCGGGATGCACCGCCTGGGTTTTGACCCTTCCGCCTTGACGGAGATCTATGCCCGCCTGCGCGCCTTTCCGGCCTGGCGCGTGCTGGGCCTGATGAGCCACCTGGCACGCCCCGATACCCCGGCAGATCCCTATAATCAACGCCAGATCAACGCCTTCGCCGCCGCGGTGGAAGGTGCCGATGACCGTCTGGAGGGGCAGCACTCCCTGGTCAATTCCGCCGCGCTCCTGGCCCTGCCGGGGCCCCATTACACCTGGGTGCGCCCCGGCCTCATGCTCTACGGGCTCTCGCCCTTTTCCGGGCGGGACGGCGCGGATCTGGGCCTGCAGCCGGTCTTGTCCTGGCGCAGCAAGCTGATCGCCGTCCATGACCTCGTCGCCGGAGATTGGCTGGGCTATGGCGCGGCGTGGCAGGCGGCTGGCCCGCGGCGGGTGGGGGTGGTGGCGGCGGGTTACGGGGATGGGTACCCGCGGGGAGCGGGGACGGGAACACCGGTGCAGGTGGCTGGTCAGCCGACGGTGACCCTCGGGCGGGTGAGCATGGACATGCTTTTTGTGGACCTGACGGACCTGCGCGCCGGCGTGGGCGACCCGGTGGTGCTCATGGGACGCGCCGGACCCAGCGTGGAAAGCCTGGCCGAGCGGCTGGACACCATTCCCTATGAACTGAGCTGCCGCATCCAGGCGCGCGTGCCCCGGGAACGGGTGCCGTGACCCGCGCCAAATCCATTTACGTTTGCCAGGATTGCGGCGGCGTCAGCAACAAATGGCTGGGCCGCTGCCCCGACTGCGGCGCCTGGAACAGCCTGGTGGAGCAACGGGCGGAAAAGGGCGTCGCCAAGGCCTCTACGGCCTATGCCACCGCCAGCCCTCCCCAATGGCTCCACGAGGTGCCCCTGGAAGACGCCGGGCGCATGGCCACCGGCCTGGGAGAGTTGGATCGGGTGCTGGGCGGCGGACAGGTGACCGGAGCGGCCATCCTGCTGGGGGGCGATCCCGGCATCGGCAAATCCACCCTGCTCCTGCAAGCCGCTCATTACATGGCCCAGGCCTGTTCGGTGCTCTATGTGACGGGGGAGGAGTCGGCGGCCCAGGTGGCCCTGCGCGGCCAGCGCCTCGGCCTCGGTTCGAGCCATATCCGGGTGGTGGCGGAAAATCACCTGGAGGCCATCGAGGCACTGCTCAGCCGGGAGAGTCCCGCCGTGGTGGTGGTGGATTCCATCCAGACGGTCTATACGGATACCCTGCAGTCGGCCCCCGGCTCGGTGTCCCAGGTGCGCGAATGCGCGGCCCGCCTGGTGCGCCACGCCAAGGCCAATGCGAGCACCGTCTGGCTGGTGGGCCACGTCACCAAGGAGGGGGCCATCGCCGGCCCCCGCGTCCTGGAGCACATGGTGGATACGGTCCTGTATTTCGAGGGGGAGGCGGGGAGCCCCTATCGCATCGTGCGCGCCATCAAAAACCGCTTTGGTGCGGCCAACGAACTGGGGGTCTTCCAGATGCAGGAGGCAGGGCTTACGGAAGTGGCCAACCCCTCGCAACTTTTCCTTTCCCAGCACGAGGGACCGGTGCCGGGCAGTGTGGTCCTGGCCACCCAGGAAGGGACGCGGCCCTTGCTGGTGGAGGTGCAGGCCCTGGTTACTCCCAGCCCCTTGGCGAACCCGCGCCGGGTGGCCATCGGCCTGGACCCCAATCGCCTTTCCCTGCTGCTGGCCATACTCCATCGCCACGGCGGCAGCGCCTTTTTCGACCAGGACGTCTTCGTCAATATTGCCGGCGGGGTGCGGGTGAACGAGCCGGCGGCGGACCTGGCCGTGGCCCTGGCCTTGCTCAGCAGCTTCCGCAACCGGCCGGTGAGCGGGCGGCGGGTGGTCTTCGGCGAGTTGGGCTTGGCCGGCGAGGTGCGCGCCGTGGCCGGCAGCGCCGCGCGCTTGCGCGAGGCCGTCAAGCTCGGTTTCCACGGCGCGATCCTGCCCCGCGCCGGGGTGGAGCCGGCGCCGCGGGGCTTCACCCTGGCCCCGGCGGCCCGCCTGGGGGATGCCATTGCGGCGGCCTTCGAGATCTAGGGACGTCGCCCCCGGTGGCCCGCTATGCCATAATGGACACAAAATGGAGGTCTGCCCATGCGTTCGTTGTCCTTGCCCCGTCCCGATTACCTGGCTCGCCGCCGTCGCCTCATGGCGCAAATGGGGCAGGAAGGAGTCGCCATCATCCCGACGGCTATGGTCAAGGAGCGTAACGGCGATGTGCAATATCCCTTTCGCGCCGATAGCGATTTTGCCTACCTGACCGGTTTCACCGAGCCCGAGGCGCTCCTGGTGCTGGCGCCCGGCCACCCCGACGGGGAGCAGATTCTCTTCTGTCGACCCGCGGACCCGCAACGGGAAGTCTGGGAAGGCCGGCGTGCCGGCCTGGAGGGCGCACGGCAGCAATGCGGGGTGGACCGGGTGCTGGGCATCCACGAGGTGGACGAGATCCTGCCGCAACTGCTGGAGGATCGGGAGATCTTGTTTTATCCCATGGGCCGGCAGGCAGACTTCGATGCCCGGGTCCTGCATTGGCGCAACCTGGCCAAGGCCAAGATCCGCCAGGGCATCCGCTATCCCCGGGAAGTGGTGGACGGCAGCGAGCTGATCCACGAGATGCGCCTGTTCAAGGATGCCGCCGAGGCCGAGATCCTGCGCGCGGCGGTGGGGATCAGCGGCGCCGGCCATCGCCATGCCATGCGCTCCTGCCGTCCCGGGCTTACGGAGTATCAACTGGCAGCGGAGATCGAATACGTCTTTCACCGTCTCGGGGCGCCTTCTCCTTCCTACCCCAGCATTGTGGGTGGCGGCGTCAACGCCTGCATCCTGCATTACACGGAAAATGACGACGAGCTGCGGGATGGCGATCTGGTACTCATCGATGCGGGGGCGGAAGTGGGAGGCTATGCCGGCGACATCACCCGCACCCTCCCGGTCAACGGCCGCTTCAGCCCCGCCCAGCGGGAGATCTACGAACTGGTCCTGGCCAGTCAGGAGGCCGCCATGGCCGCCCTTTCCGTAGGCCGCGCGGTGACGGATTATCACGACGCCGCCGTGCGGGTCCTCGCCCAAGGGCTCATCGACCTGGGCATCCTGGGGGGGGGGCTGGATGAGGTCCTCGAAACGGCGGCCTACAAGCCCTTTTACATGCACCGTACCGGTCACTGGCTGGGCATGGATGTGCATGACGTTGGACACTACCGGGTCAACCGGAAGGAGTGGCGCACCCTGGCCGCCGGGATGGTGCTCACGGTGGAGCCGGGCCTCTATTTCGCGCCCGACAATCCGGCGATCCCGGAGCGCTGGCGCGGCATCGGCATTCGCATCGAGGATGACGTCCTGATCGGTGCGGATGGCCCCGAAATCCTTTCCGCCGATGTGCCCAAGAGCATTGCCGCCGTAGAAGCGGCCATGGCCATCGGACATTGATAGCGCAGCTCATGTCACAGGGAGCGATGCATGCCCGCCAGTAATTTTTTTCTCGAGGTCAATCCCAAAATCCCCCGCAAGCTGGCCCGTCTCGTGGATCTCTCCGAAGACCTCTGGTATAGCTGGGACCGCCAGACCCGCAGCCTCTTTGCCCGCCTGGACCCCGCCCTGTGGCGGGCCACGGGTCACAATCCCAAGCTCTTCCTGCGCCTGGTGGATGAAAGCCGCCTGCAGGCCGCCGCCCAGGACCGCGTGTTCATCGATGTCTATCATCGCGTCCTGTCGGCCCGCGACACCTATCTCCTGGAGCCGCAAACGCAGGGTCCGGCGGGCGAGTTCGCCGCCGATGACCTCATCGGCTATTTTTGCGCCGAATACGGTCTGCATGAGAGCTTCCCCATTTATTCCGGCGGGCTGGGCATTCTCGCCGGCGATCACTGCAAGGCCGCCAGCGATTTGTCCTTGCCCTTCGTGAGCGTGGGTATTCTCTACCGCCAGGGTTATTTCTCCCAGCGCATCGACGCCCAGGGCAACCAGCAGGCCGATTATACGGATGCCCGCTTTGAGGACCTGCCCGTGCGTCCGGTGCTGCGCCATGATGGCGGCGAGGTGCTCATCAGCCTCGACTGCTTTCCCGGCCGCGTCGTCAAGGCCAAGCTCTGGGTGGCGGAGGTCGGGCGGATCCGCCTGTATTTGCTGGATACGAACATCGCGGAAAACACGGAGCAGGACCGCTATATTACCCATCGCCTCTATGGCGGCGATCTGCAAACGCGCATTCAGCAGGAGATCGTCCTCGGCGTCGGCGGAGTGCGCGCCCTGCGGGCGGTGGGGCTGGCGCCCAGCGTTTGGCATATCAATGAAGGCCATGCGGCCTTTCTGGTGCTGGAGCGGATCCGCGAGCTGGTTGGCCAGGGGCTGGATTTTTACGCCGCCGTGGAGGCCGTCGCCGCCTCCACGGTCTTTACCACCCACACCCCGGTGCCCGCAGGGCACGATATTTTCCCCGCCGACATGGTGCGGGAATATTTTGGGATGATGATTGCCGAGTGCGGGGTGGATGCCCCGGCGTTTCTCGAACTGGGCGCGCACCCCGGCGAGGGTTTCAGCATGACGGCGCTGGCGGTACGGGGATCGCGCTGGCAAAACGGCGTCAGCCGCATTCACGGGGGCGTGGCGGCGCGGATGCTGGCGCCCCTGTGGCCGGAGGTGCCACCGGAGGAAAATCCCGTCGGCTATGTGACCAATGGGGTGCATATCCCCAGCTTCCTCGCTGCCGAGTGGGTGGATACCCTGGATCGCCTCCTGGGTGGACAATGGCGCAATCAGCTTTCGCAGATTCCCTTCTGGGAGCGGGTGGCGCAGATCCCCGATCACCTTTTCTGGAGCATTCGCCAGACCCTGAAGAGCCAGATGCTGGCGACGGTGCGCCAGCATCTGACCGAACAGCATCTGCGCAACGGCATGGGTGAGGCGCGCCTGGACCGGGTGTTGCGGCATCTCGACCCCATTGACCCCAATGTGCTGGTGGTGGGCTTCGCCCGGCGCTTTGCCACTTACAAACGCGCCACCCTGCTCTTTGACGATGTGGAGCGTTTGCGGCAACTGGCTACCCACAGCGAACGCCCCATCGTTTTCCTCTTTGCCGGCAAGGCCCATCCTGCCGATAGCCCCGGCCAGGACCTGGTGCGCAGCATCGCCCGTTTCGCCAATGATCCCCAGTTCCTGGGGCATATCCATATCATCGAGAACTACGACCTGGCCCTGGCCCGTCATCTGGTCAGCGGCGTCGATGTCTGGCTCAACAACCCGGAATACCCCCTGGAAGCCAGCGGCACCTCCGGAGAAAAGGCCGGTGCCAATGGCGTCATCAACCTGAGCGTCCTGGATGGCTGGTGGGGAGAGGGTTTCAACGGTTACAACGGCTGGGGCATCAAGCCCCATCCCGACGACGCCGGCGGCAACAGCCGTCATGACGAAGCCAACGAACTCTACACCATTCTGGAACAGGAGGTGGCCCCGCTCTATTACGACCGGGGCAGCTACGGCTATGCCCCCGGCTGGGTGAAGATGTCCAAGGCCTCCATGAAAAGCATCATTCCCCGCTTTAATGCCGAGCGCATGGTGACCGACTATGTCAGCGATGCCTATCGGCCGGCGGCCAGCAATGGGCGGCGTTTTGCGGCGGACAGCTTTGTCGCGGCCCAGGTGCTGGCGGTGTGGAAGAGCCGCATCCGCGAGTTATGGCCCAATGTGCGCCTGCTCACCCTGGAGGGGCGGCGCGAGCGCCTGCAGCTCGGCCAGGGCATGGAGCTGCATCTGGATGTGGATCTGGGCGGCCTGAACCCCGCCGATGTGGTGGTGGAACTGCTTCTGGAGCGTGACTATGAAGCCCTGCAACGCAGCCCGGACAGTTATCGCTTCCTCCCGGCGGGGCAAAACGATCAGGGGCAGGAGCATTTTGTGCTGGCCCTAACCCCGGATCTCTGCGGCAGTTTGCGCTATCAGATCCGGACCTTTCCTTATCACACGCTGCTGACGCACCCCTATGAAATGGGTCTCATGCGCTGGCTGTAAGCCCCGGGCTACCCTTATAAACGGCTGGCGGCGGGCTGGCGGGGCTGGAGGAAACGCAGTTCCGCCTCCTTGACGCCGAAGTCCAGCGCCTTGCTGACGCTGCCCATGAGGATGTCGGCGGCCATGTGGTAGCGGGGATTCATGGTATCCCAGACGACACCGTGAATGACCCGGCCCGAGCGCAACACGATGGCCACCGGTTCACCGCAGCGGTTGCCGCCGTTTTTGCGGAAGAAGAGATCCTGGGAAAGGGCGATCTGATCCGGGCGATTGGGGCCGCAGGCGGCAATATCCGGATCGCTGTTGGTCTGGTCGGGGACGGCGTTATAGGCCGTGACCCGCTGCAGATACAAGACCTCATGCTGAATGAGCAGTGCCCCGTCATCCTTGCCGACGGAGACATCGGCCACCGTCGCGGCGGCGCCATCGCCCCCCCACTGGGGGTCATTGGCGCTGGCCTCCACTTGGTGCAGCAGATGCAGGGGTAGATCCGGCTGCGCAAAATTCGTGCTGTTGGGCAACACGAGGGTAAACAAGGCCAATGCCAGCCCTGCAGAAAGTTGTTGAAACATATATGGCCTCCTCACTGAGCAATTGGTCATACGGACCGGATTCCGGGTCGGCCTAGCGGAATCCATGCTCAAAAAATGAATAGGAACAATATTTTACATAAAAACCCGAAAAAATCAACGGGATATGAAACATGATCATAAACAATAGGTTGTGGATGCATCCAAAGGCTCCGTCTTGTCCTGGGGAGGGGGTTCCCCGTTGCCCCGCTGGCAGCCGGGGCGGGAAACTCCTTTCCCGAAAGCGCCGCCGCGGTTTTTCGCCGCGCCCTTGGCCCTGCGCCGGGGATGGGGTATGGTGAACAGGGCATGGGGATTGACGGGAGGGGACGATGGAGCAAGAAGCTGGCTTGGGGCAACGTGAGCAGACGCGGGCGGAGGAGTGGATCAATAGCCTTCTGCATGGAGCAGGCGCCGTCCTGGCGCTGTTGGTATTCATTCTCTGGCTGGTCGGCGCGGGGCTGCACAGCGGCCGGCTGGCGATAGCCAGCGTAAGCATTTTCGTGCTTACGGTGGTGCTGCTTTATCTCGCCTCCACCATTTATCACCTCCTGCCGCCGGGGCGCGTCAAGGCGATTTTTCAACTGGTGGATCGTTCCGCCATTTATCTGCTCATCGCCGGCACCTATACGCCGGTGACCCTCATGGTCCTCCATGATCCCTGGGGCTGGACGCTTTTTGGCCTGGAATGGGGCCTCGCGGCCTTGGGCATCGTCCTGCTGGCCGTGGGGGGAACGCGCGGCCAGTCGGTTTCTCTGTGGCTGTATCTCCTCATGGGCTGGTTGGTCGTCTTTGCCGCAGTCCCCCTCTACGAGGCCGCCCCGGGCTGGTTTTTGTGGTGGCTGGCGGCGGGCGGCATCGCTTACTCGGTCGGCGTGCTTTTTTTTCTGCTGGATCGCTGGAAATATTTCCATTCCATCTGGCATGTTTTCGTCATTGCCGGAACGGCCTTGCAGTTCTGGGCGATTCTGCAATATGCGGCTTAATGGCGTTGCATCATCGACTAGCGTTTTGTTGTTTTTTTGGCTATGCTGTACATGCTCGTTACCAACCCAACAAAGGAGCCTGCTATGAGCAAGTTGTCCACCGCTTTGAAAGTAACCGCCCTGATCCTGCCCCTGGGCCTCGCTGGCTGCGCCACGACCTCTGACCTCAACAAGGTCGCCGCCAAGGCTGATGCCGCACAGTCCACCGCCAACGAAGCACTGGCCAAGGCCAACGCTGCCCAGAACACCGGCAATGAGGCCCTGAGCAAAGCCAGCGCTGCCCAGAGCACCGCTGACCAGGCCATGAGCACCGCGAACGCTGCCAACCAGAAGGCCGAAGAAGCCAATGCGAAGGTAGAGCGCATGTTCAAAAAGGCCATGATGAAGTAATCCGGCCTTTGGCACCAAAAACCCCGTTGGGTGACCAACGGGGTTTTTTTATCCCTGCGCCTGGGCGCGACCCCAGTTCCGGGAGGGAGATTCAGCGCTCCGTCATCGTCTCACCCAGCGCAACGGGACCCTTCTCCGGGCTTGCATCCAGGAATGGTGTCCCACAGCGGATTCCCAGGGTTCTTTCGATGCGCCTAGCCTCGGCCGCAGCGACCGTTTTGCTGAGATAGGGCCCAGCCCGGAGGGTGATGGCGCCACCGGCACGGCTGCTGGCGGCGGATACGGGCGGCTGCATCTGCGCCAGCAGGCCGATTACCTTTTGGGCATTGCCGGGATCGCGGAAGCGGGCGACGGGGAGATACCAGGATCCGGCGGCGGCCTTGCTGCTCACTGACGCCGCTGGCCCTTCCGCCGTCTCGTCAGCGGCGTCCACGGGCGGCTGAATGGCTTCCGCCTGGGTCGGTATTTGTTGCTCCGGGACCGTCAGTGCCGTGGGGATGCCCCGGCCGGCCCGGGCAATTTGCAGGAGGCGCTGCCAGGGAACGGGCGTGCCGGGCGGCAGTTGGCGGGCGATCCATTCGCCGAGATCCCGTTCCAGATGGGCGTCTGGATCCCCATCGATGACCCGAAATGCCTGGAGATAGTAGACCCCCTGGCGATGGCCGAGGAGCCAGGGCTGGTTGACGATGCGTACGCTGGTCCCCACCGGGATGTCGGCAAAGAGCCGGCTGATGTCCTCGGGATAGAGGCGGATGCAGCCATGGCTCACCCGCATGCCGACGCCCCAGGGCTTGTTGCTGCCGTGGATGAGATAGCCGGGGAGGGTGAGGCGCAGGGCGTATTGGCCCAGGGGGTTGTCGGGCCCGGCGGGCACCACGTCCGGCAACGGATCGCCGTTGCTGGCGTGTTCTTCCCGGATGCTCGCCGGGGGGGTCCAACTGGGGTCCTTGACCTTTCCCGTCACGCTGGCCTGGCCCACGGGGGTGCGCCAGCCTTCGCGACCGATGCCGATGGGGTAGGTGACCACTTCCGGGGGGACGCCCGGACGGGCCGGGGGATAGTAAAAGAGGCGCATGGCCGCGACATTGATGACGATACCCTGCCGGGGCGCGTCGGGCAGGACGTACTCGGTGGGGAGCAGGATGCGGGTGCCCCCCTTGGGCAGCCAGGGATCAACCCCCGGGTTGGCGGTGGTGATCTGCTCATAACCGAGATCATGGCGGCGGCCGATGTCCAGGAGGGTTTCCTCCTGGTTGGCCGTAACCGTGGCCAGGCCGCCAACGATGTTGTCCCCCTCCGGAGGAAGGGGGTAGGTGGCGGACCACGCCCAGAGGGGCGCCAGCCCGCCCGCCAGCAAGGCCCAACGGGCCAGGAAATACCGCATAAACGCTCCCTTCTCAAGCACACTCCGTCTGCGCGGAGAATAAGTAAAACGCCTTACTATAACGTAAAACCCGGTTTTCATCCTGCATGGGGGCTATTTCGGCCAGATCATAGGCGCCGATGCACGGAACGCCGGGGAAAAATTCCTGCCAGAGGGCGTGGTCCCGATCGCTACCGGAAAAAAATGCCGCATCCCTGCCCACGGAGGAAGACACCCAGGCAAAATCCGGTGCCGGCTGGCCTGCCCGGGCGGCGCCAAGGGCCATGCGGGTATCCCGTTGGGCGACCTGGGGATCGCGCAGGGCAAAGAAGGCGCGGGCATCGGCGGCCAGGCAGCGTTCCAGCCAGAGCCCGCTGCGATTGAGGTCGGTGGCGCGAATATTGATCCATTGGGGCGGTACTGCCGAGGATTGCCCGGGCCGCAGTTCGCCCACCAGCAGGCGCTCCAGGGGCAGGCGGGCCTCCTCCCGGATGCTGAAGGGCAGGCTTTGGGCCAGCAGGGGAAGGGCCGAATAGCGCTCCAGCCGCAGCAGCAGGTTGCCTTCCTGCAGGCTCACCGCCAAGGGGGCATTGAGTGGACGCATGCCGGGCGAATAGGCCACTTGTAGGCAGGTTGCACCCTCCACCAGGGCCTCGCAGGGCCCCGGGACGGGCTGGGCGTTTTGCCAGAAGCGGGTGCCGCGACCGCTGAGGAAGCCCATGCGCGGCACACGTTGCAGCCAGGCGTCGCGGCATTGTTCCAGGCGGGCCATGCTCAGGATGGTCTGGCCTTGAACCTGGGCCGTAACCGGCGAAAGGCCCAAAGGCGGTGCCAGGAGCAGGACGGCACAGGCGTTTTCCCCAAGGGCGTAGCCCTCCTCGGTGATCACGCCGGGGACCGTGGCCACCAGGAGGCGCAGACAGGAGAGCTGACGCATGACCTGGCGGATGGCATCGGGGGCAATCCGGGCGAGGCTGGGGCTGAAGAGACAGAGGGTGGCACTGACCGGTTGCCCCGCCAGTTTGGCCAAGGCTTGCGCCAAGGCGCGGCGGAGGAGCTCCTGGGGTGCCTGGGGGCCGATGGCCAAGCCGGTGCCGACGGGTCTTAGGGGTGCTCGGCCCACTGCTGCTTTTCCGGCCATGCACAGCAGGAGTATAGGGGGCAGCGGCCGCAGCGGGGGCGGCGGGCCGTGCAGGTGTAGCGGCCGTGGAGGATGAGCAGGTGATGGGCATCCTGCCGGAAGGCCTCGGGCACCACGCGCATCAGGGTCTTTTCGACGGCCAAGGGGGTTTTGCCAGGGGCGATCCCGGTGCGATTGGCTACCCGAAAGATGTGGGTATCGACGGCGATGGTGGGTGCGCCAAAAATGGTGTTCATCACGACGTTGGCCGTTTTCCGCCCGACCCCCGGAAGGGCTTCCAGGGCTGCGCGGTCGCTGGGCACCTCGCCGCCATGGCGGGTGACGAGCAATTGGGCCAGGGCATGGAGATGCCTGGCCTTGTTGTTGAAGAGCCCCAGATGGCGAATGTGGGTTTTGATGCCTGCTTCCCCGAGACGTACCATGGCGGCGGGTGTCGGGGCGGCGGCAAAGAGGGATGGGGTGGCCAGATTGACGGCGCGATCGGTACTTTGCGCCGAGAGCAGCACGGCAACGAGCAACTCAAAGGAATTGCGGTAGTGCAGTTCCGTTTTGGGCTCGGGAATGGCCGTCCGGAGGGCGGTGAAGCAGGCGGCGATGCGTTGACTATCCATGCAGCGAAAACGCCCCGGCGGCGGCCAAAGCCAAAGGTATGGCAAAGGAAGGACGGGCGGTTGTGACGCCTGCGCCCTCTTCCGCCGGACCCTTACACGTGGCGATAGCGGCCGATTTCCGGAGATTCTGGTCGGGGATGGGAGGTGGCGACGGCATCGGCCTCGGCAATCCAGCCCTCATGCAGATGTTCCAGGGTGTGCAGGGCGTCATGGCTCAACCTGGGCATGACGCTGCCCTTGATGAATTCACCCAGGTCCAGAAGGCGGGTCGCCCAGATATAGTCATGGAGGTGGAAGTTGTGATCGGCGTGCTGCCCAAAGAGGTCCCCTTTGAAAAGCGGGCCCTTGCTGGCCAGCAGGTCGGGGTCTTTCATGACCAGGTCTTTGGTCCACTGATACCAGAGTTCGTAATATTTCTCCTGGGCATCCAGACTCCAGTCGTGCGCCTCGAAGAAGGCGTAGACCGAAACGCGATTGGCTTTACCGGAAAAGGGAAAATGTCCTGCCATAACTCCTCCTGAAGGTGGGTATCGCTTGCTAAGGATGGGTTGCGCCCGATGATTGTAACCGTTCATGGGCGCAGCGCAACGCTAAAGCTTTTTTACAGGGGATAACGATCGCCGATGACCGGCAGATGCACCTGAAGCCCGCGTCCCTCCAGGACCCGGGCAATACCCTGACGGCCGTTGTCCTCGCCATGCACCAGGAAGGTCTGCTCCGGTTGTTGCGCACCGTACCAGGCGAGGAGTTCGTCGTGATCGGCATGGGCGGAAAAGCCGCCGATGGTATGGATCTGGGCATTGACGCTGATCTCCTCCCCAAAGAGGCGCACTTTCTTGGCGCCGTCGATGATGCGCCGGGCCAGCGTCCCCTGGGCGGCGTAGCCGACGAAGATGACGCTGCTGTCGCTCCGCCAGAGGTTGTGCTTCAGGTGATGGGTGACCCGCCCGCCGGTGGCCATGCCCGATCCGGCCATGATGACGGCGCCGCCCTTGATCTGGTTGATGCCCATGGATTCGCTGGTTTCCCGGGTGAAATGCAGGTTACGCAGGGCAAAGGGGTCGCGGCCGCTGGCGAAGTCCTGGCGGGTTTCGGCATTGAAGCATTCGGGATGGCGGCGGAAGATCTCCGTGGCGGAGATGGCCATGGGCGAGTCGAGGAAGACGGGAAGATTGGCCGGGAGCTCGCGCTTTTCCGTCAGTTCCCGCAGGTAGTAGAGGAGGTCCTGGGCACGCTCCAGGGCGAAGGTGGGGATGATGGCATTCCCGTCGCGCTCCAGGGTGGCGAGGATGGCGTCGCGGAGTTCCTCGACGGAGGGCCCAACGGCCTTGTGCAGGCGGTCGCCGTAGGTGGTTTCCATGACCACCACATCCGCCGCGGGGGCGGGGGTGGCGGCGTTGATGATGGGCTTGCCGCGGTTGCCCAGATCTCCGGAATAGAGGATGCGCTTGCTCTTCCCGCCCTCCCGGGCCTCCACGAGGATCCAGGCGGAGCCGAGGATATGCCCGGCGTCGCCAAAGGTTGCCGTGATCCCGGGGGCGACAGTCAGCGCTTCGCCATAGCTCGCCAGCCGCCCGAAACGGTCCATGCTGTCCAGAACGTCGGTGATTTCGTAGAGGGGCGCTTCGGGTTCCTCGCCGCGACGCTGGCGGTAGCGCGCCGCGCGGCGCGCTTCTTCGGCGGCCAGTCCGGCGGCGTCAAGGAGGACCAGGCGGGTGAGTTCGCGGGTGGCGGCGGTGGTGATGATCTCTCCCCGAAAGCCGCGTTTGACCAGCAGCGGGATGCGCCCGCAATGGTCGAGATGGGCATGGGTGAGGAGGAGAACGTCGATCTCGCCCGGATCAAAGCCGAATTCGGCCCGGTTTTCCTCGTCGATATTGTGCTCGCCCTGAAACATGCCGCAATCGACCAGTATCTTTTTCCCCGCTGCGGCGAGGAAGTGGCAGGATCCGGTTACACCGCCGGCCGCGCCATAAAATCCCATTTCCATGCGTTCTCCTTTGAATTATTGCAGCATCTGCTGATAAATTTCCAGATAGGCCCGGGCGGCCCTTTCCCAACTGAAGTCCAGCGCCATGGCGTTGTCCTGCAAATACCGCCAGGCGGCGGGCTGGCGAAAATGGTTTTCCGCCCGCAGGATGGCGGCCAGCAGTGCGTCGCGATCCACGGGGACGAACACGAATCCGTTGGGTGGCGGTCCGCCAAAATGTTCCGCATCCACCACCGTATCGGCCAGTCCGCCGGTCCGGCGAACGATGGGCAGGGTGCCATAACGCAGGCTGTACATCTGGTTGAGGCCGCAGGGCTCGAAGCGGGAGGGCATGAGGAAGGCATCGGCCCCCGCCTCGATGCGGTGGGCAAGGCCCTCATCGAAGGCGATGCGCACCGCCATCTGCCCCCGCTGTCCCGCGGCGAGACGCCGGAAGTTTTCCTCGAAGGGTTGTTCGCCGCTGCCGAGAAGGACGAATTGCACCCCCCGGCGCAGCAGATCCGGCAGGATATCCAGGACCAGATCCACGCCCTTTTGGGTCACCAGCCGGCTGATCATGGCGAGAAGAAAGGTTTCGGGCGCGGGATAAAGGCCCATCTCCATTTGCAGTTGCGCCTTGCAGAGGGCTTTGCCGCTCTTGTCCTCGCGCTGGAAGCGGGCGGGCAGATGGGGATCGCTGCCGGGATCCCAGCTCCGGGTGTCGATGCCATTGAGGATGCCGAAAAGGTCCCGGCGGCGGGCGCGCAACACCCCGTCCAGACCCATCCCCAGTTCCGGCTCCTGGATCTCCCGGGCATAGGTGGGGCTGACGGTGCTGAGCCGGTCGCTATAGATCAAGGCCGTCTTCATGAAAGAGAAGGTGCCGTAGAATTCGGTCCCCTGCCAATGAAAGCCGTCGGGCGGCAGATGCAGGCGCTCCAGGGCGCCGGGATCAAAGCGCCCCTGGTAGGCGAGGTTGTGGATGGTGAAAAGCACTGCGGGCCGCGGCGCCCCAACGCGGGCCTCCAGATGCAGCAGATAAGGAATGAGGCCCGTCTGCCAGTCGTTGGCGTGGACGATGTCGGGCCGCCAGTCCAGGGCGGGTACGCGGCCTTGGGCGATCTCCACGGCGACGCGGCTGAGCAGGGCAAAGCGCTGGTCGTTGTCGGGCCAGTCCACCCCGCTGGGGTCCTGATAAGGCCCGCCCGGCCGCTCATAATAGGGAGGGTAGCGCAAAAAAAGGATCTGGGGCCGGTCTTCCGGGGACCATAGCTCGACGGTTTCACCGGTGAAGGGCACCGTCAGGCCTGCCCGCCACTGCAGATGGCCGCTCCCGGCAAAGGGCCGGTAAGCGGGCACCAGGACGCGGATGTCCACGCCCAGGCCGGCAATGGCGGCGGGCAGCGCGCTGCCCACATCGGCCAGGCCTCCGGTCTTGGAGTAGGGTGCCATTTCCGAAAGCGCGAAAAGAATGCGCAACATGTTTGCGGTCACCGCGTGGGCCAGGGTGCTGCCAATGTAACATAAAGGCCGGCGGCGGTCAGTGCTTGCCCACGCCCCTTGCTTGCGCCGCTGCATCGCCCTGGGCTACTGTTTTCCCTTGGGCGTCCATTACCGGGCGATCCGTTGGATGATGCCAAGGAGCAATGCGGATGGAGTTATGCGAGCGGTTTAAGGAATTTCGGGAGCGGGGCCGCTGTGTGGTCTATTTCCCCAACGTGCATGAGGGGGAGGACCCCGATGCCTACGGCATTTTCCTGTCGCTCATGCGCCTACAGATGGGGCTGATGGTGCTGGCACCGGATACGGAGGCGCGCTTTGAGCCGGTCTATCGCGACGCCTTGAAGTACCACCTGCAAACCATTCGCCACAGCCGGCTCTTCACCAGCTTCGTGCCCATCAAGACCCGGGTATATTTTGTGGAGACCGCCGCCGTGAGCGATGCCTTCTACCCCTGCGCGGATTTCTGCATCCCCGGCGGCACCCTGCGCGGGGGTGCGGTGGATCTGGCCACGCCCATTGCCGCTCGTTGCCCGCTGATCCTCGGGCCGCGGATGCCCGACGATGAATGGCGCAACGGGCTGCTGGACGCGGGCGGGGCGGTGTGGGCCCGGGACCAGGAGGAGACGGTGCGGCTCGCCAAGGCCTGGCTGGACGATCCCCGGGCGGCCCGGGCGGCGGCGGAAAAGGCCTATGACTGGTGGCAGGGCAGATCCGCCTAGGCAACTCCATGGAGGGCGCAAAGCAAAGGGGGTGTCCCGGGACACCCCCTTTGCGTGCTGCGGAGGAGGGATGCCTAGCCCTTCAGCGCGCGCAGGAAGGTGGACAGGAAGCGCACGGCAAAGCGCAGTACGTACTGGGTGTCCTTGGCGAAGACGATCTTGATCAGGCCAAAGATCCCGCCGCCCTTGTTGCCCTCGCCGCGCATCTCCCGCTGGGTCTGCTCCAGGGCCTGGGTGGCCTTATGCACCCCGGCGGCGAAGGCCTCATCGGAGGGGATCATGGGCCCGACGCTGGCCATGATCAGGTTGACCTTGCGCAGCAGGCCGGATTTCTGGACGGCGCCGAGGAGGGTGAAGAGCTCGGGCAGCATGTCGATGAGGTGCGCTTCCTCCAAACCGCGCATCAGTTCCTTGACGCGGGCGACAAAAGTGGGGGCGTTGCCCTGCAAGACGGCCTGGGCGACGTGGACCACTTCCATCCACTCGGTCACTCCCTCGCTGATGGCAAAAACGGCGCGCTTGACGGTGCCGTCGTTCCAGAGCTCGCTGGCCATGTCGGTGGCGGTGCCGAAGGCAATGGCCACGTCGCCGCGGGGATTGAGGAGGGCACCGATATCGATCCCTTTCTCCGCCAGGGCCGCGGCGGCCACCTGCATCTTCTGGCTGACCGATTCGGCGAGGTCCAGCAGGCCGCTCACCCGCTCGGCGAGGTTGTCGGCATTGCCCTGGGCCAGGGCCTTGGCGCGCAGGGCGATCTTCAGCCACTGGTCGGCGGCATCCTGCAGGTCATCGAGCTTGTCGGCCAGGTTGGCCTCGCCAATCATGTCGCGGGCGACATCGAGGCCCTGCTTGCCGGCGGCGAGAAAGAAACGCAGGGTCTCGCCATAGCCGGCGAGGTGTTCGATCTGCTCCACCAGGCCTTCCACGCGCTCCGCCAGACTTGCGTTCTCTCCCTGGGCCAGGGCCTTGACGCGAATGGCAATGCGCATCCAGCGGCTGCCGCCGGCGCCGATGGTGGCCAGGGCGGAGCCCAGTTGGCCGTTGTCCAGCACTTCCGGGACGGTGTCGCGCAAGGTGCCGATGGCAATGTTCATCTGCCCGCCGAGGATCTCCGCCATTTCTACGAGGCCGCTGAGGCGGGCGTGCAGGTTGGGAGCGTCACCCTGCAGGAGCTTCTGGACCCGCTTGGCCAGCTTCAGCCATTCATCGGCCATTTCCTGGATCTCGTCGAGACGGTCGGGGAGGTCCATCTGGGCCACGAGGTTGCCCACGACGCCGACGCCTTCCTTGGCGCTGTTGAGCCAGAAGGCGAGGTTCTCGCGGGCGGCGTGAACCTTCTGGATCATGTCATCGGGAGTTTCGCCGATGAGGGGGCACTTCATTTCTGCGGAGAGGGCGTTGACGGAGGCGAAAAAGCCGTTTTTGTGCAGGTTGCCCAGCAGTTGCAGGACTTCTCCGAGGCTTTCGTCGAGATGGGCCGCCTGGGCGTCCTGCAATACGCTGCGCAGGCGTGCGGCGCCGGCTTCGACGGAGTCGACCTTGAGAAAGGCCAGCAGGGCCTCGGCGGTGCCGCGCAGACTTTCCAGTTGCGGCTTGAGGCGCTCCAGGAGCTGGTCGGCATCGACTGCCTCGGGGATTTCGCTCAGGATATCCCGGAGGAGTTGCAAAAGGTTTTCCGCTTGCAGCGCGGCGTCTCCCACCTTGCCCAGTCCTTCCCATTGCCGCTCATTCAGGGTCCCGCTTTGCTCCGTTGCTGCTGCTTCCATTGCCTTGGCCATGACGCACTGATCTCCCGCAGAAATAAATGTTGCGATAAATACTTTTAATTACGATGGATTTGTTTCCGAGTGTTGCCTTATTTAACACAAAAAACGGCACTTTCCTACCCATACCCTTCTGTCCTAAGATGAAACCCATAAACACCAGGGCGGTCATAATGATGCTTTATGGCAATAAGCGGGAAAGTTACCGGCAGGTATTCGTGGATAGCTGGGAAGCCTATCGGCAAGGGCGGCCTCTGGCGGGCGTGATGGCCCTCATCGTGCCGGTCATCCTTCGGCATCCCGAATATCAGGCCTTGCTGGCCAGCCCGGACGCCGTTCTCGATCGGGATTTTCCCCCCGAGGCAGGACAGGGCAACCCTTTCATGCACATGGCCCTGCATGTGAGTCTGGAGGAGTTTCTGGCCCTGGACCAGCCGGCGGGCATCGCCGCGCTCTATGCCCGGGGCCGGGAGAAAATCGAGGCACATGCGCTGCAGCATGTTTTTGTCGAATGTCTCGGGGAGGCCATCTGGCAGGCGCAACGCAATGTTGCGGCCCCGGATTTTGCGGCCATGCTGCATTGCGTGGAGCGCCGGCTCGCCCTGGCAAGGCGGGACGAGGACGTTGGGAAGCGCCCGTGAATCGGCCTGTTACCCACGATTATTGATTTTCATGGACGGAGTGGCGAATTGATGAGCAAGAACATGCAGAACCGTCCGACGGGCGCGGAACAGATACACTGGCGTCTGGAGGATCTCTATGCCGGCCTGGACGATCCCCGCCTGGCGGAGGATATGGACTGGGCGGCGGGCGAGGCGGCGTCCTTTGCCCGCGATTACCGGCCGGGGCTGGCGCATTTGAGTGCCGCTGCCCTGGGCAGGGCCATGGAGCGCCTGGAGGCCATCCGTCAGCGCCTGGGGCGGGTGGGGAGCTATCGCTACCTCAGCTACGTGACCCATTCCGACCAGTCCGCCTACGGCGCGGCCCTGCAGGCCTATGAAGAGGCCGCCACGGCCATCCAGAACCAGTTGGTCTTTTTTGACATTGCCTGGAACCAGCTTCCCGACACCCGCGCCGAGGACTTGCTGGCGGCGCCGGAACTGGCCCACTGGCAGCATCTATTGCGGCACTGGCGGGTATATCGCGACCATCTGCGCAGCGAAAGCGAAGAGCAGATCCTGGCCGAAAAACGGGTGACGGGGCGCGCCCTCTGGGAGCGCCTTTTCGACGAGACTTTTACCGAGATGCGCTTTCCCCTGCGCGGGCGGGCGTTGAGCGAGCAGGAGGTGCTGACGCTCCTGTCCAATCCCGACCGCGAGTTGCGCCACGATGCCGCCGAGGCCATGAGCAAAGGCCTGGAGGGCCGCCTGCATACCCTGACCACCTGTTTCAATGCCGTCCTCGGCGACAAGGCCATCGATGACCGGCTGCGCCGCTATCCCCATTGGCTGGCGGAGCGCAACCTGGGCAATGAGATCTCCGATGCGATGGTGGCGGCCCTGGAGGGGGCCGTGGTGGGGCGTTATCCCCTGGTGGCCCGCTACTACCGGCTCAAGGGGCGCCTGCTGGGCATTTCGCCATTGCTGGATTATGACCGCTACGCGCCGCTTCCGGGCGGAGAGGGGCATTATTCCTGGGCCGATTGTCAGCGCATCGTGCTGCAGGCCTTCACCGATTTTTCCCCGGAAATGGGCGCCATCGGTCAGCAGTTCTTTGCCCGCGGCTGGATCGACGCCGCCCTGGCCCCGGGCAAGCGCGGCGGGGCCTTTGCCCATCCGGTCACGCCCGATGTCCATCCTTACCTCATGGTTAACTATACCGGTACGGTGCGCGACGTGATGACCGTGGCCCACGAGCTCGGGCATGGGATCCATCAGTTCCTGGCGCGCGAACAGGGTTATCTCAATGCCGATACCCCCCTGACCACCGCCGAGACGGCCTCGGTCTTCGGCGAGATGCTGACCTTCGAGCGCCTGATGGGGGAGGAGGCCGACCCGCGCAACCGCCTGGCCCTGCTCTGCGGCAAGATCGAGGACACCTTTGCCACGGTCTTTCGCCAGATGGCCATGCACCGCTTCGAGGCGGCCATGCACCAGGCGCGGCGCCAGGAGGGCGAGCTCAGCAAGGAGCGTTTGGCGGAATTATGGATGCAGACCCAGCGCGAGCAGTTTGGCGACAGCGTCCAGTTGCGCGAGGGCTATCGCTGGTGGTGGAGCTATATCCCTCACTTCATCAGTTCGCCGGGCTATGTCTATGCCTATGCCTTCGGCGAATTGCTGACCCTGGCCCTCATTCAGCGCTACCGCAGCGATCCCCAGGGTTTTGTGCCGCGTTACACCGCGATGCTGCGCCTGGGCGGTGCGCGCGCGCCGGCGGAAGTGGTGGGCGTGACGGGGGTGGATCTGGAGGCGCCGGAGATCTGGGAAAAGGCCCTGGATTACCTGCAGGGGATGGTGGACGAGGCGGAGCGCCTCGCGGGGGCACTCCAATGAGCATGCGCAGCGAAAAAGACAGCCTGGGAACGGTGGAAGTGGACGGAGCCGCCCTCTGGGGCGCCCAGACCCAGCGTTCGCTGCAGTTTTTCGCCATTGGCGAGGAGCGCATGCCTCTGTCCGTGCTCCATGCCTTGGCGCGCATCAAGGGCGCCGCTGCGCTGGTGAATGGGGCGTTGGGTCTGCTGGATGCGGAACGGGTGGGGTTGATTGCCCAGGCGGCGGGTGAGGTGCTGGGGGGACGCTGGGACGACCAGTTCCCCTTGCGCGTCTGGCAGACGGGCAGCGGCACCCAGAGCAACATGAACGTCAACGAGGTCATTGCCAACCGGGCCAACGAACTGGCGGGCCAAGCCCGGGGGAGCAAGGCGCCCGTCCATCCCAATGACCATGTCAACCTGGGCCAATCCTCCAACGACGTCTTTCCCTCGGCCATGCATGTGGCGGCGGCGCTGGCCCTGCATCAGCGCCTCCTGCCGGCTTTGGCCCATCTGGAGGATGCCCTGGGAGCGAAGGAGGCGGCCTTCGCCGGACGGATCAAGATCGGCCGCACCCATCTCATGGACGCCGTGCCCCTGACCCTGGGACAGGAGTTTTCCGGCTATCGCGCCCAGTTGCGGCAGGGCATGGCGGCCCTGGAGCAGGCCCTGCCGGGGCTGTACGAACTGGCCCTGGGGGGGACGGCGGTGGGCACCGGGCTCAATACCCACCCCGCCTTTGCCGCCGCCGTCTGCGCGCGGCTCCACGAGGAACTGGGTCTGCCCTTCCGTCCCGCCGCCAATCCCTTTGCGGCACTGGCCGGGCACGAGGCCATGCTCCGGGCCAGCAGCGCCCTGCGCCTCCTCGCCATGGCGCTGATGAAGATCGCCAATGACATCCGCTGGATGGGTTCCGGCCCGCGCTGCGGTCTGGGGGAACTGGTTCTGCCGGAGAACGAGCCGGGTTCCTCCATCATGCCTGGCAAGGTCAATCCCACCCAGGCCGAGGCCCTCACCATGGTCTGCGTGCAGGTCTTCGGCAACGATGCCAGCATCGCCTTCGCCGCCTCCCAGGGCCAGTTTGAGCTCAACGTCTACAAGCCCGTCATTGCCTATAATTTTCTCCAGGCGACGGCGCTGTTGGCCGATGCCAGCCGCTCCTTTGCCGACCATTGCGTGGCCGGCCTCGCCGCCCGCCCCGCGCAACTGGACGCGCATCTGCAGCAATCCCTCATGCTGGTCACGGCCCTCACCCCCCGCATCGGCTACGAACGTGCCGCCGAGGTGGCCCGCCATGCCCATGCGCGGCAGCTCACGCTGCGGGAGGCGGCGGCGGCGTTGGGGTATTTGTCGGCGGAGGATTTCGATAGCGCGGTGCGGCCCGAGCAGATGTTGGCCCCGCGGGGAGGCGGGGAGTAGGTCCTGTCTTTTCCTTGGCCCCCGGAGACCTGCATCCGCCTCCGCCCGCCGGCGACGGGGATTTGCCGCGACTTCGGTCCGCGCCGTCGTTGTTCTTGGCGAAAGCCCGCGCCCGGCAGGCGAACTGTCTGAGCCCGC
>NZ_JBMFWL010000001.1:0-148512 GCF_049965315.1 Acidithiobacillus sp. | reverse complement strand
TGATGAGCCTGTTGGAGAGCCGCTACGGCGCACAAGCCAGGGCCCATCAGATCCGGTCCGCGGACCCCCACTCACCGTTCTGAACCCAACATACGGACCACGCCGTCCCGCGCTCTTCCGGGGGCGTGTACTTCCCAAATCCGCATGGGACGCACCCGCCTGTTCGCCCTCAAATAGCGCGGGACGTTACGCCTAAATTATCGCGGGACGTAACATCCCGTACCGATGCCACCTCGTGGTACATATTGAAGATCTCGCCCTCGTCCAGGCCGATGGATTCGACGATGTACTGGTAGGCATGGGTGTGGATGGCCTCTTCGAAGGCCTGGCGCAGCATGTACTGGCGGCATTCCGGCGCGGTGATATGGCGGTAGGTGCCGAGCACGATGTTGTTGGCGGCCAGGCTGTCCGCCGTGACGAAAAAGCCGAGGTTGCGCTTGACGATGCGCCGTTCGTCCTCGGTCAGGCCCTTGGGATCCTTCCACAGGGCGATGTCCCTGGCCATCTGCACCTCCTGGGGCATCCAGTGGTTGGCGCAGGCCGCCAGGTACTTGTCCCAGGCCCATTGGTACTTGAAGGGCACGAGCTGATTGACGTCGGCCCGGCCGTTGATGATGCGCTTGTCCTCGGCGCTGACACGGTCGAAGCTTTGCGCCTGAATCCCCCCCTCATGGCGCGCCTGTCTCTGGAAGATGGCCTCCGCCATGGCGCGGGGCTGGCTGCTCGGTGTTTTTTCAAAGTCCAGCATGATGCACTCCTGTAGTTCCGATTCCTGACCGCCGATCCCTGTCACTGGCAAGCCTCACAACCCGGATCGTCAATGGCGCAGGCCTTGAGGATGCCGGAGACGGCGTTGAGGGTGCCCGTTTGCACGGTGGACTTCTCCGCCGCCGTGGCGCCCAGGGACCGCAGGTAATAGGTGGTCTTGAGGCCGCGCCGCCAGGCGAGGCGGTAGGTGTCGTCAATCTTTTTGCCCGATGCCTGGGCGAAGTAGAGATTGAGGCTCTGGGCCTGGTCCAGCCACTTTTGCCGCCGCGCTGCCGCCTCGATGAGCCAGGTGGGATCGGTCTCGAAGGCGTTGGCATAGAGGGGCTTGAGCCTGGCGGGAATGCGGTCGATGGGCATGACCGAGCCGTCGAAGTACTTGAGGTCGTTGACCATGACGTCGTCCCAGAGACCGAGGCGCTTGAGGTCCGTGACCAGGTATTCGTTGACCACGGTGAATTCGCCGGAGAGGTTGGATTTGACGTAGAGGTTCTGGTAAATGGGCTCGATCCCCTGGCTGACGCCGACAATATTGGAGATGGTGGCGGTGGGGGCGATGGCGAGGCAGTTGCTGTTGCGCATGCCGCCCTGGGCCTTTTCGCGCAGGCTGGCCCAATCGAGGCGGGCGGAGCGATCCATGTCCACGCCGTTCTGGCGAGCGGCCGCGAGGAGCTCGATGCTGTCGATGGGCAGGACGCCCCGACTCCACAGGGAGCCGGGGAAGCTGTGATAGCTGCCGCGCTCCCGCGCCAGGTCCGCGGAGGCGTCAATGGCGTGGTAGGAGATCAGCTCCTGACTGATGTCGGCAAAGGCCACCGCCGCCGGGGAGGCATAGGGGATGCGCAGTTGCAGGAGGGCATCGGAGAAGCCCATCAGGCCCAGGCCCACGGGACGGTGGCGCAGGTTGCCGCTGCGCGCCTTGTTGAGGGCGTAGTAGTTGATGTCGATGACATTGTCGAGCATGCGCATGGCGACTTTGACGGTGCGGGCCAGCTTGTCCACATCCAGGTGGCTCAGGAGTTCCCCGGCATCGGCGCTGGTGCGCAGTTCGATGCCATCGTCCTGGAGGGGATGGCGCAGGTGGGCGACCAGGTTGACGGAGCCCAGGTTGCACACGGCGATCTCCCGATCGTTGGTATTGAGGGTGATCTCGGTGCAGAGATTGGAACTATGCACCACCCCCACATGCTGTTGCGGGCTGCGCAGGTTGCAGGGGTCCTTGAAGGTGATCCACGGGTGCCCCGTCTCAAAGAGCATGGTCAGCATCTTGCGCCAGAGCTGCAGGGCGGGAAGGCGCTTGTAGAGGGTGATGACCCCTTCGTCCACCAGCCGCTCGTAATGTTCGTAACGGGCCTTGAAGGCGGCGCCGGTGAGGTCGTGGAGATCGGCGACCTCGTTGGGGCTGAAGAGGGTCCACTGGCCTTCGGCCATGACCCGCTCCATGAAAAGATCCGGGACCCAGTTGGCGGTATTCATGTCGTGGGTGCGGCGCCGGTCATCGCCGGTGTTCTTGCGCAGTTCGAGGAACTCCTCGATATCCAGATGCCAGGTCTCGAGATAGGCGCAGACGGCCCCCTTGCGCTTGCCGCCCTGGTTGACGGCTACGGCCGTGTCGTTGACCACCTTGAGGAAGGGCACGACGCCCTGGGACTTGCCATTGGTGCCCTTGATGTAGGAGCCCAGGGCGCGCACCGGCGTCCAGTCGTTGCCCAGCCCGCCGCTGTACTTGGAGAGCAGGGCGTTTTCCTTGATGGCCTCGTAGATGCCGTCCAGATCATCGGCCACGGTGGTGAGGAAACAACTGGAGAGCTGGGGGCGCAGGGTGCCGGCGTTGAAGAGGGTAGGGGTGGAGCTGACGAAATCGAAATTGGACAGCACCTCGTAAAAGGCGATGGCCTGCCCTTCCCGGTCGATCTCCTCCACGGCCAGGCCCATGGCCACGCGCATCCAAAAGGCCTGGGGCAGCTCGATACGGCGATCGCGGATATGCAGGAAGTAGCGGTCGTAGAGGATCTGCAGGCCCAGATACTGGAAATTCAGATCCCTTTCGGGCTTGAGGGCGGCGCCGATGCGGTCCAGATCGAACTGCCCCAAGCGAGGGTCGATGAGCTCGTGGCGGATGCCCAGTTGCAGGTATTCGCGGAAATACTCGGGATAGCGCGCGGCCATTTCCTCCTGCGTGGCGGCCTCGTCCAGGACTTCCCGGCGCACCCGGTCCAAGAGCAGGCGGGCGGTGGCATAGGCATAGGCGGGGTCCTGCTCGATGAGGACGCGGGCGGAGAGGACGGGGGCGAGGAAGAGCTCCTCCTCGCTGATGCCGTCGTAGAGATTTTTCAGGGTACTGTGGAGGATGGCGTCCACCGAGACCGCCGCGCCCAGGCCGGCGCAGGCCTCTTCGATGACCTTGCGCAGGCGCTCCAGGTCCAGAGGGCGCCGGTTGCCGTCGGGATAGCAGACGTGGAGGCCGCCGGCAGGCGCTGCTTCGGGCTGTTGCCGGGCCCGCTCCCGGGCCCGCTCCTCACGATAGAGGACATAGGCCCGCGCTACCTCGTGCTCGCCGGCGCGCATGAGGGCCAGTTCCACCTGATCCTGAATGTCCTCGATATGAAAGGTGCCGCCTCCGGGCTGGCGCCGCTGCAATGCCTCCACCACCTGCTCCGTAAGGCGCCCCACCAGATCACGGATGCGCGCACTGGCGGCGCCGCTCCCCCCCTCCACGGCGAGGAAGGCCTTGGTCATGGCGATGTGGATCTTGCCGGCATCAAAGGGCAGGACCGCCCCGTTGCGGCGGATGACCCGGTAATGGGAGGCTTCGGAGGGGTTGTACTGAGGATTGGCGATGATCTGGGCCGAGGCGTTGGACATGAGCGACTCCTTACTTCGATGGTGGACAGCGCGTCCACTAAATATAGGCCTATTGATGCAGATGTCAAACTAGATGTTGTGGATGAATGGGTGCATAAGCCTTGTCGGAAAGGCGGTAAAAACGGTGCATAACTGCCTTAACCCGGCAGGGAAAAAGGCAATTTTCAGCGCTGACGGAAGAGGGGCATGGTGAAAAACGGGTATTGCCGCAGGGAAGGGATCCGCTATCCTGACGATCACGTTCTACGGCACACCCAAGCCAAGCATCATGAAACGCAGCGCGATATTACGGGGGCAACAGGGTCGTTGTTTCACAGTTAAAACGGTGGTTACCGGCCTCGGCTCAGCCATGTTTCCCGTCCGGCATGAGGCAGGGTTTTGGCCCGGGGCTTGGCGTAGTGCTTTGGACTTGTTCCAATTCCTGAAAAGAGGGCATACTGCAAGGGTGTGACATCCCTGAATCTCCAGCCTCCGGCCGTTGCCATGGCCGGCCACATCACAGAAGGATTGCTATGTCTGCTTCGGCCATGGAACTTGCCCGCGCCACCCTCCTCGCTCCCGGCGGTATCGCCGAAGAGGGGCTGGAAAAGGTCTTTGCCAGCCTCGCCCATCGTGCTTTGGACGATGCGGATCTGTATTTTCAGTACAGCCGCAGCGAGGGTTTCAGTCTGGAAGAGGGTGTGGTGAAGTCCGGCAGCCATGCCATCGAGCAGGGCGTGGGGGTACGGACGGTCCGTGGCGAGCGCCAGGGCCTGGCCTATTCCGACGAGATCGCCATGCCCGCCCTCTTGGTGGCGGCGGAGGCGGCGCGCGCCATTGTCCATGAACAGGGCGAGCAGCGGGCATTGGTTTGGCGACGGCGCGATGCGCTGGCCCTCTATCCCCCGGTGGATCCCCTGGCCTCCATCGGCAATGAGGAAAAGATCGCCCTCCTGGAGCGCGTGGAGGCGGCGGCGCGCGACTACGACCCGCGCATCGTCCAGGTCATGGCCAGCCTGAGCGCGCGTTTCGAGGCGGTGCTGGTGATGCGTCTGGACGGGACCATGGCCGCGGACGTCCGGCCGCTGGTGCGCCTCAACGTCACCGCCATCGCCGAACAGGGCGGGCGGCGCGAGCAGGGCAGCGCCGGCGGCGGCGGCCGTTATGACTATCGCGAATTCTTGCAGGGCGACATGGCCAGCGGTTTTGCCCGGGAAGCGGCACGTCAGGCCCTGGTCAACCTGGAGGCCGAAGCGGCGCCCGCCGGCGGCATGGAGGTGGTGCTCGGGCCGGGCTGGCCGGGCATCCTCCTGCACGAGGCCATCGGCCACGGCCTGGAGGGGGATTTCAACCGCAAGGGCACCAGCGCCTTCAGCGGCCGCGTCGGCGAGCGGGTGGCCGCGCCCGGCGTCACCGTGGTGGATGACGGCACCCTGGAGGGCCGCCGCGGCAGCCTCAATATGGACGATGAGGGTACCCCGACCCAGTGCACGGTGCTCATCGAGGACGGCATCCTCAAGGGCTACCTGCAGGACACCCTCAATGCCCGCCTCATGGGCGTGGCCTCCACCGGCAACGGCCGCCGGGAATCCTACGCCCATCTGCCCATGCCGCGCATGACCAACACCTACATGCTGGCCGGCGACAAGGACCCCGAAGAGATCATCCGCAGCGTCAAAAAGGGCCTCTACGCGGTGAACTTCGGCGGCGGCCAGGTGGACATCACCAACGGCAAGTTCGTCTTTTCCGCCGCCGAGGCCTATCTCATCGAAAACGGCAGGATCACCCGGCCCGTGAAGGGCGCCACCCTCATCGGCAACGGCCCCGACGTCCTCACCCGGGTCGAGATGATCGGCAACGACCTGCGTCTGGATTCGGGGGTGGGCACCTGCGGCAAGGATGGTCAGAGCGTGCCCGTGGGCGTCGGCCAGCCCACCCTGAAGATCCGCGACCTGACGGTGGGGGGACGCAGGGCTGAGGGGCTCGCGCCAACAGGCAGGACGAAATCGGGATGGGTCTTCGGCGCGAAATGCCGTGCCGCTGCACAGGTGACCTGCGCCCGCCTGGTTTCGTGATCACCATGGTATTCCTGATCACTTCACTAATACCGACGCGCCCATTGACATCATTCATCTGATTTTCGCTGAAGATGGATGTCCATGGTGCGCGCCCAGGTGGGATCACCTGGATCGAAAAGAAAGCCAACTTGCCAACAACGGTGATCCGCAGGATTTTCCCAGACCCACCCCCGTAAGTCTACCAATGGAAAATCACCGAGTTCCCGGTTTTTTTGGATTTGCGCCTCTTTTTTCTCCGCGCGCGGGTCGGCGGACTGGATGATGCCGACCTCCTTCAGGGCTTGGTAGAAGGGCATATACCTCTCCTCGGTGAATGCCTTGGGCAACGCATAGTCCAGGAACAGCCCCTGGTCCTTTGCCTGGGGGGTGAGCTCTCCCGGGAATATGGCGCCGAAGTCGGTGAGCCGGACGTCTGGGCCATATACCAGCCGCAGTGCCTGGAGCAGTTTTTCATGGATGAGCCGCACGTCGGAATAGTTTGCTGGAAAACTGATCTGCCGTTGCGCCGCAACGGCCAAAGATCCATGCCCCATGCTGGCGGCCGCAGCAAAGGCAAACCCCACGGCAAACCCGATAGATTTTCTGTTCCTGGTCCAAGACATGATGCTGTCTCCAATAAAAGAACCTTAATGTTTGGTAACACGGCGATACTGCGTAGCGAGCGCTCATCGCCAGCACGGGCAGAAAGCTTTTCATGATCACCTCGGGGGCTGCATATCGGTATCCTGGCGCACCGCCAGTCGCGTACGGCCCAGGGGCAAGCGCAGGAAGGCGTAGAGCGCCAGCCAGGAGCAAGCGGCCAGCAGCGGAAACGCCATCCCATACAGACGCAAGGCCGCCTCCATATTGCGCCAGGGTGGGGTGGCCATGGTCAGCAGGCTGAGGATGGGGGCTATCGGATAAGGGCCCGTGTCGGGTCCGATGCCGCTGGACAGTAAAAAGAGCAGCAGCGCCAGGGAGGCCAGAAGGGCCCAGCGCCAGGTGTGGCCCCACCATAAAGGAATCGCCTGGCGCCACGGCAAGGGCGCGGTGATGGGCACATCGCCCAGCGCCAGGACTGGCCGTGCCAGGCGAAGGGCGCAAAGGCGGCCTTGCTGCGCCATAGAAGGAGGGTGCCCAAAAACAGGCCCAAGGCCAGCAGCGAACCCAAGCCGGGCAGAAAGAAAATGGCGAAGTACAAAGACAAGGGGTAGCCCGCTTCCGGACCCTGGGATGTGGCGAAGAGGGCGAAGGCTTCGAAAAGGCCGTAGACGACTGCCATGAGGGGCAGCAAGAGGACGAGCGCAAGCCGCGCGCGGTCAGGCGGCCCCAGAGTTCAAGGCTCTGGCGCCAACAGGGTGGGGCGGCGTGGGTGGCGGCGGGGCCGAGGTGGCAGCCGTGGGCGCGTCCCCAGGCGGGCGAAAAAGAGGAGGGGGATGGGCCAAGGGGCAGACGTTTCATGGCTGCTTCTCCGACTGGTAACCGGGGTCGCCGGGGCCGCGGTGGTAGCTGGCGGCGGGGCCGATGTGGTAGCCCTTGGAACGCAGCCAGGCGATGACCCGCTGGCGTTGGAGATCGGCGGGGCTGCCCTCGCCGAGGTAGCCGCGCTCTATGGCATCGATGACCGCATCCACCTGGTCTGGGGGCAAGGGTCCTTGTTTTTCCAGGCGCTGGAGGAGATCCAGGGCCATGTCGAACTCACCCAAATTGGCCGCCGTCTGCAAGGGCCAGGCTTTCACTTTGGGTCCGCACTCCGGGCAGCCGGGCTGGGAGAGATCGGCGCCGTGTTCCACGAGGATGTGGAAGGCCTTGGGATTTTCGTTGCTGATGGCGCAGTTGAGGGGGGTGGCGAAGATGGAGGAGACGTGGGTGTAGAGGCTCACATTGCCGCCGTGGGCGATGGCGGTGCGCAGGAACTCTTCCCGGCCGGGTTCAGTAGCCTCGCACATGACGCCATGCCGGTCGGGTATGTGGGCATTGGGGTTGGCGCCGGCGCCGAGCAGGGCCTTGAATTTGGCCAAATGATCGTGTTTCACGGCGTGGAGCAGGGCGAGGTCCCGCTGGGGCTGATCCTGGGGGATGGTGGTGGCGCGGGTGAGGAAAAAGGCCGCCGCCAGGAGGGCGAAGAGGATGAGGAGCCAAGACCAGGCGGGTATCGTCAAGGGTTTGAGCATATCAGTATCTCTGACAGTGGAGTGCGTCGGCCCGCTTTGCGAGGGCTTCTATCACGGTTTGGATGTCATGGTAATAGAGGGGATTCAGATGCAACCCGTCGGGAGAAGGCAGATGCTCCCGCCTGCCTGGTGCCGGGCGCACCTAGGGGGCCTTGACGAGCAGTTCGGCGGCGCTGGCCGCCAGCTCCGGATGGGCCGCAATCGCTGCTTGACCCAGATTCATCATTCTTGCCGGAGGGCCCAAAACGCTGATCAAGGCCACGGCCGAGGCCGCCGGGTGGTCCTGGACGAAGGTCAGCGGATCCTTCTCCATCACATAGTGTGTCACCCGCGCAGGGGCCTCGGCGTAGTTGAGATCCAGTTGCCGCGCCACGGTAGGTTGCAAGGCCGCGGCATTGAAGACGACGGCGGGGGCGTGGAACGCCAACGCGGTCGTCGTTGCCAGGCCGCCGCCGAGGGAATGGCCCGTGGTGCGGATGACACTGCCGGGAGGTAATGCGTTTTGCAGTTTTCGGGCGAGATCCCGCGCCTGTTTGTACTGCTTGGCCACATGCCCGGCGGCTTGTTGCAGGTTGTTGAGCCAGTCGTTGCGCTCGGTCTCATTCGTCCCGCGGAAGGCCAGCAGATGTTCGCCGTTTTTGCGGCCGCGCAGGAGGATGGCGTCGAAGCCTGATTCCTCGTCGTGGAAGTCGATGGCGGACACAGATCGCGCGCCTCCTGCCCAGAAACACGCCAAGGGCCATGCGGATGCCGCATGTTCGCTCCTCATCCGATTACTTTTTTGGCCATTTAGTATGAAAATCCGCCCCGGAATGGGCCTTTAAATTGCACAAATTATTTTTACAACACATTGATTAATATATATATTATTCTATGCAACCAAAATGCCACAAATCTTCTTCAAAAATTGTCCCGAGACGGAGCGCGGGAGTTTGCCGGTTTCGACCGGGGGCACCTGCAAAACCTCTTTAATCGCACCTGGAACTTTTCTTCCTGCACCGCGCCGATGGTGCGGGAGGCTGGCCGTCCCCTTGACGCATGCGCGCCATGACGCCATCATTCTCAGGTTTTTCATCCACCATAAAGGTTTGCACCCTAGGGATGCAGGCCAACTTTTGCCCAGGGAGGACCATGGACGCCACGGACCAGAAGCGCCTGTTGCGTGAGATGCTCTTTGCCCGTCGCTTCGAGGAGCGTTGCGCGGAGGCCTATCACGAACGCCAGATCGGCGGGTTTTTACATCTCTATCCCGGTGAGGAGGCTTGCGCCATCGGGGTGCTGGAAATGGCCCGTCCCGGTTCCGATTATGTCGTCACCGGCTATCGTGACCATATCCATGCCCTGAAGTCGGGCATGGACCCCAAGGCGCTGATGGCCGAGCTTTTTGGCAAAGAAACGGGCTGCTCCAAAGGGCGCGGCGGGTCCATGCACCTCTTCGATCCGGATGTGCATTTCATGGGCGGCTATGCCCTGGTGGGCGGGCCCTTTCCCTTGGCGGCGGGCTTCGCCAAGGCCATCCAGCTCCAGGGCGGGGAGGAGATCGCCATCTGCTTCCTGGGCGACGGCGCCAACAATCAGGGTACCTTCCACGAAACCATGAACATGGCCAGCCTGTGGAAGCTGCCGGTGCTCTTCGTGTGTGAAAACAATCTCTATGGCATCGGCACGGCCATCGAGCGGGCGACGGTGGAGATCAACCAATATAAGCGGGTGGCGCCCTACAAGATCGCGGCCGCCCAATGCGATGGGCAGGATATCGACGTGGTGATGCAGCACGCCGAGGCAGCGGTGCGCCACGTGCGGGAAAAGCGCGAGCCGTACTTCCTGGAGCTCATGACCTACCGCCTGCGCGGCCACTCCATGTCCGACTCCGGCGCCTATCGTTCCCGGGAAGAGGTGGAGGAGTGGGCCCTGCGCGATCCCATCGGCATCTACAAGGCGCGATTGGTGGAGCAGGGCGTCGTCACCGATGCCGAGTTCCAGGCCATGGACAAGGCCATCCAGGCGGAGATCGAAAACGAGATCGTGCGTTTTGCCGTCGAGAGCCCCGAACCGCGACTGGAAGACATCGAACGTTATGTATATGTGGAAGGAGGCTGTGCGCCATGGCAGAAATGATGTATTGGCAGGCCATCCTGCGGGCCCACGACGAGGAGATGGCGCGGGACCCCCTGGTCTTTGCCATGGGGGAGGACATCGGCGTGGCGGGCGGCACCTACAAGGCGACCACGGGCTTGTATGCCAAGTATGGCGACCAGCGGGTGATCGACACCCCCATTTCCGAGAACAGCTATACCGGTATCGGCGTGGGGGCGGCCATGCTGGGCTGCCGGCCCATTGTCGAGATCATGAGCGTCAACTTTTCCTGGTTGGCCATGGATCAGCTCATGAACAATGCCGCCAAGATCCATTTCATGTCCGGCGGACGCATTCGTTGTCCCTTCGTGATGCGGGTGCCCGGCGGCACGGCCCATCAACTGGGGGCGCAGCACTCGGCGCGCATGGAGAAGGTCTTCATGGGCATTGCCGGTCTGCGGGTGGTTACCCCGGCTACGCCCCGCGATGCCTACGGCCTGCTCAAGAGCGCCGTGCGCTGTGACGATCCGGTGGTCATCATCGAGCACGAGAGCATGTACAACCTCAAGGGCGAGGTGCCCGACGCCGAATTCTTCACCCCCCTGGAGGGGGTGGAGGTCCTGCGGCCGGGCCGGGATGTGACCCTCTTCGCCTACAATATCAGCGTGCGCTGGGCGCTGGAGGCTGCCGATTATCTGGCCAAGGATTTTGCTATCGACGCCGAAGTGGTGGACCTGCGTGCCCTGAAGCCCATGGACCGGGCCGGTATCGCCGCCAGCGTGCGCAAGACCCATCGCGCCGTCGTGGTGGAAGAGGACGAGGCGCCGGTGGGGGTCGGTTCCGAGGTGATCGCCATCCTCAACGAGGAATGCTTCTTCGATCTGGATGCGGCACCCCTGCGGGTCCATGCCCTGGATATCCCCATTCCCTACAACCGGCGGCTGGAAAAGGCGGCCATTCCCAATGCCGCCCAGGTGGTGGCTGCCGTCCGGAAGCTCTTGGGCAAGTAATGCGCGTCCAGCAAGGCCGGCCGACGATTCCACCGGGATTGCCGGTCCCGGCTCCTTCTCCGTCTTCGCAAAAATGGTGAAACATGGCTGAACCTTACGTCATCAAGATGCCCCAACTTTCCGACACGATGACCGAGGGGGTCCTCGTCTCCTGGGAAAAGCAGCCCGGCGATCGGGTGGAGCGGGGCGATGTGGTCGCCACCATCGAAACGGACAAGGCCATCATGGATGTGGAGGTCTTCCGCGCCGGCTATTTGGCAGAACCCCTGGCGGCGGTGGACAGCGTCATCCCCGTGGGCGGAGCGATGGGCTATTTGCTGGAGGAAGCGGGGACCGCAGCGGTAGCACCGGGGAAAGGCGGCCCCACGCTGCCGGCCGCTGCGCCGGAAGCGCCGGTTGCGCCTACCGCGACAGCGCCCGCCGGTATCCCCATCAAAATGCCGCAGCTCACCGATACCATGACGGAAGGCGTCCTCGTCTCCTGGGAAAAGCAGCCGGGCGAGCGGATCGCGCGCGGGGACGTGGTGGCCACCATCGAGACGGACAAGGCCATCATGGATGTGGAGATTTTCCGCGAGGGTTTCCTGTCGGGTCCGCTGGTGGCCCTGGATAGCGTGGTCCCGGTGGGCGAGCCCATCGCCTGGCTGGTGGAAAGCCCCGAGCAGGTACGCCGGGATAGCGCCCCCCGCCCGGGCGGGCAGCCCCTAGCGCAGGCTTCCGCCAGTCCGGCGGCCCAGCCGGTGGGTGCGGTGTCGCCGGCCTTCCCGATGGCCGGCGTCCCGGCGGCGCGGCCGCAGCAGGGGGCCGCCAGCCCTTATGCCCGCAGTCTGGCGCCGGCCCTGGGCGTGGATCTCAATGCCGTGGCCGGCAGCGGGCCCGCCGGAGTCATCATTGCCGCCGACGTGCTGGCCGCCAGTACTGCGGCGGGCGCCGCCGCACCGGTGCAACAACGTGGCGCAGAGCCGTCGGTGCCCGGCGAGGGCCGGCCCATGACGGCCATCGAAAAGGCCATCAGCCACGCCATGACCGCATCCCTCAGCATGCCCACCTTCCATGTCACCGTGAAGGTGCGGCCGGAGGCGCTCATGCGCGCGGCCAAGGCGCGCAAGGTCTCCGTGACCGTGGCCATTGCCAAGGCCGCCTCCGAGGCCTTGCGCCAGCACCCCCTGGTGAATGCCGCCTATCAGCCCACCGACCGCATTGTCGAGCGGAGTCGGCATGACATCGGCATTGCCGCCACCACCGACGACGGCGGGCTGGTGGTTCCGGTCCTGCGCGGGGTCGAGCAACAGGATGTGGAGGGGCTGCAGGAGCAGTGGAGCAAACTCGTGGAAAAGGCGCGCAAACGGCGCCTCAGCCCCGATGAGTACGCCCACCCGACCTTTACCATCTCCAATATGGGCATGTACGGCGTCGAACACTTTGATGCCATCGTCACGCCGGGCACCGCGGCCATCATCGCCATCGCCGCCAACGGCCCCGAGGGCATGCCCATCACCATCACCGCCGATCATCGCGTGGTCAACGGCGCCGAGGCCGCGGCCTTTTTGACGCGGCTCAAAAAGGTCATGGAAAACCCCGAAAGCTGGCTGGGCGGCAGCGGCGCTCCCGCCATCCCCGCCGGGGATTACGACGTGCAGGTGCTGGTCATCGGCGGCGGTCCCGGCGGCGAAGACTGCGCCCGCGAACTGGCGGAGAACGGGATCAAGGTGGCCATGGTCAACAATGCCCCCTTCCCCGGCGGCGAGTGCCTGTGGCGCGGCTGCATCCCCTCCAAGGCCTGGCGGGCGGCGGCGGACCGCATCCGCGATCGCGCCCATGACGCGGAGATGGGCATTCAGATGGGAACGCCGCAACTGGACTGGGCGCAATTGGAAAAGCATCGCCGCGGCATCCTCCAGACCCGCGGCGAGATGGCCCTCAAGACGGACCAAGGCATGAAGGTCCAGGTCCTGGAAGGCCTTGCCCGCTTCACCGGCCCCCACAGCGTGGAGATCACCGGCAAGGACGCCCGGACCCTGAGCTTTGCCGCCTGCGTCATCGCCACCGGCGCGCCGGCCTTCGTGCCCCCCATCCCGGGCGTCCAGGAGGCCCTGACCGCCGGTGGGGCGGTCACCTCCGATACGGTCTGGGAACTGCCGGAGCCGCCCCGGCGCTTGTGCGTCATCGGCGCCGGCGCCATCGGCATGGAGATGGCGCAGATGTTCCATGACTTTGGCGCCGAGGTGCGGGTGCTGGAGGCCCTGCCGCGCCCGGTGGCGGAGATGGAGCCGGAAGTGGCCGACCAGCTCATGAAGGCCCTGGCCAAAAACAGCCCGCGCCTAGCCGTGCAGACGGGGGTGCGGGTGCAGTCCATGGCTGGTCAGCGCGGCGCCATGCAGGTGCATTATCAGGACGCGGGCGGCGACCAGCAGTACGACTGCGACCTCGTCCTGGTAGCCACCGGCAAGCGCCCGGACACCAGCGCCCTCCATCTCGCGGCGGCGGGCGTAGCCCTCGGAGAGCGCGGCGTCATCGCCGTGGACGAGCGCTGCCGCAGCAATCTGCCCCACATCTATGCCGTGGGCGATGTCATCGGCGGCTACATGCTGGCCCATACCGCTGGGCAGCAGGGGCGCGTGGCGGCGGCCAATCTCCTTGGCCATGGGGCGCGTTATGATGCCGCCAGGGATTGCGGGGTGACCTTCACCCGGCCCCAGTGCGCCTTTGTGGGGCTCTCGGTGGAGCAGGCCAAGGCGGCGGGCATGGATGCGGCGGAGGTGAAGGCGCCCATGAGCATCGACGCCAAGGCCATGATGACGGGAGAGACCGACGGTTTCATCAAGGTGGTTGCCGACAAGGCCAGCCATCGCATCGTCGGCGTGCATTTCCTGGCGGATCACGCCGACACTCTGGTGGGCGAGGCGGTGATGATGGTCAGCGCCGGTCTGACCCTGGAGCAGGTGGCCACCGCCATCCATCCCCACCCCACCCAGACGGAACTCTTCGGGGAGATGGCGCGGCGCCTGCTTTCGCGGCTGCGGCGTGCGGCGCGGGCGGCGGGGCAGAGTGGCTGAGGGGCAGGACGACGAATTGCTCCCCGGTGCCCTCTTGGCGGGGGCCCGCGGCCGGATCCTGCGTTTTTACGGCAAGATCCTGGATCTCATCGTCATCGCGCTGATCTTCGTCATGCTCCTTACCCTTTTGGCCGCGGTGGCGGGGCTGGTCCTGGATGTCTGGGCGACGGCCCTGGCCCTGCGTCAGGAGGCGGCGGTGCAAAGCCTCGTCACCGATGTGCTCTCGGTCTTCGTGCTCATCGAACTCTTCCGCACCTTCACCGATTATCTGGAATTTCATCGCATTCGCCTGCGGGTGCTCTCCGAAGTGGCCATCGTCTTCGTCTTGCGGGAGATCTTCATCGGCCTCTACGCTCACCGCATGGAGCCCCCCGAGATCCTTGCCATTGCGGTTCTGCTGGCGGTCTTGGTGGCGGCGCGGGTGGCGGCCGTCTATTTTGCGCCGACGCGCGCGGACATGGACTAGGCCTGCCGCAGCGGCGCTTTCCCCCAATCCCGTCATGCCCGCCAAGCCATCTTCGCGGGCTCCGGAGATCACGCCCGGCGCTTTCCCGCCAGCCGTGCCAAGCGGATGCAGCGAAAGACACCCGCAAATCTCCCCGTTCCTCGCCGCTGCCATTTTGGCCAACTATCCACCCGGGCGGAAGCTTTTCGGCCTTGCTCGTCAGCCTGGCCGGCGGCCATCCGGGGGAGATCCGGTGAAAAACCGGAGCGAGTGCGCCCTTGACAACTCCTTAGATGGTGTCTAATCTTACTAGATCTAATATTAGACTTATATTAGATAGTCATCTTGCACTGGGCATGTATCCATGGAGGAAATTTCAATGGAACTCAAGAACAGTAAGACTGCAGAAAACCTCAAGGAAGCCTTTCACGGCGAGTCCATGGCCAACCGCCGTTACCTCTACTTCGCCTCCAAGGCGGATGTGGAGGGTTATAACGACGTTTCCGCGGTGTTCCGTTCCACGGCCGAGGGGGAAACCGGCCATGCCTTCGGTCATCTGGAGTATCTGGAGCCGGTGGGCGATCCGGCCACCGGCGAGCCCATCGGCGGCACCCAAGCCAACCTGAAAAGCTCCATTGCCGGCGAAACATACGAATACAGCGATATGTACCCCGGCATGGCCAAGACCGCCCGGGAGGAAGGCTTCGACGAGATCGCCGACTGGTTCGAGACCCTGGCCAAGGCCGAGCGTTCCCACGCCAATCGCTTCCAGAGGGCCTTGAACGAACTGGGCTAAGGGAGCTAACCCTTATCTCCTTGTCCCGGAGGAGCCGCACCGCGGCTTCCTCCTTTGCTGCCCAAGGGAGCATTTATGGCATCGGAACCGTCCGTCCCCCGTAATGGCAAAGCCCCTTTCCGTCACCCCATCGACTGGCGATCCCCCGATTTTTACGACGCCGGGGCGCTGGAGAAGGAGATGGACCGGGTTTTCGAGATTTGTCACAACTGCCGCCGTTGCGTCAGTCTTTGCCAGTCCTTCCCCACCCTTTTCGATCTCATCGACAACTCCCCCACCATGGAGCCCGATAGCGTTTCCAGAGCGGACTATCCCAAGGTGGTGGAGCAGTGCTATCTCTGTGACCTTTGCTTCATGACCAAGTGCCCCTACGTACCGCCCCATGAGTGGAATGTCGATTTCCCCCATCTCATGCTGCGTGCCAAAGCGGTCAATTTCCGGGAAAATGGCGCCACGCTGCGGGACAGGGTCCTCACCTCTACGGATCTCGTCGGCCGCATCGCCGGTATCCCGGTGCTCGTCGACGTCGTAAACCACCTGAATCGCAGCCCCAAGGTGCGTGCCGCGCTGGAGCGCGGCTTTGGCATCAGCAAGGATGCGCCATTGCCGGAGTTTCATAGCGAAACGGCCCGTCAACGTCTGGCGCAGCGAGCGGCGATTCCGGTCCCGCCCCGCGCCGGCGAGCGCACGCGCGGCAAGGTGGCCCTCTTCGCCACCTGCTACGGCAATCGTAACGCTCCGGATCTTTTGGACGACCTGGTGGCAGTCTACGCGCACAACGACATCGAGCTGCGCCTCGTGCCCGAGGAGCACTGCTGCGGCATGCCCAAGCTCGAACTGGGGGACCTGGAGGCGGTGGCGCGGGCCAAGGCCGCCAATGTGCCGCCCCTGCTGAAGATGGTGGATGCCGGCTACGATATCGTCGCCCCCGTTCCTTCCTGCGTGCTCATGTTCAAGCAAGAGTTGCCTTTGCTTTTCCCGGACGATGAGGACGTGCAGCGGATCAGGGAGCGCATCTTCGATCCCATGGAGTACCTCTCCCAGCGTCACCGCGAGGGCCTGCTCAAGACCGATTTCAAAAACTCCTTGGGCAAGGTGGTGCATCATGCCGCCTGCCACCAACGAGTGCAGAATATCGGTCAACGCGCGCGGGAGGTCCTGTCCTTGGTGCCGGGCTGCGAGATACAGGTCGTCGAGCGCTGTTCGGGCCACGATGGCACCTATACGGTGAAGGCCGAGTTTCACGAGGCGGCATGCCGCATCGGTCGGCCCGTGGCCCAGCAAGTCGCCGCAGCGGAACCCCAGCACTGGGGCAGCGACTGCCCCCTCGCGGCGGAACAAATCCGCGAACTTCTGGGGGCAGGGGCTGCCGATCCGGAAAGTCCCTGGACCTTGCTGCGCCATGCCTATGGGCTGAAGGAGGGTGAGCATGGAAAAGTTGCATCGTAGGGACCTCATGACCCTGGAGGCCTATGCCGAGGCGCGGCCCCGGTTTCGCGCCCGGATCATGGCCCATAAAAAGGACAGGCGGGTTGCCATCGGTGACCACGCAAGCCTGTATTTCGAGGATCGCCTCACCATCCAGTATCAGGTCCAGGAGATGTTGCGCGCCGAAAAGATCTTTGCGGCGGCAGCCATCGACGAGGAGCTGGCGGTCTACAATCCCCTCATCCCCGACGGCAGCAATTGGAAGGCTACCTTCATGCTCGAATATGCCAACCGGGAAGAGCGTCTGCGCCGTTGCCGCGAACTGGTGGGCATTGAGGACCGGGTGTGGGTGCGGGTGGGTGATGGGGAACGCCTCTTCGCCATTGCGGATGAGGATTTGCCCCGGGCTACCGACGAGAAAACGTCTACGGTGCATTTCCTTCGCTTCGAGTTGCGGGCCGGAGAGCGAAGGGCCGTGGCTGCGGGGGCGCCCGTCCGGATGGGGATCGACCATGCCGACTATCGTTGCGAGGTGGCCCTGGCGGATGCGGTACGACGGTCCTTATCCGGCGATCTCGGGTAACCCCCTCGACGGCACCCCCGGTGTTGCCCGGCCGCGGGCTGGGGCTTGTCCCTTGTCTTGACTGGGAAGCCGTAAAGCGAGCAAAATTGTCGGGTATCCACTGACTTGTGCGCCGCATGGCGCGATGGAGCGAATAAGATGAGCACTGCAACAGAAGCCCTGTCCCCCGTTGAATCCATCCCCAGCGTCATGACCCTGACGACCAATGCGGCGGAGAAGATCAAATCCCTCATCGCCGAGGAAGGCAGTGATGACCTCAAACTGCGCGTTTTTGTGACGGGCGGCGGTTGTTCCGGCTTCCAGTACGGCTTCACCTTTGACGAGAACGTCAACGAGGGTGACACCGAGGTCGAGCAGTACGGTGTGACGCTGCTGGTGGATCCCATGAGCTACCAGTATCTGGTGGGTGCCGAGATCGACTACAGCGAAGGTCTGGAAGGCGCCCAGTTCGTGATCAAAAATCCCAATGCCACGACCACCTGTGGCTGCGGGTCGTCCTTTTCGGCCTGATCCAGCCCGCAAGCGATCGATCAAGGGCGCCGCAGGCTAGCGATCCAGGGTCGGAAGCGCAGGGAAGAAGGGAGGCTTGGCCTCCCTTTTCTCGTTGGGGCGGGTTATCATCAAAACAAATAGGCAGAAGGAGGCATTATGGCCGAAGCGACCTACGCACCGGGCCTGGAGGGTGTGCCGGTAACCCACTCCGGCATTTCCCATATTGACGGCAGCGCCGGTCTCCTGGAATATCGGGGATATGCCATCGAGGTGCTTGCCGAACATAGCAGCTATGAGGAAACGGCCTTGCTGCTGCTGGACGGCGAACTCCCCCAGGCTACGGCCCTGGCCAGTTTTGATGGCGGCCTGCGCGCCCACCGCCGGGTGAAGTACAACATCCGCGAGCTGATGAAGTATATGCCGGTGACCGGCCATCCCATGGATATGCTGCACTGCGCGGTGGCGAGCCTGGGCATGTTTTATCCGCAACAGGAGCTTTCCGACGCGGAACGGGAGAATGTGCCGCACCTGGATGCCATGGCCATGCGGATCATCGCTCGCATCCCCACCATCGTCGCCATGTGGGAACAGATGCGCTATGGCAATGACCCCATCCCCCCCAACCCGGACCTGGGCCACGCCGCCAATTTCCTCTATATGCTCAGCGGTCAGGAGCCCGACCCGGAACTGGCGCGCATCCTCGACATCTGCCTGATCCTCCATGCCGAGCACACCATCAATGCCAGCACCTTTGCGGTACTGGTATCCAGTTCGACCCTGACCAACCCCTATCACGTCATCGCCGGGGCCATCGGCGCCCTGGCGGGGCCCCTGCATGGGGGAGCCAATCAGAAAGTGGTGGAGATGCTGACGGAGATCGGGTCGGTGGCGCGGGTGCCCGCTTACCTGGACGAGAAGCTGGCGCGCAAGGAAAAGATCTGGGGCTTCGGCCATCGGGTCTACAAGACCCGGGATCCCCGCGCCGGCATCCTCAAGGGACTCATGGAGCGGCTGGCGGCGCGCAGCGGGCTCAAGCATACCCGCCTCTTCGAGATCGCCCAGGCGGTGGAGTCGGCGGCGGGCGAGCGCCTGGCGCGCAAGGGGATCCACGCCAATGTGGATTTCTATTCGGGCGTGCTCTATCACGAAATGGGCATCAAGGACGACCTCTTCACGCCCATTTTCGCCATGGCCCGCTCCGCAGGCTGGCTGGCGCACTGGCGCGAGCAATTGGCCAACAATCGCATTTTCCGGCCTACCCAGGTCTATGTCGGCCGGCACGGCAATGCCTATGTGCCACTGGCCGAGCGCGGCTGAGGACCACCCATGACGGAGATTCTGCAAAACATTCCTGCCCTGGCCACGGACCGGGTGGAACCCTTGCTGGACCTGGAGCGCCATCTCCTGGCCGAGCAGTCGCGCATCGAACACTGGTTTCGCTGCCAATGGCAACGCACGCCGCCGCCCTTTTATGCCTCGGTGGATCTGCGCAATGCCGGCTTCAAGCTGGCGCCGGTGGATACCAACCTCTTTCCGGCGGGCTTCAACAATCTCAACCCCGATTTTTCGGCCCTCTACGTGGCCGCCATCCAGCATTATCTCAACCAGTACCATCCGGGACTGGCGCGGGTGCTGCTGATTCCGGAGAACCATACGCGCAATCTCTTTTATCTGGAGAACGTGGCGCGCCTGCGGCAGCTTCTGAGCCTTTCGGGCCTGGAGGTGCGGGTGGGGAGCCTGGCGGTGGCGGAGCCCGTCATCCAGGACTTGCCATCGGGCAACAGCCTGGTCCTGGAGCCCCTCCTGCGCAGCGGCAGACGCCTTTCTCTGGCAGACTTCGATCCGGAACTGATCCTGCTCAACAACGATCTTTCCGGCGGCGTGCCGGAGATCCTGATGGATCTGGAGCAAGTCATCCTGCCCCCGCTGGCGGCGGGCTGGCGCAGCCGTCGCAAGTCGGCCCATTTCGCCCATTACCAGCAGGTGGCGGCGGAGTTGGCCGCCGTCATCGGCACCGATCCCTGGTTCATCGATCCGCTCTTCCGCCGCTGCCAGGGGATCGATTTCATGCGCTCCGAGGGGCAGGACTGCCTGGTGCGCAATGTGGATGCGGTCATTGCCGGCATTGCCGAACGCTATGCCCGCTATGGGATCACCCATCGCCCCTTTGTCATCGTCAAGGCCGACGCCGGCACCTATGGCATGGGCATCATGACGGTGTATTCCGGGGCGGAACTCTTCGAACTCAACCGCAAGGAACGCACGCGGATGGCCAAGAGCAAGGAGGGCTTGCCGGTGAGCGATGTCTTTATCCAGGAAGGCGTATACACCTTCGAAACCACGGCCCAGGGCGCGGTGGCCGAACCGGTGGTATACATGATCGGCCAGCAGGTGCTGGGGGGCTTCTACCGGGTGCATACGGATCGGGGGATCGACGAAAATCTCAATGCCCCCGGCGCCCATTTTGAGCCCATGGCCTTTGGCGAGACCTGTGTGGTGCCCTGCCAGAAGTCGCCGCCGGACGCCCCGGTCAACCGCTATTACGCCTACGGCGTCATCGCCCGCTTGGCCCTCGTGGCGGCGGCGCGGGAGGCCATGGACTGGCGGGGCGGTGCCGCATGACGGCGCTCACGGCCGCCATCCTCATGGACCCCATCGCCGGCATCAAGATGACCAAGGACACGACCTTTGCCATGCTGCTGGCGGCCCAGGCCCGCGGCCACCGCTGCCATGTCTTTACCCTGCCGGACCTGTTTTTGCGCCATGGCCGCGCCTGGGGGCGCCTGCAGGCGGTGACGGTGCAGGATAGGGCGGGCGACCACTACCGCCTGGAGCCGGTGGAAGAGCGGCCCCTGGCGGAGATGGATGTGGTCCTCATGCGCAAGGATCCGCCGGTGGATCTGGAGTACCTCACGGCCTGTTACCTCCTGGAGCACGCCGGCACCTGGGTGGTCAACGATCCGGTGAGCCTGCGCAATGCCAATGAAAAGCTCTACGCCCTGCATTTTCCGCAATTTTTGCCGCCCTTGCTGGTCAGCCGCGACCTGGCCGATCTGCGTGCCTTCCTCGCCGAACAGGGAGAGATCGTCGTCAAGCCCCTGTCGGCACGGGGCGGCGAAGGGGTGTTTTATCTCCATGGGCAGGATTGCAATGTGGGCAGCATCCTGGAGACGGTCACCGGACGAGGGGCGCACTACGTCATGGCGCAGCGCTATTTGCCGGCCATTCGGGAGGGCGACAAGCGCATCCTGATGGTGGCCGGCGAACCGGTCGCGGGCGCGTTGTTGCGGGTGCCGGCGGCGGAGGACTTTCGCGGCAATCTGGTGGCGGGCGCCCAGGGGGTGCCCGCCCCGCTGACAGAGCGGGATCGGGAGATCTGCGCCGCCATCGGTCCCCGCTTGCGCGAGGATGGACTGCTCTTTGTGGGCCTGGATGTCATCGGCGAATGGGTGACGGAAATCAACGTCACCAGTCCTACGGGCGCCCGCGAGATCCGGCAGTTTTTTGGCATCGATGCGGCGGAGTTGCTGTGGCAGGCCCTCGAAAGAGGCGTGCAGGCGCGGCGCGGGGGCCACTGAGGAGGCGGCGGCAATGCGTCGGCTTGCCGCCTGGCAAGGAATCCGGCGTCTGCAGGCCGTCTGGGCATCCGGCCGCCATCTCGATGATCTTTTCCCCTGGCTTTTGCTGTCGTTGTTGCTGAATGCCTTATGCTGGTGGCCATGGATAGCGCAGGGGCCGCGCCCCCGGCCGGACATGCTGTCCACGGTGGAGATCGAACTGGTCAGATCTGCGCAGACGGCGGCACCCAAAGCGGTGCCTGCCCCGCCAGCGACCCGGATTCGGCTCATGATCTCGCCGCCGGATGGTCCGGGGGCCCAGCGGGAAGAGCGCGCGCGGCCTTCCGCAGAGGTCCGGAAGGATGTCTATACGGCGTACATCCGGACCTGGCAGCAACGGGTCCTCGATTACGCCGCCCATCATGTCTTCGGCGAGGGCCATCAGGCGTTGCCCAAAGGCCGCATTGTCGTGGCGGCGACCATTGCCGGGGACGGCCGCTTGCTGGGCGTGGAAATCATCCAGGGACAGGACGATCCCCCCCTCGTGGCCGCCGTGCGCCGGATCATCGCTGCGGCGGCGCCCTATCCCCCCTTGCCGGCGGCGTTGCGGCGCCAGGGCTCGACCCTGCGCATCGTGCGCACCTGGAACTTCGACTGATTTTCCGGAAAAGGGCACACCGCCATGGCCGGTGCCGCAACGGGTCGCGGCCATGGGCCGCTCCTACGGGGTTGCGCGCCATGGCCTTCTGGCCCCGCATGGCCCTCGGCGCGGAAACATGCTTCAATAACGCTATCGTTTTGACCATCATTCTTGGAGCCGCATGCCTTTTCAGTCCCTCAAAAACCATCTTCTCATCGCCATGCCGGGTTTGCACGACGGCCTCTTTGATCGCACCGTCATCGTGATCTGCGAGCATACCGAAGAGGGCGCCATGGGCATCGTGATCAATCGCCTGCTCGACCTGAACCTGGCGGATGCCTTGCGGGCGGTGGATATCGTGCCGGGGGAGGAGATGATCAATCAGGCGGTGTACTGGGGCGGGCCGGTCCAGGAGCAAAACGGTTTCATCCTGCACACCCCGGCCGGGGCCTGGCAGTCCAGCCTCGCCGTCAGCGCCGATCTGGTCTTGACCACCTCGCCGGATTTGCTGGCGGCCATTGCCCAGCATGAGGGGCCGGAACGATTTTTGCTCGCCCTGGGCTACGCAGGCTGGGGACCGGGACAACTGGAAGTGGAGATCAAGGACAACGCCTGGCTACATGGCCCGGCCGACCCGGTGGTCATTTTCGATCTGGCGGCGGGGGAGCGCTGGCAGGCCGCCGCCCGCCTGATCGGGGTCGATATGCGTCTGCTCAGCGGGGCCGCCGGGCATGCCTGAAGGGGGGCCGGCCATCGGTCTCGATTTTGGCCGCCGACGCATCGGCATTGCGGTTTTGGGGGAGATGGGCCTGGCGCCCCAGGGCCTGGCCACGTTGCACAATGGTCCCGGCGGCCCCGACTGGATGGCCCTTGACCGGATCGTCGGAGAATGGAAGCCTAGCTGTCTGGTGCTGGGTTTGCCCCTGCACATGGATGGCTCCGAAGGCCCCATGGCGGCGGTCGTCCGCCGCTTCGGCGCGCAGTTGCAGCGCCGCTATGGATTGCCCCTGCACTGGGTCGACGAACGGCTCAGCAGCCATGCGGCGGCCCTGGCCTTGCGGGACTGCGACTTGACGGCGAAAAAGCGCAGGCGGGTCCTGGACCAGGCCGCCGCCTGTGAAATTTTATCGACCTTTCTCGAAGGGGGGGAACCCTGATGAGCACAAAGCCCGGCTGGGATGTGGAGCCTTTGCTGGACGCGATGAGGCGCAGTCTGGCGCCGTGGTGCCGGGAAGCGGAAACGGGCATGATCGGCATCTATACCGGCGGCGCCTGGATCGCCCGGCGTCTGCACGCCGCCATGGGCCTGGATCTGCCCCTGGGGGAGGTGGATATCTCCTTTTACCGGGACGACTTCAGCCATATCGGCCTGCATCCGCAGGTGCGGGCCTCCCATATCCCCTTTGACGTGGATGGCCGGCAGATCATCCTGGTGGATGATGTCTGCTATACCGGGCGCACGATCCGGGCGGCCATGAACGAGATCTTCGACTATGGGCGGCCGGCCCGGATCATCCTCGCGGTGCTGGTGGACCGGGGCGGCCGTGAACTCCCCATCCAGCCCGATGTGGCCGCCCTGCGGCTCACCCCCGTTCCCGGCGAGGCCATCAAGCTCACCGGGCCGGAACCGTTGCGACTGGAATTGCGGCAAATAGAGGGCCGCCCATGAGGAAGGCCCTGCATTTCGGGGATGCCGGCACGCAGCACGGCGCAGACGGCCGGCTACGCCATCTGCTCAGCATGGAGGGCCTGCGCGACAGGGAGATCCTCCACATCCTCGATACCGCCGAGTCCTTCCTGGAGATCGGTCAGCGGGTCATCAAGAAGACCCCTACCTTGCGGGGCCGGACCATCGTCAATCTTTTCTTCGAAAACAGTACCCGTACCCGCAGCACCTTCGAGTTGGCCGCCAAACGCCTCTCCGCGGATGTCCTCAACATTGCCGTCAGCACCAGCAGCCAGAGCAAGGGAGAGTCTCTTCTCGATACGGTGGACAACCTGCGGGCCATGCATGTGGATGGTTTCGTCATCCGCCATCCCGAGGCGGGAGCGGCCCATCAGGTGGCGCGCCATGTGGGCGGCGAGGCCTTGGTCATCAATGCGGGGGATGGGCAGCACGCCCATCCCACCCAGGCCCTGCTGGACGTCTTTACCATCCGTCATTATCGCGGACCCATGGAGAATCTGGTGGTGGCCATCGTCGGCGACGTGCTGCATTCCCGGGTGGCGCGCTCGCAGATCTATGCCCTCTCCATCCTCGGTTGCCCGGAGATCCGGGTCATAGGGCCGCGTACCCTGGTGCCGGCGGAGCTCAGTGCCCTGGGGGTGCATGTCTACCATGACCTGGATGCGGGCTTGCGCGGGGCGGACGTGGTCTGTGCCCTGCGCCTGCAGCGGGAACGCATGGAGGCCCATCGCCTGCCCAGCCTCGACGAATACCACCGACGCTTCGGCCTCACCAGTCAGCGCCTGGAAAAGGCCGCCCCCGGCGCCCTCGTGCTCCATCCCGGCCCCATCAACCGGGGGGTGGAGATTGCATCGGAACTGGCCGATGGGCCGCAATCGGTCATTCTTGCCCAGGTGACCCATGGCTTGGCCGTGCGCATGGCGGTGCTCACCCTTCTGGCCGGGGCCCTGGGCGGGGAGGAGGAGTGATGCGACGATTGCTGCGCGGTGCCCGCATCATCGATCCGGCGACGGGCTTCGATGGCGTCGCCGATCTTGCCATTGCCGGTGGGCGGATCCTCGCCCGCGGGCAGATCCCTGCCGATTTCATGGCCGAGGAGGTGCTGGACGGCAGCGGGCTGGTGGCCTGCCCGGGCCTGGTGGAAATGTCCCTCCAGGCCCATACGCCGGGCCACGGCCGGGATGGGGATCTGGCCTCGGAACTGCGCGCCGCCGTGGCCGGTGGCGTGGTGCATGTCGCCTTGAGCCCCGCTACGGACCCCTGCGCCGATACGGCCGGGGTGATCCACCAGCAACGCAACCTGGCCGCCGCCCTGGGCCTGGCCAAGGTCTATCCCACCGGGGCCCTGACCCGGCAATTGGCGGGCGAGGCCCTGAGCGAGATGGCCGCCCTGGAGGAGGCCGGCGCCGTGGCCTTCAGCCAGGGCGGCCGCGCCGTGGGCAATGGCGCGTTGCTGCGCTTGGCCCTGGCCTATGCCGCCGACTTTGCCTTGCCCGTCCTGCTGCACAGCGAAGACGCCCTCCTGGCGGCCGACGGTGTCATGCATGAGGGCGCCCTGAGCGTGCGTCTGGGTCTGGCGGGGCGCACGGCCATCGCCGAGCAGGTGGGCGTGCTGCGCGATCTGGCCATTGCGCAGTTGGTGGATTGCCCCGTTCATCTGCGCCACCTCAGCACCATGGCGGCCCTGGATGCGGTCCAGGCCGCCCGCCGGCGGGGCCAGCAGCCAACGGTGGACGTCAGCATTCACCATTTGCTGCTGACGGAGCAGGATGTGGGCCTGTTCAACACCCACGCCAAGGTCCTGCCGCCGTTGCGCCCCGGCAGGGAGCGGGATGCCTTGCGCCAGGCGCTGGCCCAGGGCCAGATCGATGCCATCAGCAGTGATCACTGTCCCTGGGGCGTGGATCGGATGGGTCAGACCTTTGCCCAGGCGCCCTTTGGCATCGCCGCCGTAGAGCTGCTCCTGCCCCTGACCCTGCGCCTGGTGGACGAAGGCGTGATGGATCTGGCGACGGCCATCGGACTGCTGACGACGGGGCCGGCCCGCGTCCTCGGCTTGGCCACGCCCAGCCTGGCGCCCGGGGCTCCCGCCGATCTCTGCATTTTTGCTGCCGACCAATATTTTGTGGTGGATCCCCGGCAACTGGTGTCACGGGGGAAGAATCTACCCTATGGGCAATGGGAATTGCGCGGCAAGGTGCGCTATACCCTGGTGGACGGGCACCTGGTGTATCGGGCCTGAAGGGGCGGAATGGCGGTATTGGCGGGAGCGGATCCTGCCGATGGCCGGGAAACGGTCGCTGCCGAATCCCGGCTGTTCCCCCCTCGGCGGCAGCGGTCAGTCCTTTTCCTCGGGAGTGTGGAAACTGCGCTCGGCATCCGCCATTTCTTCTTCCGCCGTGCGCGCCGGACCTTCTTCGGGCGCGGCCTCCCGGGCCGGGGATTGGGGCAGGCGGGCGGCAAAGAAGAGGCCAATCTCGAAAAGCAGGTACATGGGGATCAGCAGCAGGATCATCGACAACACATCGGGCGGGCTGAGCACCGCGGCGGCCACGGCGCAGATCAGAAAGGCATAGCGGCGACCGTTGCGGAGCGTTTCCACCTGGAGGACGCCGATGCGTGTCAACACGATGATGAGAATGGGGATCTGGAATGCCAGACCGAAGGCCAGGGAAAATTTGACGATCAGCGAGAGATAGTTGCTGACCTGGGGCATGGCGGTAATGTCGCCGCCGGAGAAGCTCACGAAAAACTTGAATGCGGCGGGAAAGACCAGGAAATAGGCAAAGAGCATTCCGCCAACAAACAAGAAAACCGAGGCGAAAATCAACGGGAAAAAGGCCCGCCGTTCGTGTTCATAGAGTCCTGGCGCAATGAAGGCCCAAAACTGGTAAAGCACGATGGGCAATGCCAGGACAAAGCCCGATAACAAGGACAGCTTGACATAGGTCAGGAAGACCTCGGGGAGGCTGGTATAGATGAGGTGGCTTCCGGCCGGCAGAACCCGGATCAGGGGCGCGGCAAGGATATTGTAAATGCTTCGGGAAAACGGGTAGGACAGTAAAAACCCGATAAAGACGGCCAGTACGGCAAAAAGCACGCGTCTGCGCAATTCCAGCAGGTGACCGATGAAGGTGTTTTCCGCAAGTTTATCCAAGTTGCCAGCCGTCCCTGAAAACGCTTATCCGATGAAATGGTCCGGTAAACCTAGATATCCGGCCCTTGGCAGTTCCTGCTGGCGCAAAGCGGACCGGGCTTCGTTCAATGAAGACGCTCTTCGGCGGGCGGCGTGGGTAGCGGCGGCGCAACTACCCCCTCACTCTGGGCGGCTGGCACCGCGCTGTCACCGCCATCGCTCGGCGGCGGCGGGATTTCCTCGGGAGGCTGGGGCGCAGGGGGCGGGGCGAGCAGGTCTTCGTTGGCCAGGGTACGGAGTTTGTCGGCCTCGCGGCGCAGGTCATCCAGCAGCAACTGCTGCTCGACTTCCGCGCGCACGCCGGTCAGGGTGCGCCGCAGGACCCCATACCAACGCCCTGCCGTTCGCGCCATTTCCGGCATCTTATCGGGCCCGACCACCAGCAGGGCAATGACCGCCAGGACCACGAGCTCGCCAAAGCTGAAATCAAACATGAGCGCCGGACTAATCAGCGTTTGACGGATTCATGCTCGCTGCTTTTGACTTCCGCATCAATGGTGTGCCCCAAGGACTCCTTTTTCTCCTCTTCCTCCTTCACCGCCGAGCGAAAGCTCTTGATGGCGGAGCCCAGGTCGGAACCCACGTTGCGCAGCTTGGTAGTACCGAAAAGCGCCACCACGATCAATAAAATAATGACGAGATGCCAAATGCTCAATCCACCCATGATCGATCTCCTTACCCGGCAAGGGTTAACAATTGGACCATAGGGGATGGCAAAGGTTGCGTCAAGCGCCGGGCGCGGCTTGGCGGGCTGCCTTTTCGGCCAGCCCCGACAAGCCTTCCCGACGCGCCAGTTCCCCCAGGACGGCATCGATATGCAATCCCTGTTCCTCCAAGGCGATCATGAGGTGAAAGAGGAGGTCGGCCGCCTCGGCAACGATAGGCGCCGCCTCCCGGTTCTTGCAGGCAATGAGGAACTCGGCAGACTCCTCGCCCACCTTCTTGAGGATGCGGTCCTGGCCGCTGTGGAGCAATTGCGCCACATAGGACTGGCCCGGATCGGCCGCACGCCGCGCCTGGATGGTGGCTTGCAGGGATTGGAGGATGCTCCCCGCCGGCGGCGCCTGGCGCTGCCAGCCGCCGGCACCGGGGTTGCCGAGGAAAAAGCAGGTCTGTTCGCCCGTGTGGCAGGCCGGCCCTTCCTGAATCACGCGCAGGAGGATGGTGTCGCCGTCGCAGTCCAGGCGCAACTCCACCAGGCGCTGATAGTGGCCGGAGCTCTCTCCCTTGCGCCACAGGCCCTGGCGGGAACGGGACCAGTAGGTGCCGAGGCCGTCACGCAGGGTGGCGAGGAGGGCCTCGGCATTCATCCAGGCGAGCATGAGCACCTGGCCGGTGCGGGCGTCCTGGGCGATGGCGGGAACGAGGCCGTCGCCGTTCCAGCGCACGGCCTGGAGGATGGCGCTGCTGTCCGCGGCGGCGGGATTCATGGGCGCGCCCCCGCCGCCTGGCGCACGGCGATCCCTCGGGCGGCAAGATAGGCCTTCACCTCGGGGATGCGAAACTGGCCGAAGTGGAAGACGCTGGCGGCGAGGACCGCGTCGGCGTGGCCCTCGCGCACACCCGCGGCGAAATGTTCCAGAGCCCCCACGCCCCCGGAGGCGATGACGGGAACGGGGACGGCCGCGGCCACGGCGCGGGTCAGGGCGATGTCGAAGCCCACCCCGGTGCCATCCCGGTCCATGCTGGTGAGGAGGATCTCGCCGGCCCCGTATTCGGCCATGCGCCGGGCCCAGGCGACGGCGTCCAGGCCCGTGGGCTTGCGGCCGCCGTGGGTGAAGACTTCCCAGCGGTCGTCGACGCGCTTGGCGTCGATGGCCACGACGATGCAGGAATTGCCGAAGCGCCGCGCCGCCGCCCGCACCAGTTCGGGGTCGCGCACGGCGGCACTGTTGATGCTCACCTTGTCGGCCCCCGCCAGCAGCAGCGTGCGAATGTCTTCGACGCTGCGCACCCCGCCGCCCACCGTCAGGGGGATGAAGACCTGGGCGGCCACGGCGGATACCATGTCGGCGAGGGTACCCCGTTCCTCGTAGCTGGCGGAGATGTCGAGAAAGGTGATTTCGTCGGCGCCTTCGTCGTTGTAGCGCTTGGCCACCTCCACCGGATCGCCGGCGTCGCGCAGGGCGACGAACTGCACACCCTTCACCACGCGGCCGTGGTCGATGTCCAGACAGGGAATGATCCGTTTGGCGAGCATCTAGGCCTCGGCCAGGGCGCGGGCCTGGGCGAAGTCCAGGGTCCCTTCGTAGATGGCGCGACCGGTGATGGCGCCAATGATGCCATCCTCTTCGACGGCCTTGAGGGCCATGACCTGCTCCAGGTTGGCAATGCCGCCCGAGGCGATGACGGGCACGCGCACCGCTTGGGCCAGTGCCCGGGTGGCCTCGATGTTGGGGCCGCTCAACATGCCGTCGCGGCTGATATCGGTGTAGATGATGGCTTCTATGCCCTCCTGGGCGAAGTGCCGGGCCAGATCGATGGGGTCATGGCGGGAGAGCTTGGACCAGCCTTCGGTGGCCACCTTGCCGTCCCGGGCGTCGAGGCCCACCATGATATGGCCGGGGAAGGCCAGGACCGCATCGGTGACAAAGCCGGGATTGCGTACCGCCTGGGTGCCGATGATGACATAGCGCACGCCCGCCTGCAGGTAGGCATCGATCTGCTCTTCGCTGCGGATGCCGCCCCCCACCTGGATCTCCAGGTCCGGGAAGGCTTCGGCGATGGCGCCGATGACCCGCGCATTGACCGGCGTGCCCTGCACGGCGCCGTCCAGATCCACCACATGCAGCCGTTTGGCCCCGGCGTCCACCCAGCGTTGGGCCGTGGCGACGGGATCGTCGGAAAAAACGGTGTCCTCGTCCATTCGCCCCTGGCGCAGACGCACACAATTTCCGCCTTTGAGGTCAATGGCCGGAATCAACAGCATGACAACTCCTCCCTGATCATCAGATGCCGCAAGCAGGACCGCTACCGCCGTCCCAAGCCAGAAAATTGCCGAGCAAGCGCAGTCCCGCCTCGCCGCTTTTTTCGGGATGGCATTGCAGGGCGAAGAGATTGTCCACGGCCACGGCCGCACAAAAAGGGAAGCCATAGTCGGCAAAGGCCGCCAGGAGTTCCGGATTGGCCGGTTCGACATAAAAGGAGTGGACGAAATAGAAATGGGCATCCTGGGGAATGCCGGCGAAAAGCGGATGGGCCACCAGTTGGTGCAGTTCGTTCCAGCCCATGTGCGGCACCTTGAGGGGAAGGCCGTCGCGGTCCCGCATGGCCTCGGGCGGGAAGGCGAGCACCCGCCCGGGTAGCAGCCCCAGCCCCGCATGGGCGCCGTGTTCCTCGCTGGACTCCATGAGCAACTGCATGCCCAGGCAGATACCAAGAAAGGGCCGGGTCTGGGCGGCTATGCGCACAAAGTCCGTCAACTCCCGCGCCTCCAGGGCGGCCATGCAGTCGCCAAAGGCGCCGACGCCGGGAAAGATGATGCGATCCGTGCCGGCCAGGACTTCGGCGCGGTCGCTGACCACGGCGCTGGCACCAAGATGCTCCACGGCCTTGGCGACGGAGTAGAGATTGCCCATGCCATAATCGATGATGCCGACCCGCGTTGCCCCGGGCCTCATAGACAGCCCTTGGTGCTGGGTATCGCGCCGGCGGCCCGGGCATCGGGGGTCACGGCCATGCGCAGGGCGCGACCGCAGGCCTTGAAGATGGTCTCGGCAATGTGATGGGCATTGCGCCCGCGCAGGTTGTCGATGTGCATGGTGATCTGGGCGTGATTGACAAGGCCCTGAAAGAATTCATAGAAAAGATCCACGTCAAAGCCTCCCACCTGGGCGCGGGGAAAATCGACCGCATAGACCAGGCCCGGCCGGCCGGAAAGATCGACCACCACCCGCGAGAGGGCTTCATCCAGGGGGACATAGGCATGGCCATAGCGAAGGATGCCGGCCTTGTCGCCGACGGCCCGGGCAAAGGTCTGGCCGAGGGTGATGCCGATGTCTTCGACGGTATGGTGGGCGTCGATTTCCAGATCCCCCTGGGCGCGGATCTGCAGGTCGAAGAGGCCGTGACGGGCCACCTGCTGCAGCATGTGGTCGAGGAAGGGCAGACCGGTATGGAGGTCGGCGCGGCCTTCTCCGTCCAGGTTGAGGGCGACAAAGACCTGGGTTTCCAGGGTATCCCGTTGTTGCTCCGCTTGGCGCTGATTCACCGCAATGACTCCAGGACCGCCAAAAAGCGGTCGTTTTCTTCGGGTTTGCCGACACTCACCCGCAAATAGTCGCCGAGGAGGGGATGTCCTGTAAAGGCCTTGATGAGCACGCCGCCGGCCTTGAGCCCGGTGAAGATCGCGCTGGCCCGGCCGGGTGCCTGGAAGAGCAGGAAATTCGCGGCACTGGGCCAGATGGGGAAGCCCATGGCCCGCAGGGCCCGGTAGAGACGCTCGCGCTCGGCGCGGATCCGTTCCGCCTGCTCTGCCAGGAGCGCCGCGTGGCGCAGATAGAAGCCGGCGCTGAGCTGGGTCAGCACATTGATGTTGTAGGGCAGGCGCAGCTTGTCGAGTTCGTTGATCCAGGCCGCAGGGCCGGCCAGGAAGCCCAGACGCAGGCCCGCCAGCCCTTCCTTGGACAGGGTGCGCAACAGGAGCAGGTTGGGGCTGTGGCCCAGGCGGTCGGCAAAACTCACCTGGCTGAAGGGGTGATAGGCCTCGTCCACCACCACCAGACCCGGCGCCTGGGCGATGATGGCCTCCATGTCGCGCGCGGGAAAGAGCGTACCGCTGGGATTGTTGGGCCAGTCGAGGAAGATCAACGCCGGTTGATGGACCCTGATGGCCTGCAGGAAGGCCGGGAGATCAAGCTGAAAATCCTGGTCCAGCGGGACGCCGACAAAGGGCAGACCGAGGTGTTCGGCGAGGATGCGGTACATTGCAAAGGACGGTTCCGCCGCCAGAACGGGTCGCCGGGTGCCCGCCACGGCGATGACGAGGAGCTGGAGCAACTCGTCGGAGCCGTTGCCCAGCATCAGGTCGAGGTCCGGCGCCAGACCCAGGCGCGTCTTCAGGGTGTCCATGAGGGCTTGGGGACGCGGGTCGGGATAACGGTTGAGGGCCGCCTGGCCGATGCTGGCCAGCCATTCCGCGCGCAGCGCGTCCGGCAGGGAGTAGGGATTCTCCATGGCGTCGAGCTGGATGAGCCCCTGGCGGTCGGGCACGTGATAGGCCTCGCTGGCCAGCAGCGCGGGGGAGAGAAGCGCGCGGATCAGCGTGTCGCTGCTGCTCGCCGTGCTCATCGGGGAGGCTTGCTGCGGCAGGCCGCAGAGCGGGCATGGGCCGTCAAACCCTCGGCGGTGGCGAGGCGCTCGGCGATGGCACCGAGGGTACCGGCCCCTGCCGGGCTGGCGTGGATGAGGCTGCTGCGCTTGACGAAGTCATAGACGCCCAGGGCCGAGGAAAACCGTGCGCTGCCCCCCGTGGGCAGGACGTGGTTGGGTCCCGCCAGGTAGTCGCCGAGGGCTTCGCAACTGTGGATGCCCATGAAGATGGCACCGGCGTTCAGGATCTCCGGCAGCCAGTCCTCGGGATCCGCCACCGCCAGCTCCAGGTGTTCGGGGGCGATGCCATTGGCGATGGCGCAGGCCTCGGCGCGGTCGCGCACGCGGATGACGGCCCCCCGCTCGGTCCAGCTCTTGCGGGCGATGGGGGCGCGGTCGAGCTCGCCCAGGGCCTTCTCCACGGCCGCCGCGACGGCCTCCAGGTGGGCGTCGTCCCAGCCGATGAGGATGCTCTGGGCCAGCTCATCGTGCTCGGCCTGGGAGAGGAGGTCCCAGGCCAGCCATTGGGGGTCGGCGCTGCCATCGCTGATGACCAGGATCTCGCTGGGGCCGGCGATCATATCGATGCCTACCCGGCCGAAGACCATGCGCTTGGCCGTGGCCACATAGATGTTGCCGGGGCCGACGATCTTGTCCACGGCGGGGATGCTTGCGGTGCCGTAGGCCAGGGCGGCCACGGCCTGGGCACCGCCGATGGTGAACATCCGGCTCACTCCGCAGACCGCCGCGGCGGCCAAGACCCAGGGATTGATCTGGCCTTGGGGGGTGGGTACGGTCATGATGATCTCGGGTACTCCCGCCACCTGGGCGGGGATGGCGTTCATCAGGACGGAACTGGGGTAGGCGGCCTTGCCGCCGGGGACGTAAATGCCTACGCGCGACAGGGGCAGCACGCGCTGGCCGAGGACGGTGCCGTCGGCCTCGGTATAGGTCCAGGTCTCCATGCGCTGGTGCTGATGGTAGCTGCGAACGCGATGGGCGGCGAGGTGGAGTGCCTCGCGATCGCTGGGCGATAGGCTGGCCAGGGCTGCGTCCCAGCGCGCAGGGGGGATCTCCAGGGCCGCGGCCTCCTGCAGATCCAGGCCATCGAAGCGCCGCGTATAGGCGAGGACCGCTTCATCCCCCTGCTCACGCACCGCCGCCAGGATCTCCCGCACCCGGTCCTCCACGGCCGGGTCGTTGTTGGCGTCCCAGTCGTGGAGTTCGTGGAGACGGGCGCTGAAGTCGGGTTCGCGGGTATCCAGTTTTCTCATGGCTGGCCTCTCATGGCTGGACTTGTGCCTCCAATTGTCCGATAAGCGTTTCAATGGGCCGCAGCTTGCGCTTCATGGCGGCGCGGTTGACCACCAGACGGCTGGAAATGGGGGCGATCTGCTCCACTTCCACCAGGCCGTTTTCGCGCAGGGTGCGGCCGCTGGACACCAGATCGACGATGCGATCGGCCAGCCCCACCAGGGGCGCCAGCTCCATGCTCCCGTAGAGCTTGATGATCTCGGTCTGTACGCCCCGGGCCTGGAAGTGACGGCGCGTGATGTTGGGGTACTTGGTGGCGATGCGCACCCGCTCCCAGCGCTGGGGGGCGTCGTGGGCGGCGAGGTCCGCCGCCTCCGCCACGGCCATACGGCAAACCCCGATCTTGAGGTCCAGGGGCTCGTAGAGATCCAGCCCCTCCTGCTCCATGAGCACATCCTTGCCGGCGATGCCGAGATCGGCCGCCCCCCAGGTCACATAGGTGGGGACATCGCTGGCGCGAATGATGAGAAAACGCAGGCCGGGATGGCTGCTCTCGATGATGAGCTTGCGCGACTGGTCCGGATCCTCCAGAGGCACGATCCCGGCCCCGGCAAAAAGCGGCAATGCCTCTTCGAGGATGCGGCCCTTGGATAAAGCAATGGTGATGCCGTGATTCACGCCACACTCCGTTCACCGGAAATACGCCGGATGTCCGCTCCCAACGCGCTCAGTTTTTCTTCAATGACTTCATAACCGCGATCGAGATGATAAATGCGATCGATGCGCGTCTCGCCCTCGGCCACCAGGCCGGCCAGGACCAGGGAGGCCGAGGCCCGCAGATCCGTGGCCATGACGGGCGCCCCGCGCAGGCGGGGAACACCGCGCACCACGGCGATCTTGCCATCGGTGCTGATGTCCGCCCCCAGGCGCTGCAGTTCGGAAACGTGCATGAAGCGGTTTTCAAAGATGGTCTCGGTGAGGACACCCCGGCCCTCGGCAATGCAGTTCATGGCCATGAACTGCGCCTGCATGTCGGTGGGAAACGCCGGATAGGGCGCGGTACGCAGGTCCACGGCGTGGGGACGGCGATCCATGCGGATGCGGATGCTGCTTTCACCCTCGTCAATCCGCGCCCCCGCTTCCCGCAGCTTGGCCATCACGGCATCGAGAATGCGCGGGTCGGTGCGCTTCAGGGTCACGTCGCCGCCGGCCATGGCCGTGGCCACCAGATAAGTGCCCGTTTCGATCCGGTCGGGGAGCACCGAATGCTCGGCGCCGTGGAGTTCCGCCACTCCCTCGATTTCGATGACCGAGCTCCCCGCCCCGGCAATGCGCGCCCCCATGGCGGTGAGACATTGGGCCAGATCGACCACTTCCGGCTCGCAGGCGGCATTTTCGATGGTGGTATATCCCTCTGCCAGGGTGGCGGCCATGAGGAGATTTTCGGTCCCGGTGACGGAGACCATATCCATCACGATGCGCGCGCCCTGGAGACGCTTGGCCCGGGCCTTGACGAAGCCGTCTTCGAGGGTGATCTCCGCGCCCAGGGCCTGGAGTCCAGCGAGGTGGAGATTCACCGGCCGGCTGCCGATGGCGCAGCCTCCCGGCAGGCTCACCTCGGCGGCGCCGAAGCGCGCCACCAGGGGACCCAGGACGAGGATGGAGGCGCGCATGGTCTTGACCAGTTCATAGGGAGCCACCAGCGAATGCACCGTGCGCGGGTCCACCTCGATGCCCAACTGACCGTCCACCAGGATTCTGGCCCCCAGGGTGCTGAGGAGTTCCAGGGTGGTGGTGATATCGCGCAGGTGGGGAATATTGCGAATGCGCACCGGCTCGCGGGCCAGCAGGGTAGCCGCGAGACAAGGCAAGGCCGCATTCTTGGCCCCGGAGATACGCAACTCGCCGCGCAGGGGCCCATTACCACGCAGGAGTAGTTGGTCCATGCGGGGTGCTCAGCCCTCGGCCGCCTGGGTGCTGGCGATGAGTTTCTGCAGTTCGCCCTGCTGGAAGAGGTCCCCCATGATGTCGGAACCGCCGATGAACTCCCCATTGACGTAGAGCTGGGGGATGGTCGGCCAGTTGGAGACCTGCTTGATCCCATCGCGAACCTGCGGATCGGCGAGTACGTCCACCGTCAGGAAGTCCTTCGCCCCCGACTGCTGCAAAAGCTGCACGGCGCGGGCCGAAAAGCCGCATTGGGGAAACTTGGCATTACCCTTCATGTACAGGACGATGGGGTGCTTGGTGATTTGCTCGTGGATAACATCCTGAATCGTTGCCATGGAAATCCTCTGTGGGTGAAAAGGGGAAAGGGACCTTAGGACGGATGCGCCGCTTGCCATGCCTGCCACTGTTCCGGGGTCATGGTGCGCAGCGCAAGGGCGTGGATCTCCTCGCGCATGCGCTCGCCCAGGGCCTGATAGACGAGTTGGTGCTGCTTGACCGGTGATAGGCCGATGAAGGCCGCCGTAACGACCAGGGCTTCAAAGTGCGTCCCATCGTCACCGCTGACCATGACGGTGGCCTCGGGGAGATGCGTGGCGATGAGTTCCTGCAAGAGTTGTGCATTCATCGGATTATTGTAGCGCAAAATGACAGCCCTGTGATGGGGAGTGGGACATGCGGAAAATTTATACCTTGGCCCGGCCTGACTGCAAGGGCAGGGCATCCGCAACGCCTTGGCGCAGGACTCACTGGCGCAGCTTGTAGCCGCTGCGCAGCAGGCGCCAGGCAAGGAAGGAGGTGACTGCGGCAAAGGCGACGCTCACCGCCAGGCACAGCCACACCGAGACGTCGGACGCCGCGAAAAAACCGTAACGGAAGCCGTCGATGACGTAGAAAAAGGGGTTGATCAGAGAGATCTTCCGCCAGGCGGGAGGCAGGGAGTGTACCGAATAGAAAACACCGGCGAGAAAGGTCAGGGGCATGATCAGGAAGTTCTGGAAACCGGCAATCTGATCGAATTTCTCCGCCCAGAGGCCGGCGATCAGACCCAAGGCCCCCATACCGCCCGCGCCGAGGAGGGTGAAGATCAACACCCACAAGGGGTGGATGACCGGGAGATGCAGATAAAAGAGGGCGAGGATGAGGATGGCAAGGCCGACCACCACGCCGCGCACGATGGATGCCGCGGTCATCGCCACGAAAATCTCGCTGGGGCCGAGGGGGCTGAGGAGGAGGAAAACGATATTGCCCGTCACCTTGGCCTGGATCAGGCTGGAGGAGCTGTTGGCAAAGGCGTTTTGCAGCACCGCCATCATCATCAGGCCCGGTACGATAAAGGCCGTATAACTCACGCCCGGATAGACCGAGACCCGGCCGCCCAGGGCATGGCCGAAGACCACCAGGTAGAGCAGCGTCGTCACCAGGGGGGCGGCCACGGTCTGCAGCCAGACCTTGCCGAAGCGCAAAATCTCCTTATAGAACAGGGTCCAGGTGGGGGTGAAGCGAAGGCCAGAGGACGGTCTCATCAGGGGCTGGGCCGGGAAGGTGGGCGTGCTACGGGTTGGCTCATTCACGGCTGCTCTAACCCCATGTTTCCCAGGATGTCGGTGAAGGCGTCTTCCAGATCGGGTTCCTGCACGTGCAGATCCAGGATCTGCGCCGGTAGATCCTGGAGCGCCGCCAGCACCGCGCCGAGGCTATGGCGGCTCTGGTCGAGGCGCAGCACCAGGGTATTTTCGCCCGCCCCGCTGAGGAAGCCCGCCAGCGTTTCCGGCAGCGGCCCTGGATCCTTGTCGAAGGTGACGGTCAACACCCGCCAGGTGAAGCGGGCCAGGAGGTGATCCTTGGCGTCCAGGGCGATGAGCCGCCCCCGCTGCAGGATGCCGATACGGCTGCAGAGCTCTTCGGCTTCTTCCAGGTAATGGGTGGTGAGGATGACGGTATGGCCTTCCTCGTTGTAGCGGCGCATGAAACGCCAGAGCCCCTGGCGCAGCTCCACGTCGACGCCGGCGGTGGGTTCGTCGAGGACGACCACGGGCGGGCGATGGACGAGGGCCTGGGCAATGAGCACGCGCCGTTTCATGCCCCCCGACAGGCTGCGCAGGTTGGCATTGGCCTTGTCGGCGAGATCGAGTTCGGCCATGAGTTCGTCGATCCAGTCATCATTGCGGCGCAGCCCGAAATAACCGGATTGCAGGCGTAAAAACTCCCGCACCGTAAAAAACGGATCATAGGCCAGTTCCTGGGGAACCACCCCCAGCATTTGCCGGCTGCGCCGGAAATCCCTTTCCACGTCAAAGCCGAAGATCTCGGCGCGGCCGCTGGAGCGCCGGACCATGCCGGCGAGGATGTTGATGAGGGTGGATTTGCCGGCGCCGTTGGGACCGAGCAGACCGAAAAACTCGCCTTCGGGAATGGCCAGATCCACTCCCGCCAAGGCGAGATGGGAAGCGTAGGCCTTGCGCAGGCCCGATACCCATACGGCGGGAGGCGGGCTCATGGACAGAACTGGAGCAGGGTATCGAGGCGGTAAAGGCGTGCCAGGTCCAGGAGCGCCGCAGATGCTGCATGGATGCGCAGGGGCTGGCCCTGGCGGCGGGCTTCCTGGGTCCATTCCAGGAACAGGGCCAGGGTGCTGCTGTCGGCCCCCTCCAGCCCGGCGAGGGAAATGTCCTGCCAGTCCGGGGTGGGGCGCGCGCTTTCCATTTCCCGCAGGGCCCGGGCGAGTTCGGCTATCCGCCAGTCCCCTTGAAGGAAGAGCCACTGCGCGCCATTGACGGGGCGCGCCTCCCAGCGGGAGGTCGTGCTCAAGAGCGCGCCGCCTCCGTAAGGCTGGTGTCCGCCCCCCGATCCTTGCTCTGCATGTCTTGCAGCAGGGCCGGTATACCGCGGCTGGAGGCGATCTGGCCAAAGCTCTGGCGATAGTTGAGGACCATGCTCACCCCGTCGATGTAGGCGTTGTAGATCTTCCATTCCTTGCCGGTGTAGAGCAAGGCGTAGATGACGGGGACGTCCGGTCCCCCGCCATTCTGGCGGATGACCATGTTCACCTGGGCCACCGGCGGGTTCTGGGAGATCTGCTGGCTGCCGGTGATGCGCACCGTCTGGCCATGGTAATGGTTCAGGGAATTGGTGTAGGTGCGCACCAGGAGGTCCTTGAACAGACGCACGAATTCCTGCTGTTGCGCCGGCGTCATCTGGCGCCAGTATTGGGCCATGACATACTGTGACATGGTCATGAAATCCATGTGCGGCAGGACGATGTCGGCCACCTTCGTCTTGACGGCCGGGGTGAGGGGTTTGCCTTGGTTGCTCCGCAGGACCTGGAGCACCTGATTGGTCAACTGTTCCACCACCTGGACGGGCGCGGGATCGGCGTCGGCCCAGGCGGGTGCGGCCCAGGTCATCAGGACGAGCCAGAGGAGGGAAAGGAAACGTAAATAACGCATCATGGGCTCCTTATTTGCCACCAGAGGCCTTGCTGAAGATCATCTGGCCGATGAGCTGGTCGAGGTTGACGGCACTCTGGGTCATGGTAATGGTGCCTCCGGGTTTGAGGTCTTGCGGCATCCCGCCGGGTTGCAGGGCGATGAATTGTTCGCCCAGCAAGCCTTCGGTATAGATGGAGGCGCCGGTGTCCACGGGCAGCTTGAGCTGCGGGTCGATGCGCATGGTGACCTTGGCCATGAAGGTTTTGGGATCGACGCGGATCCGCGTCACCTCGCCGACGGTGACTCCGCCCAGTTTGACCGGGCTGCGCACCTTGAGGCCGCCCACATTGTTGAAGTCGGCGTTCAGGGTGTAGCCATTGCTGAAGGCGAAGCCCGACAGGTTGCCCACCCGGGTGGCCAGCACCACCAGCGCCCCGATGCCGAGAAGCACGAAAAGGCCCACCCACCAGTCCACTGCCCGTCTTTCCATGCCGATCTCCACAGTCTACTTGAATAACAATGCGGTGAGAATAAAATCGAGGCCCAGCACCGCCAGCGACGCGGTGACCACGCTGCGGGTGGTGGCGCTGCCTACACCCTCGGCCGTGGGCTGGGCCGCATAGCCCTGCCAGGCGGCGATCCAGGTGACCACCAGGCCAAAGCACAGGGCCTTGAACAGGCCATTCATGATGTCGCCGGTGAACGTGACATTGGACTGCATTTGCGCCCAGAAAGTGCCGCCATCGACGCCCAGGACCGGAACGGCGATGAGATAGCCGCCCCAAACGCCCACCAGATCAAAAATCACGCAGAGGATGGGCACCACGATGATGCCGGCCCACAGCCGCGGGGCCACCACCCAGGCCAGGGGATTGACGGCCATCATGTCCATGGCGCTGAGCTGCTCCGTGGCCTTCATGGAACCGATCTCGGCGGTCAGGGCCGACCCCGCCCGCCCGGCAAAGAGCAGCGCCGTCAGCACCGGCCCCAGTTCGCGCAAGAGGGAGAGGGCCACCAGGGTGCCCAGGGCCGAGGTGGCGCCAAAGCGCACCAGGGCGTAATAGCCCTGGAAGCCCAGGACCATGCCGGTGAAAAAAGCGGCGACGATCATCAGGGCCAGGGACAGGACGCCGAGGCCGTAGACTTGGCGCAGCAACTGGCGGAAGCTGAAATGGCGGCTGAAGATGGCCGCCAGGCCCAGCACCAGAAAGCGGCTAGCCGTGCCCAGGCGGGGCACCATGGCGAGGATGCGATTCCCTAGATTGGGAATGAAATCAAAGACAGCCAAGGGGTCAGCGCTCCTCTCCGGCAACGGCATCCATTTCCAGGGCGCGATCATAAGCGCAGGGCGCGGGATAATGGAAGGGCACCGGTCCATCGGGGTTGCCGGAGAGGAATTGCCGGGCCAGTTCCGAAGGACTGTCGTGGAGGGCCTGGGGGGTGCCTTCGGCGATGATCCGGCCGCCCGCCAGGATATAGCCGTAGTCGGCAATGGAAAAGGTTTCGTGGACGTCGTGGCTGACGATGACCGAGGTGGCGCCGAGGGCGTCGTTGAGGCGCTTGATCAAGGTCGCAATGATGCCGATGCTGATGGGGTCGAGGCCCGTGAAGGGCTCGTCATAGAGGATCAGCATGGGGTCCATGATCACGGCGCGGGCCAGGGCCACCCGCCGCGCCATCCCCCCCGAGAGTTCCGCCGGCATGAGGCCCGCCGCACCGCGCAGGCCGACGGCCTCCAGCTTCATCAGGACCAGTTTGCGCAAGATGCTTTCCGGCAATGAAAAATGGCGGCGCAAGGGAAAGGCCACGTTCTCGAAGGTGGAGAGGTCGGTGAACAGGGCGCTATGCTGGAAGAGCATGCCCATGCGGCTGCGCAGTTGGTAGAGCGCGTTTTTGTTGAGCCGGGTGGGTTCCTGTCCGGCAACCAGGACCTTCCCTCGGCTGGGAGTCAGGCTGCCGGCAATGAGGTTGAGCAAGGTGGTCTTGCCGCCGCCGCTGGCGCCCATGACCGAAACGATGGCGCGCCGCGGAATGCGCAGATCCACCCCGGTCAGGACGGCGCGGCGACCGCGGGAGAAGTATAGGTCTTGCGTTTCGACAAGGGCCTCGGCGGCCATGGGGGCTCCAAGCTGGCAGACAGGGCGCCAGTATAAACCGATCGGTCGGTTGTGGGCCAGCCTTTGTCCCGGTCAGTGGCCTTTGCATGCCGGCTTGCAAAGGGGGGTGCGAATTCCTTTTTTTATCCGGGCATTCGGGGTTTCTGCCCCCATCCGGGAGCGTCTTTCCGGGAGGAAAAAGTGCTTGCATCCTGGACTTATGCGTGTATAGTGCGCTCTCTGTTTCCACGGCACCGATAGCAGATACAAGGGGGTAAGTCCTTAAACGACTCGGAACGTACGGCGTCGCCACGTTCCAGCAAGGTAGGGCATAAGAACCAAGTACTGTCTGGGGGTGCACGGGAGCTGCTTCTTAACCTTTTGGCTTGTTAGGGGGGGCACTCATGCGCTCATTGGGACATCAAATCGTCGCAGATTTTTATCACTGTGACTCCAGTACCTTGTCTGATGTGGATATTGTTACGGATGCCATGCTCGAGGCGGCTCGCCGCGCCGGGTGTACGATCGTGACGCAAACCTTTCACCATTTTTCCCCCTATGGGGTGAGTGGCGCCGTTATCGTCGCCGAATCGCATCTGGCTATTCACACCTGGCCGGAATACGGTTATGCCGCGGTGGATGTCTTCACCTGCGGGGACATCATCCAGCCCGAGGACGCCTTGAACTACCTCAAGGAAGCCTTTGGTGCCGGGCAGGTTTCCACCATGGAAATGAAGCGCGGTCAGGTGGAGATGATGGGTGTGCCGGCCCATGAGGTGCGTGTCAAGCCGGTGTCGATGTTAAGCGCCTGAGCTGCTTGCTCAGGCAGGAAGGCGGGCCGTTCCGGTCCGCCTTTTCTTTATTCATATTCTTCTGCACAATCCGCCAGGGAATCGAGATCGATGCCCATCCCGCCCTTTCCGTGAGAGAAGCCCATGAGCACTGAACTTTGGTACACCGAGCGCTATGAAGAGCATGGCGCAGCCCTCAGTCTGAAGATTCGCGAGGTGCTCCATCGCGAACAAAGCCCCTATCAGCGCATCGAGATCTTTGCCACGGAGAGCTTTGGCACCCTGATGACCCTGGATGGCCTGGTGATGGTCACGGATCGGGACAACTTTCTCTATCACGAGATGATGAGTCATCCGGCGCTCTTTACCCACCCTGCCCCGCGCCGGGTGTTGATCATTGGCGGTGGTGACTGCGGCACCTTGCGCGAGGTCCTGCGCCATCCCGAGGTGGAAGAGGCGGTGATGGTGGAGCTGGACGAGCGGGTGACCCGGGTGGCGGAGCGCTTTTTCCCGCTGCTCTGCGAAAAAAACCAGGACCGGCGCGCGCATTTCCACTTTACCGACGGCATTGCCTGGGCGCAGGAGGCGGAAGCCGCCCGTTATGATGTCATCATTGTGGATTCAACGGATCCGGTGGGACCGGCGGCGGGTCTGTTCTCCACGGAATTTTATCGGGCCTGTTACCGGGCGCTGGGGGAGAAAGGGGTGCTGGTGGGCCAGAGCGAGTCGCCGCTGCTCCATGCAGACCTCATTCGCCAGTGCCAGGCGCGCATGGCCGAAGCGGGCTTCGGGGCGGTGAACAGCGTTTACTTTCCGCAGTTCAGCTACCCGTCCGGCTGGTGGAGCGCCACCATCGGGCGCAAGGGGCTGGACCTCGCTGCCTTCCGGGAGGCCGATGCCCGGGCCTTTACGGGCAATCGCTATTATCACGCCGACCTGCACCGCGCCGCGCAGGTGGCACCGGCTTTCCTGCTGCCGGCCTGACCCCGGATTCGGCGCGGCAAAAAGGCGCCGCGGTCCCCGTATCCTATCGCAGGAGCGGCCCATGGCCGCCAGCCTTGGTAATCAGGCGCATTCCCTTGCAACGGGTTTGGGTCGCGGCCATGGGCCGCTCCTACGGTTTCTGCGCCTCGCCGGGAGGTGTTGCCCCCCAAAGATCCCCGACCTTATTCCTCGTCATCACCGCCGCCTTCCTTGAAGGCGGCGGGATCAAGATGGTAGCGGCGCAGCAGGCGGTAAAACTCGGTACGGTTGCGCTGCGCCAGTTGGGCGGCCTGACTCACGTTGCCGCGGGTCATGCGCATGATCTGAATGAGGTAGTTCATCTCGAAACGGCCCTTGGCGTCGGCCAGGGGCAGCACCTCGCCTTCCTTGTCGCGCAGGGCGTGGCGGATGAGGGGGGCGCCGATGCGGGGGGTGGTGGAGAGGACCACCGCCTGTTCGATGACGTTGGCCAGTTGCCGGACATTGCCCGGCCAGGGCGCGGCCACCAGAAGTTCCATGGCTTCGGGGGTGATGCCGTTGACTTCCTTCCGATTCTTGCTGGCGGTCTCGCGCAGGAAATGCTCCGCGAGCAAGGGGATGTCTTCGGGGCGTTCCGCCAGGGGCGGGAGTTCCAGGGTGACCACGCAGAGGCGGTAATAGAGATCATCGCGGAAGCGGCGGGCGGCCATCTCCTGCTCCAGATCCCGGTGGCTGGCGGAAATGATGCGCACGTCCACGGGAATGCTTTCCGTCGCTCCCACCGGCCGGACGCAATGCTCCTGCAGGGCGCGCAGGAGTTTGACCTGGAGCGGCAGGGGCATGTCGCCGATCTCGTCGAGAAAGAGGGTGCCGCCGTCGGCGGCCTGGAAGAGGCCCTGATGGCTGGTGGCGGCGCCGGTGAAGGCGCCTTTTTTGTGGCCGAAGAGTTCGGACTCCAGCAACTGCTCGGGAAAGGCGGCGCAGTTGACGGCGATGAAGGGCCGGTCGCGGCGCGGGCTGGCCTGATGCATGGCCTGGGCCAGGAGTTCCTTGCCGGTGCCGCTGGCGCCATGGATGAAGACGCTGGCCGACGAGGCAGCCACCAGTCGCGCCTGGTCCAGGACCGCCTGCATCTTGGGGCTGCGGGTAAGGATGCGTTCCCAGCCGGGCTGGTCAGCGCGCTTTTTGCCGTCGGGGGGCAGGGGGGCGGCCGTAAGGGAGAAGGCGCGCTCTACCTGGGCCATGAGGTCCTTGCCGTCGAAGGGCTTGGTGAGAAAGGCGAAGACGCCTTGATTGGCGGCCACCAGGGCGTCGGGGATGGAGCCGTGGGCGGTGAGGATGATGACCGGCAGGGTGGGATAATCGCGACGAATGGCCTCCAGCAGCGCCATTCCGTCCATCTGGTCCATGCGCAGGTCGGTGACGACCAGACGCGGATGTTCCATGGCCAGGACCGACAGGGCCTCGCTGCCATTGGCTGCGGTGCTCACCGTGTAGCCGGCGCTTTTCATGCGCAGGGAGAGGAGACGCAGCAGGTCTGCGTCGTCGTCCACCAGTAAGATTTTGCCTTTGTCCATGCTTTCCTTAACGTCTGGTGGGCAGGCCCGCGTTTTTCTCGATCTGTACCAGCTCGTTGAGTTTTTTGCGGAGATCCGACTCACGTTGCTGGGACTGGGCGAGGCGGTTTTGCAGGTCGTTGATATGGGCTTCCAGTTTTTGGTAGACCGGATCGCCGGCTCGCGCCTCGGCCAACTGCTGGGCGAGGCTGGCGGCCTCATCCTTGACCGAACGGCAACTGGCCGTTGCCGCCACCGGTTTCTCCAGGCTGGCGATCTGCGCCTTCATGGCCTCCAGGGTCGCGATCTTGATGATGGTTTCACCCGGCGCCAGGGTGATGGTCTTCGGCGCCAGCGTTTGTGGGGTGGTGGCGCAGCCGCCCAGCGCCATCAGCAGAATCAGGGGAATTGGGCTCCTCCGCCAGGGGTAGGACCACACGGAAACAGGCTCCTGCCGATTCTTTGACGAGCAATTCAAGACTTCCCCCATAACTGAGTACATATTCCTTGGCGATGGCCAGACCCAGACCGCTGCCTTCCACTTTTCCGGAGCTGGAGGCGCTGCCCTGATACATGATATCAAAAATTTTCTCGTGTTCGGTGATCGGTATGCCCGGACCTTCGTCCTCGACTTCGAGGATCCCGTTGCCACCCTCGGCAAAGAGGCGAAGGTGAATGGTACTCCCTGGCGGGGAGAACTTCACCGCATTGGACAAGAGATTGTCGCAAATCGTGCGGAGCCGGTCCCGGTGTCCCCACACGTTCACCGCGTCCATCCGCAGGTCGAGGCGCAGCGACTGGCTGCGCAGACTGGGCTTGTAGCTCTGCAGCAGTTCTGCGATGACGGCGGCCAGAGGGACGGCCTGGGCCATTCCCGCGCCTGCTTGGCCCTCGGCCAGGCTGAATTTGAGCAGGTCTTCGATGAGCCGTTGCAGGCGGAGGCTATTGTCGCGAACGATCTGCACAATCTCCTGCTGTTCTGCGGCGAGTTCATGGCCGAGGTCCTCCTGGAGCAATTCGGCACCTTCGCGGATGGCGGTGAGGGGCGTTTTGAGCTCATGGGAGAGTTGGCGGAGGAAATGGAGCTTGGCGGCCTCCAGGGCGTTGAGGCGGGTGCGCAGCCATTCCAGCCGTTCTCCCACGGTGGCGATATCCCGGGGACCGCTGACGGCGATGGGCGTCTCCAGATCACCGTCGCCGAGGCCGGAAACGGCCTGATCGAGGCGGCGGATGGGTCGGGTGATGAGGATGATGAAGAGGATGGCGACGGCGATGGACAGGGGCAGGACCAGGAGCACTTCCAGCAGGGTCATGCGCTTGATGGCGAGGGCGCGGGTGCCAAGTTTGCCCACTTCGATGCTGATGCCTTCGTTGACGGCGGTTTGCAGCCGCTGCGCTGCGGTACCGGCCCGGCTAAAATCACTTTCCAGGGCGCTGCGGTTGCCCTCCAGGGCGACGATGGGCAGGAGTTGGCGGGCACGCAGCAACTTGTCGTCGAGACTGTGAAGTTGCTGGCGCTCGCTCTGCGCGGGGGCGGCCGCCGTGAATTGCGCTGCGGCCTTTTTGTAATCGTCGTAACTTTGCTGGTAGAGGACCAGCAGCGCCTGATCCTGCAGGACCGTGTACTGCAGGCCATAGCGTTCCATGGAGCGTACCGCATTGGTCATGCGATTGGCGGCATTGCTCATGGCCACGGCGCGGAGGATGCTGGTTTGGCCTTGCTCGGCAAAATGGGCGATGGATATGGTGACGCTGACGATGACCAGGACCAGCGGCACGATGGCGAGGCCAAAGCCGAAGATCACCAGCTTGGAAATGGAGCTAGGACGCAGAGCCATGAAGGAAAAGGGGCGGGATTGGGCCCACCGGGTCCGCAGCAAAAGATGCCTTAGCCTAGAGAAAGCCAGATGGATCTGCAAGGGAGCCTCCGGAGCCGGATGTCGGGAAATGCAACCTGCCTGATCTGGCTTGACCGCGGTCCCGGCAAGAAAAAGGCCCGAAGCAGGTGCTTCGGGCCGCAGGCACTACACCGGCACCCGGCAGAGGGATGCTGGCGCAGGAAAGCCTTTATTTACTGTGCGGGGGTGGCAGCCTTGGGCTCGGCCTTCTTCTCCACGGCCTTGTGCTCGGGGGCCTTGTGCTCGACCTTTTTCTCCACGGCCTTGTGCTCGACCTTCTTCTTCTCCACGGTCTTGTGCTCGGGCGCCTTGTGCTCCATGGTCTTTACCGGGGCCTTTTCGGTGGTGGTGGCGGGGGCTTCGGCGAAGGCGGCAGTAGCGGTCAGGAAGGACAGGGCAGCGGTCAGGGCAACGATCTTCTTCATAAAATGACTCCTCAATTGAGTGGCTCGATATTCCGCTGTAGCGGAGCTGTGATTTCTCAGCGGCTATACCTTAGCATATCTTGTGCCACGTTTATAACATATTGATTATAAAGATATTTTTAGAATATGGGGCGTCTATTGCCGAAACGCTGGTCAGGAGCCGTCACTTGCCGACGACAAAAGTCATGCCGTGCTGATCAACGCTATGATCCGAAAGGAAAAACACCTGTCGTTCGGCAACGACGCGGGGACGGAGATGCCCCCGCTCCTGCCCGGGCTGGGGGCGGATCATTTCAGGGGGCGGGCGGGACGTACCCTTCCGGGGTCTGGGCGCCTTCTCCAAAAAAGTAGGATTCCATCTGTTTTTCGAGGAAGAGACGCGATTTCGGGTCGATGGGTGAGAGGCGATACTCATTGATGAGCATGGTCTGGTGCTTGAGCCAGCCTTGCCAGGCTTCCTTGGAAACCTGCTCATAGATGCGTTTGCCCAGGGGGCCGGGGTATGGGGGGATGGCCAAGCCTTCGGCCTCTCGATCCAGTTTTACACAATGTACCATGCGCGTCATGCCGTGATCCTCAGTGAAAACCGCCGCAGCGGGTAAAAAAACCGTTTTTAGTTTAACCGATTCTTTTGCTAGAGAATAATGCCAGCAGACGGCGGACCGGGGCGGGGAGTCCCCGCTCCGCGGCCTGGGCAGTGGTACACCATTGCTGTTCCCGGGCTGGCGCGCGCAGTTCGGCACCCTGCAGCACGGCCTCGATGCACTGGAAACGGAGGGTGAAGTGGGTGAAGGCATGGCGTTGCTCCGGCCCCGTTGCGCGGTGCCGGAGGGCTAGGCCCGAGGTCCGGGAGAATGCCTCGAGGGCCGCGGCGGCGCTCTCGTCACCCCGCGGCCACTGGGGGAGGGTCCACAGGCCGCCCCAGATCCCTTCCTGGGGCTGTTTCTCCAGCAGGATGCGCCCCGCGCCATCGTCGAGGAGGGCGAACCAGGCTTGTCGCTCCGGTTTCTGGGCCTTTTCCCGGCGCCGGGGGAGGGTGTCGCTGCATCCCTGGTGCCGGGCTTGGCAGGCGGTCTGGAGGGGACATTGGCCGCAGAGGGGCCGGCGCGGCGTGCAGCACAGGGCGCCCAGATCCTGGATGGCTTGGTTGTAATCGTGGGCGGCGGCGGGGGTGTGGCTTTCCGCCAGGGACCAGAGGGTTTGCAGGGTGCGTTGCTGCTGCGGGTCGGCGGCAATGGCGTGGTAGCGGATGAGGATGCGCCGGGCGTTGGCATCGAGGATGGCCTGCCTTTGGCCGTAGGCGCTGGCGAGAACGGCGGCGGCGGTACTGCGCCCGACCCCGGGCAGGGCGGTGGCGGCGGTCATGGTGTCGGGAAAGCGGCCCTGGTGCTGCTCCATGATGGTTCGGGCGGCGGCCTGGGCATTGCGGGCGCGGGCATAGTAGCCCAGGCCGCTCCACAGGGCCAGGACCTCGTCCTGCGGCGCGCTGGCGAGGGCCTGCCAGTTGGGGAAGCGGGCGAGAAAGCGGGCATAGTAGGGTTTGACGGTCTCGACCCGGGTTTGCTGAAGCATGATCTCGGCCAGCCACAGGGGATAGGGGTCGCGGGTCTGGCGCCAGGGCAGATCATGGCGGCCCTGGGCGGCATACCAGCGCAGGAGGGGGGCGGCGAGGGGCGGCGGCATGCTCATGGCTTGGCGCTGGGCGTGCTGCGGATCAGCAGGCCGGTGGCGCGGACCTGCCCCCAGCGCAAGCGGTCGACGCGGATCTGGCCGGTGATGGGCCATTGTTGCGGGAGGGGCGGCAGGGTCATGGCTTTGCCGGGAGTCGGCGGTGGCAAGTAGTGACCCAAATCGAGTTCATCGACGCGCAGATCGAGGTGGATTCGCCAGGGTTGCCATTGCCCGGCCATCTGTCCGGACCAGTGGCTCTGGTCCAGGATGCCGTCGACCATGCTGAGCGTGAAGTGACCGTCCCGTACCTGTCCATGGCCCTGAAAGGAGAGGGTTGTCATGGCGTTGGGGTCGCGCAGGGTGGGGAATTGGAAGCCCCAGGCATGGGCGAGTTGCGGCAGGTCGTGCAGATCGCCATGGAAAGCCATGCTGCCTTGCAGGGGATGTTGCCGGCTGTTTTCCAGTTGTCCCCCCATCTGTCCGTGATTGCCCAGGTCCATTTGCCAGCGGCCGATCCGCAGGGATCCGCTATGCAGATTGGCGGCAAGGGCGGCAACGTGGAATTGCGCCGTCTGCCCGCGCCAGTGCAAGGCGGCCGCCAGGTGGGGGAGATCCAGCCGCTCCCCGCCGAAATCCAATTGCGCAATGGCGATCCGGGCATGGGCCGTTGCTCCGGCCGTGCTGTCCACGCTGATGCGCAGGTCCCGCCAATGCAGGGTCGAGCCGAGAAAGGGGCCACCGTTGGCGCTCATTGCCACCAGCCCCATCCTTTTTTGCCATTGCCAGTGCCCTTGGATCATGGCCTGCCCCCTAGCCGGGATCCGCGCTTGCAACTGAGTGATGGTGACGGGGGATTGGCCTTTCCCTTGCCAGCGGATGGCGCCGTCGACAATGCTCGCGCTGGCAGGCCAGAGGAGGGTGCTGGAGGCGGGACTTCCTCCCGGGCTGGGCCAGGGCAGGCAGAGCTGCGGCCTGGTCAGGGACAAATGTTGGATCTGAACCCGGCCTGCCAGGAGGGGCCGTAGGGCCAGGGTCAGGGCGAGTCGGGATGCGGCAAAGGAGGGCCTCGCCGGAGGGCCGATGCGCAGTCCCGACAGGTTGATCTGCAGGGTCCGGGTGGTGGCGGAGAACTGCGGGTTATGGGCCAGATGGACCGGCTGGGCGAGGCGGCTGGAGAGGATGCTGGCGAGGAGATGGCGCGGGCCGCCCTGTTGCCACCAGATGCCTAGGGCGAGAAGACTGGCAAGGGTCACGGCGAGGGTGAAAAGGCCGAGGGACCGCCATCGCCAGGCAATAATTTTCATGGCAGGCCTTCAGCCGGCAGCCGGCCCGCTGGCGACCTCCGGGAACGGCGCAGGGCTGCCATGGAGTGCGGATGGATGGGCATCTCAGTCCTCCCGGCGCGCTTCCAGGGCTCTCCGATCACCCGCCAGCAGGGCCTGGGCCAGGTCTTCGGCATGGTCCAGGCGGGTGCGCCGGATGATCTCCTTGACCTCGGGTATGGCCCCCGGATACATGCTGAATTCGCGCAGACCGAGCCCCAGCAGGAGCTCCGTATAAGCGGGGTTGCCGGCCATTTCTCCGCACATGGCCACGGGGATGCCGGCGGCTTGGCCGGCGGCAATGGTGTTGCGGATCATGGCCAGGACCCCGGCATGGAGGGGGTCGAAGAGGTCGTTGACGTCGTCGTCGCCGCGATCCACCGCCAGGGCGTACTGGATGAGGTCGTTGGTGCCGATGGAGAAGAAATCGGCCTCCCGGGCGAAGTGCGCGGCGGCCATGGCGACGGCGGGGACTTCCACCATGATGCCCAGGGGCATCTGCGGATCGAAGGGCAGTCCTGCCGCGCGCAGTTCGTCCTGAAGGGCGCGCACCAGGGCCTTGGTCTGGCGGAGTTCGCCGATGCTGGTAAGCATGGGAAGCATGAGGCAAACCGGCCCCAGGGCGGAGGCGCGGAGGATGGCGCGCAGGTGCGGGCGAAACCATTCGGGACGGCGCAGGCAGAGGCGCAGACCGCGCAGGCCCAGGGCCGGGTTGACGGCGGTGCTTTCTTCCATGCCTTCGCTGCGCAGGCTCTTGTCGGCGCCGATGTCCAGGGAGCGGATGGTTACGGGTTCGCCGCGCATGGCGCTGACCACCTCGGCAAAGGCGATGAATTGCTCCTCCTCGTCGGGGGCCTCGGGACGGTTCATGAAGAGGAATTCGCTGCGATAGAGGCCCACCCCTTCGGCCTTGACCCGATGCACGAAATCGCGATCGTCGGGCAACTCGATGTTGGCGCGCAGGCGGATCCGCGTGCCGTCGACCGTGGTGGCGGGCAGATCGCGCAACTCTTCGAGGAGGCGGCGGCGGCGTTGCCGGCGCTTTTGCAGCGCCTGATATTCCCGCAGCATGGCCGCGTCGGGGTCAACCAGCAGGATACCCTGATCGCCATCCACAATGACCGTATCGCCACTCCGCAGCAGGCGGGTGCCCAGATGGGTGCCAACCACGGCGGGGAGGCCGAGGCTCCGGGCGATGATGGCCGTATGAGAGGTGGAGCCGCCAAAATCCGTGACGCAGGCGAGGACACGGTCGCGCTTCATGAGTACCGTGTCGGCGGGACTGAGGTCTTCGGCCACGATGATGTGCCCTTCACCGGTGTGGGCCAGGGGCGGTTTGCCGCCGAGGAGGTGGCGCAGGACCCGTCCGGTGACCTGGATGATGTCTTCGCGCTTGGCGCGCAGGTAGGCGTCTTCCATGCGGTCGAAGATGTCCAGGAGACGCTCCCGCTCGTGGTGGATGGCCCAGGCGGCATTGCGGCCCTCTTCGCGGATGGCGCGCAGGGGCCGCTCCCGCAAGGCCGGGTCGTCCAGCATGAGGAGATGGGCGTCAATGAAAAGGCGGGTTTCCTGGGGGGCGTCGCCGGGGATGGCATCACGCACCAATAGGAGTTCGTCACGGGCGGTGGCCAGGGCGGCCCGCAGTCGCGCACTTTCGGTTTCGACGGCTGCGGCTTCGATACGATATTCGGGAATATCCAGGGTGGCCGGTTCCAGGACCAGGGCGGGGCCGATGGCAATGCCCGGCGACGCGCCGATACCGGCCAGTTCGAAGCTCACGCTGCTTCTCCAAAGCGATTGACGGCCAGATCCTGCAGGGCCGCGGCGCATTCCGCTTCCTGGGGGCCGTCCGTTTCCAGGGTCAGGGTGCTGCCCTGGGCGGCGGCAAGGGTCATGACGCCCATGATGCTCTTGCCATTCACCCGTTGGCCGTTGCGTTCCAGCCAGACCGCGCAAGGAAAGCGCGAGGCCAGGCTGACGAATTTGGCCGAAGCCCGGGCATGCAGGCCAAGCTGGTTGATGATCTGTAATTCCACGCGCACGGTCACTGGGCTTGCCTCTTCGGTTTCAACCGGAATCCGGCAGTTGCTGGGGTGCTTCTGCCGTTTCCTGATGCAATGGGCTGCGGAAAGAGCATAGCGCGACTGCCGCGGATGGGCCACCGGCTGCTCCCCGGCTCAGCGCTGAGCGGCAAGGGTGGTGAGGTCCACGATCCCCCGATGCGCCCCGTCCAGGGCGCCTTCCCGGGCGGCAGTCAGGCCATCGGCGCGGCGGGACAGGGCGCGCAGCAGCATGGGGAGGTTGAGCCCGCTCACGGCCTCCACCCGACCGGGGCGCAGGACCGTCGCCAGGAGATTGCTCGGGGTGGCGCCGAAAAGATCGGTGAGGACCAGCACCCCGTCCCCGGCATCCAGACTCTCCAGGGCCTGACGGAGGCGCCGACGGCTCTCTTCCAGCCCTTGGTCGGGGCGGATTTCGAGAACCGCGAGGGCCGGTGGAGTATTGCCGAAGATGTGGGTTACGGCGGCCAGAAAGGCCTGGCCGATTTCGTCATGGGTGAGGAGCAGCAGGCCGATCATGGCCGCGCCTCGGTGATGCCCAACTCGCGATGCTGCACCAGCAGGCGGCGGCCTTCCTCCGCCAGATCCCGGCTCAAGGCCTCGACCATATACACGCTGCGGTGTTGGCCACCGGTGCAGCCCAGGGAGACGGTGACGTAGTTGCGATGTTCCTCGGCAAAGGGTGCCAGCCAGGATTGCAGGAAAAGGCGCAGGGAGTCGTGGGCCGCCCGTACGCCGGGGGCGCCGTCGAGAAAAGCGCGAACGGCGGCATCGCGGCCGGTGAGGGGGCGCAGGATGGGATCATAATGGGGATTGGGCAGGGCGCGCAGGTCGAAGACGAAGTCGGAATCCAGGGGAACGCCGTTTTTGAAGGCGAAGGACTGCAGGAGCAGGACCAGGCCGCCGTAATGGCGGGAGGCGAGGCTCCAGGCCTGGACGCGCAGGCGCAACTGGTGGGTGTTGATCTGCGAGGTGTCGAGGCGCTTGTCGGCGACGTTCAGGAGGGGCTGGACCATCTCCCGTTCCCGCCGGAGCACCGTCACCAGCGCCCCGGCGGGACTCAGCCCGCCGCCGCCCGCATCGGTGAGGGGATGGCGGCGGCGGGTTTCACTGTAGCGGCGAATCAGGGTGGCCTCGTCGGCCTCCAGGAAGAGGATGCGCGGGCGCAGGCCGTGGCGGCTGCGCAGGGTTGCGAGGGCGGCGGGCAGGGCGGCGAGGAATTCGCGATTGCGCACGTCGATGCTGACGGCGGCCAGCATCGGCTGTTCACCGCGCCTGGTCAACTCGCCGCCAAAGTCGGCGAGGAGGGTGGCGGGGAGGTTGTCCACGCAATAGTAGCCCTGGTCTTCCAGGGCCTGGAGGACGGTGGACTTGCCCGATCCCGAAAGTCCGCTGACAATGATGAAGTCCCGTGCTTCCATTCATTCCTCCGCGGCGGCGCGCCGTACCTGGGCATCAAAATCCGCCAGCATGTCGACCCCGGACTCCTTGAGATACTGACTGCGCGCCGCAGCCTCCACCAGCACCGCGAGATTGCGTGCCGGCGTCACGGGCAGCCGCAGCAGCGGCAGCAGGACGTCGAGGATGTCGAGGTGGCCGACGGCGCCTTGCAGGCGGTCCATGTCCGCCATTTCCGCATCATCCATGCGCTTGATCTCCACCACCAGGCGTACCCGTTTGGAACGGGCGATGGCCGCGGCGCCGAAGAGATCGCGGATATTGATGATTCCCAGGCCCCGCACTTCGAGGAAGTTGCGCAGGGGCGGGGGGCATTCGCCGCTGATCACATCGGGTGCGGTGCGAATGCAGAGCACGCTGTCGTCGGCAATGAGCCGATGGCCACGGCTCACCAGTTCCAGGGCCAGTTCGCTTTTGCCGATGCCGGCTTCCCCCTGCAGGAGGATGCCGAGGCCGAGGACATCCACCAGCACGCCATGGACCAGTTGCCGTGCCGCCAGGACGCGATAGAGGTAATGCTGCAGGCGCGAAAGCACGTGCCGGGCTCCCAGATGGGTAACGAAGAGGGCCACGTTCCTTTGCCGGAGCTGCTCCAGGAGAAGGGGCGGCACCGGCTGCCTTTCGCCGATGACCAGGGCCAGGAGCGCCGGCGGGAAAAAATGATCGCTCTCTTCGCCGCTTTGTTCCAGGTACGCCAGTTCGGTCCGGCCCAGCACCTGGATGGCGTGGGGACGGATGAAATTGAAGAAGCCGACCAGGGCGGCGCCGCCGGCGTCCTGGTCGGCCCAGGGATCGCCGCTGAGGAACCGCTCACCCAGCTCTTGGCCCTGCAGCCAGTGCCAGCGCAGATCCGAGCGCATGGCCTGATAGAGCGTGCGCAGCGTAATCTGACGCTCAAGGGGTTGCAGCGGCATAAAACTTCTCCCTCCCCGCCGGCGACGGGATGGCGCCCCCTTGGCTGGGCCATGCCGGGGACGACACGGGCATCACCCTGCCGGGGCTGCTGTTAGTTGCTGCTGAAAATCCGCGGCATCGCCGGTGCTGCGCAGCCTTTCCCGGAGGCCGGCATCGGCCAGGCGGGCGGCGAGGGCGGAAAGGGTTTCGAGATGGATGGTGGGCGCGCTTCTGGGGACGAGGACGGCGATGAACAATTGCACCTCCTCCCCATCGGGGGCGGCGAAGGGCAGGCCGCTGGCGCTGCGCAGGGCGGCTATGGCCACCTCCGTGAGGCCTTCCAGACGGGCATGGGGGAGGGCGACGCCGTGACCGATGCCCGTGGAACCCTGGCCTTCCCGCTCCTGCAGCGCCTGGGCTATCTGGGCCGCGGGCCGTCCCGCCGCGGGTGCCAGGAGCTCGGCCAGGGCGGCCAGCGCTTCGGCGCCGGTGCGCACTGGCGCATCGAGACGAATGGCCGCCACCGGGATCTCAAGGGCTGCCATGGCGGCGATCAGTCCGTTTCGGCGGCCGCCGCGAGCGGCACCTGATGACCGTTGCGCCGGTCCGTCAGCTTTTCCTTGTGGCTGCGCACCTGGGCTTCCAGCTTGTCGGCGAGCAGGTCGATGGCCGCATACATATCCTGGTCCCCGCTTTCGGCATGGAAGGTGTGACCCGGGGCATGCACCGTTACTTCCGCCGAATTGGGGAGTTTTTCGTGGGCCATGTACTTGAGCACGACGTGGCCGTCGGTGACATGATCGAAATAGTGATCGACACGCCCCAGCTTCTCGCTGACATAGCTTTTGAGGGCGTCGGTGAGGTCCAGGTGTTGGCCGGTGATGGTGAGTTGCATGGTTCCCTCCTCGCAATGGTGGTTGACGTGTTCGTCCCCGTTGCTGCCAGGGGCTGGAATGCTCAGTGTACCGCCTTCGCCCGTTTCATGCAGCCTTTCTCGCGCAAGGGCTTCACAGGCGCCGGCGCTGGCTGGCGGGAGGGAGATTTTCCCCTTCGCGATACTTGGCCACGGTGCGCCGGGCAATCTGCACGCCCTGATCGGCGAGGATTTTGGCGATCTCCGCATCACTCAGGGGGTGGCGCGGGTCTTCGGCCTGGATGAGCTTGATGATGAGGGCGCGGATGGCGGTGGCCGAGGCGGCACCGCCATTGTCGGTGCTGACGTGGCTGGAAAAGAAATACTTGAATTCGAAGAGTCCGCGGGGAGTGATCATGTATTTCTGGTTGGTGACCCGCGAGACCGTGGATTCGTGCATCTCCACCGCTTCGGCAATGTGGCGCAGGACCATGGGGCGCATGGATTCCGGGCCGTGCTCGAAGAAGTCCTTCTGCCGCTCGACAATGGCGCTGGCCACCTTGAGCACGGTTTCCTGGCGGCTTTGCAGGCTCTTGATGAACCAGCGTGCCTCGTTGAGGTGGTCCTGGATATATTTGTGGGTGGCGTCCTTGCCGCCGGCCATGTCGGCATAATGGCGGTTGATGCGCAAGCGCGGCATGGCCTCGGGATTGAGCTCGACGCGCAGCCGCGCCCCCACCCGGCGCACGATGACATCGGGGATGACGTACTCGGTGCTTTCACTGCCAATGTCCTCTCCCGGTTTGGGGTTGAGGGAGGCGATGAGGGCAAGGGCGGGGCGGAGGGCGGCCTCATCGACGCCGAGGACCTGGCAGAGCCGCGCATAGTCATGGCGGCCCAGGGTCTGAAGATGTTCCCGGACGATGCGCAGGGCGAGGGCGGCGCTGCCCTCGCTGTCGGCCAATGCCTGCAATTGCAGGGCCAGGCATTCGCCGAGGTCGCGCGCCCCCACCCCGGGGGGGTCGAATTGCTGGATCTGCTGCAGCACCGCGCGGACTTGTTCTTCACCGACATCGAGCAATGCCGCCATCTCCCCCAGATCGGTGCCGAGATAGCCCCGTTCATCAATGGAGTCGATGATGACTTCCGCAATATTGCGTTCGCTGCCGGTGAAATGGGTCATATTGGCCTGCCAGCGCAGGTAATCCTGGAGGCTTTGGGGGCTGCTGTTGCGGGATTCGAAATCGGGAAGATCTTCGTCGGGGGCGGCAGCCGTGGCCGGGAGGCCGAGGTCGAATACGTCGTCCCACTGGCTGTCGAGGGGCAGTTCTTCGGGGAGCTGGGTGTCGGCCGAGAGGTCGATCTGCCGGTCCTGATCCAGGGCGGTGCCCGGCTCCGGAGCACCCGTCCCTTCCTCGCCGACCCCGTCTCCGCTGGCCTCCTCGTCCAGCAGCGGGTTGCTCTCCAGCATGCTCTGGATTTCCTGTTGCAGATCCACCGTAGAAAGCTGCAGCAAGCGGATGGCCTGTTGCAGTTGGGGGGTCATGGCCAGATGTTGGCCGAGTTTGAGTTCTAGGCCTTGCTTCATGATCTCTTCAACTTAGATATGGAACTGATCTCCCAAATAGACTTTACGCACCATGGCGTCATTGACAATCTCCTGCGGGCTGCCGGCGGTGAGGACCATGCCATCATGGAGGATGTAGGCGCGTTCGCAGATCCCGAGCGTTTCGCGCACATTGTGATCGGTGATGAGGATGCCGATGCCGCGATCCCGCAAGTCCTGGATCAGCCGCTGGATCTCCAGGACCGAAATGGGATCGATGCCGGCGAAGGGTTCGTCCAGAAGCATGAAGCGGGGTTCGAGGGCCAAGGCCCGGGCAATCTCCACGCGCCGCCGCTCTCCACCCGAGAGGCTGTGCCCCTTGGTGTCGCGCAGGGCCTGCAGATGCAGTTCACTGAGGAGCCGTTCCAGATGCTCGGCCCGCTCCACGCTGTCGAGGGGGAGCGTTTCCAGGACCGCGAGGATGTTGTCGGCGGCGCTCATTTGCCGGAAAACCGACGGTTCCTGGGGCAGATAACCCAGCCCCATGCGCGCCCGCTGGTGCATGGGCAGGGTGGTGATGTCGCGGTCATGGAGAAGGATGTGGCCGCGATCCGGGCGCACCAGCCCCACGATCATGTAAAAGGTGGTGGTCTTGCCGGCGCCGTTGGGCCCGAGCAGGCCCACCACTTCTCCGGCCCCCACCTCCAGGGAGACGTCGCGCACGACGGTGCGGCGGCGATAGCCTTTTTCCAGTCCCTGGGCCACCAGCCGGTCGCTCATGGCTTCTGGCCGCTTGCGGAGCGATTGGCCGCCGCCGGATAGAACACGGACTGCACCCGCTGTCCGGGGGCGGCGGTCACCCGGGTTTGCTGATCCTGCAGGAAATAGACGATGCGCTCGCCGCTGACCTCGTTTTTCTCCTGCCAGAGATGGGCGTTGCCGGTGAGGATGATCTCGGCGCTGTCGGGCAGGTAGACGAGGGTGTTGCCGTAGCCGTGGCGCTGGGCGGCGGACATGGTGAAGGTGACGGGGCTGCCGATGGCCGTGGCCTTCTGGATCTTGCCCTGGGCGGCGTCAATGGTCAGGGTCTGGGCGTTGATGACCACGTCGCCCTGGGTCATGACCACCTTGCCGGTGTAGACGGCCTGCTGGCGCGGCTGGTTTTCGGCATGGAGGCTGTCGGCGCTGATATGGACGGGGCCTTTGCCCAGGCCGCCCTTCGGCGTTGCTGCCTGGGCTGCCCAGGCGCTGGCCGCGGCGCAGGTGATCAATAGGAAAAACAGTCCCTTATGGCGCATAGACGCCTCGTACATCATGGAGGATGTTCATTTGCTCCGCCTTCACCGAGGCCCACAGGCCCACTCCCGTTATCCAGTTGGCGCCGCGCTCCAGGCGCACCGCCTGCCGGGTAGTGATGATGCCCGTTCGCGGATCGTAATGCACCTTCTCCGTAAGGAGCCGGGTGTCCGGCGGCATGCTGGCGATGACGTGGCCCCAGAGGGTCAACAGCCGGCTGCGATCATCCATCCGGCCATGCTCGGCCTGCAGGTGCATGGTCCCGTTGGCACGAAAACGCTGCACCGTGATGCCGCGGAGCAGCGTTTCATGATTTTCCGGGTCATGCCAGGCCGTTTGTGCCGTGGCCAGGAGGTCCAGGGCGCCTGTTGCCGTGTATTGGCGCATGATCACGTCTTCGGCGGCCTGGTCGCCGCGGCGGATCTGGCCATGCCAGTCGATGCGGGGGAGCGGCAAGGGATGCTTGGGCCACGAGAACCAGACCGCGGCGGCCAGACCCAGGCTCAGGAGAAGCAGGCCCGGCGAGGGCAGGTGCAGGGGTCTCATCGCGGCCCGCGCTCCAGATAGCCCTGCAGGATGGTGGACCAGTGGCCCTGGGCCTGCAGCAGAAGATCGCAGAGTTCGCGCACGGCGCCCCTCCCACCGCCCAGGCGGCTGCGCCAGTGGACACGTTTCAGGACTTCGCCATGGGCGTCGGCGGGGGCGGCTGCCAGACCGACACGGATGAGGATGGGGAGGTCGAGCAGGTCGTCGCCCATGTAGGCGACCGCTTCATCCTCCAGCCCCAGGGCGATCTTGAGCTCGGTGTAGGCCAGGCACTTGTCCTGATAGCCCTGGTAGACGCGATGAATACCCAGTTCGTGGGCGCGGTGGGCCAGGGCCGGGGAGTGGCGGGCGGTGATGATGGCCACTTCCGTGCCCTGGGCATGGAGCAGCTTGATGCCATGTCCGTCGCGCACATGGAAGGTCTTGTTTTCATTGCCGTCGGCATCCAGGGTAAGGCGGCCGTCGGTGAGTACGCCGTCCACATCGAGGATCAGGAGGCGGATCCGGCGGGCTGCGGCGAGGACCTCCGGACTGGTTTCGGCCATGGGTTGCTCCTTCATACGATGCCTGCGCGCAGGAGATCGTGCATGTTCAATGCCCCCAGCAAACGGCCGTCGCTGTCCGCCACCAGCAATGCCCCGATGCGGTGTTTTTCCATGATGGCCAGGGCCTCCGCCGCCAGCGCCTCGGGGGCGATGGTCTGCGGATGCGGGTGGGCCAGCTCGGCCATGGGCTGATCCCAGAGATCATGTTCCCGGCTCAGGGCGCGGCGCAGATCCCCGTCGGTAAAGATGCCGAGGATGCGCTCCTGGTCATCGCATACGGCGGTCATCCCCAGCCCCTTGCCGCTGATTTCCAGTACCGCCTCGCGCAGGGGGGTGGCGGGCGCGACCCTGGGCAGGGCCGCGCCGCAGTGCATGAGATCCTGGACCCGCAGCAGCAGCCGCTTGCCCAGGCTGCCGCCGGGGTGGGAGAGGGCGAAGTCATCGGCGGAGAAGCCGCGGGCCTGCAGGAGCGCCATGGCCAGGGCGTCGCCCATGGCGAGGGTGGCGGTGGTGGAGGCGGTGGGGGCGAGGTTGAGGGGGCAGGCCTCGCGTTCCACGGCGCAGTCGAGGTGGCAATCGGCGACCCGCGCCAGGGTGGACTGGGCATTGCCGGTCATGGCCAGGAGGGGGACCCCCAGGCGTTTGACCACTGGCAGGATGGCCAGCAGTTCCGCGGTCTCCCCGGAATTGGACAGGGCCAGGAGGCAGTCCTGGCGGGTCAGCATGCCGAGATCGCCATGGCTGCCTTCGGCCGGATGGAGGAAGAGGGCGGGACTGCCGGTGCTGGCCAGGGTGGCGGCGATCTTTTTGCCGATGATGCCCGACTTGCCCATGCCGCTCACCACGATGCGTCCCGGGCAGGCGAGGAGGATTTCGCAGGCATGGGCAAATTGACCATCGATGCGGGCCTCCAGGGCGGCTACTGCGGCGGCTTCCAGGCGCAGCACCTCCCGCCCCAGCCGGCAGAGCGCTTCCGCGCTTGTGGAGGAATTGCGTGCGTCGCTGGGGAATGCGCTCATTGCCCTCCCTCCCGATCCTGCATCTCGATGGCCCGGTAGACGATCTTGCAATGAGGATGGGCGGCCATCACCTGGTCCACATCCGCAAAGGACGCTTCCCTGACCAGTTTCCAACATTTGAGATTCTCCGCCGCCAAGGCGTCGGGATGCGCCTGATACCAGCGCACGGACTGGTCGTTGGCGGCGGTCCCTTCTTCTTCCCTGCCCCACCAGGCCAGGGCGGCAATAACGGCGAGGGCGCCGATAACGACGAGCGCGTAAATGATTTTCATGATTTTTCCTATTCTTCCTCTTGATACTGAGCATCGAGCAGGCTGACCAGGCGCGCCTCCCGCGGAGCGATATCCGCCTCCAGGGTGCGGCGCAGGGCATCCCAGCCGGAGTGGAAGGCCGCACACTCGCTGCCGCCGTCCACCCCCGGCACCAGTTCCGTCACCTTGTCCAGGGCGTCCCGGGCCTGCAGGCTGCCGCTGAGGGCATTTTTGATCTGCTCGCGCGGGTGTGGGATCCAGCGCCGGTCGCCGGCATAGGAGCGCAATTTCTCGCCGAGGTCCAGGACCCGCTTGCGCAGCTTGGGGAGCAGGCCGATCTGGCTGCTCTTGATCTCGCCCCATACGGCCAGATCCATGAGGCTGCTCCACTGCGCCCGCAAGGCCTGCCGTGTGGCGGGATCAAGGGTGACGGCGCTGTGGACTGCTTCCGGATCAAAGGCCATGACGTTTATTTCTCCGTGTACCGGGCGCGCGCCGTCTGCAGGCGTTCCATCGTGCCCACGTCCAGCCACATCCCGCGATACAGGCTGCCGCTGACCTGCCCTGCCGCGATCCATTGGCGCAGCCAGGGGGCCAGCGGCGCGCGCAGCGCCGGGTAAGGGCGGAAGAGGTCCGTATGCAGGCGCGCGATACCTGCGTAAGTATGGCGGTGTTCCACATCTAAAGCCACTCGCCCGCCGCGGAGGGCAAAGTCGCCCTGCGGGTGCTGGGGTGGATTGGGCACGAGGATGAGATGGGCGGGACGATCATCCCTGTGCAGGAGGGTTGCCCGGGGGAAATCGGTGAAAATGTCGGCGTTGACCAGGAGGAAGGGCCCGTCACCGAGGAGGGGGAGGGCGTGGACGATGGCGCCGCCGGTTTCCAATATCCCGCCGCGTTCGTCACTGTACCGGATGCGGCAAGGGCCATGGCGCTCGCCCAGGGCGGCCATGATGGCGTCGCCGAGATAGCCGATATTGATGACGACCTCGCGGATGCCCGCCGCCGCCAGCGCCTCCAGGTGGTGAATGATCAGGGCCTTGCCGCCCACTTCCAGCAGCGGCTTGGGGGTGCAGTCCGTCAGCGGGCGCAGCCGTTCGCCGCGGCCTGCCGCGAGGATCATGGCACGCATGGCGTTGGCGCCCACGAGGAGAAGTCGGCCTGATAGGGATGAAGCTCCGGGTCTGCTCCCATGGCCTCCCAGACATAGGCCCAGAAGCGGGGCAGGAACTGGAGGTATTCCGCTTTGCCATCGCGGTAGGCGAGACGGCAGAAGATGCCAAGGATCTTGAGGTTGCGCTGCAGGGCCATGCGGCCCAGGTCGCGCAGAAAATCCGCGCGCTCCGGCAGAGCCAGGCCGCGCCGCCGCGCCGCCTGATGAAACTCGATGGCCCAATCCCGGCGTCGCTGCTCGCCCCAATCCCAGTAGCGATCCCAGAGCAGGGAGGCGAGATCGTAAGAGATGGGCCCCTGCGCGGCGTCCTGGAAATCGAGGATGCCCAAGCCGCCGCCCCTTAGACAGATAAGGTTGCGGGCGTGAAAATCGCGGTGGACCCAGACTTGCGGCTCCTGGAGGGCGTTGGCCGCAAGCCGCGCGAAGCATGCATGGAGGCGCGTTCGGGTTTCCGGCCCCAGGGTGAGACCCAGGTGGCGTGTCAGATACCAGTCGCGAAAGAGGGACAGTTCGGCGCCGATGCGGGTGGCATCGAAGGACGGCAGGGGCGGGCGCGGGTACTGCCGGCGGCTGCCGGCCTGCAGAGCAAGGATGATCGTCATGGCTTGGGCCATCCAGGTGTCGGGATCCTCGCCGGCATCCAGGGCGGCCTTGAGGTCGCGGCTGCCGAGATCCTCCAGGAGCAGGAAGCCCTGGCCCAGGTGCGCCCCATGCACCCGTGGTACGCGCAGTCCCAGGCGCAGGAAACGGCGCTGCACGCGCAAAAAAGGCAAGGGGTCTTCCGGCGGCGCCGCGTCCATGAGGATCAGCCCCTCCGCCCGCAGCCGCCAGTAGCGGCGGCCGCTGGCGTCGCCGGGGATGGCTTCGGCCCGGGCGGAATCAAGGCCCCGGGTGCGCAACCAGGCGTGCCGCTGGGCAGCGCGGCGTTCGCCGGGATGCGGCGGGGAAAAAAAAGATGCAGGATGCGATTGCGACATAAAAGCATTCTGTGCGATTTTAGGCCCCTATGAAAAGTCCTTTGGGAAGTCTGCAACGGGGCACCGCCCCCGCGGGCGCCACGGCCCGGCGCTTGGCGCGGCCGCGTCTGGCCATCCTGGCGGCCATTTGCTGGCCGCTCCTTGCCCATGGGGCGGCGGAGCAGGGGCCGGTCACGCTCTATGCCGATCAGGTCCAGGGCCTGGGTAGCGGTCATTGGACGGCCAGCGGCGATGTGGAGGTGCTCTATGGGGATCGCCGCGTTTATGCCGATACCGTGCATTATGATCAGGCCCGGGACGAGATCATTGCCCGAGGCCATGTGCGCATGGTCAGTCCAGGCCTGCTCACGGCGGCGCCGCAGGCCACCATCCATCTGCAGGCCAATCAGGGCATCGTGGTCCAGCCACGCTACCTGCTGCCGGCCCAGAACGGCCACGGCCACGCCGCCCGGGGGCGGGAGTTGGCCAAGGGGGTCTACCGCCTCAACGAGGCCTGTTACACCACCTGTGAAGGGGCAAGGCCGGCCTGGGAATTGTGGACCAGCCGCCTCGACCTCAACCAGAACAGCGGCGAGGTCACCACGTACAACACCCGCATCGATGCCTTGGGGATACCGGTGTTCTGGTTGCCGCGCTTCAGTTTTCCCCTGGAGCGGCATTCGGGCTTCCTGACGCCGAGTTTCGGCAATTCGACCATCAACGGATTCTCCCTGGGCGTCCCTTATTACTTCAATATCGCGCCCAATATGGACGATACCCTGACCGCCAGTTATTTCACCAAGCGCGGCGCCATGCTGCAAAACCAGTTTCGCTACCTGGAGCCCGACTATGGCGGCACCCTGCTTTTGGATGTTCTCCCCAACGATCAGCTCACCCGCAATACCCTCTGGGCGGTCTCCTGGCAGCACAACCAGAATCTCGGCCATGGCTTTAGCGCGGCGATCAATTACAACCGCGTCAGCTACGCCAATTTTCTCTCGGATTTCGGCGGCACTTCGGGTTTTGGCAGCAATTTTGCCGGAGGTATCGGCAATGCGCCGTACATCACCTCCATGGGCGGAGTGTATTATAATGGCGCGCATATCAACGCCGGCATCAGCCTGCAGAGCTATCAGGAGCTGGTGCCGAACAGTATCGCCCCCTATGCCGAGCTGCCCCATATTTTCGCCGACGGCTATTGGCGCTTGGGGAAAAACGGCTATTTCGACTGGCGGAGCAGTTTTGATTATTTCAATGCCGCGGCCGGGCCCATCGGCCAGCGCTTGGACCTTACCCCCACGCTGGGTTGGCGTTTCAGCAGCGGTTGGGGCTTCCTGGAGCCCCAGGCGCGGCTGTATTACAGCCGCTACCAGATCCAGCGCAACAACCCGTATCCGCGGGTGATCAACCGCACCCTGCCGGCCCTGAGCCTCAAGGGCGGGTTGAATTTCGTGCGTTACGGGGCGGATGGCAGCACCGCATTGCTCCAGCCCATGTTCAAGTACCTCTATATCCCCACCAAGGACCAGAGCAATATTCCCAACTTCGACGCCAGCCAGCCCTTCCAGAACTTCCCCATGATCTTCCAGGATAATTTCCTGTATACCGGCAATGACCGGATCAACGCGGCCAATCTGTTGGCGCTGGGGCTGACGGGCACCTGGCTGACCCCCGCCGGGCGTCAGCTCTGGCAGGGGTCCATCGGGCAGATCCGCTACTTCAACCGCAACCAGATCGACCTGGCCGGCAATGTGGTGCCCCAAACCCAGCAGTCCAGTTATTTCTTCGAAGGGGTCTTTGCGCCTTTGCGCGATCTCAATTTCCTTGCCAGCAGTCAGGTAGCCTCCCGCTGGCAGCGTTTCGAGCGTCTCAACTTGCGGGCCCAGTGGTTGCCGGGGCGCAACCGCGTGATCAACCTCGACTACCGCTACACCCAGAACTTTGTGGATCAGGCCGGCATCTCCGCCGCGTGGCCGGTGGCGCCCCATTGGCAGGCCCTGGCCAGTTACCAGTATGACGTCAAGGACAGAAAGCCTCTGGAGCAGTTGCTGGGGATCGGCTATGATGGTGGTTGTTGGGCCGCCCGTGTGGTGGTGTATCACCAGATACTCTTGGGCGGTCAGTCCAATAACGCCGTCTATTTTGAGATTTTGCTGCGCGGCCTTACGAGCCTCGGCAACGCCTCGCAAAGCCTGCTCGGCCAATACGTGCCGGGCGCCAGCATGGAGTTTTGATGCTTTTATCTCGCCGCCCAATCCTGGCTACCCTTAGCCTCGCGCTACTGACGGCCCCGAGCTTTTGCTGGGCCGAAGCCCCCTTCCTCAACCGCGACACCCTCATTGCCCCGGCGCCCCGGGTGGCGCAGCTCCAGGCGGAGCAGCGGACCTTTTCGGCGACTTCCAGCCAGACTCCCCAGGTCACTCCCCTCCCCAGCAACCTGGAAACCCTGGACAAGGTGGTGGCCGTGGTCAATGACGAGATCATCACCTCCACGCAGCTTGCACAGCGGGTGGAGGCCATTCGCGCCCGCCTGCAGAGCCAGGACGCCGGCCAAATGCCGCCCGAGGATGTCCTCCGCCGCCAGGTCCTGCAGCAGATGATCTTGCAGGATGTCGAACTGCAGATCGCCCATCGGGCCGGTATCCAGGTGGACAAGGCAACCTTGGATCAGGCCATTGCCAACCTCGCCAGGGCCAACAACCTTACCCCCGATCAATTGCGCCAGGCCCTCGTCAATCAGGGCCAATCCTGGGAGACCTTCACCACCGACCTGAAAAACCGCATTCTGGTGGATCGCCTCACCCAGCAGGAGGTGGAGAGCCGGGTGCATGTCAGTCCCGACGAGGTCAAGACCTTTGCCAGCCAGCTCAAGGAAATCGGGGGTCTGAGCTTCGATCTGCAGCAGATTTTCATTGCCCTCCCCGATAACCCCACGCCCGACGCCGTGAGCGCGGCGCGCCAGCAGGCCGAAAAGATCCGCGAGCAACTGGTGGCGGGGGCGAGCTTCACCCGCCTGGCCACGGCGGTCAGCAATGGCCGCGATGCCCTCCAAGGCGGGCGTCTGGGCTGGGTGAAGGCGGGCGAATTGCCGCCTTCCATTGCCCAGATCCTGTTGCAGTTGAAGGCGGGTGAAATCAGTCCCATCATCCCCGGTCCCACGGGCTTTCATATCTTCAAGGTCCTCGATATGAAGCACGCGGCGCCGACGGTGACGGAGGTGAAGGCGGCCGTGATCTTCCTGCGCGCCGGCAACGGCCTGCAATTGCAGGAGGCGGAGGCGCGCGCCCGGGACATCCAGCAGGCGCTGGAGGCGGGGACGCGCTTTAGCGAGTTGGCCCGCAGCTACAGCCAGGACCAGGCCACGGCGGCCAAGGGGGGAGAAGTGGGTTGGGTGGCGCCGGGCCAACTGCCCGATGTGCTGGAGCGCACCTTGCTTTCCCTCGCCCCGGACGCCGTCAGCGACCCCATCCGCACCGCCGATGGCATTTATCTCCTGCAATCGCAGGGGCAGCGCCAGGTGCCCGTGGGTGAACAGCAGGTCATGGCGGCGGCGCGCATGCAGCTTTACAATCGCATGGTGCGTGAGCGCATGGAAGAATGGCAGCGGCGCATCCGCGACGGCGCCTACGTGGAAATCCTCGACCCGAGTCTGCGCGCCGCCACCGCCTGATGCGCCTGGATCTCTTTCTCAAGATGTCGCGACTCATCAAGCGCCGGACGCTGGCCAAGGAAATCTGTGCCGCCGGCTGCGTGCAGATCAATGGGCATGTGGCCAAGGCGGGCAGCGTGGTGGCAGCGGATGATATCCTGGAGTTGGATATCCGGGATCGTTTCCTGCGCGTGCGCGTCCTGCAGATTCCCCAACGGGTGCAGGGGCCCGAGGGCGTCGTCGAAGTCCTGCCGGCACTACCAGGTTCGTCGTGAAATCGGTCCCGCGCATCGTGCTGACCATCGGCGAGCCCGCGGGCATCGGCCCGGAAATCGCCCTGCTGCTGGGTCAGCACCCGTTGCCGGCGCCGGTGCTCCTGGTGGGAGATTATCATTGCTTGCGCAGCCGCGCCGCCTTGCTCGGTCTCCCCGTGGGTCTGGAGCGCTGGTGGGAGGGCGACCCTTGGCCGTCCCCGCAAAAAGGGGCTCTTTACTGTCTGGACGTGCCCTTGACCCGACCTTGCCGGCCGGGGCATCTGGACCCTGCCAATGCGCCGGCGGTGTTGCAGACCCTGGACAGGGCCCTGCACCTGCTGCGCTCGGCCCAGGCCGACGCCATGGTCACGGCGCCCTTGCACAAGGGCATCATCAATGATGCCGGCATTCCCTTCACCGGCCATACCGAGTATCTCGCGGAGCGCTGCGGCGTTGCCCAGGTGGTCATGCTCCTGGCCGGCCGCGGCCTGCGCGTCGCCCTGGCGACCACCCATCTCCCCTTGTCTCGGGTGGCGGACGCCATTCGCCCCGATACCCTGGAGACGACCCTGCGAGTGCTGTACCGCTCGCTGCAGGAGGATTTTGCCATCGCCGCCCCGCGCATCCTGGTGGCGGGACTCAATCCCCATGCCGGGGAAGGCGGACATCTGGGCCACGAGGATGAGGAGATCATCGCGCCTGTCATCCGCAAGCTGCAGCAGGAGGGGCTGAGCATCAGCGGGCCATGGCCGGCGGACAGCATCTTTACGCCCCATCACCTGGAAGACGCAGATGCGGTGCTGGCCATGTATCACGACCAGGGTCTGCCGGTGCTCAAGTATCATGCCTTTGGCGAGGCCGTGAACATCACCCTCGGCTTGCCCGTGGTGCGCACCAGCGTCGATCACGGTACGGCCCTGGATATTGCCGGCAGCGGGCGCGCCGATCATGGCAGCCTGCTGCGCGCCGTGGACGTGGCGGCGGAGATCGTCCGGAATCGACGCGCCGCGGCCTGCGGCTAGGGCTCTGCCGGGGCGCGCGGTGGATCAGCCTCCAGTCCGACAGGCTGCTAGACCAGGCGGGAGCGCTCCGGTACCTGCGCCTGCAGGAAGTCCATCTGGTCGGCCAGGATGCGCCGGTTGCTGAGCAGCAGATATTCCGCCCAGGTGGGGGTGAAAGGGACGGCCAGCAGTGGCATCTTGGCCTCTTCGGGGGTGCGGTTGTCCTTGCGGCTATTGCACCACCGACAGGCGGTGACGACGTTGGTCCAGGTGTCCTTGCCCCGCCGGGACAGGGGCATGACATGGTCGCGGGTCAAATCGCGAACCGGGTAATGTTTGCCGCAGTAGAGGCACAGATGGTGGTCGCGGTGGAAGAGGGTGTGGTTGGACAAGGCGGGCGGACGAATCTTGCCCTGGTGACGACCACGCACGGCGATGAGGGGATGGATGTCGAGGAGGGACGGAATCCCGTTGCGCCGGGATATGCCTCCATGCGCGGTAAAGAAAGGATCCCCCAGGGTCCAGGCAACATTGCCACGGACATAGTGGGCGGCGGCTTCCTCCCAGGTTTCCCAGGCCATGGGTTGACCGCCGACGTCAAGACGCAGCACAAGGTGCATAGACTTTCCGTTGGTGGCGCCAAAAGGCGTTGATGGACTATATCATGAAGGACCGTTGACCATGCAAGAGGCGCACCTGCCCCGTGCCAAAAAGCGTTTTGGGCAGAATTTCCTGGTGCAACCCCAGGTGGTGCAGCGCATCATTAGCGCCATCGCCCCCCGGAGTGAAGACCGGATGGTGGAAATCGGGCCCGGCCCCGGGGCACTGACCCGGGGCCTGCTGCAATGCCTGTCCCGGCTGGATGTGGTGGAGCTGGATCGGGACATGCTGGCGGGGCTCCGCGCGCTGGAGGGGTCCGGCGCCCTGCGCGTCCACCATGCCGATGCCCTGAGCTTTGATTTCGCGGCGCTGGTCGGGGGACGGGAGCAATGCTTGCGGGTGGTGGGCAACCTGCCCTACAACATCGCCACGCCGCTGATTTTTCACCTGCTGGACCAGGCCGATGTCCTGCGCGACATGCACTTCATGCTGCAAAGGGAGGTGGCGGAGCGCATGGCGGCGGCTCCCGGGAGCAAGACCTATGGGCGTTTGTCGGTGATGATCCAGGCCAGTTGCGCCGTGGAATCGCTGTTTGCGGTGGCGCCGGGCAATTTCTTCCCGGCACCCAAGGTGGACTCGGCCTTCCTGCGCCTCATTCCGCACCGTCCGGCACGGGTGCCGGAGGCCCTGCGCCCGGCCTTTGCCCAGGTGGTGGCCAAGGCCTTTGCCCAGCGGCGCAAGACCATTGCCAACAACCTGCGCGGGGTCATTGCCGCTGATCGCCTGCCGGCATTGGGCATTGATCCCGGCTGCCGCGCCGAGACCCTGGACCAAGCCGCCTTTCTTCGCCTCGCTGAGGCATTTTCGCACCAAGGAAGCCTACCATGACGCACTTGACGGTTGCCCAGGATCTGTTCAACGAACTGGGCTGGGATGCTGCACAGTTGCCCGACGTGCCGGTGATCAGTTGTGCCCTGCGCCTGCCCAACGGGGTGGTGGATATTTTTTGCCATTACCACGCCGAGCGCGACCGCCTGCTTTTTTATGTCCGCCCGCAAAAGCTGGCCATGACTCCGGCGCAGCGGATGGCCGTGGCGGAATACATCACCCGCGCCAATTACGGCCTGCCCCTGGGGAATTTCGAGCTGGATCTGGAGGATGGGGAGCTCAATTTCAAGAACGCCGTGCAAGTGCCCGAGGGGGTGATCAGCACCGCCCTGCTGCGCCCCTATCTGCTCAATGCCGTGGAAACGGTGAATTATTATCTGCCCGGTCTGCAGCAGGTGCTGGCGGGCAACGCCACACCCGCTGCCGCCGTCACTGCCCTGGAGGGACCGGCCCAGGGCTGCTGACGGTCTGGCCGCTGGGGGACGAGGCGCTGGCGGTGGCCGCCGCGCCGATGAGGAGGGGGGCGATACCGAGGCTGCGGATCTTGGCGAGGGCGGGCTGGGCGTCGGCCAGGGAATCATAGGTGGCCGTGCGCAGCCGGAATACTTCCGTATGGGGCGGTAGCTGGGCGCTTTGCAGGCTGGTGAAGACGCCGAGGAGGGCGAGGCGGTCGCGCAGCACCACGGCCTCGGCGCGGTTGTGAAAGGACCCCACCTGAATGGTGACGGGCTGGTTGGCTGCGGCTGCCGTGCTGGTGGTCGCGCTGCCGGGGATGCCCGGTCCGCTGCCGAGGATGTCGGCCGGGATATCCACCTGCATTTTGGGCAGGATCTGATAAAAGGTGAACTCCGAGCTGCTGGTGGCGGCACTGACGGGGGATGCCGCCGCGCTGGTGGCCGTCTCCAAGGCTGCCGAGGCCGTTACCGCGCTCGGTGCGGATGCGCTGCGGGCTACCGTTGCCGGGATCATCGCGCTGCCGGGCGGGCCGTTGGTGATGGCGTTTTGCGCGGTCCGGACGCCCCGCCGCTGGTGGCTATGGATCATCCAGCCAAGGGCCGCGACCGCAATGATCACGCCCAGGAGGAGCCAGGGCCAGCGCCGGCCCCGTCCTGCGGGTTCGCTTTCGCTCTCCACCGCCGGTGCCGGACGTGGTGGAAGCGGATGTGGCGCTTCCGGCGGGGCAGGCCGGCTGGTGTGGCGTTTGTAGTCGCGCATGGGTCCTTACATCTGCTCCGGCGCCGATACCCCGAGGAGGCGCAGGCCATTGGCGATGGTGATGGCCACCGCCGCGCAGAGGGCGAGGCGGGCGTGGCGCAAGGGATCTTCCTCGACGAGGATGCGCGTGGCGTTGTAATAGGTATGGAAGGCCGCCGCCAGCTCCCGCAGGTAGAAGGCGATCTGGTGGGGCTCGCGGTCCCCCGCCGCCTGCATGACGCTTTCGGGAAAGCGCCAGAGGAGGTCGGCCAGGCCCAGTTCCCGTTCTTCCTGCAGGAGGCTGAGGTCCACTTCCGCCGGCGGCCGGCTCAAGCCGCGTTCATCGGCCTGGCGCAGCAGGGAGTAGACCCGGGCGTGGGCGTACTGGATGTAATAGACCGGGTTCTCCTCGGAATGGCGTTTGGCCAGTTCCAGATCGAAATCCAGGTGTTGGTCGGCACGGCGCAGGACGTAGAAAAAGCGCGCCGCGTCATTGCCCACTTCCTCGCGCAAGGCGCGCAGGGTGACGAACTCGCCGGCGCGGGTGGACATGGAGATCTTTTCCTGGCCCCGGTAGAGGATGGCGAACTGGACCAGGAGGACTTCCAGACGACCATCGTCCAGGCCCAGGGCGCGCAGGGCGGCCCGTACCCGGGTGATGTAGCCGTGGTGATCGGCGCCCCACATATCGATGACGCGGGTAAAGCCGCGGGCGAACTTCTCGGCGTGATAGGCCACATCGGAGGCGAAATAGGTATAGGCGCCGTTGTCGCGGAGCAGCACCCGATCCTTGTCGTCGCCAAAGGCGGTGGCGCGAAACCACAGGGCCCCGTCCTGGAGATAGCAATGGCCGTCGGCCTTCAGGCGCTCCACCGCGGCGGCCACGGCCCCTTTGTCCATGAGGCTGCGCTCGGAGTACCAGCGATCGTAGTGGACGCCGAAGGCGCTGAGGTCGTCGCGAATGTCGGCGAGGATCTCATCCAGGCCGGCACTGTGCAAAATGCCGTAATCCGGGCCCAGCGCGGTCTTGATGCGAACGATGAGGGCGTCCATGGCGGCTTCGGGGTCGGCCTCGCCCGCCGGTCCCGCAAGGGCGCCGGCGGGGCGCCGCAGGCGATCCCCCTCCCGACCGCGCAGGTGCGCGGCAATGGCGCGCACATAGTCACCGCGATAGGCGTTGTCCGGAAAGGCGCAGGGCAGGGCGACGCCCAGTTCTTCCAGATAACGCAGATAGACGCTGACGGCGAGGATGTCCATCTGGCGGCCGGCGTCGTTGACGTAATATTCGCACTGGACGTCGAAACCGGTAAAGCGCAGGAGATTGGCCAGGCTCGCCCCATAGGCGGCGCCGCGGCCGTGGCCGACGTGCAGGGGGCCGGTGGGATTGGCGGAGACGAATTCCAGTTGCACCTTTTCGCCGCCACCCATGCGCCCCGCACCGAACTGATCCCGGTGGTGGCGGGCATTGCGGATCGCAGCATGGAAAGCGGCGGGCTGGAGGAAGAAATTGATGAAACCCGGGCCGGCAATCTCGCAGCGCGCAATCCACTCCGACCCCGGCAGGGCGGCGACGATCTCCGCGGCCAGATCCCGCGGCTTGCGTCCTTCGGCCCTGGCCAGGAGCAAGGCCACATTGGAGGCCAGATGGCCATGCTCCGCCTGCTTGGGGCGGTCGAAGTCGAGGCGCTCGGGAAGGGCCTTGATCTTTCCGGCCTGGACGAGGCCGGTCAAGGCCATGCGGAGGGGTTTGGCGACGAATTCTTTCACGGCGACTCCTGCACTACGGGATTTTTGCCGCCATTGTACCTGAAGGACCGCGGTTACGGCAGAGGGGAAAAATATGAGCTATAAAGTATCATTATGGATTCAAGATTTTCTACGGAAAAGAAGATCCTTCTCGGCTTCGGCTTGGCTATTCTGGCGTTGCTCCTGGTAGGGATCCTGGCCTTCCGCGCGGCGGCGGGCTATGTGCGCGCCTCCCGTTGGGTGGAGCATACCCAGGCGGTGTTGCGCAATCTGGATCGTAGCTGGGCGCTGATCAATGAAGCGGAGACGGCGCAGCGCGGTTATCTCCTCACCGCCAATCCTTTCTATCTTCAGTAGCGCCAGGATGCCATCCGGCATTTACAGGCCGTCCTGGAGGCGTTGCCGGCGAAGGTGACGGACAATCCGCTGGAGGAGCGCCGGGCCGTGGAGTTGCAGCAGCAGGCACAAAGGCGCCTGCAAATCCTCGACAACGTTCTCGCCGCCTACGAGCAGCACGGACTTGCGGCGGCGCAGGCCCTGCTGCGGGCGGGAACCGGGGTCACCGAGATGGCGGCGGTGCATGACCTGGTGAGGGAGATGCATGGGACGGAAAGCGGTCTGCTCCAGGCGCGCACCGAGGCGGCCCAGAGGGACGGCGCGGCGGCCTTGTGGGTGATCGGGGCCACGGCCATCCTGCTGATCGCCTTGCTGGCCGGTTTCTTTTGGCGGATCCGGGAGGAGATGCGCGAGCGCCGCGAGGCGGAAAGCATCCTGGAAGAAGCCCTGCGCATCGAAAGCAGCCAGGGGCAGATCCTGGCCCTCTTCAGCGGCGCCGGCCTGGCGTTGGCGGAGATCCTGCAGCGGGTACTGGCCATTTTGGCGGAGAATCACCCCTTTCCGGTTTCCGCCTTTTATCGCTATGACGAGTGGCAGGGTCGCTTTCTCCTGGAGGCGCACCGGGGCACCGATGCCCAGTTGGCACCCGGCTTCCAGCGCGGGGAAGGCGTTCTGGGGGAAGCGGCCATGGGTGATCACCTGCAGCGCCTCCGGCAGCCCGGCAGCAGTCCGGGCTTTCTGGTGGAGGCCGGCGTGTGCCGTTTTCAGCCGGTGGAGATCGTGATGGTGCCCATCCGCTATCAGGAATACCGTTTCGGCGTGCTGGTGCTGGCCGCCATACGGACTCTGAGCGAAAGAAAGGCCTCTTTTCTGGAGAAGCTCTCCCTGGAACTGGGGGCCGCCCTCAACGATTTCGCCCAGAAGGAAAACCAGCGGATCATGGCCGCCGAACTGCGCGCCCGCAGCGAGGAGCTGCTGAAAAAAAACCAGCTATTGCGGATGGCGGATCAGGCTAAGTCCGATTTCCTGGCCAACATGTCCCATGAATTGCGGACGCCCCTCAATGCCATCATCGGTTTTTCGGAGCTGCTGAAGGACGGCGTCATGGGTGAGCTCCGTCCTGAACAGCAGGACGCTGCCAAGGATATCTTTGAGAGTGGTCAACACCTCCTCTCCCTCATCAACGATATACTGGACCTCTCCAAGGTGGAGGCGGGCATGATGAAGCTGGAGTTGGAGGCGACCGATCTCAGCGATCTGCTGCACAGCGCCCTGGGCATCGTGCGGGAAAAGGCCGCCGCCCATCAAATTCGTCTCAGCGTCGAGGTGGAGGCGGATTTGCCCTCCCTTTATGTGGATCCGCGCAAGACCAAGCAGATCCTCTACAACCTCCTGTCCAACGCCGTGAAGTTCACTCCCGGTGGCGGCCGGGTCATCCTGCGGGGGCAGCGGCACGGCGGACTCCCGGGGCCCGAGTATGCGGCCTTTCCCTTCTGGCTGGAAATCAGTGTGGCGGATACGGGCATCGGTATCGCCGGCGCGGACCTGGAGCGCCTTTTTCAGCCCTTCGTCCAGGCGGATAGTGGTCTGGACCGCCGCTATGAAGGCACCGGCCTGGGCCTTTCCCTGGTCAAACGCCTGGCGGAGCTCCACGGGGGTCGGGTGACGGTGGAAAGCACTCCCGGGGAGGGGTCCACCTTCCACGTCTGGCTGCCCTGGCGGGAGGAGGCCGCCCCTCTCCAGCCAGACCCGGCGGAGGCCGTCCCCGCAGCCGAAACGGATCGCTCCGCCTTGGTGGTGGAGAGCGATGATGCGGCGGCGACCCTCCTGGAGGGCTATTTGCGGGACGACGGATTTCGCGTGCGGCGTGCTCGCGAGGCCAAGGCCGGCCTGGACATGGCTCGGGAGGAACGCCCGGACCTCATCATCCTGGAGATGAACCTGCCGGGCATGGACGGCTGGGATTTTCTCGCGGCCCAGCGTCAGGAAGGGCGCTTGGCCGCCATCCCGGTGGTGATCACCAGCATCGACGCGCAGCAGGGATCCGGTTTTTCCCTCGGCAGCGTACAGATCCTGCAAAAGCCCGTGGACGCGGAACGTCTGGAGGAGGTCCTGCAAAAACTGGGCCTTGCCGTGACGAGGCAGCAGCGCCCCGTGGTGCTGGTGGTGGATGACGAGGCGCGGGCGGTGGACATCCTGCGTCGGCAACTGGGTAGTGGCGGTTACGAAGTGCTCAGTGCCTATGGGGGCCGGGATGCGGTGCTCATGGCCCAACATTTCCACCCCAATCTCATTCTTCTCGATTTGATGATGCCGGAGTTCAGCGGCTTTGATGTGGTGGAAGCCCTGCAGTCCCGCCCGGATACGGCTGCCATCCCGGTCCTGGTATTGACGGCCAAGGTGGTTACGCCCGAGGATCGCCGCCGCCTCAATGGGTACATCCTGCATATCATGGAAAAGGCCGGTTTTCAGCGCGATCGCTTCCTCGGCGAAGTGCGCCGGGCCCTGTCCAGGGCCGGTTCTGCCTAGGGAGGTTGGCCTTGCCAAAGCGCATCCTGATCGTCGAGGATAATGCTGTCAACCGCAAGTTGGTGGAGATCATCCTGAGCAAGGCGGGTTACGCGGTGTTGCCCGCCGCCGACGCGGAACAGGGGATCGCCCTGGCGCGCCGCGAGCATCCCGACCTCGTTCTCATGGATATCCATCTGCCCGGCATGGACGGCCTTGCCGCCACCCGTCTCCTCAGAGGAGATCCCGCGACGCGGGGGATCCCCATCATGGCGCTGACGGCACTGGCCATGAAAGGGGACGAAGAGCGCATCCTCGCCGCCGGTTGCGATGCCTATCTCAGCAAGCCCATCCGCCATGCAGCGCTGTTGGAAGCCGTGACCCGCCTTCTCCAAGACCGAGGAAAAGCCGATGCCTGAACGTCGCCCCGTGATCCTGGTGGTGGATGATGAAGGGAGCAGCCGCCGTCTCCTGGCCGCCCTGCTCCAGGCCGATGCCTATGAAGTGCTGGCGGCCGCCAGCGCCCGGGAGGCGCTGGAACGGCTGCAGGAGCAGCGGCCGGACCTGGTCCTGACCGACGGCATGATGCCGGGGATGAGCGGCTTCGAGTTGGCGGCCCGGCTCAAGGCGGATGCCCGTTACGCGACGCTCCCGGTCATCATCGTCACCGCCCTCGATGACCGCGAAACCCGTTTGCGTGCCCTGGAGGCCGGCGTGGACGACTTCCTCGGCAAGCCCATCGACCGGGCCGAACTGCGCGTGCGGGTACGCAATATCCTCCGGCTCAAGGAGTACAGCGATCGCATCCAGCGGAACAACGAGATTCTGGAGGAGACGGTCCGCCAGCGGACGGCCCAGTTGCACGACAGCTATCTGCAGACCATCCAGACCCTCATCCGCGCCGCCGAGAAAAAGGACGAAGAAACCGGCGCCCATGTCCAGCGCATCGCCTATTATTGCAAGGACCTGGCGCAGCGGCTGGGGATGGCGGCGGATTTTGCCGATCTCATTTTCGTGGCCAGCCCCATGCATGATGTGGGCAAGATCGGCATCCCCGACCGGGTCCTGCTCAAGCCCGGTCCCCTGGACGCCGTGGAATGGGCCATCATGCGCACGCATACCACCCTGGGCGCCAATATCATCGGCGAACGAAACGTTTCGCCGGAGTTGCAGATGGGCCGCGAAATCGCCCTGGGGCATCACGAACGCTGGGACGGGAGCGGCTATCCGCTGGGCCGCAAGGGCGAGGAGATCCCCTTGTGCGCGCGCATGATGGTCCTGGCCGACATCTACGACGCCCTGCGCAGCCGGCGCCCCTATAAAGAACCCTTCGATCATGAACGTTCCATGGAGATCATCCTCAAGGGCGACGGGCGGGTCAAGCCGGAACATTTCGATCCGGCGCTTTTGGCCGTCTTTCCCCGCGCCGCCCCAGCCTTCGCCGAGTTCTACGCCAGCCTGACCGATCCCGATGGCTAACGGCGGTTGGCGCAGGCGTTCCTTTAGCCTCGCGTTGGGTAGTGCTTCGGCCGCAGGCCGCGGCAAGGCGGTTCCTTGCACCAGAATCCGATGCGGATCAAAAGGACAAGGGATCGACGTCGATCTGCCAGCGCACCTGACGCGCCCCGGGGGATGCTTCCAGGGCTTGCAGCCAGGTGTTGAGGAGGCGCTGCAGGGCCGCGCGGGTGCCGGCCTGGGCCCAGAGTTCGGCGCGCTCAAAGCCGGCCCGGCGTTCCAGGAGGGAAGGCAGGGGGCCGCTGACTTCCAGCCCGGCGGGGGCGAGGGCGGCGGCCCCCTGCAAAAAGGCCTCCACGCGACTGCGCTGGTGGGCCTCGGCGCGGAGGACGGCCAGGGCGGTGGCGGGGGGCAGACCCGCAGCCACCCGTTCCGCCAGCAGGGCCGCCGCAGGGGCGCTGTAATCCCCTTGGAGCAGTGCCTGGAGAAGGGGATGCTCGGGGTGGTGGGTCTGGAGGAGGACGCGGCCGGGGCGGTCCGCCCTGCCCGCCCTGCCCGCCACCTGCAGGACCGTTTGCAGAAGGCGCTCCGGGGCGCGGAAATCGGCGCTGAACAGGCCCTGGTCGGTATTGACAATGCCCACCAGGGTTACCGCCGGAAAGTGATGGCCCTTGGCGAGGATCTGGGTGCCCACGAGGATGGCGGGCTCGTCACGGCGCACCTCGCGCACGACATTTTCCAGGGCATCCCGGCCGCGCAAGGCGTCGCGGTCCACGCGCCAGATGGGGATGTCGGGAAAGCGTTCGCGCAGGACGTCTTCCAGTTGCTCGGTGCCCTGACCGGCGCTGATGAGGGCGGCGCTGCCGCATTGCGGGCAGGTGGCGGGCAGCCGCTCTTCATGGCCGCAGTGATGGCAGCGCAGGCGGGCGTCGCGGCGGTGCCAGGTCAGCGCCGCGGCGCAGCGCGGACAATGGAAGACGTGGCCGCAGTCGTGGCACAGGAGGGCGGGGGCGTAGCCGCGGCGGTTGAGGAAGAGGAGCACCTGATTCCCGGCGGCGAGGGTGTCGGCGCAGGCCGCCAGCAAGGGTCCGGACAGGCCACCCTGCAAACCCTGGCGGCGCACGGGCAGGAGCACGATGGCCGGCGCCCGGGCGCCGCCGGCACGCTGGCGCAGGTGGAGGGTCCCATAGCGCCCCAGATCGACATTGTGCAGGCTTTCCAAGGAGGGTGTGGCGGACCCGAGGACGATGGGGCAGCCTTCCAGGCGCGCCCGCTGGATGGCCAGGTCCCGCGCCGAGTAATGCCAGCCCGTTTGCTGCTTGAAGGAGGGATCGTGCTCTTCATCGACCACGATCATGGCGAGCCTGGGCAGCGGCACGAAAACGGCGGAACGGGTACCGATGATGACCCGCAGCCGCCCTTCCCGAGCGGCCGCCCAGGTGCGCAGCCGCTCGCCGTCGCTTTGTCCGGAATGCAGGGCCGCCACCTGTTCCTCGCCAAAGCGTTGGGCAAAACGGCCCAGCAGTTGCGGTGTGAGACTGATCTCCGGCACCAGGACCAGGGCCTGTCCCCCCGCCTCCAGGCGGGGTCGCAGGGCCTCCAGATAGACCTCGGTCTTGCCGCTGCCCGTAACTCCCTGCAGGAGAATGGGGGAAAAGCCCTGGGCGGCACGGAGGACGGCCACTGCCGCCTGCTGCTCCTGGTGCAGGTGAAACGGGGAGTCGTTGCAGCGCAATGCCGGGATGGGGGCTGCAACGGCCTGCGCCCAGCCGCGCCGCACGGCTTCGCGCAGGGCTGAACGCAAGCCCGCGTCCAGGGTCGCAGGCGCTAGCATCCCGTCCGTCTGCAAGGACTCCAGGAGGGCGCGCTGGCGTTTGCCGCGCACCTGCTGGAGGGCCGCGCGCCCGGCCGCGCTGAGCTGATAGGAGGCGGCTATCTCCGGCAGGGGCTGGCCCTTGCGCAGGGCAGCGGGCAGGGCGGTTGCCCAGACATCGCCCATGGCATGCTGGTAATAGGCCGCGCCGAAGGCAATGAGGCGCTGCAAGGCGGGGTCAAGAATGGGGATGCTGTCCAATACCGCCTCGATTTCCTTGACCTCCACCCCGGGCGGGCAGGGACCCATGCCTAGAACCATGGCGATCCGGCTGCCGGAGGCAAAGGGTACCCGCACCCGGACGCCCGCGGGCAGAGGGCCCGCTGCGGGGCAGGCATAGGAAAAAATTCGCCGCAAGGGGGCAAAAACGGCCACTTGCAGGCAGGATGTTTCACACTTCATACAGTTGCCCACACGATCTGTGGATAACTCTGTGCATGGGTACCGAAGAACCCCCCAGAGGCCCCGTTCCATAAGGCTTTAGTTCCCATGCCTAAAAAAGTGGCAACACTATAAACACAATAAAAACAGTGAGATATAATTTTTTTGCTGGGCTTTGGCAAGGTCGTGCGAGGGAAAGGGGCATAGAAATAAACTGTGTATAAGTTTGTGGGCGAATACTGGAGGAAGGCATTCTTGAGTTGCGCGATCAATGGCCTAGGCCGCCCATGATGCCGCCGAAGATGACCATGCCCAGCCAGTTGTTGTGGAGAAAGGCGCGAAAGGCCTGATCGCGGTCACCACGCAACAAGGACTGCTCATAAGCGGCGAGCAGGGCGGCCAGCGACAGGCTGAGGAAATAGGGCCAATGGAGCTGCAGATCCAGGCCGATAAGGGCGAGAATGAGCAGCATCATTCCATGAAAACCGGCAATGGCCAGGCGGTCGTAGCGACCGAAGAGGATGGCGCTGGACTTGACCCCGATCTTGAGGTCATCGGGCCGATCGGCCATGGCATAAGCGGTGTCATAGGCCAGTACCCAGCAGACATTGGCGAGCATGAGCCACCAGGCCAGGGCCGGAACGTGGCCGGTCTGGGCGGCAAAGGCCATGGGGATACCGAAGGAAAAGGCCAGGCCAAGATAGGCCTGGGGCAAATGGGTGAAGCGTTTGCAGAGGGGATAGGTCACCGTCACCAGCACCGCGCCCCCGGCCAGCAGGATGGTCAGGCCGTTGAGGAAAGGCAGCAGGGCCGCCGCCCCGAGGCAGAGCAGGAGGAACAGGACCAGGGCCTCCCGCGGGGTGACCACGCCTGCGGCGAGGGGACGCTGGCAGGTGCGGGCGACATGGCGGTCGAAGTCCCGATCGAAATAATCATTGATGACGCAGCCGGCCGAGCGCATGAGGAAGGTGCCGGCGGTGAAGATCAAAAACACGCCCAGGGGCGGATTGCCTCCCGCAGCCAGCCACAGGGCCCAATAGGTGGGCCAGAGCAGCAGCAGGGTGCCGATGGGACGGTCGATCCGCATGAGGGCGGCATAAGCCCGCCATTTTTCCCGCGGGAAAGCGCGCCCCATCAGCGCCGCCCCCGGCCATGCCAAGCCGGCAGGTAATGGCTGAAGCGTTCCTCGATGAGGGCCTGGGATGGACCCCGCTGCAGGATGGAACGCCGCGCCCAGGACCATGCCCGTTGTCGACGGCGACGCTCGATGACGATGGCCGAACGGCGCAGCCGGCGGTGGCGGAAGAGCAGGTCGCCAATGGGCCGGGTACCCTGGCGGGTCAGTGGTAACAGTCCCTGGCGCAGGCCCCGGAGGGGAACCGTGGTGCGTGCCCAGAGGGCGGGCCTGCCGGCATCGCCGCCATGGAGCAGGACCTCACGCCAAAAAACCCGCTCGCCCCGGTGCAGGCGCAGGTGCCGGCGCTCCTCCGGCCGGGCCACGCCGCGACCGCTGCCCAGCAGCAGGACCTGCGGGGTATCGCTGCGGCCGTAGGCGCGGCGCAGGGCGGCGGTGAGGGAGGCGGGCAGCACCAGCCATGGCCACAAGGCCCGCGGCGCGTGGCGGCGCACCAGCATGACCGCGCCGCGCCCCTGCTTATTCACGCTGCAGCAACGCCATGATTGCGGCTGTCGCCTCCCGAGCTGCCCGATAACCCGCCGCCACCGCCGCCTCTCCCTTGTGGAATTCCAGGGTGAGGATGTTCCCCAGTTTCGGTTGCAAGGTCAAATCCGCCGGACTGGTCTGGAGCTGCATCTCGACGATGCGGCCCTGCATGATTTCCACCGCGCGCCGCATGGTCTGGACGAGATTGGGATAGGGCAGGTCAGCCACCCAGTCGTCGCCGCGGTTGAACAGGTTGATGCGGGGCAGCATGCCGTTGTCCCGCGGCGGCCAGGGTTCGTCATGTTGGGTGGCCACATGCACCAGCACCGCCAGTAGCGGTCCCGGAAAGAGCGCCCTGGCCACGACCACGGGAACCGGGTCCACCAGACCACCGTCGGCGAGTATGCGCCCTCCCAGCCGCTGCGGGCTAAGCACCACGGGCAGTGCGATGCTGGCGCGTACGGCGGCCAGCGCCGGGCCCTCGGTGAGGACCACCTCCCGGCCGGCCACGAGATCCGTGGCGACACAGGCGAAGGGAGTGGCAAAATCCTGGATGTCGCGATCCCCGAGGCGCTGGCGCAGGTAACCTTCGATGGCGCCACCGCTGCTCAGCCCCCCGCCACCGAAATCCGGAAAAAACAGGCGCAACGCCTCCCACCAGCGCATGCCCTGTGCTTCCATCTCCAGGTCCGCGACGGGGATGCCGGCGCAATAGAGGGCGCCGATCTGGGCGCCGATGGAACAGCCCACCACCGCGGCAATGGGAACCTGCATCTCCTCCAGCGCCCGGAGCACGCCCACATGGGCCAGGCCCCGGGCGCCGCCGGAGCCCAGGACCAAGGTGATGCCCTGTCGTTTGTGCTGGTGCATGGGGCTATTATGGCCCATGGCGGGGACGGTACAAGCCAGCCCCGCTGCCGGGTCTCTCCGGGTTCTTCCTGGTTCCGTCAGGTGCGGTTATGATGAGGAGCCCGATGTGGGCTATGGGTTGCCGAGTGCCATGAGCCATTCCCCGAGCAGTCACGATCATGCTGCGCATCATCACCATCCTGCGGCCCGGGGCACGGCCCTGTTGTGGAGTCTGGCCCTGGTCCTGGGTTACGCGGCGGTGGAGGCCGGGGCGGGGTGGATGGCGGGTTCCATGGCGCTGCTGGGGGATGCCGGTCACATGCTGACGGACGGTGCCGCCCTGGGTCTGGCGGCCCTGGTCGCCCGCCTGTCGCGCCGTCCGCCTTCCCTGCTGCACAGCTATGGACTGGCCCGCATGGAAGTGTTGGCGGCGGCCTTCAACACCCTGCTCATGCTGGGGGTGGTGGCGGCCATTGCCGTGGGCGCCGTGCTGCGGCTGCTCCATCCCGAGCCGGTGGATGGCCCGGTGGTCATTGCGGTGGCCGCCTTTGGCCTGCTGCTGAATCTCGTGGTGGCCTGGGTCCTTGCCCGTGATGCCCACTCCTTCAACCAGCGCGCGGCGCTGTTGCATGTCCTGGGCGATCTCCTGGGCTCCCTCGCTGCGGTCGTGGCCGGTGTCATTGTCACCTTTACGGGCTGGATGCCCATCGACCCCATCCTTTCCCTGTTCATCGGTGCCATCATCCTCTTCTCCAGCCTGCGCCTCTTGCGCGAGACGGTCCATGTGCTCATGGAGGGGACGCCGCTGAACCTGGACTTGCGCGAGATCGGCGAGGCGATGGCGGGGGTCGGGGGCGTCCTTTCGGTCCATGACCTGCATGTCTGGACCATCAGCTCCGAGTCCGTCGCCCTATCGGGGCACCTGCTGGTCCAGGACCTGCGCCAGTGGCCGCAGGTCCTGGCCGCCGAGCGAGCACTCCTGGATGGACGTTTTGGCATCCGGCATATCACCCTGCAGCCCGAGACGGATGTTCAACCCCTGCGCCGGTGGCCGCAAGCGCCCGCCGTACCCGGGGACGGCCACGGCACCGCTGCTTCGGCATAGCCTTTTATCCGGGGGCCGGCAGTCGCCGCGGGTGTTTTTCGCTGCGGCGGCCCGCGCCGGTTGTTCTCCGCTCCATCCCGCCGGGATCAGGACGGAGCGCGGAAGGTGAAGGCGTCCACCCGCGCCGGTGGCAGGTTGCGCCAGACCACGCTGGCGCGCCCGCGTTCGAATCCCGCCGGCAGTTCTCGGCAGGAACTGCGAAAATGGTAGGTAAACTGGATAAAGACGGTACCTGGTCGGCTGATGGCCGGCAGGCGTTGCAGGATCCGTTGCACCACCTCCCGGGGCATGCTGCGCAGGGGCAGGCTCGACACCACCGCGCGTACCGCTGCGCGGCCGGCCAACAGGGCCTGGAGATCGGCGGCATCCCCTTGCAGGACTTCTACGCCCGGAAAACGATGGCACAAATGCTGGGCGAGGCGCGGCGAGCGTTCCACCAGGATCAGTTCCGCCGGCTTTACGCCACTTTCCAGGAGCGCCGCAGTGACGGGCCCCATCCCCGGACCCAATTCCAAGACCGCCCCCGGACCGGGCGGCACCAGGCTCGCCATTCGCCGCGCCAGAAAGGGAGAACTGGGCACCACCGCGCCGATGGCTTGCGGATCTCTCAAAAACTCGCGGGTAAAATGCCAGGCGTTCGCTACCCGACCGTTTTTTTTCTGCATCAACCCCCCGTCAGCGGCTTCTTGCGGCTTGGAAAGGATTCTATGATGGGCCCAGATCGTACCGGCCTGCAAGCCACCCGCCCCTGCGTCCACCCCCTGCCGCCGAAGCAAAAACACCTCCGCCAGGTGCCGGATCCAGGATAATGATCCCTTCAGGTTCTGTTAAGGTACGCGGCGCAGGATGGCCTCATCCCGAATGAACGGGGTCTTTGCGACAAGAGGAAATCATCATGAAAAAGCCAATCTGGATATTCGCCATGTTTGCGGGCACCTTGGCCCTGGTCACGACCAGCGCCTGGGCCTTCACCGGCGAACAGTATGCCAAGGACGCCAAGGTTACCCTGCCCCAGGCACGGCAGGCCGCTACCAAGGTCTTCCCGGGCAAGATCGTCAAGGAAGAACTGGAAAAGGAAAAGGGCGGCAGCGGCCTGCGCTATTCCTTTGATATCCGCCAGGGTGCCGTGACCCACGAAGTGGGGATCGACGCCGTCAGCGGCCGGGTGCTGGAAAACTCCGTGGAAGGTCCCAACAGCGACTGATCCCAGCGGTCCGACAACTGCCGTTTTCAGGCGAACAGCGGTACCGGGGCAGGTCGGTCCAGCCGGGCCTGCCCATTTCCCTTCCCTGCCATCCCCATCATTGATCCGACCGATTACCTGCCACCCGCTGGGATGCGTTATACTGCTGCCCTTCGTTTGTTGGGGAAGTCCATGAAAAGTCTCGCTGCCGTTTTGCTTGCCGTTGTGATTTCGGTCACGCTCCCCCTCGCCGGATGTGCCGTGGTGGCGGGAGGCGTCGCCGGGGCGGGGGCCGCCGGCGTCTATGCCGGGCAGACCACCCAATATTATCCGAGCGCCTATGCGCCCACCTTGACTGCGGTGCAGACGGCCCTGGCGCGGATGCAATGCGTCGTCCTGAAAACGGATCGCGAAGGGGCGGATGCGACCGTCATTCACGCCCGCCAGGGCCACATGCTGGTGGATATCAGCGTGGCCCAAAAAGGCTTGCAGGTAACCGCCGTAACCAGCCGCTTCGGGATCCTGGGCAGCGAAAAGGATGACGTGATCTTCCATCGCTATGTGCAGGAGGCGCTGGGCCAGGGATGATCTCCTTTGTCCGGTGTGGCGAAAGACGGCAATGGACCCGCCGTTTTTCGCGCTGCCCTTGTCAAGGTGGGGGGGCGGCCCTATGATGACCAAAACGGTCGCGCGTGAGCCTCGCTTGCACACCCTGCATATCAAAACCTACGGTTGTCAGATGAACGAGTACGACTCCACCCGTATGGTGGAGTTGCTTTCGTCCAGCCATGGACTGCGGCTGGTGGACGACCCCGCCGCGGCCGATCTGCTCCTGCTCAACACCTGCTCCATCCGCGAAAAGGCCGAAGACAAGGTCTATACCCAGCTCGGATTCTGGCGGCCCCTCAAGGAGCGGAATCCCGACCTGATCATCGGCGTGGGCGGTTGCGTGGCCAGCCAGGAAGGGGCGCGCCTGCGCCGCCGGGCGCCCTTCGTGGACCTCGTTTTCGGTCCGCAAACCCTGCATCGCCTGCCGGACATGTTGGACGCCGCCCTGGCCAGCCGTCAGCCCCAGGTGGACGTGGACTTTCCCGTCCTGGAAAAATTCGACCGCCTGCCGGAGCGCCCCGGCCAGAACGGCCCCAGCGCCTTTGTGACCATCATGGAGGGCTGCGACAAGTTCTGCACCTTCTGCGTGGTTCCCCATACCCGTGGGCGCGAATACAGCCGGCCCATGCCCGACATCATCCGCGAGGTGCGCGGCCTGGTGGAGCAGGGAGTGCGGGAGATCACCCTGCTGGGACAGAACGTGAACGCCTATCGGGGGGCGACGGGGCTCATAGGCGAGGCCGGCCTGGCGGATCTCCTGGAGCGCCTCGCCCGCATCCCCGGCCTCCTGCGCCTGCGCTACACCACCTCCCATCCCAACGATCTGGACGACGCCCTCATCGCGGCCCATGGCAGCATCTCCGTCCTCGCCCCGCACCTGCATCTGCCGGTGCAGAGCGGTTCGGATCGCATCCTCAAACGCATGCATCGAAAGCATCAGGTCGCCAGTTATCTGGAAAAGATCGCCAAACTGCGCGCCGCCCGCCCGGATATCCGCTTCTCCTCGGACTTCATCGTCGGCTTTCCCGGCGAGACCGACGCCGACTTTGCCGCCACCATGGATCTCATCGCCGCCGTGCGCTTCGATCAGTCTTATTCTTTCAAGTATAGTCCGCGGCCGGGCACTCCGGCCCTCAAGCTCAAGGATGCGGTCCCCGAGTCGGTCAAGGATGAACGCCTGGCCATCCTTCAGGGGCGGATCAACGCCCTTGCCCAAGAATACGCCCAGGCCATGCTGGGGACGCGCCAGGAAGTCCTGGTGACGGGCCCCTCCCGGCGCGATGCCCGGGAGCTCACCGGCAAGACGGGTTGCAACCGTTCGGTGAATTTTGCCGGTCCTGCGGCCCTGGCCGGCCAGATGGTCACGGTGGAGATCACCGAGACCATGCCCAACAGCCTGCGTGCGCGCTGGTCCGGAGATCTGCTCCCGGCTGACGCCGTGGAGCCGCGGAGATCCTCCCATGCCCGAGCTTAACGTCCACGGCGAATTCGTCGCGGATGGCGCCAGCGCCAGCATGCTGGCCGAACTCTCCGGAGAACTGGACAGCCATATCAAACAGATCGAATCGCGCCTGGGCGTCGTGATCCTGCCGCGGGGCGGCCGCTTTCACATTACCGGCCCGGAACCGGCCGTGCAGGCTGCCGAAGGGGTGTTGGACGTGCTCTACGCGCAGATTCGCCAGGGGCGCCATATCAGCCCGCATTTCGTCCATCACAGCATCCAGGGAGTGCGGCTGGAAGCGGAGCCCGGCGCCGCGGAATCGGAGGTGGCGGGCATCCAGACCCTCAAGGGCCTGGTGGGTGGCCGTGGCTTGCGCCAGCGCCAGTATCTGCAGTCCATCCGCGGCAATGACCTGACCTTCGGCATTGGTCCGGCGGGGACCGGCAAGACCTACCTTGCCGTGGCCGCCGCCGTTGAGCAGATGGAGCAGAATCATATCCGCCGCCTGGTCCTGGTGCGGCCGGCGGTGGAGGCGGGGGAGCGTCTGGGCTTTTTGCCCGGTACCCTGAGCGAGAAGGTGGATCCCTATCTGCGCCCCCTCTATGACGCCCTTTATGAAATGCTGGGCTTTGAAAAGGTGGCCAAGCTCATCGAGCGCCAGGTCATCGAGGTGGCACCCCTGGCCTACATGCGCGGCCGTACCCTCAATGATGCCTTCATCATCCTCGACGAGGCGCAAAACACCACGCCGGAGCAGATGAAGATGTTCCTCACCCGCATCGGTTTTGGCGCCAAGGCCGTGGTCACCGGCGATGTGACCCAGGTGGACCTGCCCCGTGGCCAACTCTCAGGTCTGGTGCAGGCCATCGAGGTATTGCAGGGGGTGCAGGGGATCGACATGGTCTTTTTCCAGAGCGCCGATGTGGTGCGCCATCCCCTGGTGGCGCGCATCGTCGAGGCCTATGATCGCCTGGGGGAGAAACCGTGAGGGCGCGTCCGGCCTTGATCCTGCACATCGGCAGTGATGCCCTTGGGGAGGACGTGCCCCTGCCCTCCCGGACGCAGGCGCGGCGGGCCATCCTGGCGGCGTTGCAGGCCCCGTCCCCGCGGCTGGAGGCGGGCCGCTACGCGGAGATTTCCCTGCGTTTTGTGGACGATGCCGCAATGGCGGCCCTCAACGCCGCTTTTCGGGGCAAGGACGTCCCCACCAATTGCCTTTCCTTTCCGCAGCCGTCCCTGCCGGCGATCTTCCGCCGCGATCTCCTCGGTGATATGGCCATCGCACCCGCCGTAGTGGCGCGGGAGGCCGCCGAGCAGGGCAAAGGCCTGCTGGCCCATTACCGTCACCTGCTGATTCACAGCACGCTGCATCTCCTCGGTTATGATCACCAGAACGAGGCGGAAGCGGCGGAGATGGAAGCGCTGGAATGCCGTTTTCTGGCTGAAATGGGTGTGGCCGACCCTTACGTGCAATCCGCCGTCCATGAATGACGATCGAAGTGGTCCCGAACGCCCCCGCAGTTGGTGGGAGCGTTTTACGCAGTCCTTACGCGGCAACATTGAAGATCAGGAAGGGCTTCTGGAGCTCATCCGGGAGGCGGGCGAGCGGCAGATCATCGACGCCGAAGCCGCGCGCATGGTCGATGGCATTTTCCGCATGGCCGAGCTTACGGTACGCGATGCCATGATTCCCCGCGCACAAATGGAAGTCATCGAGATGGATGCGCCCCTGCCGGAGATCATCGCGCGGGTGGTGGAGGTGGGCCACTCCCGTTTTCCGCTGGTGGGCAACGACCGCGACGATGTTCGCGGCATCCTCCTCGCCAAGGACCTGCTGCGGGCCTGCCAGGGCGGGGCGGAGAGCCCCCCCCGCCTCACCGAGCTCCTGCGTCCGGCGACTTTCATTCCCGAAAGCAAGCACCTCAATCATCTCCTCTATGAATTCCGCACCGGTCGCCATCACATGGCCATCGTCGTCGACGAGTACGGCGGAGTGGCGGGGCTCATCACCATCGAGGATGTGCTGGAGATCATCGTCGGCGAGATCGAGGATGAATTCGATATTGATGAAGATGTGATGATCGTTCCTCGCGAGGATGGCGACTATCTGGTCAACGCCCTGATTCCGCTGGAAGAATTCAACCACAATTTCCATGTGCAACTGGCAGACGAGCACATCGATACCCTGGGCGGCTGGGTGACCAACCGCCTGGGGCACGTGCCTCGTCCCGGAGAGGTCCTGCAGGAAGGCACCCTGCGCCTGGAGGTCCTCCGCGCCGACCGCAAGCGGGTCCAGATCCTGCGGCTCTCCTGGGTCAAGGATCAGGATCAGCCGGTTTCTCCCACGTGAGGCTGGGCGGTCTGTCCGGGCAGGGCGGCGGATTGCTGTTGTCCCTCGTGCTGGGGGCGTGCTGGCCTCTGGCCTTTGCCCCCTTTGGCTGGTCCTACCTCGCCATCGCGCTCCTGGCGGCGCTATTTTTCCTGGTGCAGGACAGCAGTCCCCGGGTGGCGGCCCAGCGCGGCTATGTCTTCGGTTTTGCCGCCTTTGCCGCGGGTACCTACTGGATCGCCATCACCCTGCACCGGTTTGCCAACATGGACTGGTTTCTGGCCGGGGCATTGGTGGCCCTCCTCGCCGCCTATTGCGCCCTCTATCCGGCCCTGGCCCTCTGGCTCGCCGCCCGCTTTTTTCGTGGCGGAGCAGGGCTGCTGGCCCTGCCGGTGCTCTGGGTCCTGGGGGAATGGCTGCGGGCGCGCCTGCTCACGGGATTCCCCTGGCTGGCTACGGGCTATAGCCAGACCGGGGCGTTCCTCGGCGGCTTCGCCCCCTGGCTGGGCCAATACGGGGTAGGGCTGGCGACGGCGGTGGTGGCGGCCCTCCTGGCGGTCATGGCGCTGCGCCGCAGCCCCCTCGCCATGATCGCCGGCGGCGCTGCCCTGGCCACGATCTATGGAGCGGCCCTGGCGGCGGCAACGGTTTCCTTCACCCACCCCAGCGGGGCACCGCTCCAGGTGCGCCTCCTGCAAGGCAATGTTCCCATCAGCGAGAAGTGGGACGCCGGCAGGCTCGACGCCATCCTGATGCGCTATGCCACGCTCATCGCCGCCACGCCCCCGGGGACGCAGCTCGTCGTCTTGCCGGAGACGGCCTTTCCCGTCTTCCAGACGGAGATCCCGCAGCTCATCGACAACCTCCGCCGCTGGTCGGCCGTTCATCACGCCACCCTCATCATCGGCATGCCCGAGGTGGCGGGCCGGGATTATTACAACGCCGCCCTGGAGATTGACGGGCTGGCGCCCCTGCGCTGGTACCGCAAGCAGCACCTGGTGCCCTTCGGCGAGTACATCCCCCTGCCCTGGCTGCTGGCACCGCTGGTGCATGACTTCATGCCCGGGCTCGGCAGCTTCACGGCGGGGCGGGGGGCGTCGGTGCTGCCGGTGGGGGAGGAGCGGGCGGGGATGAGCATCTGCTATGAGGAATCCTTCTCCCGGGATGTGCGCAAGGGCGTGGTGCAGGGGGCCAATTTCCTGATCAATATCAGCGACTACGCCTGGTATGGCCACAGCATCGCCGCTGCCCAGAGCCTGCAGATGGCGGCCATGCAGGCGCGCGAGGAACAAAAGCCGGACGTCCGCGCCACCAACACCGGCATCACCGCCCTCATCACCCCTGGGGGGCGGGTGGCGGTGCAGTTGCCGCAGTTCGTAGAGGGTGCCCTGGACGGCAGGATCCAGCCCATGGCCGGGCGGACGCCCTTCGGGCGCTGGGGGGGCTGGCCCTTCCTGGCCCTGGCCCTGCTGCTCCTGGCGCTGGCCTACCTGCCGGCCATCAAGCGCCGGCGATGATCATTTCTTCCACCAGGATGGAGGGACAGCCGGTGTTGCCGTGGGTGAGAAGGTCGGAGCCTATGGCGGCAAAGCCGGCGAAGATCTCCTGCAAGCGGCCGGCAATGGTGATCTCTTCCACGGGAAACTGAAGCTCGCCGTTTTCCACCCAGAAGCCTGCTGCGCCCCGGGAGTAGTCCCCGGTGACCATATTGATGCCAAAGCCGATCAGTTCCGTGACCAGCAGGCCGGTGCCCATGCGCCGCAGGAGGGCGGGGAGGTCGTCCGCGCCGGGGGCCAGGGTCAGGTTGTGGGCGCCGCCGGCATTGCCGGTGCTCTGCATCCCCAGCTTCCGGGCACTGTAGCTGTCGAGAAGGTAGCCCTGCAGGACGCCGTCCTGGATGATGTCGCGGTCGTGGGTGGCGACCCCTTCGCCATCAAAGGCGGCGCTGCCGAGACCACGTCGGCGGTGCGGTTCTTCAAAGATCCGGATATGGGCCGGAAAGAGCGTCTTGCCCAGGCTATCCACCAGGAAGGAGGTCTTGCGGTAGAGACTGCCGCCGCTGATGGCATTGGCGAGGTGTCCCAGCAGGCTGGCGGCCACCTGATTTTCAAAGACCACGGGGGCCTTGCCCGTGGGAATCTTGCGTGCGCCGAGACGGCGCAGGGCGCGGCGGGCGGCTTCCCGGCCGATGGCCTCGGGGCTCTGCAGGGCCGTGGGTACGCGGGAGATGTCGTACCAGTAATCGCGTTGCATGCCCTGGGCGTCCGCCGCGATGACCGAGCAGGACAGGCTGTGTCGGGAAGAGCGCGACGTTCCCAGGAAACCCAGAGTGTTGCCATAAACGCCAAAGCCCTCGCCGCTGCTGACGCTCCCCCCTTCGGAGTTGCTGATGCGCGGATCCAGGCTGCGGGCGGCATCCTCGCAGCGCCGCGCCAGATCGGCGGCGCCGTCGGCATCGATGCTCCAGGGGTGATAGAGGTCCAGGTCGGGGATCTCGCGGGCGAAGAGTGCCGGGTCCGCCAGCCCCGCGCAGGGGTCGGCGGAGGTATGCCGGGCGATGGTCAAGGCGGCGGCCACGGTTTCGCGCAGGGCCCTGGCCGAGAAATCAGAGGTGGAGGCATGTCCCTTGGCCTGCCCCACATAGACCGTCACCCCCAGGCCCTTGTCCTGATGATACTCGATGGATTCCACCTCTCCGAGACGCACGGTCACCGCCAGGCCCTTGCCGGCACTGGCCGAGGCCTCCGCCGCCGTCGCCCCGCGGCGTTGCGCCTCCGCCAGCGCTTCGCTGACCAAGGCGCCGAGGGCCGATTCGTTCAGAGTGGAGGAAGGAGCTTGGGACATGACGAGGGATCCTGATTGAGCGGGTGTCCTTTTCTTATACCGCGGGCCTGGGCGCTGGGCAAGGGTGCGGACGAAGGCCGACGCCCTTGCAATGGACGCGAAAGCGACTATCTTACTAATTTTAGATCCGGCGGTTGGCGGCGGTTTCCGCCCGCCAATGGAGGAGCGCCCTCAGGCAACAGGCGCGAACCGCCGGACGAAAGCCGCCGCCAACCGCCGTTCTCAGGATCAACAGTACGGAAGAAAGGAGCATGGCCTTGCTCCCAGAACATGGGTAACGGTCCCGCATCTCCATTGCGTTTTCAGCCTTTGCGCAAGGGCTGTGGCCCTCGCTATGCCCAGGGACGGGGTCGGGATGGGCATAATTTGCTGTTGCGCACCCTTCTCGATGGCTATTCCCTATTTCTCGAAGATATCCAGGGCCCGGCCGGGCGGGTCTTCCAAGGCTTTGCCGATCTGCTGGTGGAGCGGCTGGGCCTCCCTCTGGTCATGGTTTCCACCTTGCTTCCCGAGGGCAAGGGACTCCAGATCGTGGCCCTCTCCGGCAGGGCCGCTGCCTATCTGCGCGGTTTTGACTCTGGCGATGAGCAGCAGCGGGACGGGGGGGTGCTTTACCCGGCCTGTACCGCCCTGCGCCAGGATGCGCCCCTTCGCTGGCAAATCGTGGCGACGACGGAAGCGCTTCCCTGGGTGGAGCGGGCGCGCCGTTTCCATCTCGGCGGTTGTCTGCAGATCCCCTTTCAGGGCGATGGCGGCGGGCGCTGGGTCCTGTCCCTGTACTGCCATGAGCATGGCCGCCTGCCGCATTTTTCCGCCAGCCTCACGGAGCAGTTGCGCAAGACTCTGTGCCAATTCCTGGAACGCCGCAGTGATGCCCGGGAGCTTTTGCGCCTGCGCCGCTATCAATCCGCCGCCTTGCGGGTGCAGCAGGAATTGCTCCGGGAAAAATCCTCCGAGAGTTCCTGGCAGCGGCTCGTGGAGATCCTGGTGAACGAAACGCCGGTCTCCAGCGCCTGGGTCGCCGCGCGCAAGAGCAATAGTTCCCTGCTCGCCATCCGCGCCCTGGCCTCCCGCGATGCGTCACACCTGCAGACCCTCCAGGGGCATGACCTCTCCCTGGACCCGTCCCGGTGGCCGCAAGGCCAGTCCCTCGTCGGGCAGGCGTGGCGCGAACGGCGGCCGCTGGGCCCGGCACCCCTTTTTTCGCCGGACGATACGCCCGTTGCGGCAGATCCCCGGCGTCATCCGCCGCCCTTGGGTTCGGCCATGGTCTGGCCCATTTCCCTCTCCGAAAACAGCGAGCCCCGGGCCGTCCTGGTGGTGGAGGCCAATCATTCCCAGTGGTTCAACGAGGCGCTGCGCAATCTCCTCGCCCAGATTTCCGAGAGCTTCAGCCTTTCCCTGGAACAACGGGAATATCAACGGCGCATCGAGAACCTGGCCTTGATGGATGCCCTCACCCGCCTGCCCAACCGCCGTTATCTGGAGCAATGGCTGGAGGAAAGCCTCGCCCGCAATCAGCACAATGCCCACAATTGCCTGGCCATCTGCATGCTGGATCTGGATGGCTTCAAGGCCGTCAATGACCAGTATGGCCATGCCGCCGGCGATCACCTCTTGCAGGAAATCGCCGCACGGGTACAACAATCCTTGCGTTTCAATGACTTGTTCTCCCGCTGGGGAGGCGACGAATTCGTGCTGGTCATGGAAGACATGCCCGATCGCCGCCATATCGAAGAAGCCCTGCACAAGATTCGCCTGCTCATCGAAGAACCCATCGCCTTGGACACGGCTACGGTCCGGGTCGGCACCAGCATGGGGGTGTGCGTCTGCGCCGGGGGGAGTCAGGAAAATGCCGCGGCGTTACTGCGCCAGGCGGATAGCGCCCTCTATGTCAGCAAGCGCCGCAAGGGTCGCCGGAGCAACGCGTGGACCTTCAGTGACGAGCTGGACGCTGCCGGAAAAGGCGATCCTGCCCCTTAGGATTGCGCTCCGCCGCCCTCGGTTGCGGAAGGGGCGACGGGTGGTCCTCCGGCCCGGCCGGGGAATTTTTCCGCCGGAGCAAATTGGGGTATAAAGGAGAAATCGCCGCAAGGAGATTGTACGTGTCTGGAAAAACCCTGTACGACAAACTGTGGGAGAGCCATGTCGTCCATACGGAGGCGGATGGCAGCACCCTGCTCTATATCGATCGGCAGTTGCTCCATGAGGTAACCAGCCCCCAGGCCTTTGCCGGGTTGCGGGCGGCGGGGCGCAAGCCGTGGCGGATCACCGCCAATATCGCCACCGCTGATCACAACGTGCCCACCCGGGACCGGGCGGCAGGGATCAGCGATCCCGTTGCGCGCCTGCAGGTGGAGACCCTGGACCGCAACTGCGCCGAATTCGGCATTGAAGAATTCGCCATGAACGACCGGCGCCAGGGGATCGTGCATGTCATGGCCCCGGAGCAGGGCCTCACCCTGCCGGGGATGACGGTGGTCTGCGGGGATTCCCACACGGCCACCCACGGCGCCCTGGGGACGCTGGCCTTCGGCATCGGCACCACCGAGGTGGAGCACGTCCTCGCCACCCAATGCCTCTGGGCGCGCAAGTCCCGTTCCATGCGCGTCTGGGTGGACGGGGTCCTGGCGCAGGGGGTCAGCGCCAAGGACCTGGTATTGGCCATCATCGGCCGGATCGGCACGGCGGGAGGCACGGGTTACGCCATCGAATTCGCCGGTCCGGCGGTACAGGCCCTGTCCCTGGAAGGACGCATGACCCTGTGCAATATGGCCATCGAGGCGGGGGCCCGTTCGGGGATGGTGGCGGTGGACGAGACCACCATCGACTATGTGCGCGGGCGGCCCTATGCGCCGGTCGGCGCGCTCTGGGATGCGGCGGTGGAGGCATGGCGGTGCCTGCATAGCGATGCCGATGCCGTTTTCGACGCCGAGGTTCGCATGGATGCCGGCGCCATCGCGCCGCAGGTAACCTGGGGGACGAGCCCGGAAATGGTGACGGACATCCGGGGGCGGGTGCCCGATCCGGCCCAGGCGGCGGACGCCACCCAGCGCAAAGGTTGGGAGGAGGCCCTGGCCTACATGGGTCTGCAGCCGGCAACGCCGATCCAGGAGATTCGCATCGACAAGGTCTTCATCGGCTCCTGTACCAATGCCCGCATCGAGGATCTCCGTGCGGCGGCGGTGGTGGTGCGCGGCCGGCACAAGGCCGCGAGCGTCCGGGAGGCGCTGGTGGTGCCGGGTTCCGGTCCGGTCAAGGCCCAGGCCGAGGCCGAGGGCCTGGACCGGATCTTCCTGGAGGCGGGCTTCGAGTGGCGGGACCCGGGCTGCTCCATGTGCCTAGCCATGAATGCCGATCGCCTGGAGCCCGGCGAGCGTTGCGCCGCCACCAGCAATCGCAACTTCGAGGGCCGCCAGGGAGCGGGGGGACGCACCCACCTGGTCAGCCCCGCCATGGCGGCGGCAGCGGCCATTGCCGGACATTTCGTCGATGTACGCCACTGGCCGGCGTCCTGAGCAGCGGCGCTATTGGCTGCGGCGTCTGGCCGTGGGTCTGTGCAGCCTGGGTCTGGTGGAAATAGGGATCTTCGCCGCCAGCCGCGGCCTGGGGGCGGAGTGGTCCGCCGCCCTTCATGTCGTGCAGCGGCGTCTGGAAAAGGAATAAGCAATGCAAACCTTTACTGTCGTGGAAGCCGTGGTGGCGCCCCTGGATCGTCCCAATGTGGATACCGACGCCATCATCCCCAAGCAGTTCCTCAAGACCGTGGATCGTCAGGGCTTGGGGGTGCATCTCTTCGCGGCCTGGCGTTACCTGGAGAAGGACGGGGTGCAGGTGCCCAACCCCGATTTTGTCCTCAACCAGCCCCCCTTCGCGGGGGCGCAGATCCTTCTCGCCCGCGAAAATTTCGGTTGCGGCTCCAGCCGCGAACATGCCCCCTGGGCTCTGGCCGATTATGGTTTTCGCGCCATCATTGCGCCGAGCTTTGCCGACATTTTTTATAACAACTGTCTGAAAAACGGCATCCTGCCCCTGCGCCTGGGCAGCGATGTGGTGGACCATCTTTTTCATGAGGTCCGGGCGGCCCCCGGCTATCGTTTGCGTATCGATCTGCCCGCCCAGGAAGTGCAGACCATGGGCGACAGCCGTTACCCCTTTGCCATCGAGGCCGGCCATAAACACAAACTGGTGCATGGTCTGGATGACATCCAGCTAACGCTCGCCCTGGGGGAGGCCATCGGGACCTACGAAGCCCGGCGCCGGCGGGAGGCCCCGTGGCTCTTCTCCACCCCTCCCGCGGGCGCGACGCGGGCATGATGGCGTATGGGTACACTCGGCAGAAGGAGAAGAAGACATGGGTATAGTGGATGCCGCCATTGCGGATGACGAAGGCTTGCCGCCGCTGCGGCCCGACGCGATCATCGTCGCCGGCGTCACGCGGCGCGGGAAGCCCTGTCGCTTGATCGACAACACCTGCAGTCAGCCAAGGGAGGCCCTGGAGGAACTCCTGAATGATTTGATCGCCCAGGACCATTTCGGTCCTGGTGGCTTTACCGCGGCGGGCGGCAATACCATCACCCTGGGTGCGCCCCAGTCGGCCCATGTGCAATTGGGTGAGGACATCTATCGTCTGATCGTTTTTGACTATGAGGCGCGCATCGAACCCTTTTGAACGGCTCCCTGGGCCGCCCTGCCTGTTTTCCGCTGAATGGAGGCGTCTCCGCTCTCACGGCATGAGGCGTTCGATCTTCCAGTTTTCCTGATCCTTGTCGTAGGTGAAACGATCATGGAGGCGGCTGGCCCGCCCCTGCCAGAATTCAAAGTGGTCCGGCAGGAGGCGATAGCCGCCCCAGGCGGGATTGCGCGGGACCTGGCCATCGGGGTATTGGGCGTGAAGGGCCGCCAGACGGGCTTCCAGATCGGCGCGCCTGGCGATGGGCCGGCTCTGGACCGAGGCCGCGGCGGCAAAGCGGCTGGCCGTGGGGCGTTGCTGGAAATAGGCCTCCGCCTCGTCTTCGCCGAGGGGCTCCACCAGGCCGCTGACCCGCACCTGGCGGTCATTTTCCGGCCAGTAGAAACAGAGGGCGGCCTGGGGGTTCTCCGCCAGTTCCCGGCCTTTCTGACTGCGGGTGTCGGTGTACCAGCAGAGCCCGCGCTGGTCGAAGTGCTTCAGGAGGACGATGCGGACGGAGGGGCGCCCCTGCGCATCGGCGGTGGCCAGGGACATGGCGGTAGGGTCGAAATTGCCCGTGGCCTCGGCCGCCTCCAGCCAGTGCGCCAACTGCAGGAAGGGATTCGCAGCGAGATCGGCACGGCTCAGGGTGCCGTGCAGGAAATCGCGGCGGGTACTGCGGTGATCAATTTCTCTCCCTTCCATCATCATCTCCTTTTTCATCTTTGCAATCCTCACCTTGGCGGAGGACCATGGCCCTGCGTCGCCGGCAGCACCCTAGGCGCGCCGTTCGACTACTCCTTGGGGAGTACCGAGGAGAAGGACATCGGCGCGGCGCTGGGCGAAGATGCCATTGTCGAGGACCCCGGGGATGAGGTTGATCCGGCTTTCCATGGTCACCGGGTCGGTGAGATCGAGGCCGGTGACATCCAGGATCACGTTGCCGTTGTCCGTCGTTACCCCGGCGCGCAGGCTCGGGTTGCCGCCCAGCTTGACCAGTTGGCGGGCCACAAAGCTGCGGGCGAAGGGGATGACCTCCACCGGCAACGGGAATTTGCCGAGCATGGGCTTGTCCTTGCTCCCATCGGCGATGCAGACGAAGAGCCGCGCCGCACTGGCGACGATCTTTTCGCGGGTCAGGGCGCCGCCGCCGCCCTTGATGAGGCGAAAGTGCGGGTCCACTTCGTCGGCGCCGTCCACATAGATGGGGATGTCGCCGGTGTCGTTGAGATTCAGCACCGGCAGGCCCAGGTCCTTGAGGCGCGTTTCGGTGGCCACGCTGGAGGCGACATAGCCGTCCACATGGATCTTGGCCTTGCCCAGGGCGTCGATGAAGAGATTGGTGGTGGAGCCGGTGCCGACGCCGACGATCATGCCGGGCTTGATGTAGGCCAGGGCGGCTTCGGCAGCAATCTGTTTGAGTGCGTTACTATCCATCGGTTTATCCTTATTGCGAAATGGCAGGGGAAGGAAGAGGAGCCAGGGCCGCCAGCAGGGCCTGCGCCAGGGGGGCGGCCGATGCCGGATTCTGGCCGGTGAGCAGGTCGCGATCGATCACCACCTGCGCCCCCCAGGCGGGACCAGGCTTCAGCTTCAGCCCTTGCGCGCCCAGGGCAGCGGCAAGGGTATGGGGGAGGCGCCCGGCGAGTTCCGTCTGCGCCTCTTCGGCATCGCTGAAACTGGTGGCGCGATAGCCCGCATAGAGATTGCGGCCCGACGCATCCCGGGCGGCCAGCAGGGCGGCGGGCCCGTGACAGAGGGCGGCGACGGGTTTGCCCCGGGCGTGGCAGTGGCGCAGCAGGCGGGCGACGTCGGGGTCCTGGCAGAGGTCCACCATGGGCCCGTGACCGCCGGGGAAGAAGAGGGCGGCAATGCCGTCCATGACCTGATCGTCCAGGGTGGCGAGGTCCTCGGGCGCCGTCAGCGCCGGAATCCGCGCCAGGGCATCCGCCAGTCGGGCCACTTTTTCGCCGTCGCCGCCATGTTCGCGGGGATCGAGGCTGAGGGGATCCACCACGGGAGCTGTCCCGCCGGGGGTAGCGATGCGCACCCGTAGCCCCTGCCCCGTAAGCATCGCATAGGGCACGACAACCTCCTCGGCCCAATAGCCCGTAGGGTGCATCGTTCCGTCCGTCAGTGGAATGGCGCTGGCGGCGCTGAGGATCATCAAGATGGATTGGGACATGGGCTGCATGTTTGGAGTGTAGCATGGCCGGCGCCCAAGAAAAGACCGGCCCAGGCAGGGGCATGACGATCCCCTGCGGGGCGTGCTTCCCTGCCGTCCCGGCCGATGGATCGGGGAACGGGGGTGCGGCCTTGCGCCAGGGATGTCGTACCGATCGTCAGACGCCCTCGCCCCGGCAGGCGCGATTTCTCCCCAAGGCCGATCCTGCGCTTTTTTCATCGATCCGCCATCCGGCAGTGGTTTTTGCCCCTTCCCAAGGCCATAAACATTAAAGCCGATAGTATTGTTAATGTTTAGGCCAGCGGACCAGCGGTTATTCGCTTATTTTTTATTCGCCGGAAAAAGCCGCCTGTTGCGTCAGTTCCGCCGCCCCCGCCGCCCTCGTCGCTGCGGCGGGGGCGGCGGACAGTTAAAGCACGTCTCTGCTTAATTCAGGCGCAACCAACTGATATGATTATATGGTTAATAAATTAATATAAGCTAATATTCCAATGTTACTAAAAGCTCCATATATAGAACTAATTCTGCATAAGGATGGCAAAAATTTTTTATTGCTCCCCGCTATTGCTTTGCGGATGGCTCTGCACTATTTTTATCAACGTCGAAAAGTTAAAAACTATAAACTTGTCTTATTATGCCGTTGGCAATTCCGCTAGACGCCGAAGAACAGGAGTGTTTAAAGATGAATACACAAGCCTCGGTACCCGTCGTCCATCAGCTTTCCCTGTTTTCGTGGCCGCTGCTCATGGTCCGTGGCATGGCCGCCCTGCTCTTTGTGCTGTCTGCCTTGCTGGCCTTTGACAAGACCATGACCCTGCTGGTCTGGTTCTTCGCGGTTTATGTGTTTTTCGACGGCGCCTACTCTTTCGTGGGATTGGTATCCGCCCAGGATGGCGGGGCGCTGCACCGCGTCCTCATCGGCTGCAAGAGCATTGTCGGCGTTGCCGCCGGGGTCGCGGTCATTCTTCTGGCGCAAAGGGGCCACACCCTGGTCCCCATGCTGTTCACCGTCTTCGCCTGGGTGGCCATCGTTGGCGTTCTCGAAGGCGTTTGGGTGATTCGCAGCGTAAGAAACAAGGAAATGGTGCTGATCATCGGCTCCAGTGCCTACCTGGCATTGGCGCTGGCCTTGCAGTTCATTTTCGCCTTGGCGCCCAATGCCGGCAGCGCAGTGTACAACTGGATCATCATCGGCTTTTCCGCCGCCTTTGCCGCCGCCATGTTCGGCATGAGTTGGAGCCTGCGGCTGCAGCAGCGTCGGCAGATGGACACGGTGAGTCATTCCGTATCCCATGCGCGGTCCTGAGGATGCCGGAAATCGCTGGCGGAGATCGCTGCCGGTCTCCGCAATGCCGCTGCCACGAATGACAAGTCCATCGCCTCGATTTTCCGGGGCGTGATGGTCTCTTTTTTATCGCGTTCAGGATAATAGTCTGCCCGCTCAGGGAGGGGTGTTTATATATGTGGATAGAGAAAATAGCCCATTGGGTCCGCTACTTGGCCTTGGCGCCGTTACTGCTGTTGAACGGCTGCTCGACCCAAGGATTTTGGCTGTTCGACCCCAAGGGCCCGATGGCCCATGCCGACTTGTACTACATGATCATCGACGTCGCGGTCATGTTGACTATCGTCGGGATCACCGCGCTGATGATCGTCTGGTTCATGTGGCGCTATCGCAAGTCCCATGGGAAAGGCAGGTATGACCCGAAATGGACCCATTCCAGCGCCATTGAAGTGGTTGTGTGGGGCATCCCCATCATCGCCGTAGGCTTTTTGTCCTATTACACCGTCCAGGGCACCTACGCCCTCAACCCCTACGATCCCACCGTGATCCAGGAGCATGCGGCGGCCGGGAGCGATCCTTTGGAGGTGGATGTCATTACCACCGACTGGCGCTGGCTGTTCGTCTATCCCAAATATCATATCGCCTCCGTGAATGAGCTGGTGGTGCCCGCGCATACTCCGGTGCACTTCCGCCTGACCTCCACCTCCGTGACCAACGATTTCTTCATTCCCCAGCTCGTGGGGATGATCGACGTGATGCCCGGCATGCGCACGAAGTCCGCGCTGTTGGCCAATCATGTGGGGGAATACCAGGGCTTCTCGGCGGACTACAGCGGCGCCGGGTTCTCCTGGATGCAGTTCCGCACGAAGGCGGTGACCGCCGCACAGTTCCAGCAGTGGACCCAGCGGATCCAGGCGTCCCCCCGGCATCTCAGCTATGCCGCCTTCGAGGAGTACGCCAAGCCGTACATCGACGTGTCCGGCAAGCCCGAATATTTTTCCGACGTGCAGGATGGGTTGTTCGATCACATTCTGGGAGAGGTCATGAATGGTAAGGTCTGGCCCATACCCATGGCCATGACGGAAAACATGGTGGACTACATGAAAGAGCAGAATGCTCGCACGGCCAATTGAGTCAAGGAGAATCCGATTATGTTGGTAGATCTACAAGGGCCATGGAGCCCTTTGCTCGGGCGCCTCGCTCTGTCGCAAATACCCTATGAGAACCCCATTCTCGCTCCCCTTTTCGTGGTGGTGGCCATCATGGGTGTCGCGATCATCGCCGCCCTCAGCTATTACGGCAAGTGGGGTTACCTGTGGCGGGAGTGGCTGACCACGGTGGACCACAAGAAGATCGGCATCATGTACATCATCATTGGCCTCGTCATGCTCTTTCGCGGCTTCATGGATGGCCTGATGATCCGGACCCAGCAGGCCATGGCGGTGGGGCCCGATGCGGCGGGATATATGGGCGCCCTGCATGGTTATCTCACGCCTTATCACTTTGGGCAGATCTATAGCGCCCATGGCGTGATCATGATCCTCCTGGCCGCCACTCCCTTGCTGGTGGGCATCATGAACATCATCGTGCCGATCCAGGTCGGGGCGCGGGACATGGCCTACCCCTATCTCAATGCCGTGGGTCTATGGATCACGGCCGCCGCCGCGGTTTTGGTCATGGCGTCTTTGTTCGTGGGAGATTTTTCCCACAACGGCTGGTTCGGCATCGCGCCCATTTTCGAGCTCCCCTATAGCCCCGGCGTGGGTGTCGATTACTGGATGTGGGTCATGCAGCTCGCGGCGCTGGGATCGACGCTGGGCAGTATCAACATCCTTGCGACCATCGTGAAGATGCGGGCACCCGGCATGACCTGGCTGCGCCTGCCCATTTTCACCTGGGCATCCCTGGCGACGAATATCATCGCCCTGACCTCCTTCCCGGCCCTGACCGTGGCCTTGGCCCTGATCGGCTTCGACCGCTATCTCGGCACCCATTTCTTCACGGCCGGTTTGGGCGGCAATCTCATGCTGTATACCGATCTCTTCTGGCTGTGGGGTCATCCGGAGGTGTACTTCGTGATCCTCCCGGCCTTCGGCATGCTGTCGGAGATCATCCCCACCTTTTCCGAAAAGCCCCTGTTCGGCTATGTCACCATGGTCCTGGCCACCTTCGGTATTGCCGGAGTGTCCTGGGCGGTATGGCTGCATCACTTCTTCACCATGGGCGCCGGACCGGCCGTCATCAGCTTCTTCAGCGTGGCGACCATGCTGGTGGGCATTCCCACCGGCGTGAAGGTGTTCAACTGGGCCTTTACCATGTACCGTGGGCGCCTCCGTTTCGAAACCCCCATGCTGTGGTCCATCGGTTCCCTGTTCCTGCTCCTGGTGGGCGGCCTCACCGGCATGATGCTGGCCTTTCCGGCCATCAACTACATGGTGCATAACAGCGTCTTCGTCATTGCCCATTTCCACTCCATGCTGTTGATGATCGTCTATGCCATTTTCGGCGCGGTCACTTACTGGTGGCCCAAGATCTTCGGCTTCAAGCTCAACGAGGCATGGGGCAAGGCGGTATTCTGGCTGTTCACGGCGGGTACCGTCGGGGTCTTTGTGCCCATGTACACATTGGGCTTCATGGGCATGACCCGGCGCTTGGATTATGTCTTCAACACCCAGTGGCAACCCCTCCTGGATGTCCAGATGCTGGGCATCGCCTTTTACAGCTTGTCGGTTCTTGCTTTCCTCGGCTTGCTCTATGTGAGTATCCGCGATCGCGCCAAGAGCTGGGTGAGCCACGATGCCTGGGGTACCACCCATAGCGTGGAATGGATGACGCCCTCGCCCGTCCCTTTCTACAACTTCGCCGTCGTTCCTCACATCAATGCCCGGGATGAGTGGTCCTGGCGCAAGGAGCATGGTTTCACCGACCTGCGTCCGGATCACTACGAGGACATCCACATGCCCAAGAACACGGGGATTCCCCTGATCCTCGGCACCCTGACCCTGCTGCTGGGCTTCGGCCTGACCTGGCGCATCTGGTGGTTGTGCGCCCTGAGTCTGGCGTTGATCATCGCTGTGGTCATCATCCGCTCCTTTGACACCGATACCGGCTACATCATCCCGGCGGGCGAGGTGGAGCGCATGGAGCGGGCGCATCACGAGCGGGCGCAGGCGGCGGTCGAACTCCCGGAAGCGGGGGTGCCCGGTGGCGTCACCGCCTACGGCCAAGACAAACCGGCAGCGAAGGGAGAGGGCGGGGCCCTGGGCAGCAGCGGCATAAGTTCCCCGGAAGGTTCCCGAGCCTGATCGCGGAGCGGGCCCGTCGCTGCTGACGGCCCCGCTCCCCTCATTATTTAGCAAGTGGAGTAATTCTATGAGTTCATCTACAAGCAAGGCCCTCGACCCCAGTTCGGTAGAGCTTTGGGATCATAGTCATCACCATCACGACGTCATCTCCACCAGAACCTTCGGTTTCTGGTTGTACATGCTCAGCGACGCCATGATCTTTGCGGTCTTGTTCGCTGCCTGGGAGGTGTTGAGCTATTCCCATAACTTCGCTGGTGGTCCGACTCCTGCGAATTTTGTCGAACCCGGCTATGTCTTCCTGCAAACCCTGGCCCTGTTCACCAGCGTGCTGGCCTACGGCTTTACCATGGTGGCCCTCAAGAACGGCAACAAGGCGGGAGTCATCTCGGGTCTGTGGGGCGCTCTCATCCTCGGCGGCGCCTTTCTGGCCCTGGATATCAACGATGTCGTCCATCTGGTCGGGATGGGGATCACCCCCGAGCGGAGCGGCGGCTTGTCGGCCTTTTTCATCCTGACCCAAACCCATGCGCTCCACATCCTCTTCGGCTTGCTATGGATGCTGGTGATGCTGGTGCAGGTCAGCCGGTTCGGATTTACCGCCGACGTCGTGGGGCGGTTATTGAGTCTGCGCCTCTTTTGGCATTTCCAGGCCGTGGTATGGGTCTTCGTTTTCGTCTTTGTTTATCTGCGGGGGATGTTGATATGAGTCATGACGATCCGTTGCAGCACCCCGAGGTGCAGGTGGCGAGCGGCCGGGGTTATTTGTTGACCTTTCTGATTTCCACCCTGCTGATGGGGGTGAGTTTGCTCCTCGTGGCGAATCATGCCATGCCTCCCTTCGGCCTGATGCTGGTCTTGTCCCTTTGCGCCGGACTGGCGGTCATCGTGCAGATCTATTTTCTGATGCACATGGACCTCTCGGAAACGCATATCTGGAACACCGTCGCCCTGGTGCTGACCATTCCGCTCTTCATCCTGGCCATCGGCCTGACGGCCTGGATGTTCAGCACCCTGTATGAACGCACCATGGTCATGCTGCCCACCATGCACGACATGGCCGGCATGGTGCACTGACGGGGGACAGGCCATGAAAAAGGCAATTCGCCGGCAGGCGGTGGAGGCGGGGGCGGGCGGCGGCATTGCCAATGCGGTGGATGGTGAAATGACCGCCGTCGTACGGGTGATCGGCTTGGCCATCGCCGGACTGGTGACAGCCGCCATCGCCGCCGGCATCTGGAAGGGGTTTAGCACCGTTTCCGTGGGTAGAGGGGCGCTGGTGGACGGCCTGATGCTGACCGAGGTCATTCTCGCCGGCGTCCTGATCCTCCTCGGCAGTATCGTGGAGGGCTTCGGCTATGGGCTCTCCTTGGGGACGCGCTGGCCTTATACCCGCAATATCGTTTGGCTGATGGTGCAAGGGGACCCCGAGGCGGCGCATCGGGTGGTGGCTACTCTGGTCGGCTTGGTGGCGCTCGCCCTGGTCGTTCTGGCGCCGGATTCCGCCACCATCAGCGGCCTCAGCCTGATCATCGTCACGGCCCTGTTCGGCATGGGGACCCTCTATGTGCTGGCCGGCAAGGCGCCGGCCCTGGTGCATGGCACCCACGGACTCCTGGCCTACACCGTATTCCTGATTTATCTGACGGGAGTGGCCTTTCCCGGGCTGGGCTTCTGGTCCTATCTCGCCGCGGCGGCGGCTTTGCATCCCTTGCTCCTGGCGGTGTTCCTGGGCGGCATGACCACGGGCCAGCGCGGTTTCGGCCAAGCCATCGGCGTCTTTGTCAAACCTCAGCGCCTCGCCCATTGGACCGTGGCCGCGCACGTAACGGCCGCTCTGCTGCTGGTAGCCACCTTGGGCTGGCTCATGCCGGCGTATCCGGTGGCCTTTTATCTGGCGGTCACCCAGGTTGCGGTGGGATTCCTGCTTTTCCACGCGGTGAATCTCAAGCCGAAAAACCCCGGGGTCATTGTGGCCTTCCACCAATGCATGGTGCTTCTCATCACCCTTGCCATTGTATTGCTGTGGCGTTGAAGGGGCCGGGAACGGCCACCGTCGGGGGGCTCCGCGCCGGGCATGGCAAACGGGCAATGTCCCGCCGGGGAGGTCCTTTGCCAAGGGGTGACAGGGCCGGTTCCCGATTCCTGGTGGCCCAGCGACGGTCTTTTCGCCAAGGCAATTCTCCACAATTCTCCGGTGCAATCCCCAAGAAGATGCCCGGAGCGGGTATTCCGACGAGGTTCTGATCATGTTCAAGATAGAAGTGCGCAGTAACGGTGAGGCAGCCCTGCAGGGTGGGAGAAGCGGCGCCGGTTTGCTCCGGGATTTATTCATTCTGGCCAAGGCCCGGGTGGTCTCCCTTCTGGTCTTTACGGCGGCGGTGGGGGAGATCCTGGCCCCGGGGGTTGCCCAGCACTGGCCTGCGGCGCTGGCCGGCTTGCTGGGCATCGCCCTGGCCGGAGGGGCGGGCGGCGTGCTCAACCAGATCGTGGAGCCGTCTTTGGATCAGCACATGCGGCGCACCCAGCGACGGCCCCTGGCGGAAGGACGGATCAGCCAGGGTGGCGCGATTTTCTATGCCGCGATCCTGATCCTGGCAGCCATCGGGGTGCTCTCCTGGGGTACCAATCCGCTCACCCTGGGGCTGACCTTGTTGGGGACGGTGGGCTACGGTGTGGTCTATACCCTCTATCTCAAGCCCAGCACGCCCTGGAATATCGTCTGGGGGGGCTTGGCGGGCGCCCTGCCTCCCCTCATCGGCTGGACGGCCGTAACCGGGACCCTGGCAGCCCTGCCGCTATTCCTGGTATTATTGATATTTGTGTGGACTCCAGCCCATTTTTGGCCCTTGGCTATTTGCTGTCGCGAGGACTATGCCCAGGCTTGTATCCCCATGCTGCCGGTCACTCATGGGGTGGATCGGACGCGCCGGGAGGTCTTGCGCTATGCCGTGGCGACCTGGGCGGTAAGTCTCGTACCCGCCTTCCTGGGCGGTGACTGGATTTATGGCGCGGTGGCGTGGCTGGCTGGGGCATGGTACGTGGGGATGGCCTTGCGTCTGCGGCGGATGCCCATCGGCAAGGAGATGGACCAGTATGCCCGCCGGGTATTTGCGGCGTCCATCAGCTATCTGTTTCTATTGTTTGCCGCGTTGGTGGCAGGGAGAGTATTGCTCAGTCATGGCTTCTAAAAGCAAGGGGCCGGTGATGACACCGGCGGAACGGCGCGCGGTGAGCGGCCTCAGCTTCATTTATGTGGCGCGGATGCTGGGCCTGTTCATGCTCATGCCGGTGCTGTCTTTGGATAGTGCCAGCCTGCGCGGCAGCACTCCCCTGCTTTTGGGTCTGGCCATCGGCATCTACGGCCTGGCGCAAGCCGTTCTGCAGTTTCCTTTCGGCGTCGCCTCGGATCGTTTCGGACGGAAGCCGGTCCTGGCCTTTGGTCTCCTCCTTTTCGTCCTCGGTTCGGTGATGGGGGCATTCACCCATTCCATGTGGGGGATCGTCATTGCCCGGCTGCTGCAGGGCGCCGGCGCCGTTTCTTCGGTGCTCCTGGCTACGGCGGGGGACCTCACCGGCGAAGCGCATCGCACCAAGGCCATGGCCGCCATCGGCGGAAGCATCGCGGTGGCCTATGTCCTGGGCATCGCCCTGGGGCCGGTGTTCTATGGCTTCAGCGGCCTGAAGGGGGTTTTTCTCGCGGCGGCGGCCCTGGGCGTCGTCGCCCTGCTGCCCCTGTGGCGGGTCATTCCGCCCATTCCCCAAAGCGGGCAGACCCGCATGGGCGGCTGGCGAGAGGCCCTGAAGATGTTTACCCATGTCCCGGTCATGACGGCCAGCATCGGCATCTTCATCCTGCAAATGGTCCTGGGTGCGAGTTTCGTGGTGCTGTCGCCGGAGTTGGTGCAGGCCATGCATATCACCGAAGGTCAGATCTGGATGGTTTATCTACCGGTGATGCTCTTGTCCGTGGCGGCCATGGTGTATCCGGTGCTGGTGGCGGAGCGTCACAAGCGGCACCGGGAGATGTTGGCCGCGAGCGGTCTCGCCATCGCCCTGGGGGCCTTGGTGATGGGCTTGGCCTCCGGCCACTTCTGGCCCGTCGCGGTGGCGGCGGTGATCTTTTTCACCGGTTATAACATCGCTTCGGCCATTCTTCCTTCCATGATGAGCCGGGCCACCCGCACGGAGCAGCGCGGCGCGGCCAGCGGCGTTTATTCGCTTTTGCAGTTTCTCGGCATCTTCGTGGGCGGTGTGGTGGGCGGCTGGGGTCTGGGCGTCTTCGGAGAAGACGGCGTTTTTTATATCCTGGCCGTGGTCGGTGCGCTGTTGACGCTACAGAGCTGGAACGGCAGGAGGCTGTCGAGGCTCTTTGCCGGCGAGGCCTGGGACTCCCGGGGCTAGGTTCCCGGCGGGGTCCGCAGCGTTGTTATCCCCCGGCCTCAGCCGCCAATCAGCAGGGCTAGGGCACCAAAGGCGATGCAGTAAATGCCGAAAGGCCGCAATGCCTTGATTTCCTGGGTGTGGAAATAGCGCATCAGGAACCAGACCGAGGCCCAGGCGCACAATCCGGAAAGAAAACCTGCCAGGATGATGGTGCTTAACAGCCCATCGGGTACCTGGGCGTGCAGTAGTTTAGGCACTTCGAGGAGCCCGGCGGCGGCGATGATGGGGGTGGCAAGGAGGAAGGAAAAGCGCGCCGAGTTTTCGTAATCCAGGCCGACGCCGATGCCCGCTACGAGGGTGGCGCCGGAGCGGGAGAAACCGGGAATCAGCGCCAGGGCCTGGGCAAAGCCGATACCCAGCGCCCGTCGCCAGGTGAGGGTGTTCAGGGAGTGGCTGGGGTCGCGGGCGCGCAGGCGGTCGCCGATGATGAGCAGGACGCCGTTGAGCATCAGGGCAACGGCGGCAAAGCTGAAACCGCCAAACAGGGCCTTGATCTTGTGGGCCAGGGCCAGACCCAGCAGTCCCGCCGGGATGGAGGCCAGAACCAGCAGCCAGAGGAGCCGGGATTCGGGATTGCTGGCGCGTCCGCGTGCCTCCCAGAAGCCGCCGATGAGCCGGGCCCAGTCGCGCCAGAAAAAAAGCAGCAGGGCCGCCGCGGTGCCCAGATGAAGGACGACGATGAAGGGCAAGAACCATGGGGCATCGCGGTTGATGGGCCAATGCAGCAGCGCCGGGACGAGGATGCTATGCCCCAGGCTGGAGATGGGGAAGAGTTCGGTAACGCCTTGCAGCATGGCAAGCCAGAGCAGATAGATATGATGGATCATCGGGGAACCTTGTCAGCCGGGAAGAGGTAGACGCTCCGCTCAGGAGGCCTTGCGCAGCGTGGGGGGAAGGAGGTCGGGAGAACCCGCGGAAAGCATCCGGTAATGGCTTTGCACCTTGCGGTAGCGATAAAGCCCATAAAAGAGGGCTGTTGGCGACAGGAGCAGAAAAATGATGCCAAGGCCAATGATGGCCGGATGGTGAAAGAAGCGCACCAGAACCAGGCCGGCAATGCCCAGGTCCAGGGTGGTGCGCAGGGAGGAGTAGAGGGTACGCTTGTTGGCCGCCGCCGTGCGGTCGTGGGCCAGCCAGTCGCGGATGATGTATTTGTTCCGGGGATAGCGATGAAAGCGCTGCCGATGGGCGTCGAGGTGCTTGAAGCGCGGCATGTGCATGGCAATACCCTCTCCTGGCTGGCGGTCTACTCGTAGCGGACCGCGAGGATGGTGTATTCGCGGATGCCGCCGGGTGCGCGCACCTCGACGGGATCACCCTCCATCTTGCCGATGAGCGCCCGGGCGATGGGGGAACTGATGGAGATCTTGTTTTCCTTGAGGTCGGCCTCGGCATCGCCCACGATCTGATAGGTGACTTCGTTGCCCCCGGCATCTTCCAGTTCCACCGTGGCGCCAAAGACGATCCTGCCGCCGGCGTTGAGGGTTTTGGGATCGATGACCTGGGCGCGGGCGATATTGTCCTCGATCTCGCGGATCCGCCCTTCGATGAAGGCCTGCTGTTCCTTGGCGGCGTCGTACTCCGCATTTTCCGAAAGATCGCCCTTGGCGCGGGCCTCGGCAATGGCTTCAATGACGGCGGGTCTTTCCACCGTCTTCAGGCGTTGCAGTTCCTCGCGCAGGCGCTGGGCGCCGATGACCGTCATGGGGATTTTCTGGCTCATAGATTCCTCTGTGCCGCTGAGCTGTGGACCAGGTCCTGCAAGCGGATCACGCTCCGTTCCTGGGTGAGTAGTTCTTGCAGGGCGGCAGCGCCGGCCGTAGCCCCTGCCAGGGTGGTGTAGTAGGTGATGCCCATTTGCAGGGCCGCGCGGCGGATGCTGAAGGAATCGCGCACCGATTGCTTCTCGTCCACCGTATTGATGATGAGCTGCACCTTGGCGTTCTTGATGGCATCGACAATATGCGGCCGCCCTTCGGTGACCTTGTTCACGGCCTCGACGCTCAGGCCCCGGGCCTGGAGAAAGGCCGCCGTGCCGCGCGTGGCGATGAGCCGGAAGCCCAGATCCGCCAAGCGCCGGGCCACCGCCGGCAGTCCGGCCTTGTCGGCATCGCGAACGCTGAGAAAGACGGTCCCGGTCGTGGGGAAACGTTCGCCGGCGCCCAACTGCGCCTTGAGGAAGGCCTCGCCGAAACTCGCGCCGATCCCCATCACTTCGCCGGTGGATTTCATTTCCGGGCCCAGCAGGACGTCCACGCCGGGGAATTTGATGAAGGGAAAGACGGCTTCCTTGACGCTGAAATGGGTTGGGTGGGTGTATTCCAGCACGCCCTGTTCGGCCAGGCTCCTGCCGACCATGCAGCGCGACGCGATCTTGGCCAGGGGGCGACCGGTGGCCTTGGAGACGAAGGGCACGGTGCGCGAGGCGCGCGGGTTCACCTCCAGCACATAGATCTTGCCGTCCTGCACCGCAAACTGGCAATTCATCAATCCCACCACCCCCAGGGCCTGGGCCAGGGCGCGACTTTGCCGGCGCAGTTCATCCTGGATCTCGCCGCTGAGGGAATAGGGCGGCAGGCAGCAGGCGGAATCGCCGCTATGCACACCCGCCTGCTCGATGTGTTCCATGATGCCACCCACGACCACCATCCGGCCATCGGCGACGGCGTCGACGTCCACTTCCATGGCATTGTTGAGGAAACGGTCGAGCAGAATGGGTTGTTCACTGGAGATGCGCACGGCCTCGTGCATATAGTGATCGAGGTCTTCCTCGCCATAGACGATGCGCATGGCACGGCCGCCGAGCACATAGGAGGGACGGACCACCAGGGGGTAGCCCAGTTCGCGGGCCTGGGTCTGGGCCTCGGCAACGCTGCGGGCGATGCGGTTTTCCGGCTGGCGCAGCCCGAGCCGCGCCAGCAACTGCTGGAAGCGTTCGCGGTCTTCGGCCAGGTCGATGGAGTCCGGGCTGGTGCCGATGATGGGTACGCCCGCTGCCTCCAGATCGTTGGCGAGCTTGAGGGGTGTCTGGCCGCCAAACTGGACGATGACGCCCTGGGGCTTTTCCACCGCCACGATCTCCAGCACGTCTTCCAGGGTCAGGGGCTCGAAATAGAGGCGGTCGGAGGTGTCGTAATCGGTGGAGACGGTTTCCGGATTACAGTTGACCATGATGGTCTCGTAACCGTCTTCGCGCAGGGCCATGGCGGCGTGGACACAGCAGTAGTCAAATTCGATGCCCTGGCCGATGCGGTTGGGCCCGCCGCCCAGGATCATGATCTTGGGCCGGTCACTGGGGGCCGCCTCGCATTCCTGCTCGTAGGTGGAGTAGAGGTAAGGGGTGGGCGAACTGAACTCGGCGGCGCAGGTGTCCACCCGTTTATAGACGGGGCGAATGCCGAGCTTTTGCCGGTGTTCACGGAGGAGCTGCTCGCGGCAGCCCAAGAGCCGCGCCAGACGGCGGTCGGCAAAGCCCATGCCTTTCAAGCGGCGCAGGCGCTCCCCATCGAGGCTGGTCAGCGGCAGGCCGCGCAGCCCATCCTCTGCGGCTACGATCTCGGCAATCTGCTCCAGAAACCAGGGGTCGATGTGGGTGGCGGCAAAGACCGCCTCCACGGTCCAGCCCTGGCGGAAGGCGTCGGCCAGATACCAGAGGCGGTCTGCGCCTGGGATGCGCAGTTCCTGCTCCAGGCGCTGGGCGGCATCGGGGCTGTCCGGGCGCAGTTTTTCATCGAAGCCGTCCACTCCCACCTCCAGGCCGCGCAGGGCCTTTTGCAGGGATTCCTGGAAGCTGCGGCCGATGGCCATGACCTCGCCCACGGATTTCATCTGGGTGGTCAGGCGGGCGTCGGCGTCGGGGAATTTTTCAAAGGTGAAGCGGGGGATCTTGGTGACCACATAATCGATGCTGGGCTCGAAACTCGCCGGTGTCGCCTGGGTGATGTCGTTGCGCAGTTCGTCCAGGGTATAGCCCACGGCGAGTTTGGCCGCCACCTTGGCAATGGGGAAACCGGTGGCCTTGGAGGCTAGCGCCGAGGAGCGCGACACCCGGGGATTCATCTCGATGACCAGCAGACGGCCGTTTTGGGGATTGACGGCGAACTGCACGTTGGAGCCGCCGGTATCCACGCCGATGCGGCGCAGTACGGCAATGGAGGCGTCGCGCATGGTCTGGTATTCGGGATCGGTGAGGGTCTGGGCCGGGGCGACGGTAATGGAGTCGCCGGTATGAATACCCATGGGATCCAGGTTTTCGATGGAACAGACGATGATGCAATTGTCCGCCCGATCGCGCACCACTTCCATTTCGAATTCTTTCCAGCCGATCACCGATTCTTCGATGAGGATCTCGTGGCTGGGGCTGGCTTCCAGCCCGCGCGCGGCGATCTCCTCGAACTCCTCGCGGTTGTAGGCGATGCCGCCCCCGGTGCCGCCCAAGGTGAAGGACGGCCGGATGATGACGGGGAAACCGATCTCCTCGGCGATGCGGCGCGCGCTGTCCATGTCGTGGGCGAAGGCCGAGCGCGCCACCTCCAGGCCGATTTCTTCCATGGCCTTTTTGAAGAGGCCGCGGTCTTCCGCCTCGCGGATGGCCGCCACCGAGGCGCCGATGAGTTCTACCCCGAACTGCGCCAGCACCCCTTCGCGATGCAGGTCCAGGGCGCAATTCAGCGCGGTCTGGCCGCCCATGGTGGGAAGGATGGCATCGGGACGCTCGCGCTCGATGATCTTGGCCACGGTGCGCCATTCCACCGGTTCGATGTAGGTGGCGTCGGCCGTTTCCGGATCGGTCATGATGGTGGCGGGGTTGGAGTTGACCAGGATGACCCGGTAACCCTCCTCCCGCAGGGCCTTGCAGGCCTGCACGCCGGAGTAGTCGAACTCGCAGGCCTGGCCGATGACGATGGGGCCGGCGCCGATGAGGAGGATGCTCTCGATGTCCTGGCGCTTAGGCATGGGCGCGGGCCTCCTGCTGGTCCATGAGGGTGATGAAGGCGTCGAAGATCACGCCGGCGTCATGGGGGCCGGGCCCGGCCTCGGGATGTCCCTGGAAGGAGAGGACGGGCAGGTCGCGGTGGGCCATCCCCTGCAGGCTGCCGTCGAAGAGGGAGAGGTGGGTGACCTCCAGGCAGTCGGGCAGGCTCCGGGCATCCACGGCAAAGCCGTGGTTCTGGCTGGTGATGAGGACCCGGCCGCTATGGAGGTTCTTGACGGGATGGTTGGCGCCATGGTGGCCGAATTTCATCTTGATCGTTTGCGCACCCAAGGCCAGACCCAGAAGCTGGTGGCCCAGGCAGAGACCGAAGGTGGGGATGCCGGCGGCGATCACCCCGCCCAGAGTCTCCTGGCCATAATCCACCGCCGCCGGGTCGCCGGGGCCATTGGAGAAGAGCACTCCCTGGGGCGCCATGGCGATGATCTCCGCCGCCGCCGTGCGGGGCGGCACCACGGTCACGCGGCAGCCGCGATCCACCAGCAGGCGCAGGATGTTGCGCTTGGTGCCGAAGTCAACCACCACCACATGCCGCGACAAATGCCCTGCTACCCGGGAGACATAGCCCTGCTCGGGGCGCACGCTCCCCTCTTGCCAGGCGTAGGCCTTTCGGCAGCCCGCTGCTTCGGCCAGGTCCATGCCCAGCAGGCCGGGAAAGGCGCGGGCCGCCGCCAGGGCGGTGGCGTCATCGACCCGATCCCCTACCAGGACCGCGGCATTCTGGGCACCCCCATCGCGCAACCGGCGGGTCAGCGCCCGCGTGTCGATATCCGCAATGCCGGGCACCTGATGACGGGCGAGGAAGGCGGGCAGCGCTTCCCGACTGCGCCAACTGCTCGGTGCGCGGGGCGGATTGCGCAGCACCAGGGCCGCGCAGTACACCCTTTCGCCCTCGGCATCTTCGGGGTTGATGCCGACATTGCCGATATGCGGGTAGGTAAGGGTCACGATCTGGCCCATATAAGACGGGTCCGTGAGGATCTCCTGATAACCGGTCATGGCGGTGTTGAAACAGATTTCGCCCACGGCAAGTCCTGCCGCGCCGAAGCCCGTTCCGCGAAAGATGCTACCGTCTGCTAATGCCAGAACCGCCTGCACGCCCTACCTCGCCGCCAAGTGGATGCAAAAAAGGGGAGGGGGTCCCCTCCCGCATGGATTCTTCTCATTGTAAGGAGGGGATAGACGGCGGTCAATGTCGCGTCTTGCCTGGGGCCGCCGGTGCCTGAAGACCTGCCTTCTGCCCCAGCCACGGGCATTGAGGATCAGCGCAGCAGCGCCGCCTGTCCGGGCCGGCAACGGGTCTCACTCGGGCGTGGGCCTTTGGCCGCCGCCCGCCGGACCAATTCGTCCTCGTCGGCGCAAAGGCGCGTCCGCTGCGCATCGCTAAGCAGTGGATTGCGGGCGATGGCGTAGCGCACATTGGGATCCGGATCGCCTGCGCAGCGGGCCACCTGCTCGGCCGTAAGGTCCGGCCGTTTGGCCAGGCAGAGGCGGATGACGTAGTCCTGGTCGGCGACCAGTTCGGCCACTTCATGGGGGCGCAGATCGGCGCGCCGTGCAAAATAGCAGCGGGTTTGCATCCATTGTTCGCGCAAGAGCAAGGGCCGCAAAACCTCGGGCAGGTCGGCGCTGAGCGCCCAGCGCATTTTTTCATCCAGAGAGAGGGTACGCCATTGTTGAGCGTCCATGTTTTTCCTTGAATAGGCTTGATCCGGAATAGATCTTGGGGAGAGGAATTTCTGCCGCAAGTATTGCATCGGAGTTTTTCACATCTTCCACTGGCCTTTCAATGCCATTTATTGCTTACGCCGACGGCAGGCGGCTGGTATTCTGATCGGCTTGTTTCCTTGCCTCCGCCCGGGGCAAGGGCAGCCCCAGGCCGGCCGTGGTACTTGCGGTTGCCCGGGTGCGGGTGTTAATTTTCCCCCTACTTGCTCATTAATAGGAATGAAAGTATATAGGAAAAAACTTATATATGCGGAGGGCGCCAGCATGGCAAGCCATCCATTTGCCGGAAAGAACCATGGATAACAATATCCACGGATGTTGAATGTCCGGTCCATTTTGTCTGCTCGATGCACTATTCCCCAAGGGCATCGCGAAACGGCTGCATTTTGCCCAATGCGCGTTCCCATCCATGCCCATGCTGCGCGAAGAAATGGGGCGGTATGCGCATCCCCCGCTGGAGCGAGGGATTTGCAGCCTTTCGCCCAGCCCCTCGCCGCTGAGGTCAATCATGATGAACATACGCATACTTCCCGATAGAGCGAAAGCCTTTGGCGCACTGCGCATCCTATTCGGCCTGATCTGGGTGCTGAATACCTTTTTGCAGGCCAACAGCGCTTATGTCGGTCAATTCCTCCACAGCTTCCATGCCGATTGGGTGGCGGGGCAGCCGGTCTGGCTGGCCTACTACGGCCACTGGATGGCAGCCCTGATCACCCGGATGGGCCCGGCGCCGGTGGCCTGGGCGAGCGTGGGCATGGATGGGCTGCTGGCTGCGGCCCTGCTCACCGGCGTCGGGCTGCCCTTCATGGCCTGGATTGGCGTGATCTACAACCTGTGGCTCTGGTCTACGGTAGGCGGGTTGGGCGGTCCCTATACGGCAGGGGCGACGGACCCCGGCACCGCCATCATTTATGCCTTGTGTTTCCTGCTGGTCATCTTCAGCCGTTCCTGGGAAGGACTGAGCCTGGTCCACGGCACGCGGCGGCCCGTTTCTCCCCGGGCCATGGCCTTTGGCCGGATCCTCTTCGGCCTGCTCTGGCTCTTTGACGCCTATTGGAAATGGCAGCCTTATTTCCTCACCCATTCCGTGACCTATCTGCAGCAGGCCCAGGCCGGCCAGCCGGCCTGGATCGCGGCCTATATCGGCTTTTTCATTGCGCTGATTCAGGCGACGGGGCCGATGCTTTTCGGCCTCTTTGCTGCGGTGGTGGAGAGCATCATTGGCTTGGCCCTGGTCTTCAATCGGGCCTTGCGCTGGATCATTCCCATCGGTGCCGCCTACAGCTTCGGCCTGTGGACAACGGCCGAGGGTTGGGGAGGACCCTTCGGTCCCGGCTATACGGGGAACAAGGGGGATGTGCTGGGCACCACGATCATCTACATGCTGGCCTTTTTCTTTCTCGCCGTTTGGGTGTTCCTGACGGACCATCCGGCCCCGCAGTCGGCGGCCAAGGGCGGTCCTCTCCGCCCCGCCTAACCGGGCGTTGGCGGCGCCATATCGAAGAGCGGGACTTCCGCGGCCAGCCCATGGCGCTGGCCGCAAGCGGGGGGCAGATCCCGGCGCGGTGGCAGCACCCATATCTGCAGCAGATGAACGGCTTCGCGGGCGGACGGGTTCCCTTCGCTGTGGCGCACGCCCGTACCCGCACACATCATCTGCACATCGCCGCCACCAATGATGCCGCCATTCCCCATGCTGTCCCGATGCTCCAGCCGGCCGCTCGGGACGTAAGGCAACTCCTCGGCCATTCATGTTCATTGCGACGCATGCCGGCTTTTCCGTCATGCCAAGGCATGATCCTCTCCATTCTGCCCATCCCCCGACGATTTCCACGCGATGTCATCCATGCGAGCCTTGTTGACAGAAACAAATTTTGAACTAAAATTAATCGATAATAAGTATAAATATGTTATTAATATTAGTATTTACTAAATTTCATCAAAGAGGAGGTCCACATGAACAAGTTCTTGTTCGGTACCGCCATCATGGCCATGACCATGGCATACGGGATTCCTGCGGCCGACGCATCATCGCCGCCTTTGGGGCTTCCTCCCGTACCCATCCCGGCGGACAATCCGCAAACACCGGCCAAGATCGCCCTGGGGGACAAGCTCTTCCATGACGCCCGCTTCAGTTCCACCGGCACAATCAGTTGCGCCAGTTGCCACGCCGACGCCAAGGCGTTCACCGATCACCTGCCTGTCGCCGAAGGCATTCACAAGCTCAAGGGGACGCGTAATACCCCCACCATCATCAACGCCGCCTATTTTCATTTGCTGTTTTGGGATGGCCGCGAGCCCAGCCTGGAAGCGCAAGCGAAGGATCCCATGGTGAATCCCGTGGAGATGGGGCTCAAGAACCACGAGCCGGTGCTGAAGATCGTGCGTACGGATCCGGCCTACCAGGCCATGTTCAAACAGGTCTTCGGGGTGACTGGAAATCAGGTCACCATGAAGCAGGTCCTCATGGCCATCGCCAGTTTCGAGCGGAACGTGGTTTCCGGAGACAGCCCCTTTGATCGTTACGTCTATGGCGGCGACAAAAAAGCCATGTCGCCGGCCGCCGTCGCAGGCATGTCCATTTTCCAGAACAAGGGCCGCTGCGTGGATTGCCACACCATGAACACCACTTATGCCACCTTTACGGACAACCGTTTCCATAATCTCGGCATCGGCTCCAACGAGCTGGGCACCAAGAAGATGCAGCAACTGGCCATGGCCTTTTTGGCGAGCAAGGCGCATCGGAAGGAGGTGGACACGACGGTGCTGACCAATAAGGACATGTCCGAGTTGGGCCGTTTCGCAGTGACCGGCCAGCTCAACGACCTCGGGGCGTTCAAGACGCCGATCCTGCGCAACGTGGCCGTGACCGGGCCCTACATGCACAACGGTAGCCTCAAGTCCCTCATGGACGTCGTGAATTTTTACAACAACGGCGGGGTGGTGAAGAAGGGGGAAAAAGCCACCGTGTTCCAGAGCGGCGGGATCCGTCCGCTGGGCCTGACGGAAAAGGAAAAGAAAGAATTGGTCGCGTTTCTGGAGGCCTTGACCAGTCCGCAATATGTAAACGATGGCCCCAAGAGCCACATTCGCAGCGCTGCCAGTCGTTGAGGAGAAGATCATGAAAGCAAGCATGGATCGACGCAGTTTTTTGAAGGGGGCCGGCACGCTCGCCCTCGGGGGCCTGATTCCGCTCAATTTGATCGAAGTGGCCTTCGGCAAGGATAACCCCCAGAACTTTACCTTTGGTTATATCTCCGACTCCCACCTCACCCACATCAAGGGTACCCAGTTTGTGCGCAACTGGGATCACGGGCTCCGCCGGGCGGTCGCCGAGCTCAACATGATGGACCCCAAGCCCGACTTCGTGGTCTACGGCGGCGATATCGCCCAACTGGGGAAAAAGGAAGAAATCGACCATGGCCTGGAAATGCTGTCGTCCATTCGCAATAAAATCCATTACGTGATGGGCGAGCACGACTACTATCTGGACCTGGGCAAATACTGGGAATCCCAGCTCGGCCCCCAGTGGTACGGCTTCGACCATAAGGGCGTGCATTTCGTCGTGCTGAACAGCATCCTCACCTATCCCGACTGGACCTACAAGCGCTGGCCCACTGCCCAGGAGCGCATGCACCAGATGGCGCGCCTGGACAACCCCCAGGGCTCGCCCTTCATGGTCGGGGAAGCGCAGCGGGCATGGATGCAGCAGGATCTAGCCAAGGTGAGCAAGGACACGCCCATCGTGGTCCTCTCCCACTCTCCCCTGTACAAGATCTACAAGGGCTGGAACTTCTGGACCGACGATGCCGAGCAGGTCCAGGCGCTGCTCCAGCCGTTCAAGAAGGTCACGGTCATCCATGGCCACGTGCATCAGGTCCTCTACAACCAGATCGGCAACATCAGTTTTTACGCCGTGATGTCCACCGCCTGGCCCTGGCCCTATGCCAACACCTACACCCAGGCCAAATCCCTGGTGCCCAAGCTCACCGTACCCATGAACCGGGCCGACCCTTTCCACGAGCGCGACGCCACCGGCTGGACATCTTTCGATCTGGCCAATGGCCACGTGGACACTCATTACCAGTTATGGAGCAATACCGACCGCACGGTAGCCTTCAATACGCGGGATGGGAAACCGGAGGATACGGTGTATCAGCCCGAAGACAAACGTATTCCCCCCCAAACCCAATACTAGGCCAAGGAGCGATGCCATGAACTACAAGCACACCCGTTTTTTCCTCTCCTTGACCCTGGGCCTCGGTTTGGGCCTGGCGGGAACCGCTAGCGCCCAGGCGGACGAGTTCACCAACGCCGACCTGGAACAATGGCAACAGGACTTTGCCTGGACGGTCAAGAAGGGCGACCGGCTCTTTCACAGCCCCCTGGGTAGCAACACGGTTTCCTGTGACCAGTGCCACCCCAACGCCGCCGATACCCACCCCGAAACCTACCCCAAGTTTCAAAAACAACTGGGGCGGGTGGCCACCCTTGGCGACATGATCAACTGGTGCATCCAGAATCCCGCCCAGGGCAAGCCCATGTCCCTGGACGACCCGCGCATGATCGCCCTGGAAGCCTACATCACCTACGAACGCCGGGGCGTTCCCCTGGCACCGGGCAAGCACTGAAACCCCGACGGGGACGGCTCATGGCCGGGCGGCATCCCCGTCCGGCTCGACTCAGGCAAAGAGCTTGCGGGTAATTTCGGCCACATGCCGGCCCTGGAAGCGGGCGATGCCGAGTTCGTTGGCGCTGGGCTGCCGTCGGCCTTGGCCAGCGTGCCGGCGCCTTCGGCCATGCTTTTGTGCTGTAATCAGAGAATCAGGATCTTGCTATCGGTTGACTCCTCTGTGCGTGTGGACGCTGCTTGTCCTAGTAGAGCGCACGCAGTATATTTTGTGAAGTAGGTACTGAAGAGTAACCAAGACGTGGCGCGACAGACCCGACAAGATACGACCTGCCCCATGGATGCCTTGCTCCGTTTGCTCATGGGGCCATGGACCACATACATCCTGTGGGTGCTGCGCCAACGGGGGCCGTTGCGCTTCGGGGCCCTGAAACGCGAGGTCGGCGGCATCTCGGCGCGGATGCTGACGGAGCGTCTGCGCATGCTGGAGGAGGCCCGGGTCATTTTCCGGGAGCACCACCCCAGTATTCCTCCCGAGGTCACCTATGGGCTCAATGCCCGCGGCCAGGAACTGGGTAGCGTGCTGGATGCCCTGGATAGCCTGGCCAGGCGCTGGGCCGACGAAGACGAGAGGACCCATTGATGCAGGACACGCTGGCGCAGGTCTGGGTCTGGTTGAACCGCCCGCTGCCCTTGCCCGGCAATCTCGCCGTGCATCCCTTGGGCATCGGCGAATTCCTGCTCATCCTCGTCTTCCTGTGGTGGGGGGCGGCCTGGCTGCGGCGTACCCTGCGGCGACTGCTGAGCCGGCGTCTGGATCATGCCACGGCCTATGCCATCTCCCGCGTCACCTATTATCTGTTCATTGCCCTGGGACTCCTGGTGGCGCTGCAGACCATCGGCGTCAATCTCAGCAGCCTGGCCATCTTCGGCGGCGTGGTGGGCGTGGGTCTGGGCTTCGGCCTGCAGAACATCTTCAGCAACTTCGCCTCGGGGCTGATCCTGCTTTTCGAGCGCAGCATCAAGGTGGGCGACTATGTTCAGCTCAAGGAAAACGGGATGCACGGCGAAGTGAAACAGCTCGGCGTGCGCTATACCCGGGTGATGACCAACGATCATGTGGACATCCTGGTGCCCAATTCCCAGTTCATCAACGGCGATGTGATCAACTGGAGCCTGGATGAGCCCCTCATGCGCCTGCATATCCCTTTTCGGGTGGCCTATGGCACCGACCGGGAGCGCTTGCGCGAGTTGGTGATCGCCACTGCCCGTTCCGTGGATACGACGGTGGCCGACGGCATCCACGAGCCCAACCTGTGGATCACGGCCTTTGCCGATGCGGGGTATGACTGCGAGATGATCGTCTGGGTAGGACGCGATGGCCTGACCCGCCCCGGCAATACCCGCGCCCAGTACAATTGGGCACTGGCCGAGACCTTGGAACGGGCCGGCATCGAAATCCCGCGCCCGCGCCAGGATGTAGTGCTGGCCCGGCATGGGCCGATGGCGGCCCATCAGGGCGAGGCCGCCTCTTCCTCCGCCTCTTCCACATAGCTGCGCGGACTGCCGGGAGTGGCTATGGCCCGGGGCGGGATGAGGAAGGCGTAGGCCGCCAGCGCCGCCAGCAGGCAGAGCCACATGGACAGGCGCAGCAGGTTGTCGATGCTCAGGGTGCTGGCCTGCACGGCCACGAGCCTGGCCAGGGTTTGGGGTGACATGACCGGCTGGCCGCCATAGGCGAGGAGCTGGTCATGGAAGGCGCTGGTGGCCAGGGCGCCGTCGCGGACCGCATATACGCTGATCAGGCTCACGCCGATGTTGGCGCTGAAGACCCGGATGAAATTGCTGGTGGTGGCGGCCTTGGGGATGTCTTCGGCGGGAATGCCGGAGAGGATGATCATGGTCAGGGGCACAAAGAGCATCCCCAACCCCAGCCCGAGCAGCAACATGGGCCAGAAGATCTCGGCCAGGCCGCTTTGGGGGCTGAAGTAGCTGCTGCCATAGGCGGCGGCAAAGAGCAAAAAGCACAGGGCCGCCAAGCGGCGCAGGCCGAAGAGCCCCTGCAGACGGTCCATGAGGGTGGAGACGGGCACCGCCGCCAAGCCGATGGGCAGCAACAAGACACCTCCCCAATAACCGTTGAAACCGAGACTTTCTTCGGCCCAGAGGGGCAGTTCCGTAGCCCAGCCCATGAACAGTGACCAGCCCAGGCAGAGCAGGAGGAGGCCGAGCCAATAATTGCGCCGCTGCAGGAAGTAAAACCGCAGCAACGGATGTTCCGCCCGGCTTTCCCGCCAGGCAAAGAGCAGCAAGAGGATCAGCGCCGCCAAGGCCATGTGCAGGATGAAGGGCGACTGCCACCAGCCGTACTGCTCCCCCTGATCCAGGGTCACCTGCAGGGCCATGAGGCCGGCGTAAAGGAGGCCAAAGCCGGGCAGGTCAAAGGCCGGCATGCCGCTCTGCTCCCCGCCCGCGGGAATGCCCATGCGCCCGAGGAACCAGGCCAATCCCCAGAGGGGCAGGGAGAGCCAGAAAATGAAGCGGAAATTGAGGCTGGTGGCCAGCCAGCCGCCAATGGCCGGCCCCACAAAAAAAGGCAGCAACATGGCATTGCTCCACAACATGGTGACCATGCCGTGGCGCGCCGGAGCGCTGTGGCGCAAAAAGAGGCTTTGGCTGAGGGGCACCAGGAGTCCCGCCCCGATCCCCTCCATGGCGCGCGAAAGCAGCATGATCCACAGGTTGGGGGTCAGGGCGCTGATGATGGTGCCCAGGGCGGCAAGGACTACGGCGCCTTGGAATACCCGGCGGGCGCCGAAACGTGCCGTGGTCCAGGGCATCAGGGTGATCCCCAGGGACCAGTGGACAATGAAGTAGGTGAGGGTCCATAGGGAGTGATCGCTGCTGGTGGCCAGTCCCCCGGCGATGTACGGGAGGATGCCCTGTACGGCGGAGCCTTCGAAGGAGCCCAGACCCAGTGCCAGGGCAACGCCGGTGAACAGGGCGGAGAGGGTGGTGCTACGGTTTTCCATGGGTTCCTGAGCGCTGCGCGAAGGGGTTTTCCGGCGGAAGGGCGCCATGAGCGTACCGTTATTCCGGCTGGCGCCCTTGTCGATACCCTAGGCTGGGGATTAATATCCGTCAAATAGATTGATTGGAGATTAATGATCGATATTTCCGATGCATTTTCATAGCGAAGATCTCCTGGCCTTCCTGGCCGTGGCGGAGGCGGGTGGCGTGGGTGCGGGGGCAGAGGTGCTGCGGCGTAGTCAGCCCGCCGTTTCCGAGCGCCTGCGGGCCTTGAACGAGGCCGTTGGCGAGCCCCTTTACCAGCGTGCCGGACGGGGCATCCGTCTCACGGCTGCAGGGGAGGCGCTCCTGCCCTATGCCCGGCGCCTACGCGATGTGTTGGGCGAAGTGCAGGGCTGGGCGGCGCGCCAGCATGCCTTGCAGGAAGGGAGCCTGCGCATTGCGGCCAGCAATACCGTGGCCAACTATTTCCTGTTGGAGCACCTGGCTACCTTCCGCAGCCGCTATCCCGGCATACAGGTGCAACTCAAGACCGGCCCCATGGACTGGGCGCTCTCCGCTTTGGGGGCCTGGGATCTGCTCTTCATGGAGGACGCCGTGGATGCGGCCGCCCTGCCGGGCCATTTCCTGCAACGGCCCTGGCGGCAGGACGAAATCGTAGCCATTCTTCCCCGGGACCATCCCTGGGTGCGGGAAGGGCGGTTGGCGGTGACCTGGCCGGAATTGCTGCAAGAGCCCATCGTCTGGCGGGAGCCCCTCTCGGGGGTGCGGCGCACCGTGGAAGCGGCCTTGGCCCGGGCGGGTTTGCGGGCCCGTTACAGCGTCGAGGTGACGGGTGTCGAGGCCCTGCGCGAGGCGGTGGCGGCGGGCCTGGGGATCGGTTTTGCCGCGGTGGAGGCCCTGGATCGAGTGCGCTGGCCCCTGGCCTCCTTGCGCCTCAATCCCCCGGGCGGCCTGATCTGGACCCTCTATCTGATCCTGCCGCAGGTCCATTTTCAGTCGCTGGCGGTAAGGGCCTTTTTGGAGCTCATCGGACAGGATCCGGATGCGGCAAAAACCCCCTGACGGGAGGGCGGTTCATCCCTCGTCCTCTGCCAGCATGAGGAAGGCCCCGGAGCCGCCCGCGGGATGTTCCAGCCAAATGAGGGGGAGGTCCGGGCGACGGCGAATGAGGGCCTCTTCGGCGTCGCCGGTTTCCACGACCAATACACCGTGGGGAGTGAGGTGGCGCGGGGCGGCGTCCAGCAGCGGCAGCAGGCAGGCGAGGCCATCCTCGCCAGCGGCCAGGGCCTGCCGGGGTTCATGGCGGTATTCGGGCGGCAGTTCCGCCATGGCTGCGGCATCCACATAAGGGGGATTGCTGAGGATCAGGTCATAACGCTCGCCGCCCAGGGCGCTGAAGAGGTCCGACTCCAGCAGGCGCACGCGTCCTTCCAGGCCGTGGGCGCGGACATTGGCCCGGGCGACGGCCAGGGCGTCGGCGGACAGATCCACGGCATCGACATGGGCCTCGGGAAAGCGCAAGGCCAGCGCAATGGCCATGCAGGCGGAGCCGGTGCCGATTTCCAGGATGCGCTGCACCCGATCCTCTTCCACCCAGGGGGAGAAGCCCTCCTCGATGAACGGTTCCAGGAGGCTGCGGGGGATCAATACCCGCTCGTCCACCCGAAAGCGCAAGCCGGCAAACCAGGCCTCGCCCGTGATATAGGCGGCCGGCCGGCGGAGCAACTCCCGTTGGTAGAAAAATTGCAGCACCCGCTCCCCTTCCGCGGGGAGCAGGCGCGCTGTCCATAGTCCGGACAGATCTTCCGGCTCCAGGTGCAGGGCACGGGCCAGGAGGTACTCGGCCTCGGCCCGCGGGTGCTGGCGGCCCTGGCTGCAGTCGATGCCGGCGGCGGCAAAGCGGCTCGCCCCCCAGCGCAGATAATCGGCCACGCTGCGCAGATGGGCGCGCGGGGCACGGGCGTAGGCGTCCATGTCCATCAGTTGATCTCCAGCCAGACCGGGCAGTGGTCCGCGCCCATGACCTCCGTGGCGATGCCGGCATCCCGCACGCGCCCCAGCAGGCTCCGATGCACCCAGAAATAATCCAGGCGCCAGCCGACGTTGCGCGCCCGGGCATTGGTGCGCTGGCTCCACCAGGAGTATTCCACGCGCTCGGGGTAGAGGTGACGAAAGCTATCCACCCAGCCCGCCGCCTCCCATTGGTCCAGCCAGGCGCGTTCCTCGGGCAGGAAACCGGAGATCCTGGCGTTCTCCTTGGGGCGGGCGAGATCGATGGGGTGATGGGCGGTATTGACATCGCCGCAGAATACGACCGGCCGTCCGGCGGCCACGCGGGCATTGATGTGATCCAAAAAGGCGGCGTAAAAATCCAGTTTGTAGGCCAGCCGCTCGGGGCTGGACTTGCCGTTGGGAAAGTAGACATTGTAAAGATCGAAATCACCGCAGTCGGTGATGACTACCCGGCCTTCGACATCGAAGCGGGGGATGCCCAAGCCGGCCTGCCGATGCCGACAGGGAGGGTGACAAAAGCTGGCCACTCCACTATAGCCGGAGCGTGCGGCTACGGCCCACAGCCCGTCGTAACCGGCCAGGCGGGCCTCATCCTCTGGCAACTGGGCGGGATCGGCCTTGCTTTCCTGTACGCAGAGGACATCCGGGCGGGCCCTTGCCACCCAGTCGGCAAGACCCTTCTTGCGCGCCGCTCGCCAGCCGTTGACGTTCCAGCTATAGAGCCGCATCAGCGCAGGACCCGTACCGCCAGAAAATCGCCCTGGACGATGACCTTTTCCAGGATTTTCCGGGCAGCATCGTCGGCGGGGCCTGCGGTGACCAGCAGGGCCAGGCCCTCCCGTGCCGCCGTTGGGCTGATGACGCCATAGCGCAAGGCGAGGTGATAGAGCACGGCTACGCCGCGTTCCTGTTCGGGGCGGTTTTCCAGCTCGCCGACCAACTGCGAGTGGGGACCACCATAGAAAAGGAGCTTGCGCACATGGGCGACGGGGGGGAGGGTGGTGACTGGGGTACTCATGGAAAGATCCTTGGAATGCCGGGGTTATTGTGCAGGAACGGGCGCCTTGGGCCAACCCTCGCAGCGCAGGGACCAGCGGCCGCCCATGGCCGGATCCGCCAGCGATGGACCGATTTCCGTGAGGGCGGCGGCCAGGTTGTCCACCACCCCCCACGGTGGGTTGACCATCAGCAGGCCGCTGCCGATGAGGCGCTCGCGGCCCTCTTCGGGACGCTGCAGGAGCTCCATGACCGTAGCCGGCAGCTTGCCGCGCAAGCCCTGCAGGAAGCGGGTAATGATGCCCCGGGTCTTGACGGGGTACCAGACGAGGTACGCGCCCTGGGGCCAGATCTGGTAAGCGCGCAGCAGGGTGTCGGTCAGGCGTTCCCATTCGTCGCGGGCCTCGAAGGGCGGGTCCAGCAGCACCAAGCCGCGCCGTTCCGCCGGCGGGATTTGCGCGAAGAGGGCGCGGTACCCGTTCTCCGCCAGAATGCTGGTATGCGCACGGCGGCCCATGGCGGTGCGCAGCGCCTGGGCCGGTTCTGCCTCCTGCTCGCAAAGGACCATCCGGTCCATAGGGCGCAGCAGGGCCGCGGCCACGGCCGGCGAGCCGGGATAATGGCGCAAGGCGCCATCGGCATTGGCCGCCGCTACGGTTTTCAACCAGGTTGCGGCATGCACGAGGCTGCGCCGGTCGCTCCACAGGCGACCGATCCCCTCCCGGTATTCCCCTTCCCGGGCCAGGGCGTAGCGCGCGGCGCCGGCGTGGGTGTCGATGTAGGCCAGGGGCGCGTCCTTGCGGGTCAGGGCCTGCAAGGACAGGGTCAGGGCCAGATGCTTGCAGCAGTCGGCGGCATTCCCGGCATGAAACTGATGGTCATAATTCATGAATTTTGGCTTGGCTTTGGTCGGGGCTTTCGCCATGATAACAGAATTCAACGTCGAACGGCGCACGCCGACAAGGGGGATTTATGCGACTCTTTGCGACCCAGACCAGCCCCTACGCCCGCAAGGTGCGTATGGTGCTCATGGAAAAAGGAATAGCTTGCGACGTGGAGTGGGTGGATCTGCGCGCCAGTGATCACCCCGCCCTGGCCCACAATCCCTTGGGCAAGGTCCCGGTATTGCTGCGCAATGACGGCGAGCCCATCTATGACTCGGCGGTCATTGTCCAGTTTCTGGAACAATTTCGTCCTGATCCGGCCATCATCCCCCACGATCCCGAGGGGCGCTTGCGCGCCCTGCGCAGCGAGGCCCTGGCCGGCGGCATCATGGATGCCACGGTGGCCTGGGTCCAGGAGCAACGCCGCTCCAAGGACTGCCAGGATCAGGCCTTGCTGCTCCGCTTGCGCGGCAAGGTGGTCGCCGGCCTCACCACCCTGCAGCGGGAAAGCGCCGCGTGGACTCATGGCCGCGATCTCCCGGTGCTGCCCCTCCAGCAGATAGCCGCCGTCGCTGCCACGGCCTATGTGGACCTGCGCGCGCCGGATTTCCTCGTCCAGTTTCCCGACCTGGTCGCCTGGCTTCACAGCCTCCATGACCGGCCCAGCGTCGCTCAGACCGAGCCGCAATGAGGGGGGAACGGACGCCCTATCCCGGGATTGGACGGGGCGCGCAGTGGCCATGAAAATTTCCGCTTGGAATGTGAATTCCCTCAAGGTGCGCCTGCCGCAGGTGCTGGACTGGCTCGCCGCGCAGCAGCCGGATGTGCTCTGTTTGCAGGAGACCAAGCTCACCGATGCCCAGTTTCCTGTCGAGGCCCTGCGGGCGCTTGGTTATCATGCGCTTTTCCATGGTCAGCCCAGCTACAACGGCGTCGCCATCCTCAGCCGGGCCACACCCGTAGATCCTCTATGCGGCTGGCCGGACGGGGATGACAGTCAGGCCCGTCTGTGCGCCGCGAGCGTCGGCCCCTTGCGGGTAGTGAATGTCTATGTGCCCAATGGACAGTCCGTGGCTAGCGACAAATATGCCTACAAGCTCGCTTGGCTGGCGCGGCTGCGGGCGTTTCTGGCCGACGAACTGCTTCGCCATCCTCGCCTGGCGCTTCTCGGCGACTTCAACATCGCGCCCACGGATATGGATGTCTACGATCCTGGGGCCTGGGGCGAGGAGGTTCTCTGCTCCCCCGCCGAGCGTGCGGCCCTGGCCGGCATCCATGAACTGGGTTTCCACGACAGCTTCCGCCATCTCTATCCCGAAGCCCGGGCCTGGAGCTGGTGGGATTATCGGGCCGCCATGTTCCGCCGCGATCTTGGCCTGCGTATCGACCTGATCCTGGTTTCATCCGCCCTCCTGCCGGTCCTGGGGGCCGCCGGCATCGACCGCGAGGCGCGTCGCGCGGAACGCCCTTCGGATCATGCGCCGATCTGGCTCGACCTGGGGGACCTCCCGTGATCGGTATCCTGCTCGTGAACCTGGGCACTCCCGACGCCCCCGAAACCGGCGCCGTGCGCCGCTACCTGCGCGAGTTCCTCAGCGATCCGCGGGTGGTGGAGATCCCCCGTCTGCTCTGGTGGCCCATCCTCAATGGCCCCATTCTCCTGACGCGCCCCGCCCGCTCGGCGCGGGCCTACGCCAGAGTGTGGATGCCCGAGGGATCCCCCCTCCTGGTCTACAGCCAGCGCCAGAGCGATGCTTTGGGCGCCCTGCTGCAGGCGCGCTTTCACGGTCAGGTGCGGGTGGAACTGGCCATGCGTTATGGCAACCCCGCCCTGGCCGCCGGGCTGGCCGCCCTGCGCCAGCAGGGTTGCACGCGGATTCTTCTGGTTCCCCTCTATCCCCAGTATGCCGCTGCCACCACCGCCTCCACCTTTGACGCGGTCGCGGCAATCCTGCGGGGACAGCGCGAGATTCCCGAGCTGCGCATGATCCGCGACTGGCACGATCACCCGGCCTATATTGCCGCCTTGGCGGGACGGGTGCGCAGCTATTGGCAGGCCCACGGCCAGCCCGATCGCCTGCTGATCTCCTTCCACGGCCTGCCCGAACGCTGCGTTGCCCTGGGCGACCCCTATCGCCGCCAGTGCGAGCGCAGCACGGAACTCCTCGTGGCGGAATTGGGCTTGCCGCCGGAGGCCTGGGTGCAGACCTTTCAGAGCCGCTTTGGTCCGGCCAAATGGCTGGGGCCCTATACCGGCCAGACCCTGCAGTCCCTGGCGAAGGCAGGGGTGGAACGGGTGGACTGCTTTTGCCCCGGCTTTGCCGCCGATTGCCTGGAGACCCTGGAAGAGATCGCCATGGAAGGCAAGGAAGGCTTTCTCCACGCCGGCGGCAAGGAAATGCATTATATCCCGGCCCTCAATGACGATCCGGCCTGGATCGAGGCCCTGGCGAGCATCCTCCTCCCCCACCTGGAGGGATGGGACGAGGCGCTGCAGACGGGAGAGCATGGGGCGGCAAAGGATTTTGCCGTTTCCGCCACGGCGGGATAAACTACCCCTACACCCCAGCAAAGGATGCGCACCATGATCGTCGCCAAGGACAAGGTTGTAACCATTGACTACACGCTCACCGATGAAGAAGGCGAGCTCATCGACAGCTCCGAGGGCGAAGAACCCCTCATCTATCTGCATGGTCACCACGGCATCATCCCCGGTCTGGAAAATGCCCTGGCCGGGCACCGCGCCGGCGACAAGGTACAGGTATCCATTCCCCCCGAAGCGGGCTATGGCGACTGGGAAGAGGACCTTGTCGAGGTGGTGGGCGTCGAGGACTTTGATGATCCGGAAGAGCTGGAAGTGGGCATGCAGTTCGAAACCATGACCGAAGAAGGCAGCAAGATGGCCACGGTGATCGATATCGAGGGCGATGATGTCACCGTCGATCTCAATCATCCCTTGGCGGGCATGACGCTGAACTTCGACGTGACGGTGCTGGGCGTGCGCGATGCCACGGCGGAAGAGCTGGCCCACGGGCATGTGCATGGGGCTGGCGAAGAGGGGCACTGAGCTCCTCTTTCCGGGTAGTCGGGACGGCGGCGCTTAGGGGCCTGGCGGATGAATGGCGCCGGGCCGAAAGGCGTCCTGCGCGGACTGGGTCTCATGTCCGGGACCAGCGCCGACGGCGTCGATGCCGCACGTCTGGAGCTGGGCGCCGATGGCCATTGCCGCTTCCGCGGCTGGGTCGATACGCCCTATCCCCCGGACCTGCGCGCTGCGGTGCTGGCCGCCAACGATGCCCTGACGGTGGAGGCCGCCGCGCGCCTGGACCGGCGCCTGGGGCAGTTCTACGGGGTCGTCGCGCGGGACGCCATGCACGGCCTCGGTCCCGTGGACTTTATCGCCATCCATGGTCAGACCATTCGCCATCAGCCTGCGGGTAGCGAGGGCTTCACGCTGCAGATCGGCTCCGCCGCCGATGCCGTGGCGGCGACGGGGCTGACGGTGGTGAATGATTTCCGCCGCGCCGATGTGGCGGCCGGAGGACAGGGAGCACCCCTGGTGCCGCCCTTTCACCAGCACATCTTTGCCGCCCCGGGGCCGCGCCTGATCCTCAATCTGGGCGGCATGGCCAATCTTACCTGGTTGCCGGGCAGCCATGATCCCCGTCCGATACTGGCCTTTGATACGGGGCCGGGGAATGTCCTCCTCGATGCCGTGGCGGATCTGCACAGCGGCGGCCGCCTCCACTGCGATCAGGGGGGGCGCATGGCCTTGGCGGGGGTGGCGAACCAAGCCCTTCTGGCCGAGTGGCTGGACTGGCCCTATTTTCTGTCGCCCCCGCCCAAAAGCACAGGACGGGAGGCCTTTGGCCTGCCGTTGGCGGCGAAGCTCCTGGGGGAATGGGAAGGGCGGGTGGAAGATCTCATGGCGACCTTGCTCGCCCTCACCGCCCAGTCCATTGCCCGGGCGGTACGGCGCTGGACACCGGAGAGCCCGGAGATGCTGGTTTTTGGCGGCGGGGCGGAGAACCCGGCCTTGCTCGCCGCCCTGCAAAGGGCGCTCCCCGCCATCCGCATCGTCCACGGTGCGCAGGCTACGGGCATCCCCAGCCAGGCCCTGGAGGCGCTGGCCTTTGCCTGGCTCGGCGCCCAATGCCTCCTGGGCCGTCCGGGCAACCTGCCGGCGGTAACCGGCGCCGCGCGGATGGTGGTGCTGGGCGGCATCCATCCCGGCGGCAACTGGCCTTTGTTGATGAAGAAGATGATTCGGTATAAGAATAAATGAATCATGGGTGGCCGCAACGGATGGGGAGCAGAGGGATGACCATAGCAGCACCCGGACAGCCGAGCGGCAGGACGGCCGTCTACGGCATCATCGGCGACCCGGTGGCGCATAGCCTATCGCCGTGGATGCATCGCCTCTTTGCCGAACAGCAGGGGGTGGACATGGTCTATGTCCCTTTCCCCGTGCAGGCCGCACACCTGGAGGCCGCCCTGCGCGGTCTGCCGGCCTTGGGGGTGCGCGGGGTCAATGTCACCGTACCCCACAAGGAGGCCGTGTTGCCCTTTCTGGACGCGCTGACGCCCGAGGCCAGGGCCATCGGCGCCGTCAACACGCTGGATTTTACCCAGCAGCGCATGCGTGGCCACAATACCGATGCCAGCGGCTTTGCGCGCGCCCTCAGCGCTGCCGCCGGAACGGACTGGCGGGGCGGAGCCGCTCTGGTCATCGGTGCCGGGGGCGCTGCCCGCGCCATCATTTACGCCCTGGGTGTTGCCGGCTGCGCGCCGATCTTCCTGGCCAATCGCCATCTCCCCCGCGCTGCGGCCCTGGCCCGGCAATTCCCCCAGTTCCCCGTGCAACCCCTGCCCCTGGAGGCCGCGGCCCTGGCCCAGCCCTTGGCCGCAGCGGCCCTGCTGGTCAATACCAGTTCCCGCGGCCTCCAGGGCGAGGACCATCCCGAGCTGGATCTGCAGCGGCTCCGCCCGGATGGCATTGTCTGCGATATCGTCTATAACCCCCTGGAAACGCCCTTGTTGCGGGCCGCCCGCCGGCTCGGCCGGCGCACCGTGGACGGTTTGGGCATGCTGGTCCAGCAAGGGGCGGAAAGTTTTCAGGGATGGACGGGCCTGGCTCCCCAGAGCAAGGCCATTCAGGACACATTGAGCGCATGGCTACAAACCCAGAAAGCACCGCGTTAACGCCTCTGCTGCGCGCCCTGGTGGCCAACGGCCTCGGGGAAGAGACTGTGCTGCGCAGCACGGCGGAAAAGGCAGCGCGAAGCAAAAAGCCGCTGATCTTCTCGCTGGTGGAACATGGCGCGGTCCAGCCCGCGGCCCTCATGGCCTATCTCTCCGAGCGCTACGGCGTGCCGATGCTGGACCTCAATGCCGTCGACCTGGACGAAACGATCATGGGGCTGCTGGATCGCGGCCTCATGGAGCGCTATCAGGTCCTGCCCCTGTCCCGCCATGAAAACGTCCTCTATCTGGCCATGGCCGACCCCACGGACTTCAAGGCGGTGGAGGATGTGAAGTTCAACACCGGCCTGCAGGTTACCCCCGTTCTCGTCGAGGCCGACAAGCTGGCGCGGGCCGTGGATGCCAGTGCCGGCAGTATGCGCGGGCGGCTGGCGGATCTTTTTGCCGAGCAGGCGGCGACCGCGGCGGAGGAGCAGGAAGAATTCGATCTGGCCAAGGTGGAGGAAGGTGTCGAGGATGCGCCGGTGGTGCGCTTCGCCCAGCAGCTCCTCCTGGACGCCATTCAACGCGGGGCTTCGGATATCCACATCGAGCCCTACGAAAAGGACGTGCGCGTCCGCTACCGGATGGACGGCGTCCTCCATGACGTCCTCCACCCGCCGGTCCAGTTGCGCGACGGGGTTACCTCGCGCCTCAAGATCCTCTGCCGTCTGGATATCTCCGAACGCCGCCTGCCCCAGGATGGGCGTCTGCGGGTGCGCATACCGCCGGATCGCGTGATCGATTTCCGCGTCTCCTTTCTGCCCACCACCAATGGCGAGACCATCGTCCTGCGTATTCTCGATCCCGCCAGCTCGCGGGTGGGCATCGATCAACTGGGTTTTCTTCCCGAGCAGCAAAAGGCCTTTGAAGACGCCATCCGCCGCCCCTACGGCATGATCCTGGTCACCGGCCCGACCGGCTCGGGCAAGACCACCACGCTGTATACGGCGCTGAACATCCTGAACACCGGCGATGTGAATATCAGCACCGCCGAAGACCCGGTGGAAATCACCGTCTACGGCATCAACCAGGTCAACGTCAACGAGCGCATCGGCCTGAGCTTTGCCGCAGCCCTGCGCTCTTTCCTGCGCCAGGACCCGGACATCATCATGGTGGGCGAGGTGCGCGACCTGGAAACCGCGGAAACGGCCATCAAGGCCGCCCAGACCGGACATCTGGTGCTGGCCACCCTGCATACCAATGATGCGCCCCAGAGCCTCACCCGCCTGGAGAACATGGGCATTCCCACCTACAACATCGCTGGCTCCGTGCATCTCGTCATGGCCCAGCGCCTCGCCCGCAAGCTCTGCGTCCATTGCAAAAAACCCGCCAAGATCCCGGATCCGGCCCTCCTGGAGGCCGGTTTCCAGGCCGAGGAACTGACCGGCTGGCGGCCCATGACGGCGACGGGCTGTGAAAAGTGCAATAATACCGGCTATAAAGGGCGCCTTGGGCTCTACCAGGTGATGCCGGTGAGCGATGCCATGCGTGAGATCATCATGCGCGGCGGCACCTCCATCGACCTGGCGCGCCAGGCCGCCCAGGAAGGTGTCATCACCATGCGCCAGTCGGGGCTGCGGCGGGTAAGGGAAGGGGCGACCAGCCTGGATGAAGTCTTGCGGGTCACCAATTTATAATCGATTGATTCAATTATTTTCCGGCGCGGCAGACGAGCCGGAGAGGGAGTGACCATGGCGCAAGCGATGCAGGACAGGGCGGGCGGCAAAAAGCTGCGCGAACCGAAACGGGACGTCTACAACTGGGAGGCCAAGGAGCCCAACGGCAACCTGCGCAAGGGCGAGATGGAAGCGGCCTCGCTGGCGGTGGTGCGCGCCACCTTGCGGCGCATGGGCCTCAACCCCACCACGGTGCGCAAGCAGGCGCAGCCCCTTTTTGGCGGCGGGCGGGTCAAGGAAAAGGACATCGTGGTCATGACCCGGCAGCTTGCCACCATGATCAACGCCGGCCTGCCCGTGGTGCAGGCCATCGACCTGCTGGGCAAGGGCACCGGCAAACGGGGCATGCGCAAGCTGATGATGGACGTGAAGCGCCATCTGGAGGAAGGCGAGCGGCTCTCCGAGGCCTTTGCCCATTTTCCCGCCTATTTCGATCGCCTCTATGTGGCTCTGGTGGCGGCGGGCGAGATGGGCGGTATTCTCGATACCATCCTGCTCAAGCTCGCCACCTACCGCGAAAAAAGCCTGGCCCTCAAGAGCAAGATCAAATCCGCCATGTTTTATCCCTCCGCCATTGTCACCGTGGCCTTCGGCGTGACGGCCATCCTCATGATCTTCGTGATTCCCCGTTTTGCGCAGTTATTCACCAGTTTTGGCGCCAACCTGCCGGTGCTCACCCAATTCGTGATCAATGTCTCCAACGAGTTCGTGCGTTACTGGTTCCTGGTCTTCGGGATTCCCATCGGCGGCGTGGCGGCCATGGTCTACGCCCATAAGCACTCGCGGCGCTTCCGGGAGATCTGGGATCGCCTGCTCCTGCGCATGCCGGTCATTGGCGATGTCATGCTCAAGGGCGCCATTGCCCGCTTTACCCGCACCTTCTCCACCATGCACGGCGCCGGCGTACCCATGACCGAGTCCCTGGAAACCATCGCCCGCAGTTCCGGCAATGTCGTCATCGAAAACGCCATCAGCAAGGCCCGCGATGCCGTGGCCTCGGGTACACGGCTTTCCGAGCCCCTGAAGGAAACGGGGCTCTTCCCGCCCATGGTCACGCAAATGATCGCCATCGGCGAAGAGTCGGGCGCCATGGAAGAGATGCTGGCCAAGGTGGCGGACTTCTATGAGGGCGAAGTGGACGAGGCCGTCAACCGGATGACCAGTCTCATGGAACCGGCCATCATGGTGGTCCTCGGCGTCATCATCGGCACCCTGGTCATTTCCATGTATCTGCCCATCTTCAAGCTGGGTGCCGTGGTGACCGGCGGCCATTGACGGTGGTGGTCCAGGCCGCAGGTGAGGGCGACTGGCAGCGGCTTTGGGGGATCTCTGCCTATCGGCTGCTGATCACGGCGGCTATCGCCCTCCTGGTGCAGTTGCCGGTGAGCGATACGGTCATCGATCTGGGCCGCAACGGCGCCCTGTTGCGCGCCTTGACCCTGGCGGCGGCAGCCGTCAGTCTTGCCTATCTGGCCGCCGTGATGCTGCGCTGGCCCCCCCAGGCGCGCCTGCACGCCTTTGTGCAGGTGGGAATCGATACCCTGCTGGTCCTGGCCTTGCTGCACTTCGGTGGGGGTTTGAACGGACCCTTCAGCATCTTGCCCTTCCTGCTCCTGGTCTCTACGGCCAGTCTCCTGCGCGGCCAGAGCGCCTTCGTTTTTGTGTGGGTCCTCTTGGTGCTCCTGCTCATGGAATCCCTGGCCGGCGGCATGGCCCTGGATCATCCCCCCCTTGGCCAGATCCTCATATATGTCCTCGCCCTCATTGCGGTGGCGGTACTGGCCGATAGCCTGGTGGCCAGCCTGGAGCGCAGTACCCGCCTGGCCAACCAGCGCGGCGCCGAGGTCCTCAACCTCAATGCCCTGAGCCGGGAGATCGTGCAGCACATGGATGTCGGGGTCATGGTGCTGGATCAGCAGAGCCGGGTCATCCTCAGCAATCCCATCGCCCGCCTGCTTTCGGGTTACCGGCACTGGATGGAGGCGCCCATTCCCCTGGATCTGGTGCATCCCCGTCTGGCGACGGCCGTGCGGCAGTCCGTGGGACCGGCGGACGAAGCCACCAGCGTCGATCTGGGGACGAGCGATCCGGCCCTGGAAGGGGTCAGCCGGACGCTGATCCTGCGCCAGTTTGCCTTGCCGGACAGCCCCTTCCGGCTGCTCCTCCTCCAGGATGCCTCACAGCTTCGCGCCCGCGAACGAGAGCTGCAACTGGCGGCCCTCGGGCGTTTGGCCGCCAATATTGCCCATGAGATCCGCAATCCCCTCAGCGCCATTCGCCACGCCGCCGGGCTTCTGGGCGAGCGCGTGCAGGAGCCCGCCGCCCTGCGCCTCTGTCACATCCTGGAGCGCGAGGCCCTGCGCATCAACGCCATTGTCGAGTCGGTGCTGGAAATGGCGCGGCCGGGGCCCGCCCACCCCGAGCCCCTTTCCTTGCGTCCGTACCTGTCCGCCATGATCGAACAGTTGCGGGAGGACCCGGTCCTCCGCCCTTTGCAGGTGGATTTGATCCTGCCGCAGGAGGATCTGGTGGCCCTCGCCGACCCCGCCCACCTCCGCCAGATCCTCTGGAATCTGCTGCACAATGCCGTGCGCCATGGCGTGGCTGGCGATGGCAGTGCGCGCCTGCAGATCTCCGTGGCGCCTTCGGGCAAAGGGGAAATCGCCGTGGAGTTGCGCGACTTTGGCCCTGGTATTGACGGCGCCCTGGGGGAACGGATTTTTGAGCCCTTCTTCACCACCGATTCGCGCGGCACCGGTCTGGGTCTGTCCATGGTACGCGAACTCCTGCGCCTCAACGGCGGGCGGATCGAGACCATGAACCACCCGGGCGGGGGGGCCGTGTTCCGCCTGATCCTTCCCCGGGACGCGGCAGCCGGCGGTAACGACGCATGAACCATGCTGCGAAAATGTTCGCCCTGATTGTGGACGACGAGCCGGCCATCCTCGAATTGCTGGCCATCACCCTGGAGGAAATGGACCTCGCCGTGGCGACGGCGGCTTCCTTGCGCGAGGCCCGCGCCGCCATTGCCCAGGCCGCACCGCTATTCTGCCTGACGGATCTGCGCCTGCCCGATGGCTCGGGGATGGAACTGGTGCGGCTGCTCCATGATCGCTATCCCCAATCTCCGGTAGCCGTCATCACCGCCTATTCCAGTGCCGAGGGCGCCGTCGAGGCCATGCAGGCGGGGGCCTTCGACTACATGGCCAAGCCCATCGATCTCGCCCGTCTGCGGCGCATGGCGGAACAGGCCGTCGCCTTGGCCGGCCTGGCCGTTACACCGGCCAGCGCGGCTACGCGCCTGGTGGGCAGTTCGCCCATCATGCAGCGCCTGCGCGAAAAGATCCTCCTGCTGGGACGCAGCAATGCGCCGGTACACATCGCCGGGGAATCGGGTACGGGCAAGGAACTGGTGGCGCGTGCGATCCATGAGGCGGGGCCGCGCAGCAACCAGCCCTTCATCGCCGTCAACTGCGGCGCCATTCCCGAAGGCCTGGTGGAGAGCGAATTCTTTGGTGCCGAAAAAGGGGCGTTTTCCGGGGCGGTGCAGCGGCGGGAAGGGCTCTTTGCCGCCGCCAATGGCGGTACGCTCTTTCTCGACGAGGTGGGAGAGTTGCCCATGTCCATGCAGGTCAAGCTGCTGCGGGCCATTCAGGAGCGGGCCATCCGGCCCCTGGGCGCAGCCCGGGAGCTGCCCCTGGATATCCGCCTGATCTCCGCCACTCATCGCGACATTGGCCAGATGGTGGCGGCAGGGCAATTTCGGGAAGACCTTTACTACCGCATCAATGTCGTGCCCCTGCAGATACCGCCCCTGCGCGAGCGGGTGGAAGACCTGCCGGAGTTGGGCACTGCCCTGCTGGCGCGCATGGCCAGGGCTCAGGGCCGCCCCGCCGTTACCCTCCGCCCGGATGCCCTGGCCTGGCTGCAGCGCCATCCCTTCCCCGGCAATGTGCGCGAACTGGAAAATCTCCTGGAGCGTGCCCTGGCCTTGCATGATGGGCCGAGTATCGGTGCTGCCGATTTGCAGCCCAGCGGAACGGCGAGCGCGCTTCCCGCCGGCGCTGAAGGGGAGGACGCCGCCATGGATCTCGATGCCGCCGAGGCGCGCCTGCTCCGGGAGACGCTGGAGCGGGTAGAGATGGATGCCGTCGCTGCGGCGCGCGTCCTGGGCATCAGTCTGCAGTCCCTGCATGCCCGTCTGCAGAAACTGCGCATGGAGGAGAGGCCGTGATGCCCGTTCCCGTTCCGCTGTTCCTGACCATGCTCGGCATTCTTGGTCTGCTGTTGGGCAGCTTCCTGAATGTGGTGGTGTATCGCCTGCCGCGGGGCGAGTCCATCGTCCATCCGCCTTCCCGCTGCCCGCAATGCGGCCATCGCCTGCGGCCCTGGGAGAACATTCCGGTCCTGAGCTGGCTGCTGCTGCGCGGGCGTTGCCATGCCTGCGGGGTACGCATCTCCTTCCGCTACCCGGCCCTCGAACTCTTGACGGCCGCCCTGACGGTGATGGTGGCTTGGGAACTGGGCTGGGAGTTGCGGCTCATTCCCGCCCTGCTCCTGACTTGGGCCCTCCTGGCCCTCACCGTCATTGATCTGGAAACGCAATTGCTGCCGGATCGCATCACCAAGCCCGGTATCTTGGCGGGCCTCTTGCTCAATGGGACGGCTTTGGTTCATCCCGGTCTTGCCCTGGTCAGCCCCCAGGAGGCCGTGGCGGGGGTGGTGTTGGGCTATGGCAGTCTGTGGCTGCTGGCGGCGGGTTATCATCGCTGGAGCGGGCGGCACGGCATGGGCGGCGGTGATCTCAAGCTGCTGGCCATGATTGGCGCCTGGCTCGGCTGGCAGGCGGTCTTCCTGACCCTCTTCATCGCCGCCCTCAGCGGCGGTGTGGTGGCCATGGCCTATGTGCTGGCGGGCAAGGGGCGCGACTATGCCATGCCCTTTGGTCCCTACCTCGCCTTGGGGGGCTGGCTGATGCTGCTCTGGCCGCAGCAGATCATCGCCGCCTATCTGCATTGGCTGGGGGCCGGCTAGATGGCCTGGCGCATTGGCCTCACGGGCGGATTGGCCTGCGGCAAGAGCACCATTGCGGCATGGCTGGCGGAAGCGGGTGCCCACATCATCGACGCCGACCTGCTCGCACGGGAAATCGTTGCTCCGGGCACCCCCGCCCTGGCCGCCATTGCGGCCCATTTTGGCCCGCAGATGCTGAATTCCCAGGGCATCCTGGAGCGGGCCGCCCTGCGCCAGCGCGTGTTTGCCGATGCCGAGGCCCGGGCCTGGCTGGAAGCCCTGCTCCATCCCCCCATCCGCGCCGCCATGATCGCCCGGAGCGCGCGCATTGCTGCCGCCCATCCCGACGCCCTCATCGTCTGGGTTGTGCCCCTGCTGCTGGAAGGGGGCTATGGGGCGCTGGTGGATCAGGTCGTGGTGGTGGACTGCCTGCCCGAGCAGCAGATGGCGCGGGTCAAGGCGCGCTCGGACTGGAGTGATGCGCAGATCCGCACCGTCCTTGCCGCCCAGTGCGATCGCGCCACCCGTCTCGCCGCGGCCGACGTCGTCATCGACAACAGCGGCTCGCCAGCCGCCGCGCGCCGCCAGTTGCGGGAGTTTCTCGCCACGCTCCACCCGGATTTCGGCCCGAATCCCTAAATTTGCGCCGCACCTTGCCTTATGGCACCCTAAAAAAATAACGAGGCTCTGCGCATGTCCCTTTACGAATATCCTCTCAATGAACGCACGCGACTTTTCCTGCGCTTGGAGGGGGTGTTTGCCCAGCTCCGCTCCCCACTCGGAAGCGATGCGCCCGCCAGTCTGCGCGCCGCCCTCCGGGCATGCAACGAAATCCTCGATTTTTGCAACCGTCCCGAACTGCGCCTCGATCTGATCCTGGAACTGGAGCGGCTCGCCCACACCTTCGCCCTTTGGGCGCAAAGCCCGGAGGTGGACGTCGACCAATTGCGCAGTTTGCAGTTTCGCGTTGACCAGCACTTGCAGGTCTTGCGCGAAAGACGCGGGCCTTTTGGCGAGGCCCTGCGCCGTCAGGAACTCATTCACCTGGCCCGGGGGCGGCTGGGTGTCCCGGGCGGCCTGGCGAACTGTGATCTGCCCATCCTCGCCTTCTGGTGCCAGCGGGCGCCCGCGGAGATCGCCGCGTTGCTGGCATCCTGGGTGGAGAGCCTGGAGAGTCTGGAAAAAGGCGTGAGCCTCGTGCTGGACCTGATCCGCGAGACCTGCGGCTGGTCCGTGGTGGAGGCTGCGGATGGACGTTACGGCGCTCCCCTCAATCCGCGCCAGCCCCCGGCCCTGGTCTGCATTCGCCTGCGTGACGGTCTTGGCTATTTCCCCAAATTCAGCGGCGGCGCCCATCGCTTCCATATCCACTTTTTGCAATGGTTGGACCAGGGAACGACGCGCTTGCTAGAATCCCCTGTGGAATTTCACCTGGGTCTGAGCGCGCTCTAGGGCGCCGCCCGGCATCATCATCAAAGGACCGTGTCATGCATATCGGAACCACCCTTAGCCAGTTCATCATCGAAGAAACGCGCCTCTACCCCGGCTCCACGGGGGACTTTGCCGGGTTGCTCAACGACCTCACCACCGCCTGCAAATTCATCGGCGCCCAGGTCTATCGCGGCGGTCTGGCGGGGGTGCTGGGCAGCGCGGGTACCGATAACGTGCAGGGCGAAACCCAGAAGAAGCTGGATCTCATCTCCAACGAAGCCATTCTCAAGTCCATGGACTGGACGGGGCACCTGGCGGGCATGGTCTCCGAAGAGATGGACAACCCCTATCCCATTCCCCACAGCGTCCCGCGGGGCAAGTATCTGCTGCTTTTCGATCCCCTCGACGGTTCCAGCAATATCGACGTGGGCATCAGCGTGGGGACCATCTTCAGCATCCTCAAGGCACCCATTGCGGGCCGGGATGCCGAGCCTGCGGATTTCCTTCAGCCGGGCGTGGAACAGGTCTGTGCCGGTTACGCCCTCTATGGCTCCTGCAACATGCTCATCTATAGCACCGGTTACGGCGTCAACGGCTTCACCCTGGAGCCTTCCATCGGGGAGTATATCCTTACCCATACCCAGATGCGCATCCCCGAGGATACCGGCGAGTATGCCATCAACATGAGCAATCAGCGGCACTGGCAGGAGCCGGTACAGCGTTATATCAACGAACTCAACGCGGGCAAGGACGGCCCGCGCCAGCGCGATTTCAACATGCGCTGGGTGGGCTCCATGGTGGCCGACGTGCATCGCATCCTCTGCCGCGGGGGTATCTTCCTCTACCCCTTCGATAATCGTGATCCGCAAAAGCCGGGCAAGCTGCGCCTGCTCTATGAGGCCAACCCCATGTCCTATCTCATCGAGCAGGCTGGCGGCGCCGCCAGCACCGGCACCCAGCGCATCCTCGACATCGAGCCCACCTCCCTGCACCAGCGCGTGCCGGTGATCCTGGGGGCACGGAACGAGGTGGAGCGGGTGGTGGCCTACCACCGGGACTAGATCGTTTTGCTCCGGCCTGTTCCCCTGGGCTGAAGGGACGAAAGAGGGCCGCTCGTGAGCGGCCTCATTGCTGATCCGTTTTCTTTGGAAGAAAGCCGGAATACGCAATCAATCCGGGGTCGGGGAAGGCATTTCATGATCGCTGGGAAGGCGGCGAGGGCGCCATTGCTTTTTGTCGCGATTCCGGCGACCTTGCCCTCATCCACCCTGGGCGCAGCGTGGGCACTGCCTTGAGCTTGGCTGAAAAGCGTCTATATACTGCCTTTGCCGGGAGATCCAAGCCCCGGTGAAGTCGATGGAGGAATCAGGATTGTTGCCGGAAAGTGCAAAGCCCTATTTGTTGAATGCCATTTATACCTGGTGTCTGGAACAGGGATATACGCCTTATGTCTTGGTGGTGGTGGATTATCCGGGGGTCGCGGTGCCGCCCGGTTATGACCGGGACGGACGGATGATCCTGGATATCTCGCCGCGGGCGAGCCATGGCCTGGTGATGGCCGATGGCTGGATTTCCTTCAGCGCCCGCTTTGGCGGCGTGGCCCGGCCGGTGGAGGTGCCCATGGGCGCGGTGGTGGCGATCTATGCGGCGGAAACCCAGGAAGGTATGGGCTTTGGCGAGCCGGTCCTGCCCTCCGAGCCGCCGCCACCCGCCACGCCGGGCCCATCCTCGACGGCCGATGGCGAAGCCCCCCGGGCCGCACGCCCGCAGTTGCGCGTGGTGAAATGAGGGCACTGGCCCTGGGCCTGATCCTGACGGCATTGGCGGCCCCTGCGGCGCGGGCCGACATTTATGCCTATACGGATAGCAACGGCGTGATCCACATGACGAACATGCCGCAGGGCAATCCCCAGTACCGGATGGTGATGCGCACTCCGCGGATGGCCGTGGCAGCAGCCCGGGCCAGCTTCAATCGCCAGGCGCGGGAGCGTTATCAACCCCTGATCGAGAAGGCGGCGGCGCGCTTTGGCGTGAGCCAGGCGCTGATCAACGCCGTCATCAGCGCCGAATCGGGTTACAACGCCGGCGCCGTCTCCCCCAAGGGCGCCATGGGCCTGATGCAGCTCATGCCGGGAACGGCGGATCGCTTCGGGGTGGGCAATGCCTTCAGCGCCCAGGAAAATATCGACGGTGGCACGGCCTATCTGGCGCACCTCCTGCGCACCTTCGGTGGGGATCTGCGGCTGGCCATCGCGGCTTACAATGCCGGCTCGCAGGCGGTGGTGCAGTCGGGCTACCACATCCCACCCTATGCGGAAACCCAGAACTATGTTCCCCGCGTCCTGGGATTTTACCAGCGCTATCTGGCTGAAGGGGAGGGCGCGGCCGGCCAAGGGCGGACCGGCCTGATTCAGGTCTCCAGCCCGTAGCTTTGCAGTTTCTTGCGCAGGGTGTTGCGATTGATGCCCAGCCATTGCGCCGCAACGCCCCGCTGTCCCGCGCAGCGCTGCAATACCGTGTCCAGGAGGGCGCGCTCCACGGCCTCCATCACCAGGCGGTGCATGTTGCTCGGGGTTTCTCCCTGGAGATCGCTGAGGTACTGCTGCACCACCAGTTCGACGCAATCGCTGAGGGGCATGGGTTCCGCATCCAATTTCGGGTCCATGGTCTTTAGCGCTGGCTGATGAGGGTGACCTGATACCCCGGCGCGGTGATGAGTTGGGGACTGCTCAGCACGAAAGGCACGGGGGTATGGGGTATGAAGCCGTCTGCGGCGCGGTAGGGTGGAGCGAGGTATTGCCGGGGCGTGAAACGCAGATGGGCGACGGGGGCGCCGTGGATGTTGTCGAGGGTCACGGCGATGACCGGATAGGCCTGCACGAAGTCGGCCGTATTGCGGATCGTGCCGGTGATCCGCGCCAGATTGCCGTTGCCGGGGATGACCTGGCTGTTGACGATGAGGATCTGCTTGTCGGGGCCGGGCCAGGGGATCTCCACGCCCAGGCGCTGGGCCGTGCCGAGCATGGCCCGCCGCAGATCGGCATTGCCGGCCAGATAGCTGTATGCCTGAGTCCACCAGACCGCTTGCCCGATGAGGGCCAGAATCAGCAGGAATATGATGAACAAGAGGAAGCGCTTGGCCCAGCGCCGCCCGGCGCCGGCCGGGCTTGGCGTTGCGCCACAGAGGGCGCCATCGACCGTAAATATCTGGTCACAAACACTGCACTGTGCCTGGCAGTCATGGGCGCGAAGTTCGGCGGCATCGACGCTAAAGGTGGAGTCGCAGCGTGGGCAGGTGATTTCCATGATCAAACTCCGGAGGTGCGGCGGCCGCTCAGGAGCGACCAGTCTTCTTCGCGCTGTGCTGGATCCAGCGCGAAATAGGGGGCGTAAGCGTGGCGGACGGCCGCCTCTTGATGATGGAGCAGGCCGGAGAGGGCGATGCGGCCATGGGGCCGGACCTGTTGGGCGAGGAGCGGCGCCAGGGAGATCAAGGGCTCGGCAAGGATATTGGCCACCAGGAGATCGGCCGGGGGGGTGGGTGCGGCATCGGGCAGGGTCAATTGCAGGCGTCCGGCGACGCCGTTGCGCTGGGCATTTTCCGCTGCCACGCGCAGGGCGACGGGATCCGTATCCACCCCGAGGGCCTGCCCGGCGCCCAGCAACAGGGCGGCAATGGCGAGGATGCCCGAGCCGCAGCCATAGTCGGTGAGCAGTTCGCCGCCATGGACATGGGCGTCGAGAAAGCGTAGGCACAGTGCCGTGGTGGGGTGGGCGCCGGTGCCGAAGGCCTGGCCGGGGTCGAGATGGAGGACGGCGGCGCCGGGGGGCGTGGCGGCCCAACCCGGCGCCACCCAAAGCCGGCCGAAGGCACGCGCCGGGAAGGCCGCCTGGGTGCTGGCCACCCAGTCCTGTTCCGCCACCGGCTGCACGCTGGGTTGGTAGGGCTGCCAGCCTTCGGTCTCGATCAGCGCATGGAGAGCGGCTTCCCTGCCGGGGGCCTGGGCAAAGAGGGCTTGGCAGCGGCTGCTCTCCCAGAGTTGGCCGGCGGTAAAAACGGGGTCGTCGCCCATTTCCAGAAAGCTCACGGATTCCGCCCCGGCGGCCTGCAGGCGCGCTTCCACCGTCTCCCCCATGGTGGCGGGTACGGTCATCTCGATCTGCCACCAGGCGGGATTCATGGTGCGAGCAGGGCCTCCAGATAGTGGATGTGTACGCCGCCGGCGGCAAACTGGGCCTCTTCGAGGATGCGCCGGTGCAGGGCGAGATTGGTCTGAATCCCTTCGATGCTGGTTTCGCGCAGGGCGCTGCGCAGACGGGCGATGGCCTCGTTGCGATCCGCCCCATAGGCAATGAGCTTGCCGATCATGGAGTCGTAATAGGGAGGCACGCGGTAGCCCGCATAGATGTGGCTGTCGACGCGAATGCCGGGGCCGCCCGGCGGGTGCCAGGTGGTGATCTGCCCGGGCGAGGGCACGAAGCGCTCGGGGTCCTCGGCGTTGATGCGGCATTCCATGGCGTGTCCGCGCAGGACGATGTCCTCCTGACGGTAGGCCAGGGGAAGGCCGGCGGCAATGCGGATCTGTTCCTTGACGATGTCCACGCCGGTGATGAGCTCGGTGACGGGATGCTCCACCTGGACGCGGGTGTTCATCTCGATGAAATAGAAGGTCCGGCTGTCGGGGTCGTAGAGGAACTCGATGGTGCCGGCGCCGCGGTAGCCCATGGCTGCGCAGGCCTTGACCACGACGGCCCCGATCTCGGCCCGCTGCGCGGCGCTGATGCCCGGTGCCGGGGCCTCCTCGATGACCTTCTGGTGGCGGCGTTGCACGGAGCAGTCGCGCTCGCCCAGGTGGATGCAGTGGCCGTGGGCGTCGCAAAGCACCTGGAACTCGATATGCCGCGGCGTTTCGAGGAATTTTTCCATGTACAGGGTGGGGTTGCCGAAGGCCTTGCCAGCCTCGGCACGGGTGAGGCTGGCGGCATTGATGAGGTGGGCTTCCGTATGCACCACGCGCATGCCGCGCCCGCCGCCGCCGCCGGAAGCCTTGAGGATGACCGGATAGCCGATCTCCCTGGCCAGGGCCTTCATGGCCTCCGGGTCGTCGGGCAAGGGGCCGTCGGAGCCCGGTACGCAGGGGACGCCCGCTTTTTTCATGGTGATCTTGGCGGCAATCTTGTCGCCCATGAGGCGAATGGTCTCGGGACGCGGGCCGATGAAGGCAAAGCCGCTTTTCTCCACCCGCTCGGCAAAATCGGCATTTTCCGAGAGGAAACCGTAGCCGGGGTGAATGGCCTGGGCGTCGGTGACCTCGGCGGCGGCGATGACGGCGGGGATGTTGAGATAGCTCTTGTCGCTCGGGGCCGGGCCGATGCAGACGGATTCGTCGGCGAGCTTGACGTGAATCAGGTCGCGGTCGGGTTCGGAGTGTACGGCGACGGTGCGAATGCCCAATTCCCGGCAGGCCCGCTGCACGCGCAGGGCGATTTCTCCGCGGTTGGCGATGAGGATCTTTTCAAACATCTCAGCGCTCGGGGGCGATGATGAACAGGGGTTCGCCATATTCGACGGGCTGACCATTGGCGGCGAGGATCTTGAGCACCTTGCCCCCCACATCGGCCTCGATTTCATTGAGCAGCTTCATGGCTTCGATGATGCACAGGGTCTGTCCGGCCTTGACGATGCTGCCTTCCTCCACGAAGGGGGCGGCATCGGGAGACGAGGCGCGGTAAAAGGTACCAACCATGGGCGATTTGATCATGTACCCTTCGGGGACTTCCGGAACGGACGCCAATACGGGAGTGCTGGGTGGAGTGGCCGCAGCGATGGCAGGCACTGCTGCCGCTGCCACGCTGACGGGGGGTTGGAATGACTGCGTCAGCGGTTGATGGCGGGTGATGCGGACCTTGCTCTCCCCTTCCACCACCTCGATTTCGTCGAGGTCGGTCTTTTGCAGCAGCTCGGCGAGACGGCGGATAAATTGAATGTCCATGCTTCTTCCTCTTCTTTTGGAATATTCAGGCGCTCTCAAGGCGTCGATGGATGGCCTGCAGGGCGAGGAGGTAGCCGTCGGCACCCAGGCCGGAAATCACCCCCATCGCCAGATCCGAAAAATAGGAGTGGTGGCGGAAGGGTTCGCGGGCGTGGATGTTGGACAGATGCACCTCGATGAATGGGATCTGGACGGCCGCCAGGGCATCGCGCAGGGCCACGCTGGTATGGGTGAAGGCCGCGGGATTGATGATGATGTACTTGCAACCGGTGCCGGGAGCGCGATGGATGGCGTCGATGAGGATGTGCTCGGCGTTGCTCTGCACGCTCTCCACCTGCCAGCCCCAGGCCGCGGCCTGGGCCTGCAGGCCGGCATCAATGGCGGCAAGGGTGTGCCGGCCATAGTGGCCAGGTTCGCGGGTGCCCAACAGGTTGAGGTTGGGTCCGTGGAGCACGAGGATGTGGGTTTCGCCTGACATAGATTCCGCTGAGGACCATGCAAGCCCTAAAGTCTGCCGCAAAAAAGCGGTAAAATCCAGATAATTGGGCCAGCGGGATGGGGATGGCCAGAACCGGCGCTTCTAGGGGGCGGCGCCGGGGAAGCCGAGCTGGCGCCACGCCTCGAAAAGGGCTATGGCGCAGGCGTTGGAAAGGTTGAGGCTGCGCTGGCCGGCTTGCATGGGTAGGCGCAGGATCTGTTCGGGCGGGAGGGAGGCGAGAACTTCGCCGGGCAGGCCGCGGGTCTCGGGGCCGAAGAGAAGGGCGTCCCCGGCCTGATATTGTACCTGATGGTAATGGCGCTGGCCTTTGGTGCTGAAGGCGAAGAGGCGGGCATCGCCAAGGGCGGCCTGGCAGGCCGGCCAGTGAGGGTGGCGCTGGACGCGGGCGAACTCGTGGTAATCGAGCCCCGCGCGCTTGAGGCGGCGATCATCCCAGGCGAAGCCCAAGGGCTCCACGAGGTGAAGGGTGGCGCCGGTGTTGGCGCAGAGACGAATGATGTTGCCGGTGTTGGGAGGGATCTCCGGCTCGTAAAGGATGATCTGCAGTGGGCGGGGTGCTTTCATCCTGTTGGATCCGGCAGTTGACAAGGGCGCTTTTTGCTCCGGCGGCCCTTGCCTGTTGTTCTACGGCTCATCCCGCTGGCAGGCGAAAACTCGCCCTGCGGGCTCAAACGGTTCACCTGCCGGGTGTGGGCTTTCGCCAGGAACAACGACGACGCGGGCCGAAGTCGCGGCAAAACACCCCTGCCAACTGCCTGTGGCACGCTCATAGGGCGCGGGCCAGGACCCAGACATCGACTTGCCGGCAGCCTGCCGCGCGTAAGGTCTCGGCAAGCACGCTGGCGGTGGTGCCGGTGGTAAAGACATCATCGACGATGGCCACATGCGCCGGCAGTGGGCCGTGGATGCGGAAGGCATCGCGAAGGTTCTGCCGTCGCTCTTCGGCCTTGAGACCCACCTGATGGGCCGTATCCCGTTGGCGGCGCGCGGCGAGGCGGACGGGGATGCCCCAGGCCCGTCCCCAGCGGCGTGCCAGGAGGGCGGCCTGGTTGAACCCCCGTTCGCGCAAGCGGTTGCGGTGCAGGGGGACGGGAATGAGGGCCTGGGGAAGGGCCGGGATCTGTTCCCAGGCATTCAGCCAGGCATCGGTCAAGGGCAGGGTCCAGTCGAGCCGGCCGCCAAACTTCCATGCCTGGATGGCGCCATCCAGGGGGGCGGCATAGGCAAAGGGGGTATGCACGGCGGCAAAATCGGGGACTTGTCGCTGGCAGGCGCCGCAGGGACTGGTGTCGGCCTGCGGGCGCGCGCAGATGGGGCAGCGGGTGGCGGCCAGACGCGGCAGTTCGGCGCAGCACTGGGCGCAGAGGGCGGCCCCGGGCGCGCCGCAGAGGCGGCAACCCTCGGGGAAGACCCAGTCGCGCAGGGCGGCAAGGTGGGTGCTCAGGAGGCGGGGGAGAGATTCCGGCATGGGCAGCGCTACTATCCGTGAGCGGGATCTTGATTGTCCTTGCCCTGCCCGCCGTTGACAAGCGCTCGCCCCATTCCTATAAGGGGGCATGAATTCTCCTCAGGAAGCACGCTGGAAAGAAGCCTTGGCTCCCTTGCGGGCGGCCGGGCTGTGGCGGGAGTTACAGCCATTGCAGCCCGAGGGGGACGGTGGCATCCGTTTGCGCGATGCCCAGGGCCACGCGCTCCTCTCCTTTGCCAGCAACGATTATCTTGGCCTTGCCGGGCACCCGGCGCTGCGCGTGGCGGCCGGGGCGGAAATGATGCTGAGCGGGGTGGGCGCGGGGGCGGCGCCGCTGCTGGGCGGAGAACGGCCCGTGCATGCGGCCCTGGCGGCGGCCCTGGCGCAGTGGCTGGGGGTGGAGGCGGTGCTGCTTTTCGGCAGCGGCTATCTGGCCAATCTGGGCATTTTTGCGGCGCTGGTGGGGCGCAGGGACGGGGTCTTTGCCGATCGTCTCAATCATGCCTCCCTGGTGGATGGCGCGCGTCTGGCGGGGGCGCGCCTGCAGCGCTATCGCCATGGGGATCTCAACCACTTGGAGACGCTCCTCCAGCGTCATGGCGGGGGGCGGCGCTGGATCGTCAGCGATGGGGTATTCAGCATGGATGGCGACATCGCCCCCCTGGCGGATCTCGTCCGCCTTGCCGAGCGCCATGACGCCACCATCATGCTGGATGAGGCCCATGCCTTTGGCGTCATCGGCGCGGGTGGACGGGGCAGCGCGGCGCACTGGCAACTGGACCCGGCACGGGTCGGTGTGCGCATGGGCACGCTGGGCAAGGCCTTTGGCGTCTATGGCGCCTTTGTGGCGGGTAGCCAGCCCCTCATCGACCTCTTGCGCCATCGCGCCCGCAGCTTTGTCTACCACACCGCCTTTCCGCCCATGCTGGCGGCGGCGGCCCTGGCGGCCCTGGGGCTGGTGCAGGGAGAGGAGTGGCGGCGTGAACGGTTGCGCTCCCATGTCGCGCGTTTGCGGGGGGCGGCTACGCCAGGGTCCTGGATAGCCAGCGACACGCCCATTCAGCCGCTCCTGGTGGGGGAGGCCGGGCACAGTCTGGCCCTGAGCCGGGCCTTGCGGGAACAGGGTCTGTATGTGCCCGCCGTGCGCCCACCGACGGTGCCCATGGGCGCGGCGCGGCTGCGCATCACCCTGAGCGCGGCCCATGGGCCGGAGGACGTGGACCGGCTGCGCCTGGCGCTGGAGCAATGCCGATGAACTGGGCCCGACAGGTGGCGGGGAAGGGGCGGACCCTGGTCCTGCTCCACGGCTGGGGCATGGAAGGGCGCGTCTTTGATTCGTGGCTGGACTATCTGACGCCGCACTTTCGCTGTGTCCGTTATGACCTGCCCGGCCATGGTGCCACCCCCTGCGCTGCCGGTCTTGGCTGGGAGGACAGCCTGACGTCCCTGGCGGCCATGCTGGGTGGGGAAGGCGAAGCCCCCCTGCTCCTGGGCTGGTCCCTGGGCGGCCTACTCGCCTTGGGGCTGGCGGCGCGGCGGCCGGACCTGCTCTCGGGCCTCATCCTGATGGCGGCCTCGCCGGCCTTTCGCCAGCGCCCCGATTGGGCCTGGGGGGTCGATGCCGCCACCTTGGCGGGCTTTGCCGATGCCTTGCGCGTGGACCCGGAGGGGACACGCCAGCGTTTTCTGGCCCTGCAGGTGATGAATGATCCCCAGGCGCGGCAGCAGCTCAACGCCATGCGCGGCTGGTCCTTGCCGGATCCGCGCTGCCTGGCCGATGGGCTGGTGCTCCTGCGCGACGAGGACCTGCGTCGGGAACTGCCGCCACCTAGCCTGCCGACCCTGATTCTGCACGGCGAACGGGATCGCATCGTGCCGGCGGCAGCGGCGCAATGGCTCCATGCAGCCCTGCCGGGCAGCCGCTATGCAAGCTTTGCGACCCTTGGCCATGCCCCCTTCCTTTCCGCCCCTGCCGAGTGTGCCAGGGTCTTGCTGGAATGGCTGGCGTGAGGACGGGCGCGGCGCCGCCCTTTGACAAGCGCGCCGTGCGCCGCGCCTTCAGCCGGGCCGCCGCTGGCTATGAGGCGGCGGCGGTGTTGCAGGATCGGGTGGGCGCGCAGCTCATCGAGCGCCTGGATCTGGTCAAGCTGGCGCCGCAATGGATCCTCGACGTCGGCAGCGGCACGGGTCTGGGCGCGCGCCGGCTCAATGCCCGCTATCCCCGCGCCCGGGTCTTGGCCATGGATCTGGCCGCCGGCATGTTGCGCGAGGCGCGGCGGCGCAAGCGTTGGCGGCAGCGTCAGCACTATTGCCAGGGAGATGCCGAAAGCCTGCCCTTGCAAAGCGGTTCCATGGACCTCATCTATGCCAACATGACGGTGCAGTGGTGCAACGATCTGGGTCAGGCCCTGCGCGAGTTCGCCCGCGTCCTGCGTCCCGGTGGCCTGCTCATGTTTTCCACCCTGGGGCCGGACACCCTGCGCGAATTGCGCCGCGCCTTTGCCGCGGTGGATCAAGGGGCCCATGTCAGCCCTTTTCTGGATATGCACGACATAGGGGATGCCCTGGTGCGCCAGGGTTTCGAGATGCCGGTCATGGACGTGGAACATTATCAGCTCACCTATCCCAGCCTGGAGGCCCTGCTCCGCGACCTGCGCGCGGTGGGGGCGACCAATGCCCTGCAGGCGCGCGCCCGCGGCCTGCTGACGCCGCGCCGTCTGGAATGTTTGCGTGCGGCCTACGCGGAGTTTCGGGTGGAGGAGCGGCTGCCGGCCACCTATGAAGTGGTTTACGGCCATGCCTGGGGTGCCGGGCCGCGCCAGGAACGCCTGGCCGACGGCGCGGTGGCGGTGCCCCTGGGGCGATTGGGGCGGCGATGAAGCGGATGGCGGCATGGACCAAAGGCCGCGGCACGACACGCTGCCAACGGCCATCGGCATGATCCTGGCGCCGGCCGTTGGCGGAGGGGTTTTTTGCTCCGGCGGTCCTTGCCTGTTGTTCTACGGCTCATCCCGCTGGCAGGCGAAAACTCGCCCTGCGGGCTCA